>CAZZBZ010000001.1:0-108339 GCA_964653025.1 uncultured Verrucomicrobiota bacterium
CAGGTTTGAATACGGCTCGAGATCCCCCCCTATGAGCGGATCTTATCCCATCTTGCGCCAGTTCAGTCGGAGATTGACCCCTCCGCCTCAAATCGCGAGAATGACGGAATGCTTTCGCTCCGGGCACGTCTCCTTCTGGCGATCTCGGCCTTCTTGGCCGCGGTGGCCACCCCCACGCCAATCGCGTCTGCGGTGGAGGCGGTTGCCCCCGAGAGATCGGACGCCCTTTGGGAGCCGGGTGACGCATCCTCAGCCACGGACGCGACCAACCGCACACAGGCCCTCCGCCAAGACTTGCCCCCCGGAGACCGCGAGTTCAGCCTCGTCGAACTCGTTGAGGTCGCCCTCGGACGGCAGCCCGCCACCCGCCAGGCATGGTATCAAGCGCGCTCGTCGGCCGCCCAGGTTGGCGTCGCGGAGAGCGCGTGGTTCCCCACCCTCACCCTGAAGGGATCCGGGGGACCAAGCCACACCACCAATCCAACCTACCCCGGCTTCGCGAGGGTCAACCAGATTTCCGGCGGCCCGGGCCTCTCCCTCACCTGGCTGCTCCTCGACTTTGGGAGCCGTTCGTCGGCGATCGAAGCGGCGCGGCAGACGCTGTTCTCCTCCAACTTCCAGTTCAATAAGGCGGTTCAGGATGTGATCTACAATGTCATTCAGGGCTACTACACCTTCGACAGCAAGGGCTCCCTCCAGGAATCGGCCGTCGCCAACGTGAAACTTGCCGAAAGCACCCTCGCTTCCGTCGCCCAGAAGAGAAAGGCCGGCCTCGTCTCGCAGACCAGCGTCCTCCAGGCTGCACAGAATCTTGCCCAGGCACAGTACAACCTCGAGTCGGCCAAGGGGGACCTCCTCAACGCCCGCGCGAGCCTGATGCAAAGCCTCGGGATTCCCGCCAACGCCCCTCTCCGCGTCCTGCCTCCCCCCACCAAGACAGACCTCATGGTGCTCGACCGCCAGGTCGACGAGTTGATTGCCGAGGCGTTGGGGCGTCGCCCCGACGTGGCCTCCAAGGTCTCGGACTTTCTCGGGAAGAAGGCGCGCGCGCGCCAGGCCAGCGCCGACATCTGGCCCACGGTAAGCCTCGGCTCCACGGCCCAGCGGACCTTTTACGACGCGAATGTCTCCACCCCGCCCCAAAACTTCAGCGGTTCGAGCCACAACAACGACTATGGGGCCACCCTCACCATCAGCATGGATATCTTCGACGGGCTGAACAAGGTGAACAAGGCCCGTAGCGCGCGGAGCGATGCCGACGCCGCGAAAGAGGGGATCGCGCAGGCTGAACTCGCCGCGATCACCGATGTGGTGACGGCCTATAACGCAGTGCAGACCGCCGTGCGCAAGGTCGCCGCGGGCCAGGCGCTCCTCGACGCCTCGCAAAAATCCTTCGACTCCGTCCAGGTCAGCTACAAGAACGGGCTGGACAACCTCCTCAACCTCCTCACCGCGCAGGACCACCTCGCCTCCGCGCGCGCGCAAAGCATCCAGTCGCGCAACGACCTTTTTCTCTCCTCCGCCCAGCTCACGCGGTCCACGGGCACACTCACCCCCCGCTCCGTGATCGGGGAGAAGACCCCCCCTCCCGCCAACTTACCATGAGTTCCCGATCCTCCCCCGATTCCCTCACCCCCTGGTTGCGGCTCCTGCCGCTCGTCCTCCTGCTCCTCCCCGCCGCGGGTTGCTCCAAGAAAGCTCCCCCGATGCAGATGCCCCCCCGCCCCGTCCAAATCGCCCCGGTCGAGCAGAAGGATGTGCCGCTCTACATCGACTCCATCGGCAAGTGTACGGCGCTTTACGTGGTTTCGATCCAGCCACAGGTCTCGGGCCAGTTGATGAAGATGCACTTCATCCAGGGCCAGGAGGTCAAGAAGGACAGCCTCCTCTTCACGATCGATCCCCGCACCTACCAGGCCGCCTTCGACAAGGCCGAGGCCGATGTCGCCAATGACCGCGCCCTGCTCAAGAACCAGGAAGCCCAGTTGCGCCGATCCCGGGACCTCGTCGCCGGAGAGTTCATCTCCCCGCAGGACATCGAGACCCTCGAGACCAACGTCGCCCAGACGAAGGCCAAGCTGCAGGCCGACCTCGCCACCGTGGCCGAGGCGAAGGTCAACCTCGACTACTGCTCGATTCGCTCCCCCGTGGAAGGCCGCACCGGAATCCTCCTCGTGGATGTCGGAAATATCGTCTCCGCTGCCGCTCCCAACTCGCTCATCAGCGTCCAGACCCTCGATCCCATTTACGTGGACTTCACCATTGTCGAGAAGGACCTCGCCGCGGTGAGAAAGCGCGCGGACGTGGGCAAGCTCAAGCTCACCGCCACTCCCCTCGGTCCGAACCAGGCCGCGCGGGAGGGCGAACTCTTCGTCGTCGACAATACCGTCCAGTCAGGTACGGGCACCGTGAAGCTCCGAGCCATCCTGCCCAACGCCGACCGGGGCCTCTGGCCGGAGCAGTTCGTCAATGTCCGCCTCACCCTCGAGTCGATCAAGGGGGCGCTCCTCGTCCCCTCCGAGGCCGTCAAGACGGGACAGATGGGTCCCTTCCTCTTCGTCGTGAAGCCGGACATGACCCTCGACCTCCGCGCCGTCCGCCCCGGCCAGGCGCAGGGTGACCGCGTCGTCATCGAGCACGGGATCCAGGCCGGCGAACGGGTCGTGGTTGGCGGCCAGCTCATGCTCGCCCCCGGCGCCAAGGTCATGGACGCCGCCTCGATGCCCAAGGGCCCACCTCCCGGCGCCCCGGCCAAACCCGGCGCCTGATTCCATTGCAGATTTCTGATTGCTGATTACCAACCCCTGATTCCAGCTTTCAACTTCCAGCTTTCCCCCTCCGTATGAGCCCCTCCGAAATCTTCGTCCGCCGGCCGGTGATGACCGTGCTGCTGATGGTGACGGCTCTGCTCTTCGGCATTCTTTGCTACCAGCAGCTCCCGGTGAACGACCTGCCGGCGGTGGACTATCCCGTCATCCAGGTCACGGTCGGCTATCCCGGCGCCTCGCCCGAGACCATCGCGGCGAACATCGCCACACCACTCGAACAGCAGTTCATGGAGATTCCCGGCCTGGAGATCGTTACCTCTTCCAGCACACAGGGGAACTGCTCGCTCGTCCTGCAGTTCGCGCTCAACAAGAGCATTGATGCCGCCGCCACGGACGTCCAGGCGGCGATCACCCGGGCCACGGGCAACCTGCCGTCCGACCTGCCCTCGCCCCCGGTCTTTACCAAGACCAATCCCAACGACGCCCCAATCTACTATCTCGCCCTCACCAGCGATACCCTGACGGAGGCGCAGCTCTACGACTTCGCGGACACCCAGATTTCCCAGCGCATCAGCATCCTCGAGGGAGTCTCCCAGGTCTCCGTGTATGGCACCCCGCGGGCCGTCCGCCTTTCGGTGTGGCCGCAGGAACTCACCGCGCGAGGCCTGAGCGTCCAGGATATCGCCAAGGCCGTGGGGAATGGCACTTCAATGACCGGGGCTGGCCAACTCGACGGGCTGCGCACCTCGCGTATCCTCGATCCCCGCGCCCAACTCGAGACCGCCGAGGACTACGGTGAGCTGATCGTGGCCTACCGCAAGGGCGCCCCGATCCGCCTGCGGGAGGTGGCCACCTGCAGCGAGGGCCAGCAGCTCAAGTACATGAACAAGACCTTCTGGGTCCGGGGCTTTGAGGGACGTGCCCCCTCAAGCGTGGTCCTCGCCGTCAGCCGCTCCGCCGGCGCGAATGCCGTGAAGGTTGCCGCCCGCATCCGCGACCTGCTCCCCTCGATCAAGACCACTTTACCCAGCTCGATGGACGTCATCCCCATGTACGACCGATCGATGACCATCGTGAAGTCGGTGGACGATGTGAAGGAGACCCTCCTCATCGCCTTCGGGCTCGTGATCATCGTGATCTTCGTCTTCCTCGGGAGGGCGAGTGACACGGTCATCCCCTCGGTCGCGATGCCAATGTCCATGGTCCTCACCTTCATCGGGATGCGGATGATGGGCTACAGCCTCGATAACCTCTCGCTCATGGCGCTCACCCTCGCCGTCGGGTTCCTCGTGGACGATGCGATCGTCTTCCTCGAGAACACCGTGCGCCTCATGCAGGGGGGCTTGAAGCCGATGGAGGCCGCGATCCAGAGCGTGCGCGAGATCACCTTCACGATCTTCACCATGACCGTCTCCCTCGCGGCGGTCTTCCTCCCCCTCGTCTTCATGACCGGCATCATCGGCCGCGTCTTCCAGGAGTTCGCCGTCACAATCATCATCGCGATCTTTGCCAGCGGAATCATCTCCCTCACGCTCACGCCGCTCATGTGCGCCCGGATGCTTACCGAGCACAAGGAGGGTGGCAGCTCGTGGATGGAGCGTACGATGAACCGCCTGATGGGCGGCGTCCTGCGACGCTACGACCGCAGCCTCGACCTCGCCCTACGGCACCCGATGATCTCCATCGCCACCTGGGTACTCTGCCTCGCCGGTACCGTCTGGTTCTTCATCCTGCTGCCGAAGACCTTTCTCCCCGTGGGCGACAGCGGCTTCATCCATGGTGTCTTCCTCGCCGCTGACGATTCCTCCCCGGAGCAGATGAAGACCTACCAAGAGCGCATCGACAAGGTGATGGAGGCAAACCCGAATCTCCAGATGGGCCTCTCCCTCGTCAACCTCGGAACCTTCCTCCCCTCGTCGCAGGGCATGATCCTCGGGTTCCTCAAGGACCGCAAGGAGCGCCCCCCCATCGACGTGGTGGCCCAGCAGATCACCGGCGGGCTCTTCCATATCCCCGGCATCTTTCCCGCCGTACGCCCAAATCCCGTCCTTTCCATCAGCACCGGCGCCACGAGCCAGAACCAGGGCAAGTACGCCTTCGCCATCTCAGGCCCCGAAAGCGCGAAGGTCTACGAGGGGGCCACCCGCCTCCTCGCCGAGATCCGCAAGATCCCCGGCGTCGCCAGCGCTTCCTCGGACCTCCACCTCGACACCCCGCAGCTCACCATCGACTTCAAGCGCGACCCCGCGTCCACCTACGGGATCACCGCCAACACCATCGAGAGCACCCTCCGCAACGCCTATTCCCAGAACTACATCTACCTCATCAAGCAGCCGCTCCAGCAATACCAGGTCATCATCGAGGTGGACGACCGCTTCAGCCGCAACCCCGAGGATCTCGCCCATCTCTGGCTGAACTCCTCGAATGGCCAGCTCGTCCCCATGGAGGCCGTCGCCGAGTGGCGCCCGGGGGTCGGGCCGCAGTCGGTCAACCACATCAACCAGTTCACCTCGACCACGATCTTCTTCGACCTCGCCCCCGATGCCCCGATCGGCGACATCACCGCGAAGATCACGAAGCTCTCCGACGAGATCCTCGATCCCACCCTCCTCCGCACCTTCATGGGTGAGGCCCAAACCTTCAACGAAGCCGTGCGTTCGCTGATTATCCTCATGTTTGTCGCCGTGTTCGTGATGTACGTCCTCCTCGGCGTCCTCTACGAGAGCTACGTCCACCCGATCACCGTCCTTTCCGCCCTTCCGGTGGCCCTGGTCGGCGGGCTGTTCACCCTGATCCTCTTCCGCTCCGAGCTTTCGCTCTACGGCTACGTCGGCCTCTTCCTCCTCATGGGCATCGTCAAGAAAAACGGGATCATGATCGTGGACTTCGCCCTGCAGCGCATGCGCGACGGCATGGGTCGCCTGGAGGCAACAAAGGAAGCCTGCCTGGAGCGCTTCCGCCCGATCATCATGACCACCCTCGCGGCGCTCATGGGCGCGCTCCCGATTGCCTGCGGCTATGGGAACGACGGGGAGTCCCGCAAGCCGCTCGGCCTCTGCATCGTCGGCGGCCTCATCGTCTCCCAGATCATCACCCTCTACATCACGCCGGTAATCTTCCTCGAACTGGAAACCTTCCAGGAGAAGGTCCTCGACCGCATCCCCTTCTTCCGCCGCACCTCCCTCGGCGAGGCCCCCTCCCCCGAGACTCCCCCGCCCGCGACGATTCCCGCGAAGTAGCCGCTGAATCGGTCGTGATGACCAACTCACGGTGCGATCTCCTTTCCGTCACCCTATGCGACCTTGATCTCGGCATGAAATACTGTGTCCCCAGTGATCACACGCTGATGACCGGGAAGCTGTATCTCGGCCGTCATGGAGGATGGTAACTGCAGTTCCACCAAGATCCGGCGGTCGTCGCGCTGCCAGGAGGCGATGAGGTCTCCCTGCGGTGAGGGAATGAGTGCGCGAACGCGGTGAATCTCGGGTACGAAACAGGGCTCAAACCGAACTGCTTTCCAGGCCGGCGCGACCTGCGTGATCCCCGCTAAAATTTTGACCAGGTGGAATGACGGATGGGCCGTTCACGCGTGCGAAGCCGACCCCCCCCTTGTGCCATTCGAAATCCTCCCAGGTCGTGCCCGTTGCCCGCATGGGCGACCAATGACGACGGATGAAGGCCACGCACTCCGCACCTGCAGGCGCAAAGTGAGGGGGCGCTTCAGGTCCCGGGCACCCACCTTCAGGATGGCAAAACCCATGGGATAAAAGAACTCATGCTCGGTGCGTCCCGTCGCCAGGCGGAGGCGTCCCGCCAGGGCAATCCGTCCGGCGTTGCCCGGCTCATACCACGCCGGGCGTCCCTCCCGCATCCCCTCGCTGTAGTGAAAATCCAGAATCTCACCGCCCGCGGCCCCTTCGGCTTCCACAAGCAGAAACCCCACCACATAGTGCGGTATCTCCAGCGCCACCGCACAAAACTTGCCAACACCGGTCGGGGGGCAGTTTCATTTCGAACCCCCCCGCACTTCTGAGGGGCTCATCACCACATGGACGGTCATCGGATTCGGTCCTCTTCCGAGATGGCGCGATCGCCTAACGAACGGAGAACATCGCCTCGACGTTCGCGGGCGGGGTTCCGATGATGATCGCGTTGGAGCAGCCCTGAAAGTAGCCGGTACCCCCCGACTCGTCGAGGATGCGGCGGCATTCCTCCTTCACCTGCGCGACCGTCCCGCGCTGGAGCAGCGAGGAGGGAACGTTCCCCCAGACCACCAGCCGGGGGAAGCGCTTGCGGAGATCGCCGAGCTTCATGCCGGCGTCGCGATCGGTCTCGCCGTAGCCGGGGCACCCCGCCTCGCCAAAGAGCAGATCGGCCACCGGCCAGAGGTTGCCGTCGGAGCGGAAGGCGTAGTGGATGCCGAGTTCCGCGCAGCGGGACAGGAGGCGGCGGTAGGCCGGCAGGACCACCTCCCGGAAGCATTTGACCGAGTAGACGGGGCCGCGGTTGTCGGCCATGTCCCCGCCGCCGAGCATCACCCTCGGGAGCCCGCTCGCCGCCAGCGCCTCGGCCAACCGCACCCCAAACTCCGCCTGAATCCCCAACTTGCGGCGGACGAGATCCGGCTCCAGCGCCAGCGCCACCATGTGCTCTTCCTGCAGGCCCGCGGCAATCGCCCCTCCGTTGAAGGGCACGAAGAACTCCGCGTTCAGCTTCCGCGCCTCCTCGAGATACGCGGGCGGAAACGCGGGAGGCGGGCGGGATTCCGAGGCCAGCCGGGCCGCGATTTGGTCCACCTCGCGCTGGAGGTCGTCCTCCGCGGGCGGGGCGGTCCGATGGCGCTCGACCATGCCGAAATCAGCCGAGTCGGGATTGTATCGCCAGACCCCGTAATCGCCCTTCGGGTCGCCGATGAGGAAGGTGTGCTCGTCCGGGTGTGCGAACGGCTTCTCGTTCTTGCGCCACGGGAAGCGGATCACATCGAGGTCCAGCGCGCGGTGGATGGCCACCAGGTCCTCGGCGAGCTTCGCCTCGAACTCCGCGTGGGCCGCCTCCCCGTTCCACCAGGCAAGGACCTCGGCGTAGTGGAGCGAGGCCGTGCCAGTGTAGACCGGCCGCCCGAGAAGGTGCGAGGCGACGCTGCACGAGATCGCCGGAATATAGGTCGGGGCCCGGTCCACCGGTCGACCGGCGATGGCATCGAGACAACGCTGGTGACGGATGGAGACGGAAGGGGGCATGGCTGGAGTTTACCCCTTCCCGCGGGTTCGGCTACGGCGAAAATGCCCAACGGTTGCTTTTTTCCGCCAGAGCCCGGTCCCTCGCCAACATCGTGAACAAGGGACGGATGGCGTGGGAGAAAAACTATGTCATCCTCGAAAATAGGGGGGTGGGGCCACTATCTCGGCTGCAATCCCAGCGTCGCCAACTTTCGATCCGACTGGTGGGGCGAAGGCGACGACATGATCTGGGTGGACGGCTACAAATGGCCGCCCGACCTCCATGGAACAGGGTCCGAGGACTACCTGAGCCAAGCTTGGGGCATGCAGGATAACGCGTTCCTTCGAAACGGCAATACGTCCGCCGAAGGATTGAAACGGATCGAGGCGGACGTGCTGGTCCACATGCCCGGTCTGGTTTTGGTCGAGTTTGGCGGCAACGACGCCGTCCACGACGCCCGCGCCGGCAGCCCATGCGAACCCCACTCGTGGCACCGGTATTTTCGTCCTGCCCCTTCCCACTCCTCCCGCTTACCTTCCTCATGAAGCTAAACAACGCTCGCTAAAAATGATTGCAGTCGCAAAGCGTTTCAGGCATCTGCCAAACGCTCACCCGCATCGCGGGTTCGCGCGACTCACCTAAGCGTTGGCAGATTCTCAACTAGGATCAACCATGGTCAAAGCCCTGTTTCGCCGCAAGTTTCTGAAGCATATCCTTGAAGAACTGGATATCGAACAGCATCGCCTGCGTCGGAGCCTGAACGCCTTTGATCTGACCATCCTAGGCATCGGCGCCATCATCGGGGTCGGCATCTTTGTCCTGACCGGCGCCGCGGCGGCCAACTACGCAGGCCCGGGGGTGATCCTTTCCTTTGTGATTTCGGGCGCCGCATGCGCCTTCGCGGCCCTGTGCTATGCGGAACTGGCCTCCTCCATCCCCGCCGCCGGGAGCGCCTACAACTACGCCTATGCCACCATGGGCGAGATGATCGCCTGGATCATCGGATGGGATCTCATTCTTGAGTATGTGGTCGCGTCCATCGCCGTGGCCATTGGGTGGTCCGGCTATTTCGTCAATATTCTCAAGGTGGCCGGCCTGAATCTCCCGGTCTGGTGCTCCGCCGCCCCGGGAACGATTCCGGGGGCAGTCATCAATCTCCCGGCGATTTTGATCGTCCTTGTTCTTACCTCCATCCTGGTCGTCGGCGTCAAGGAGAGCGCGAGGTTTACCGGGGTCATGGTGTTCGTCAAAATCTTGACGGTGTTGGTTTTTATTTTTATCGGCATTTCCCATGTCACCCCCGCCAACTGGCATCCGTTCATGCCTTTCGGTTTCAAGGGGGTGGTCGCCGGCGCGGCCATCGTCTTTTTCGCCTATATCGGCTTTGACGCCTTATCCACCGTGGCGGAAGAGACGAAAAACCCCCAGAGGAACATGCCCATCGGCATCCTCCTTTCACTGGGGATCTGCACGCTGCTCTATATCGCCGTGGCCGCGATCCTTACGGGAATGGTTCCCTACCCGTCATTGAACACCCCCGCCCCGATCGCGCACGCGCTTTCCCTGATCGGAATCCCATGGGGCTCGGCTCTCGTGTCCGCGGGAGCGGTCGCCGGCATCACCAGCGTTCTCACGGTCATGTTGATGGGCCAGCCGAGGATCTTTTTTTCCATGTCGAGGGACGGGCTGGTCCCTCCATGGATCTGCAAGGTTCACCCCCGTTATCGCACCCCTTACGTCGCGCAGATCATCACCGGGGGAGTTGTGGCGACCTTTGCCGGTTTTATTGACATCGGCACCGCCGCGGAACTCTGCAATATCGGGACCCTGTTTGCTTTCGCGATCGTCTGCGGGGGCGTGGTGGTGCTGCGAAAGACCCATCCGGAATTCAAACGGTCATTCCGCTGCCCGATGGTGCCGCTGATCCCCCTTCTTGGGGTATGCAGTTGCGCATGGCTGATGCTGTCCCTCCCAAAGATCACCTGGTTCCGGTTTGCCGCCTGGCTGCTGATCGGCCTGGCCGTCTATTTTTATTATGGGATCCGTCACAGCCGGCTCACGGGAAAAGGATAGGGATTGACGATATGTGCAGAAGTCTGTACAGTAGCGTACAGATTGGAGGCGCATGATGACCACCGTAACCTTGACTGAATTCAGGAGCCACGCGTCGGGCATGCTGAGCCGAGTGGAACAGGGCGAAACGCTGATGGTGCTTCGGCACGGCAGGCCCATCGCCGAGGTATCACCCGTCTCAACGACGGAGCACGCGCAGCCTTCATGGAAGCAGCCAGCCCTGCGCCTGAAGACCAAGGGGGCGGAACTCTCTTCGGCCATCCTGAAAGAACGGGAACATGAAGGCGTTTCTTGACTCCTCGGCATTCGCGAAGCGGTTCATCGAGGAGAGCGGGAGTACAAGGGTCGAGACCATTTGCGCCCACGCCTCCGCGCTTGGACTGAGTGTAATCTGTGTGCCAGAGATCATCTCCGCTCTCAACCGGCGTCTCCGCGAACGCTTGTTGACGCAGAATCAGTACGGTGACGCAAAGCGACGGTTACTGGATGACGTCCGCGATGCGGACATCATCCAACTGACTCCCTCGGTCATTGGGTCAGCCATTAAGGTCCTGGAAGCCGGCTCTCTCCGTGCGATGGACGCCATGCACATCGCCTGTGCCCTTGCGTGGGGGGCGGAATTGTTCGCATCATCCGACGCGCGGCAACTGCATGCGGCGAGACGCGCCGGGCTGAAAACGCAGCAGACATGAATGCGGTCCGCATTGCCTCGCGGCGCACCATGGGCTATTCTCCCCCGCATGATCAGCGACCTCCGACCAGAGATTCAGTCTTTCGAAAGCCGTCTCAGCGACCTCCGGAGGTTTCTTTGACGTCGCGAAACTAAAATCCCGGATCGAGGAGCTCGAGGCCCGCATGTCGGAGCCCGGCTTCTGGGATGCACCCCAGAAGGCACGGGAGGTGTCCTCCGAAATCAGTACGATCAAGGACCGCCTCGCCCGCCACGACGACCTCCGTAGCCGCCTCGCCGACCTCGCCGCCTACGCGGAACTCCTCCGGGCCGACCCGGATTCTTCGGACAGCGCCAAGCTCGGCGCGGAGGCCATGCGCGAACTGGAGGAGGCCCGCCGCCGCCTGGGCGACTTCGAACTCGCGATGCTTCTCTCCCGTCCCGAGGACGCGAAGAATGCCATCGTCAGCATCCACTCGGGCGCCGGGGGCACCGAGGCCTTCGACTGGGCCGACATGCTCTTTCGCATGTACCGCCGCTACTGCGAACGCCACGGCTTCGAGGTGGCGGTTACCGACGCCCTCCCCGGTGACGGTGCGGGGATCAAGAACGTCACCTTTCTCGTCCGCGGCCCCAACGCCTACGGCTACCTGAAGACCGAGCGCGGGGTGCACCGCCTCGTCCGCATCTCCCCCTTCGACGGCAACGCGCGTCGCCACACCTCCTTCGCCTCGCTCGACGTGCTCGCCGAGGTGGACGACGAGATCGAGATCGAGGTCCTCGACAAGGACATTCGCATCGACACCTACCGCTCCAGCGGGGCCGGCGGCCAGCACGTGAACAAGACCGACTCCGCGGTCCGCATCACCCACCTCGCCACGGGGATCGTCGTCGCCTGCCAGAACGAGCGATCCCAGCAGAAGAACCGGGTGACGGGCATGCAGATCCTCAAGTCCCGCCTCTACGAACTGGAGATGGACAAGAAGCGCGCCGAAATCGAACGCCACTACAGCGAGAAGGGCGACATCGCCTTCGGGCAGCACATCCGCTCCTACGTGCTCCAACCCTACCAGCTCGTGAAGGATCGCCGCACCGGGGAGTTCACGAGCAACACCCAGGCCGTGCTCGACGGCGAGATCGATGCCTTCATCGAGGCCTCCCTCAAGGGTAAGAAAACCTCCGATGCCGACGCAGAAGAAGAATGAACTTCCTTGAGAAAATCCTCGATCGGAAGCGCGCGGAGGTCGCCGAGCGCTCCCGCATCATCCCACTCGAGGAACTCCGCGCGCGGCCCGACCCACGGAACGGACGACGCCCTTTCGCCGCGGCCCTACGCCAGCCGCATGGCCTCTCCCTGATCGCCGAAATCAAGAAGGCCTCCCCCTCCGCGGGGATGATCCGCCCGAACTTCGATCCCGCCACCCTCGCGAAGGCCTACGAGCGCGGCGGTGCCAACGCCCTCTCCATCCTCACGGATGAACCGTTCTTCCAGGGGCACCTCGATTACCTCCGCGCCGCACGCGCTGCCACGCACCTCCCCTGCCTCCGCAAGGACTTCATCCTTTCGGAGTACCAGGTCTGGGAGGCCCGCGCCGCGGGCGCCGACGCCATCCTCCTCATTGTCGCCGCCCTGCTCCGCCGCGACCTGATCCATCTCCTCGAAGCCGCACGCGCGGCGGAACTCGACGTGATTGTCGAAGTCCACGATGAGCGCGAGTTGGACGCCTCCCTCCAGGTGGACGCCCCCATCATCGGGATCAACAACCGCAACCTGAAGACTTTCAAAGTGGACGTTGCGGTCACCGAGGCCCTCGCCCCGCGCGTGCCCCGCGACCGCATCGTGGTGAGCGAGAGCGGCCTCTCCCGCGGCGAGCAACTCCAACGCGTGCGCGACGCCGGCGCGAGCGCCGTCCTGATCGGCGAGAGCCTCATGCGCCATGAAAACGTCGAAGAAGCCACCCTCGCCCTCGTCGCAAAAATGCGAGCATGAAACCGCCTTACGACGGTTTCGATTTTTGCGGGTTGTCCTCACTGACCGGGGAATGTATCCTCAAGTCTCCCTCCAGCGGGCCGGGCCGTAGCGCAGCTTGGTAGCGCGTCTGCCTTGGGCGCAGAAGGTCGCGAGTTCAAATCTCGCCGGCCCGACTCGCTGGGGGTTCTTTGTTCCCTTCGTTCTCTTTTTAGCCCCCGATATTTTTAGCCTTCAGCCCCGAGACGGACTCGCGGTCAGCCCATCACCCCTCCGACCTTCAGCCCTCAGTCTTCAGTCTTCGCCCATCAGCCGCCCCCCCAATGTCCCACCACGAGCCCGTCCCCCAGCAGCGCGCCCGCCCCTTGGTTCACCTCCTCGCCACCGGCTTTGGGACGGGTTACCTGCCCATCGGGCCCGGGAGTTGGGGGACGTTTCCCGGCATGCTCCTCTGCTGGGCGATGCAGCCCCTGCCCGCGTGGGCCTACCTGCCGCTCGCGATGGCGCTCGGCCTCGCCGCCGTCCCCATCGCCACGGCGGGAGAACGCCACCTCGGGAAAAAGGATCCGGGCGCGGTCGTCATCGACGAAATCGTCGCCTTCCCGATCACGATGTGGCTCATCCCATTGAGCCTTGGCACCCTCGCTGCCGGGTTCTTCCTCAACCGCCTCATGGACACGCTCAAGCTCTGGCCCTGCCACCGTCTCCAATCGCTCCCCGGCGGCTGGGGAATCGTCCTCGACGACCTTGTCGCCGCCGCGCAGTCCTGCCTCCTCATGCACGTCACGCTCCACTTCTGGCCCGAGCTGCGGGGTTTCTGGCCACTTTGACGGCGCGGAAAATCGCGTAGATTGGACCCGATGACCACCTCCCGCCTCGACGACCTCTCACGGAAGGTGCTCGACGGGGCCCGCGTCTCCGTCGAGGAGGCCCTCCTCCTCGAACGGGGGCTTCCCCTCACCGAACTGGGCGCGCTCGCCCATGAGCGCCGCCGCATGAAGAAGGCCCCGTCCTACGGCGGTCGCGGTAACGAGATCGTCACCTACCTTGTGGATCGGAACATCAACTACACGAACGTCTGCAACGTGTACTGCAAGTTCTGCGCCTTTTACCGGGTCGAGGGGGACATCGACGCTTACGTGATCACCCACGAGGAACTCGCGGCGAAGGTCGAGGAACTCCTTGCCGTCGGCGGCAACCAGATCCTCATCCAGGGCGGGCACCACCCGAAGCTGGGCCTCGACTTCTACCTCGACATGCTCGGCTTCCTGCGGAAGCGCTTTCCCACGGTGAACGTCCACGGCTTTTCCCCTCCCGAGTTCAACCATTTCAGCGAGGTGTTCAAGATGCCGATGCCCGAGGTGCTCCGGCGCTTCAAGGAGGCCGGGCTCGGCTCGGTCCCCGGCGGAGGCGGGGAGATCCTCGTGGACCGCGTCCGCCAGCGGATCGCCCCGCTCAAGTGCGACACGAACGCATGGCTCTCGGTAATGCGAGAGGCGCACAAGCTCGGCCTGCGCTCCTCGGCCACCATGATGTTCGGGCACGTCGAGACCGCCGAGGACCGCGTGGAGCACCTCCAGCGGCTGCGCGACCTCCAGGACGAAACCGGGGGCTTCACCGCGTTCATCTGCTGGACCTTTCAAGAGGAAAACACACGGCTCCGTGTGAAACCCGCCGGCTCCCACGCCTACCTGCGGACCCAGGCCCTCGCCCGCATCTTCCTCGATAACTTTGATAACGTGCAGTCCTCCTGGGTCACCCAGGGGCCCAAGGTCGGGCAGGTGGCCCTCCAGTACGGGGCCAACGACCTCGGCTCGATCATGCTCGAGGAAAACGTGGTTTCCTCCGCGGGCACCAGCTACCGGATGACGGTCCCCGAGATGCGGCGGCTGATCTCCGACCTCGGTTACGAGCCGCGCCAGCGCGACAACGAGTACCGCCTCGTCGATTTACCGGCCTGACGTTCCCTTTCCCGCGATCCGCGACTCTTCGTGCGTCGGCATGTGCGTCTGGTGGCGCACGGTCACCTCGGTCACCTGCGGGTAGGCCTCCTTGAGACGCTCATTGACCGCGTTTTCGATCTCGAATGTCCGCTGGGCGGTGAGTTTCGGGGAGACCACGATGTGAAGGTCCACGTGAATGTTGGTCGGCGTCCCGTGGGAGCGAACCATGTGGCAGTTGCGCACCCCCTCGATCTTCTCGACAATTCGCTGGATGGGGATCGGGTCGAGGCGACGCGCATCGCTCAGCGTCATGGCCGAATCACGGACAATCCCGTAGGCGGCCCAGAGAATCAGCCCCGTGATCAGGACGGCGGCGGCGGTATCCATCCAGTACCATTCAAAAAGGGCGGCGCCCATCGCTACGAGGGCCAACCCGCTGGCAAACACGTCGGATTTCGTATGCTCCGCGTCGGCGAGGAGGAGCGGGCTCTGGAGCTTCCGTCCCCAGTGGCGCTCGTAGAGAGTAATCGAGATGTTCACGGCAATGAGTCCGACCATTCCCGCAAGAACCCCGATATGGACCTCGGGGAGCTTCACCGGGTGGATAATCCGCGCCCATGCCCCCGTGAGAATCTCCCATGCCGCAAGGCAGAGGAGGGCCGAGATGCCCATCGCACCCAGCGTCTCAAATTTGCGATGCCCGTAGGGATGATCCTCGTCCGGCGGCTGATCGGCGATCCGAAGCGCAACCAGCGCGATGATATTCGAACTCCCATCCATGAGCGAGTGCAGGCCATCCGAAAAGATGCTCAGCGAGTGCGTCCACGTCGCAAAGGCAAACTTGGCCCCCGCCACAGCAAGGTTCAGCAAGAGGGTCACCCAGAAGATGCGCTTGACGAGGGTCGAGGATTTCATCGCGAAGGGGGCTGCGTTCTTACCGCCCCCTTCGCTCCAAGGCGAATTAATATGTTCGGAGTTCAAATGCCGTTCATCCCTCTCCTTCCTTCAGCATTGTCGACAGGGCCATTTTTCCGCTTAATGGCGGGGATGCCCGCCATCGTCGCAAAGGACCTCACCCGCATCTTCAAGTCTTACCGGAAGCGCCCCGGATTCTGGGGAGGCCTGACGGGGCTCGTCCGCCGAGAGTACGACCGTATCGAGGCGGCCTCCGGGGTGACCTTCGAGATCGAGGAGGGTGAACTCGTCGGTTTCCTCGGACCGAACGGCGCGGGCAAGACGACCACCCTGAAGATGCTCGCCGGCCTCCTCCACCCCACCTCCGGCGAGGCCCGCGTCCTGGGCTTTGTTCCCTGGGAGCGCCACAACGAGTACCGTCGCCGCTTCGCCCTCGTCATGGGCCAGAAGAACCAGCTCTGGTGGGATCTCCCGGCGATGGAGTCTTTTGAGCTGAACCGCGAGATCTACCAGGTCGATCGCCGCGACTTCCAGGCCCGCCTCGACGAACTGACGGACCTCCTCGAGGTTCGAGACAAGCTCCGGGTCATGGTCCGGGAACTTTCGCTCGGCGAACGCATGAAGATGGAACTCATCGCCTCGCTCCTCCACGCCCCAAGCGTGCTCTTCCTCGACGAGCCCACCATCGGACTCGACGTCGTCAGCCAGCAGAAGGTGCGCGACTTCATCCGTCACTACAATGCCAAGGGACAGGTGACGATCATCCTCACGAGCCACTACATGCAGGACATCGAGGCGCTCTGCCATCGCGTGATCATCATGGACCGGGGAAAAATCTTCTACGATGGGCGGCTCTCCGAGATTGTCGCCCGCTTCGCCCCGCACAAGATCGTCCAGGTCACCTGCCGCCAGCCGATCCCCGACGAGGCCCTGCGCCCACTGGGCGAGGTGGTCGAGCGTCGCGACACCACCGTGCGACTCCGCGTGCCGCGCGACCGCATCGGAGCCGCCTGCCGCGAGCTTTTTAGCCGCTTCCCCATCGAGGACATCGCCATCGAGGAGGTTCCCGTGGAGGACATCGTCCGGGAAATCTTCAGCCAGAAATCGCGCTAAAGTGGACGAAACGTGTTCGTGCGCGTAGAGTCCGCTCACCGATGAGATTCCTGCGCCTCTTCCCCCTTGTCCTGTTGGCGGCGGCGCTGTCCTCCTGCGAAACCACCTCCCCGACCGGCGAGGTCCCCGAGGGCCGCGTCTCCGCCCCCGCCAACGAGTTTCGCGGGGCCTGGGTCTACGACCCGCGCCGCTTCGAGCCCGAGGATGTGATCCGCGACCTGAAGCAGGCCGGCTTCAACGCGGTCTTCGTGCGCCTCAGCTCCGCCGGCTCCGCCTACTACCCCAGCTCGGTCCTGCCAAAGGCCCCCGGTACCCCCCGCGACTACGCCGCGGAGTACGCCGAGATCGGCCACCGCTACGGCATGAAGGTCCACGCATGGCACGTCTGCTTCATGATGCACTACGCCCCGTCCGACGACGTGGCGAAGGCAATCAAGACGGGGATGGTCATGCGCGACGCGAAGGGGCGCGCCCTGCGTCCGACCTACAATGTTCCCGTCCGCACGCCGGCGGTCGCGGCCAACCGCAACCTGGAAACGCGGGCGATGGTCGAGCTCGTCACGCGCTACCCGCTCGACGGCGTCCAGTTTGACTACATCCGCTACTTCAGCGGCGGGGTGGACTACAGCGCTTCCTCCCGCGCCGCGTTCGAGGCCGCCCTTGGGAAGAAGGTGAAGAACTGGCCGCGCGACGTGGTCTCCGGCTCGCTGCGTCAGCGCTACCACGATTGGAAGGCTGATCTCATCACCAAGGTCGTGGCCGACACCTCGGCGGCCATTCGCGCCTCCGCCCCGCATGCAAAGATCTCCGCGGCCGTCTGGCACACCCCCGAGATCGCCTATCGGGACTACGCGCAGAACTGGCCCCTCTGGGTGCGCAGCGGATACCTCGATTTCGTGGTACCGATGGATTACACGTCCGACGAGCATCGCCTTGCCGGATGGCTCGACCGCCACAAAGAAGAGGTCAATGGGAGGATCCCCGTGTATGCAGGCATCGGTTCCTACATGCTGGATTCTCCCCGCCAACTCAACCGCCAGATCAACATCGTCCGCGCCAAGGGACTCCCCGGCTACGTCCTCTACAACTACGACGAACGTCTCAAGGCCCGCTTCCTCGGCGAGATCGCGAACTGACGATCCTTCACGGGATCGATGCCTGCACTTTTTCCCGAAAATTTCGCCCTCCTCGCTGTCTTGCATCCACCCCGCGGGTGGCACAAAATCGAACCTCGCTATGCACACCCGTCGATTCGGTCGCACCAACCTCCAGATCCCCGTCCTCTCCTGCGGTGGGATGCGCTACCAGCACAAGTGGGGGGACGTGGACCCCAAGGACATCCCCCCTGAGGGCCAGGCCAACCTCGAGGCCACCATCCACCGAGCCCTCGAACTCGGCATCAACCATATCGAAACCGCGCGCGGTTACGGCAGCTCCGAGATGCAACTCGGGAACGTCCTCCCGAAACTTCCTCGCGAGAAGATCATCGTCCAGACCAAGGTCGCCCCCACCGCCGACCCAAAGGAGTTTCTTGCCACATTCGAAAAGTCGATGGCCTACCTCAAACTGGACCACGTGGATCTCTTCGCCTTTCACGGTCTCAACAATGACGAGACGGTGGACTTCACCCTCCGCAAAGGCGGCTGCCTCGAAGTCGTCCGACGGCTCCAGCGCGAGGGCCGCATCCGCTTCGTCGGCTTCTCCACCCACGGCACCTCCCGCGTGATCCTCAAGGCGGTGGAAAGCGACGAGTTCGACTACGTCAACCTCCACTGGTACTTCGTCAACCCGCTCAACTGGCCCGCCGTCGAGGCCGCCACTGCGCGCGACATGGGGGTCTTTATCATCAGCCCGAGTGACAAGGGCGGCATGCTCTACACCCCGCTCCCGAAAATGTCAGGGCTCTGCAAGCCGCTCACCCCGATCCAGTTCAACGACCTCTCCTGCCTCGCGCGGCCCCAGGTTCACACGCTCAGCATCGGGGCGGCGCGCCCCTCGGACTTCGACGAGCACGTGGCCGCACTCGCCCACTATGACCGCGCCGCGGAAACCATAGCCCCCATCGAGGCCCGCCTCGTCGCGGAGATGGAACGCGTCCTCGGTGCCGAATGGGTGCATCACTGGAGCGAGGGGATCCCCGAATACACGGAGATCCCGGGCGCGGTCAATGTCATGGAGATCCTCCGTCTGTGGACGTTTGCGAAACCGCTCGACCTCACCGCTTGGGCCAAGATGCGCTACAATCTTCTCTCCGGTGGCGGCGGACACTGGTTCCCGGGCGAGATGGCCTCGAAGGCGCAGGATGATCTCGTTCGCAAGGCCCTTGTAAAGAGCCCCTTCGCCGAACGGATCCCCGTCATCCTCCGCGAGGCCCACGCCGCATTTTACGAGCAGCCAAAGAAACGCCTCAGCCAATCCTAGCTGGGCAACTGCAAAATTATTCGTCCGCGTGATCCACGCCCCCTCACTCCCCATGCGCTGCCTCATCCTCCTCCTGGCCTGCCTCGCTCTCGCCCAATGCCCGCTTCGGGCGGAACCTCCGAAGCCGATCACCGAGCCCGACTGGCCCTCGCTCGGCAAGTACGAGGGGACCCTCACGCGCGCGGAGTTTTGTCGCCTGCTCGACCGGGTCTACAACCCCAGCAAGACGGTCTATCGCTTCCTGAACGTGACCGACGAGTACGTGGAGTTCTTCGGCGATCCCGAAAAGAGCCAGCTTGATTTTACCCTTCACCTGGCGCCCCCGGGGGCAAAGATCCGCCCGATCCGAAGGACTTTCCGCACCGTCCCCGAGTTGAAGGAAATCCACAACCCGCCCGATGCCCCGCTGCGCGGCGTCCGCATCGTGCTCGACCCGGGTCACATCGGGGGCAAGTGGGCTGACATCGAGGAGCGCTCGGTCGTCTGGGGCAACCACCCCCGCATCCGCGAGGGCGACATGAACATCCTGGTCGCAAAAATCGCGCGGACCCGTCTCAAGGCCGTGGGCGCGGAGGTCTACATGACGCACGAAACCCCCGACCCGGCAACGTCCCTGCGCCCGAAGGATTTTATGGACGAGGTCCGACGGGCGGTGCTCGCGGAAAAGAATCTCACCGAGGAGGAGGCCGCGACCCGTCGGGAGGCTCTGCGACGCATCATTCTCTGGCGCGCCGAGCTGGCGTTCTACCGCAAGGCCGAAATCGCCCAGCGGGCTGCAAACATCCGTGCCGAGTTCCCGCCCGACGTCATCATCTGCAACCACTTCAACGCCACCGAGTACAGCGGCTCCGGGCAGATGGTGACGGACAACCGTCTCGTCTACCTCATCAACGGATGCTACGGCCCCGATGAGATGGATAATCCCCTCACCCGCTTCTTCATGTTCGCCAAACTGCTCGACCAAGCCCTCCCCATCGAGATGGCCGTCGGCGATGCGGTTACCCGCCAGATCCTCAAGATCGCAAATCTCCCTCCCGCGAAGTATGGCCGCGAGAAGTACCAGTGCCGGGTGAACGACAACCCCTACCTCTACGCGCGAAACCTCGCCGCCAGCCGCCAGTACCCCGGACCCTGCCTCATCCTCGAACCCTTTTACATGAACACCGCGTGGACCGCGGAACGCCTCGCCGCCGGGGACTACGACGGGGTCCGTTCACTCTCCTGCGGCACATACCCGAGCCTCCTCCGCGAGTACGGCAACGCGATCGCCGACGCCCTGATCGAGGCTTATTCCCAGTGGACCGTCGACGGAAAGGCCCCGCACCTGGCCGCGGGGGAGATTCCAAAGAAATCGACGCCCCGTTGACAGGACCGCGTCCCACCTCTAAAGAGCAGATATGGCTCGTTTCACCATTGAGAACCGTGGGAAGTCCGCGGAGGTTGCGGACGGGGTCCACACCCTCCTCGAGGCCGGAGAAAAGGCCGGGGTGGATATGGAGTTCGGCTGCCGCGACTGCTCGTGCGGGACGTGTGTTGTCGAAGTCGCCAAGGGCATGGAGAACCTTTCCGCGCCCACGGATCAGGAAATCGATGTGCTCGATACCTGGAACCGAGCCCCCGAGAAGTACCGCCTCGCCTGCTGCGCCAAGGTGATGAAGGACGAGGTCGTCATTCGCGAGGCCGTCCACTAAAACCTCCATTTTCCGCAACGTCACAGGTTGTGGGGTTCAACGATTGCCGATTTTTCAAAACAGTTTCCCGCCTGTGAACCAGAATAGTTTTTCAAGTTCCTACCTTTGGGGTGAGGCATCATGACATCCGACGGCATCGGTGCGCACATGTCCATGGCCGGTGGCCACGTCAAGGCATGGGAGCGCGCGATCGCGGTGGGCTGCCAGGCGCTGCAGATCTTCACGAAGAACAACATGCAGTGGAAGGGCGCCCCCCTCTCGCGCGAGGGGGCGCTGGCCTTCCGTCGCAAGGCGGCGGAGTTGAAACACCCCGTGTGCGGACATGCCTGCTATCTCATCAACCTCGCCGCGACGAATGCCTCGATCACCCAGCAGTCCCGCGCCACCCTCCTCGACGAGATCCGACGAGCCGACATGCTGGGCCTGCCCTTCCTCGTACTGCATCCGGGCAACCACATGGGTGCCGGGGAGGAGGCGGGGATCGCCGCCGCTGCCGCAAACCTCCGCTGGGTCCTCGATCAATCCCGCTCCAACCGGGTGAAGATCGCCCTCGAAAACACCGCCGGACAGGGCACGGGGCTCGGTTTCCGCCTCGAACATCTCGCCGCCATCGCGGAAAAGGTCGGGCTGCCCTCGCGAATCGGCTATTGTTTTGACACCTGCCACGCCTTTGCCGCGGGTTACGATATCTCGCGTCCGCGAGGCCTCGCCGCGGCACTCCGGGACTTCGATCGCCTCCTCGGCCTCGACAACCTTCTCGCCTTCCACTTCAACGACTCAAAATGCGGACTGGGGAGCCGTGTCGACCGTCATGAGCACATCGGCAAGGGCCATATCGGGCTCGATCCCTTCCGCGAAATTCTCCGTACCCGCGCCTTCCAGCGCGTACCCAAAATCCTCGAGACCCCGAAGGACGCCTCGGGCCGCGCCGATACGAATAACCTGAAGGTCCTCCGTTCCCTCCGGGGCGCATGAGTTTCTTTGCGCGCCTCTTCCCAACGACGACATGAAAAACATCGTCTATTTCGACCTGGAAACGAAAAACCTCTTCCAGGATGTCGGGGGCGACCGCTCCCCTGCGACCATGGCAAAACTCGGACTCTCCATCGGGGTCACCTACTCCACCAAGGAGGGTGCCTATGGCATCTGGCACGAGGGCACGGTGGATCGCATGATCCAGGAACTCATGCACGCGGATCTTATTGTCGGCCACAATATCCTCGGTTTCGACTACCACGTTCTGGCCGCCTACAGCACCCTCGAACTCTCCCAGATTCCTACCCTCGACACCTGCGATGACCTCTTCCGCAGGCGGAACACACGGATCTCACTGGACAGCCTCGCGAAAGCGACCCTCGGAATCTCGAAAATCGCCGAGGGCACGGACGCTGTGAAGTGGTGGCGTGAGGGCTCCGAGGAAAGCCTCCTCCGCATTGCCGAATACTGCTGCTACGATGTGAAGATCTGCCGCCTCGTCCACGAGCACGGACATCACCGTGGCCAAGTTTTTTACACCGACCGCCGCGGCCAGAAGATCAGTGTGGACGTCAAGTGGTGACGACTCCCCCCTGATCCTCGCGAAGTTTGTTTCTGCGGAGTTTTAGGACTCCCGTTGCCTCCGCCCTTGCGCCCGCGCCGCGCACGGGGAAGACTTTCCCCCGCCGATGCCTCATCCTTCCAAACTCCCCGCGCGTGCCGAAATGCTTCACCGTCTGAGACGTGGCTTCGATGCACTCGCCAACCCCCACGCCGTCCTGCGCCTCGCGCTCGAGGATGTCGTGGCCATGCTCGGCGCGGACAGCGGATCCCTCGCGCTGATCAACCCCGAAAACGGACTGCTCGAGATCGAGGTCTCGGTCGGCCTCGGGACGCGCGGCCGCCGCCTCCGCCTCCCTCTCTCCCGCGGAATCACGGGATGGGTCGCCGCGCACGGACGGAGCGCGATCGTCGCCGACGTCGCGAGCGACCCACGCTACGTCCCGGCACGCGCCAGGGTCCGCTCCGAGATCGCCGTTCCTCTCTTCGATCGCCCGGGTGGGCCGACATCACGACGAACGGTCTTTGGGGTGCTCAACCTCGACAGCAATCGTCCGTGTGCTTTTACCCCCCCTGAAGAGAGGCGGTTGCGCGCGGCGGCGACAGATGTCGCGGCGCTCGCTCGAAATGCCTGGCGCTATGCGGAGATCCGCACCCAGGCGTCGCGCCTCGACCTCCTCCTTGCGGTCAGCCGTGAGTTGATGGTGGAGGACACTCCCGCGGGGGTCCTCGCTTGCGCGGTCCGCGGGGCCGTGCGCCTCCTCGGCGCCGGGGCCGCCGCCGCCTTCGAACTCGCCGGGGGAGGCGACACTCTCACATGGACCGCCACCCATCCCGCCCGCCTTTACCCGCGCGCGGCGACCACGCTCCCGGTCGCGCACAGCCTTCTCGGGGCAGCCGTCCTCGCCCGGGAACCCGCGATCATTCCCGATTTTCGCCGCTCGGACCCGTTTCTGCGCCGCTGCCTCGCACGAGCCCCCTCGCTCGGCGCCTGCCTCGCGGTTCCCCTCGCTGCCGGTGCCTCGACCCGCGGCGCGCTCGCGGTGTTCGTCCCCCGAGGCCATCGCTTCCCCGATGGCGAGATCAACCTTCTCGTCACCTTGAGTTCGGTGGCGGCGCTCTCCCTCCAGCGCGTCGAGCTCACCAGACGCCTGCTCGGCGTCGAGGACACCCTCCGTCAGAGCGAGCGGCTCTCCTCCATCGGGCTCATCGCGGCGGAGGTCGCCCACGAGATCCGTAATCCGCTTACCGTGATCAACCTGCTCGTTCGCGGGCTGACCGAGGGCGCAAATGTCAACCCCGCGAAGACGCGCGATGCCGAGGTCCTCGGGCGCAAGATCGGCCAGCTCAACCGCATTCTCGACCGCATCCTCGGGCTCGCACGCGGAAGCGAACCGGTATTCCGCCCCGTCGCACTGAACCCATTGATTGAGGAGCTCGCCCTGCTCTTGCGCCACAAGTTCGCCGAACAAAAGGTCGAGTTAAAGATCCGTTTGGCACCCCATCTTCCAGAAGTAAAAGCCGACCGGGGCCAGATCGAGCAGGCGCTCCTCAATCTCGCGCTCAACGCCCTCCACGCGATGCCAAACGGCGGACGCCTTTCGCTCATAACCGGCTGCGCTCCTCACGGCGCATGGATCGAGGTCCGCGACAACGGCCGCGGAATCCCCCGGGATCGCTTAAAAAACCTCTTCGACCCGTTCCTAAGTTCCCACGACACCGGGACCGGCCTTGGCATGGCCATCGTACGCAAGATTGTCCAGACCCACGGAGGCAACCTCGCCGTCCGCTCCCGCATCGGGCACGGCACCCGCATCCGAATCACCCTGAACGGAAGCTAGGTTTCCAGCCCCGGGTCCCGCCTCCTGATTCCTCGGCGACTTACGTCTGGGGCTTCGTGGCCATGACAGGTTCCTCCATTGTGTTACCCATGACCGACAACCATGGATGGGAGAGAACCGCGTTCCGCGGTTATTCCTCGACAGTGGCGGCGTCGTCGACCTTCTTGCGGGCGGCGGCGAAAGACTCGCCAAAAGCCTCGCGGAGAGTGGCCTGCTGGAAGTCGGCAACGATCTGCTGGCGACGCATTTGAAGGAGGCCCTGCTTGATCTCGGTGAGGCGGTTTGCGACCTCGTCGGCCTTGGCTGCTTGTCGGGAGAGCACATGCGTGAAGAATCCGCCCGTGGAAGATGGGATGAATTCGCCCACTCCTCCCGCGGGCAAAAGGATGGCCGTGCGTCGGACGAGCGCCTCCCCCCGGTCGCGGGGCGGCGTATCCATCGCGCTGAAGATCGGCAGTGCGATCGGCTTGAGGCCGAGGATGGACGCCGCCGCGGGGAAAGCCTTGCCCTGGTCAAGGGCGGCCTGCAACTCCGCGCGCTTCTTCGCGCCGATCTCGCGGGCGCGTTTTACGGCCAGCTCGGCGACGCAGGCACCCTTCACCGACTCACGAACGCTCTCCAGCGAGGGGAGGGTGCTCGGCTGGCGTTCCAGAAACTTCATCACGACGAGCGCGGTTTCCCCGAGGGCCACGGGGTCGCTGATCGGGTTCTCGGGGCCAAGGGCATGCGCTGCGGCGGCAAACTCGGGGGCCTTGATTCCCGCCGGGAGCTCCTGCGGCGTAATTAAGCCGCTGTCCTTCACCGCCAGGCCGGCGGCACGGGTCAGGGTTTCGAACGAAACCTCCTCTTTCCCCGGCTCGGGCACGAGTTTCACGGTAAGCTCGGTCGCCTGCTTCGCGGCAATCTCGCGCGCCTTTCGCTGTTTCACCTGGAAACGAAGAACGTCGGCGACCTCCTTCATCGGGCGGGGCTTGCCGTCCGAAGTAACAAATACCGAGCGATTGGCTTCATAGACCTCCTCAAGTTCCGCGTCGGTAGGGACGATCTTCTCGGGCTCGATCGGGAAAAGGACGTAGGCCACGCGCACGCGCTCGGAGGTGCGAAAGAGATCCGGGTGCTTCGCGTAGAACTCGTTGATCTGCGCATCCGTCGGCTTCGACTCGGCGAGAAACTCGGCCGCATTGAAACGGCAAACGACCGCGCTCATCCGCTCGAGGTTCTCCTTCGCGAAGGCCGCCGCCTCGCCATCGGTCACCTTGGCGGACGAGGCCACAAGGGCGAAGAGCTTCTGGAGCATGACGTTCTCGCGAACCATCCCCTCGAAGTCGGCCTCGGAAAGTCGCCGCGGAGCCAGAATCTCGGACACGAACTGGGTGTAGGCGGCGTTGCTGAACTGGTTATCCTTCGAGAACCACTGGCGCGCCTGGGCAAGGACCTCCGCGTCGCTCACCGTAAGCCCCATCTGTCGGGCCTTTTCGACCAGGGCGAGACGCTGGAGGGTCTGCTCCTCGACCAGCGCGCGGGCGCGGTCGTTCATCCGCACCTCGCGCCCGCTCATCATCAGGAGGTTTAGGGCCGAAAGGCGCAGCGCCGTGTCGAAGGCGCGAGGGTTCAGGCGCTGGCCGTAGATCTTCGGCAGGGCACCCATCTGCAAGTCTGCGCGCTGTCGCCCGTAGGTGCCGGCGTAGTCCCAGAGGACGAAGGCCACGATGATGATGCCGAGAAGGCCGCCAAAAATCCAACGCCCATGGCGGTGGATGACTCGCTGGAAGTGGGTAATCATGCGGGTATGAAATCCTGCCCCACCCGCCTCCCGGCGTCAATACGCACGCCATCGGCAGATCCAGTTTTCTCCTTCTCGTACCATGGGGATCATTCCGCCGTTCGTTTGGGTGTGCTCCAAAAAACTGGCTGCCCTCTGCAGAGCTGCCATGCGCCCCATCTTTGCTTTTCGTTTGCTTGTCCTCCACTTCCGGCGCACTGTTTACGGCTCTCATTACCTCGCATCCCATCATTATTCAGGGCGGCATGGGCGTCGGCGTGTCAAGCTGGCAGCTGGCCCGTGCCGTTTCCATGAACGGACAACTCGGGGTAATTTCCGGGACAGCCACGGGTGTGGTCATGGCCCGTTACCTGCAGGCAGGCGATCCCGGCGGGCATTATCGCCGCGCGATGGAGCACTTCCCCGTCCCGGCTGTCGCGGAGCGCATCCTCCGAAGTTACTACATTGCGGGAGGGAAGGCGGCCACCGCCCCGTTTAAGCTGACCTCCGTTCCCACGCTCCACATGGGAGCGCCCCTGAACGAGCTGACCGTGGCTGGAAACTTCGCCGAGATCTGGCTGGCCAAGGAAGGGCATGGCGGGGTCGTCGGCGTCAATTTTCTCGAGAAGATCCAGCTTCCCACGCTTCCCTCGCTTTTCGGCGTGATGCTCGCGGGCGCGGATTATGTGCTCATGGGCGCGGGAATTCCCCGCTCCATCCCAGGTGCCCTTGACAACCTCGCCCAGGGCAAGCCCGTGGAACTGCGAATCGATGTGGAGGACTGCGGCCCGGGCGATGTGTTTGATGCTCGCTTCGATCCTCGCTCCATTTTCGACGGCGAACCCCCAAAGCTGAAACGCCCGCACTTCCTCGCCATCATCTCCTCCGCCACTCTCGCGATGGCGCTCGCCCGCAAGTCAAATGGACAGGTCAATGGCTTTGTGGTCGAGGGACCCACGGCGGGAGGCCATAACGCCCCTCCCCGCGGGCCGATGCAACTCAATGCGATCGGCGAGCCGATTTACGGCGAACGCGACATCCCCGAACTCGAAAAGATCAAAGCACTCGGACTCCCGTTCTGGCTCGCGGGTTCTTATGGGAGCCGAGACAAGGTGAAGGAAGCGCTCCAGCTTGGCGCCGTGGGCGTCCAGGTGGGGACCGCTTTCGCTTTCTGCAGGGAGTCTGGTATCGACCCAATCCTCAAGGCCCGGGCACTCGAGATGAGCCGCATGGGCACCGCCACCGTCTACACCGACCCGGTCGCCTCCCCGACGGGTTTTCCGTTCAAGGTCTTCCAGATGAAAGGCTCGATGTCCGACCCCGAGACCTACGCGAAGCGTACGCGCATCTGCGATCTCGGCTACCTGCGGCACCCCTATCGAAAACAGGACGGCAGCGTCGGATACCGTTGCCCGGCCGAACCCGTCGAGGATTACCTCAAAAAGGGCGGCGCGCTTGCCGATACCGTGGGCCGCAAGTGCGTCTGCAATGGTCTCGTCGGGACAATCGGCCTTGCTCAACCCCTCGCCGATGGAACCCTCGAACCGATGCTCATGACGGCCGGCGATGATGCCGCCACCGTCGCCAGCTTCCTCAAACCCGGCTGCGACTCCTACGGTGCCCGGGACGTGATCGATTTGCTTCTCGGGAAGGATCCCGCGATCCCCGCCCCTACAGGGCCTGCGCCCCGTCTCTAAACTCCGGCTTCGGCTCCCGCGCCATCAGCTCGTGGAGGGCTGCCTTGGCTGGTTTCCCCTCGTGAAGCACGGCGTGCACGGCCCGCAGGATCGGCGCATCGAGGTGGCGGCGCTCAAGCATCTGGTGAACCGAGCGCGCGGTGCGCACGCCCTCGGCGATCCCCTTGAGTGAGGCCGTGGCCTGGTCGAGCGTCAGGCCCCGACCCAGCGCCTCGCCCACCTGGTAGTTTCGGCTCTGGGAACTCGAACAGGTGAGGATCAGGTCTCCCAGCCCGCTCAGGCCGAAGAAGGTCTGCGGCGAGCCCCCCAGCGCCGTGCCGATGCGCGAGAGCTCGGCGATGCCGCGCGTAATCAGCGCGGCGCGGGAGTTGTCGCCCAACCCGAGGCCCGCGCAAGCGCCCGCCGCAATGGCCATCACGTTTTTCAGCGAGCCGCCCAGTTCCACACCGGCCACGTCCGTACTCGTGTAGATTCGGAAACTCGCGTCGTTGAGCGCGGCCTGTACGAAGTGCGAGAGGCGCTCGTCCGAGGAGGCGCAGACCAGGGCTGTGGGGGCCCCCCGGGCCACTTCAGCGGCAAAGCTCGGCCCCGAAATTACGGCGATCTCGGTGCGGCCCGTCACCTGCCCCATGACCTCCGACATGCGCAGGTCGCGGTCCTCCTCGATCCCCTTGGTTGCCGAAACCATGAGGACACCGGGGCGCAGGCACGGCTTCGCGCGGACGCAGACCTCGCGCATCGCGTGGGAGGGCACCACGAACAGGACCATCTCCGCACCGCCCAGCGCTTCCTCGAGGGTCTGCGCCTCGCCGGTCCTCGCGGGGATCCCCCAGATGCTCACGGAATGGCCGCGGCGCCCACAAATACTGGCGAGCGCGCTCCCCCAGGCCCCGTTTCCAATGATGGCGATCTTCACGCGCCCCCCCCCTGCCCCGCCGGGGCATCGGCCTTCTTGCGGGTCCAGCGGTGCTCGGTGCCATCCAGCAGGCGGCGAATATTCGCGCGGTGGCGAAGCACCACCATCACCGCCAGCAACACCGCGAGCCCTCGCAAGCCCGCATGCGGCGCCTGGAGAAACCAGGCGGCGAAGGGAAGCGCCACGGCCCCCGCGAGCGAGGCAAGCGAGACGATCCGGGAAAGGGTGAAGACCACAACCCACACCGCCGCCACGACAAGAAATGCCTGGGGCATCAGGACGAGAAGCCCTCCCGCGCTGGCGGCGACCCCCTTCCCTCCTCGGAAACGGAGCCAGACCGGGAAGTTGTGCCCGAGCACGGCGCCGACAAAACCCGCAATTTTGCACCACGTCACCGCCTCGTCACCGCCCCCGAGGCGCCCCGCCAGCAGCCACGCAAGCGCGATGGCCAGCGGCGCCTTGGCAAAATCGAGGACGAAGGTCGTGATCCCCCAGCGCCGCCCGAGCACGCGCCAGACGTTGGTCGCCCCGATGTTCCCGCTCCCCTGCTGGCGCACGTCCACGCCCTTGAGCCTGCCGATGAGGAATCCGAAGGGCACCGAGCCCATCAGGTACCCGAAGGCCAGGGCGAGAGCGGCAGGAAAAGTTTCCATGGCAGTTCCCAGAGAATGAGGAAACTCGCGCGAGGGGGCAAGCCTCCTTGATCAGAGCGTACCTGCCGTAGAAATCTCGATCTTGCTTTATTTCCCTGCCCCTCGGCTTGCCACGGAGTGTCGTGAACTCTAGACTCATCCCATGCCGTCCGCCGCTGCCCCCTCCCGCCCCAAGGTCAACCTTCGCACCCCGGAGGTCCTCGAGGCCGTCCAGGCCCAGGTCGAAAAGCATTATCGCAGCGCCCTGGTCGAACGAATCCGCGCGAGCGGGGGGCGTCTCTCCACCGCCGGCCTGACCGTGCGCCTCGCGAAGGAGTTCGGCTTCTGCTACGGGGTCGAGCGCGCCATCGATCTCGCCTACGCGGCGCGCAAGGTTTTCAAGGACCGCCCCCTCTACATCCTCGGCGAGATCATCCACAACCCCGAGGTCAACGACCAGATCCAGGCGATGGGCATCAAGACCCTCACCGGCCCCATGCCCGAGGCGAAGATCGAGGACCTCACCGCCAACGACGTCGTCATCATCCCCGCCTTCGGCGCCGAGGTGGCCATCATGGAGCGCATCAAGAGCAAGGGCTGCGCCCTCGTGGACACCACCTGCGGCGACGTGATGAGCGTCTGGAAGCGCGTCCGCCAGTACGCCACCGAGGAGGTCACCTCCATCATCCACGGCAAGGCGTGGCACGAGGAGACCAAGGCCACCAGTTCCCGCGCGCTTGCCGCGAACGGCAACGGCCACTACCTCGTCGTCTACACCCTCGCCGAGACCGATTACGTCTGCGATTACATCCGCCACGGGGGAAACAAGACCGAGCTTCTCGCGAAGTTCAAGGGCGCCCACTCCCCCGGATTCGACCCCGACATCCACCTGCGCGCCGTCGGCGTTGCCAACCAGACCACGATGCTCCGCGGGGAAACCGAGGAGGTCCAGCATCGCTTCCGCCAGGTGATGATCGACTGCCACGGAGAGGCGAATCTCGCCGCCCACTTCCGCGTCTTCGACACCATCTGCGGCGCCACCCAGGACCGTCAGGATGCCCTCCAGAAACTTCTCCATGAGCCGCTCGACCTGCTCCTCGTCATCGGGGGCTACAACTCCTCAAACACCTCCCACCTCGCTGAGATGGGCGAAGCCCGCCTCCCCACCTACTTCATCAAGAACGCGGGGAAGATGGTCTCCGACCACAAGATCGTCCACTTCAGTATGCAAAAGAATCAGGAGATCGAGGCCGACAATTGGCTCCCTTCCGGGGACATCACCGTGGGGATCACGGCCGGGGCCTCCTGCCCCAACAACCTGATCGAGGAAACCATCCGCCGCCTCTTCTCCTTCCGCGGAGTCACTCCCGAACAGTTGCTCGGCAACACCGGCACGCCCGCCGTCGACTGACCCCGATGGCCACCGTTCTGCCGTTCCGCGCCCTGCGCGCAGTCCACGAAAATGCGGCGAGGATCGCCGCCCCGCCCTACGACGTCCTCTCTTCCGCGGAGGCGCGTACCCTCGCCGCGGGAAACCCGCTCAACTTTCTTCGCGTCTCCAAGCCTGAGATCGAACTCGACCCCGGTGCCCGCGCGGACGTTGCCGCCGTGTATGCCCGCGGCGCCGAAAACCTCCGCCGCCTCCAGTCCCAGGGGCATCTTGTCCGCGACGCTCGCCCCCTCTTCCATCTCTACCGTCAGGAGGCGCACGGCCACACCCAGACCGGCTTCGTCGCCCTCGCAAGCTGCGCCGAGGTCGAGCGGGGCATCGTCAAGCGCCACGAACTGACCCGCCCCGACAAAGAGGACGACCGCGCGCGGCATATCGAAACCCTCGGCGCACAGACCGGGCCCGCTTTCCTCCTGTTCCGTTCCGACCCCGACCTCCTCCGCATCCTGCGGGAAGGCTCCTCGGGAAAGCCGGACTTCGATTTCGTCGCCGAGGACAAGGTCCGCCATTCCGGCTGGGCGATCCATGACGCCGCGGTAATCCGCGCCATCGAGGCGGGGTTCCACCGGTTGCCCTCCCTCTACATCGCCGATGGACACCACCGCACCGCCGCCGCGGTTCGCCTCTGGAAGAAGCGCCCGGACCTCGCCTCCGCCGCCGGGTTCCTCGCTGTGATCTTTCCCGAGGACCAGACACGCATCCTCGCCTACAACCGTTTCGTCCTCGACCGCCACGGCCTCGCGGAAGCGACCCTCCTCGCGCGCCTCCGTGAACTGGCCGAGGTGGCCCCCGCCAACTCTGCCGTTCCCCGCGGCAAGCACGAAGTCTGCATCTTCACAGGTGCCCGCTGGCTCTCCCTGCGCTGGAAGGATAGCCTCGTCGCCCGCGAGAAGGAATCGATCGATCGGCTCGACGTCGCCCTCCTGCAGAAGCACGTCCTCGCCCCGCTCCTCGGGATCACGGACCCTCGCACCTCCGAGCGCATCCGCTTCGTCGGCGGCATCCGCGGCACGGCCGAGCTCGAAAAACTCGCCGGCGAGCACACCGGGGGCGTCGCCTTCTCCCTGCACCCCACCTCGGTCGCGGACCTCATGGAAATCGCCGACCGCGGCCAGATCATGCCCCCCAAGAGCACCTGGTTCGAGCCAAAGCTCCGCGACGGCCTCTTCAGCCACCTCCTCGACGACTAATCCGCACGGAGAGAGCTAGGCGCTCCTTGGTTCGCGAATGACTTCCAGTTCCGGGACCGCGTGCAAGTCCCTCGGGCGGCCCATCGCGCGCTTGGCGACAATCAGCGCGTCTCGGGTGAGCACACGGATTTCCGAGCCGCCGATGAGAATCGGTTCGCTGTTTTTCCGAAACTCCTCAAATCCGCCGATCCCCTTGACCTCCCCGAGCAGATCAATCCCGCAGGCTTCGGCCTGCAAGAACTGGTCCGATGATCAGGCCAAAGAAAACCCGCTGGCAACCGGACCCCGACGGTCTACGCTGACCGACATGGGTCTGTTCCTTCCCGCGACCCGGGCGGCACCGTCCACAGGAGTCTCCATGCCCGCGAGATGGAAGGCTCGTACGCGCTGCCAAACATGAGTTCTCCATCCTCCCTTCTCTTCCTCGACCCGCGTTGCGTGCAACGACGGCGCGGGGTCGAGTTGCGCCCCGGGCGCGTCACAAAATCGCCGCTCAACCCGCTCCTCGTCGAGGACCGCCCGTGGGAAAGCTCGGGCGACAACCTCTACCCGAACGTCGTGTTCGATCCCGCCGACCGTCTCTGGAAGCTCTGGTACACCCCCTTCCTCGACCGCGCGCAACACCAGGCGCAGACGCTCTGCTACGCGGAATCGGAGGACGGCCTGCGCTGGGCGAAGCCCGAGCTCGGCCTCTGGGAGTTCCGGGGCTCGGAGGCCAACAACATCCTCCTTCCCTTCATCGCCGGGGCCGGCGTGGCGCTCGACGCGCGCGCGGCAAACCCCGAGGAACGCTTCAAGCTGACCTACCTCGTCCATCCCGAGCTCGCCCCTGAATGGGCGAAGGAGCTGGCGGCCAAGGGCCACCCCATCACGAAACGCGGAGTGGGCGTCGGGTTCAGCGCGGACGGCCTCCACTGGAAGCTGCGACCGGACAACCCCGTGCTCCCCGGCATCGCCGGCGACACGCACAACCACTGGCACTGGTGCGAGGAATCGAGGAGGTACATCCTCATCACCCGCGCCAACGTCCCCTTCGCCGATGGTAGGTCACGGGCCTGCCGGTCCTGGAAGGACGGGCGGTCCACGGTCATCGAGAGCGGTTCTGAGCGGGTGGTCAAACGCTGGGAAAGCGATGACTTCCTCCACTGGGGCAATGGCCAGATCGTCTTCCGCGCCGAGGGCGACGAGATCGGACGCCGCCAGTACTACTCCATGCCGACATTTCGCCACGGAGACGGTTGGCTCGGCCTGCTCGCGCTCTTCAACGCAACGACGGACGACGACTCCGTGGACTGCGAGCTTGCCTGGAGCCCGGATTCGATTCACTGGCAACGGCTCTGCCAAGGTGCCTCCTTCATCCCGCGCGGCGTGGCGGGAAGCCTCGATGGTGGATGCATCTACGCCGGCTGGTCGCCCGCGGTTGTTGGCGACGAGCTGAGAATTTACTACGCGGGCAGCCCCGGCACGCACAGCGCCGGCCTCCAGCGCCACACGAGCTTCCTGCTTGCCACGCTCCCGCTCGATCGCTTTGCGGGCCTCGCGGCGGACGGTAAAGGCGAAATCGTCACGCGCGAGATGGTGTGCGGTGGGCCGCGCCTGTTCCTCAACGCGGACGCCTCCCGGGGTCGCGTTGCAGTCGAGGTGAGATATCCCGACGGTTCGCCCGTGCCCGGGTTCGAGTTTACGCAGTGCCGCCCGCTCCGCTCCGATTCCGTGCGTGGGGAGGTCACCTGGGAGGGAGGATGCAGCCTCGCGGTGCTGGTCGGAAGGAAGGTGTGTCTAGGTTTGCGACTCGAGACCGCGTCTCTCTACGCTCTGGAGTTCGGAGTTCACGAGGCGCCCCCGTGATGAGCCACCACCCTTCGCTTATCGCGAAAGCCGATGCCGCCGTGGCGGAGGCCCGGGCGCGGCTCGACCCCGCTGACCCGCACCGCCCGCGCTTCCATTTCCTTCCCCCCGCGAACTGGATGAACGATCCCAACGGCTTCATCCAGTGGAAGGGTCGCACCCACCTCTTCTACCAGCATAACCCCTTCGGCCCTCTCTGGGGTAACATGCACTGGGGCCATGCCACCAGCGACGACCTCGTGCACTGGGAACACCTGCCCATCGCCCTCGCCCCATCTCCGGGGACTTGCGACCAGGGCGGGATCTACTCCGGATGTATCGTCGACCACGGGGGCGTGCCCACCGCGGTCTATACGGGCGTGCGACCCGAGTGCCAGTGCCTCGCCATGAGCCGCGACGACCTCCTCACCTGGGAGAAGCATCCCGCCAACCCGGTCCTCGCCGCGCCCCCGGAGGGCTTCGACGCCGGCTTTCGCGACCCGTGGGTCTGGCGCGAGGGCGACGAGTGGCTCATGGTCGTGGGCAGCGGACGCAAGGGGATCGGCGGCGCATTTCCCCTCTACCGCTCCCGGGACCTCATCCACTGGGAGTACCTCCATCCGCTGTTCGAGGGCGAGGCGGGGGAGAGCGGGCGCATGTGGGAATGTCCGTTCTTCTTCCCTCTGGGCGGCAAGCACGTGCTCATCCTCAACCCGGTCCCCATGGGGCGGACGATCTGGTTCACCGGCAGCTACACCCACCGCCGCTTTGTTCCCGAGGCGCGCGGCTCGGTGGATTTCGCCCACCGCGATTTCTACGCCACGCATTTCCTTCGGGACGATCGCGGACGGTGGATCATGGTCGCCTGGCTCCGCGAGGCGCGCGGCAACGACGCGCAGTCCGCGGCCGGCTGGTCCGGTGCGCTCTCGCTCCCACGGGTCGTTTCCCTCTCATCGGACGGCCGCCTTGTCCAGCAGCCCGTTCCCGAGTTGGAGAAGCTGCGCGGACGCCATTTCCGCGCGGCCGATGTTGACCTGACCAACCAGACGCCGGAACTGATGTCGGAGGTGGAAGGAGACTGCCTCGAGATCGTGGCGCGGATGGTCTCCCGCCAAGCCGAGCCGGTCGGCCTGAAGCTGCGCCGCTCGCCCGACGGACAGGAGGAGACGAAGATTGTCTTTGACCCGTGGGCAGGCACGCTCACGGTGGACCGCAGCCGTTCCAGCCTTGACCGCTCGGTAGCCCTCTCCCCGCAGGTCGCCCCGCTACGGCTGGCGCCGGGCGAACCACTGGAACTGCGCATCTTCGTGGACCGCTCGATCGTCGAGGTCTTCGCCAACGGCGGGATCTCCCTCACCACTCGCATCTACCCGACCCGACGCGACGCCACGCGGGTCGCCGCTTGGGGAATGAGCGAAGCGACCCGGGTCGATTTCCTCGATGTCTGGGAAATACAGGCCATCGGCACATGATCTCTCCATGAAACCTTCCCCTCACCACCATCGGCTGGTCTCCAACCGCCCCGCGGTGCAGTTCGCCGACGGCTACGCCACGGGTAACGGGCGGGTCGGCGCGCTGATGATGGGCGGGCCCGCGCGCCAGATCTTCGTGTTTAACCACCAGGAACTCTGGTACACGCCCCCCGCGCGGAGCAAGCCGATGCCAGGCCTGTGGACGCAGGTCCAACGCGACGCGAAAGCGGGAAGATGGCTCAAGGTTTCCTCGGCGATGCAGGCCGCGCTCAAGGAATGGGGGGCTCCCGACCACGGGGCTTTCCAGGTGGCCGGCATCCTCACGATCTCGCTCGAACTCAAGGATGGCGCGTGGGAGTACGAGCGCTTCCTTGATCCCGCCACCGGCATCGTGGGGTGCGACTTCGTGGCGCGAGGACATCGCTACCGCACGCGAGTGACACCGGACCTGAATATCGCTTTGGAAACCGATGCCCCCGAGGGGCTGGTCGCCGAGTTCAAACTGGGTCGTCCCTACGACCCGCGCGCGAAACTGCCGACGTTCCGCCTGAGCCAACGCACGTGCACCCTTTCCGGCGTCCTACCGGATCGGCGCACGAGGTTCGCCACAACGGTGAACGTGCGGAGAAGCACATTCGACACGCAGCGCGCCTGGGTTCCCCCAAACTTCAACCCGTGGGATATCGTGCACATCTACTCGCCCGATGACGACGCGACCGCGGGGCAGATCCCATCGCTGAAGGTCCGCGAGAACTACGACCTGCGCACGCCTCTGAGGACGGGGAAACGGCTGGCGTTCTCCGTGAATCTGGAGGTGAGCCGCCGAGGACGCGGGCGAGCGGCCCGTCCGCCCGCGCGGCTCCTTGCCAGAACCCGCCACGAGTGTTTTCACCGCGCGACCCTCCGCCTGCCAAGCGCCCCCCGTTTCGAACAGCTCTACCACGTCTGGCGACACCTGTTCATCTCGGCAACCCATGCGGATGGGTTGCCGCCGAACCTGCAGGGGATCTGGTGCGACCGCGTGGATCCCGTCTGCGGCGCGGACTTCCACCTGAACATGGACCTGGCGATGCAGCTCTGGGCAGCACCGGCGGGGAACCTGCTCGATCTGCACGAGTCGGTGTTCAACCTGGTGGAACGGATGCTGCCCGATGCCCGCCGCAATGCGCGGCGAATGTTCGGGATGCGCGGGGCGCATTTCCCCGTTCACAGCTACGGCGACGGCGCGATCCGCAACTACCTTGACCTCTGGGTCTGCGCCTCGGGATGGCTGATGCAGCATTACTGGCGGCACTGGCGCCACACCCTCGACCGGGCGTTCCTTCGCAACCGCGCGTGGCCGGTCATGTGCGAGGTGAGCCGCTTCTACCTCGACTACCTCCAGCCCGATGACCGCGGTCGCCTCGTGATCTCCCCCTCCGAAAGTTCGGAGAACCGCCTCATCGGGCGCGGCAACCAGTTCTATGGCGTCAACTCGACCTTCGATCTCGCGATCTTCAGGGAATGCCTGACGCACACCGCCGAAGCTGGAAAAATCCTCGGCCTCCGCGACCCGATCGTCGGCGAAATCCGCGGCGCGTTGGCGAAGCTCGCCCCCTACCCACTCGCCCGCGACGGGCGCCTTCGCGAGATGGAGGACCACGAGTTCATCAAGGGTCACCGCCACCTCTCCCACCTTTACCCGCTGTTTCCCGGCGACGAGATCACGGCCGAGGAAACGCCGAAGCTACTCGCCGTGGCGAAGAAGGCGCTCGCCCATTGGCGAGCGTTCGCGCCGACGGGTCCGAACGAGTGGGCCGACCGCTTCGGCTATGGGGCGTGGGCGGGCTGGTCGTATGCCTGGCTGGCCAACCTCTATGCCCGCCTCGGCGACGGCGACGAAGCGTTGCGGATGATCGAGACAATCGAACGGGCCTTCCTGTGCGAGGGCGGCTTCTCGACCTGTTTCGAGCATTCCGACCTCGGCTTTGGCATCCAGCGCCCCCCGCCTGACCGTCACGGCCCCTGGCCCGCGCTCGACGCGGCGTTCGGCGCGATGGCTGCAATGCAGGAGATGCTGCTCCAGTCCCACCACGGGATCCTCCGCCTGCTCCCCGCCTTGCCGCGCGCGTGGCCGGAGGGCGAGTTCCGCGGGTTCCGCGCCGAGGAGGGGTTCGAGGTCTCGGCGAAATGGAGCGCAGGGCAACTGCGATCTGCCACGATCCTCTCGCGGCTCGGCCAACCCTGCCGGGTCAAGGTGCCGCGGGGACGAAGCTACGCGCTGCGTCCCACCATGCCGACGGAGTGGGATGACTGTCACCGCCTCCTTTCCTTCCCGACCCAACGAGGGCAGACTTATACTCTCCGCTTGTCATGACTCCAAACTCCCTTCAAGGGGCTCCCATGAAGCCTGAAGTTATTTTCCTTCGTCCCCTCCACGGGGAGACCAAGCGGGAGACGGCGTGGCAATGCTTGATGGTCGAGTTCGGCATCCATTTCGCATTCGACGATGATTTCAAACTTCCTGAACATTTGCCCGAAGACCTGGCCGGCGTGAAGGCGGTGTGCATCGATCCCAGGAGTTGGGATGAGCGCCTCAAGAGCGAGGACGCGGGGCGGTTGAAGCGGTTTGCCGATTCGGGCGGGGTCATTTTCCCGGTCCGCGGCCCGGAGCAGTTCGATGCGATTGACGAAAACGCCATCCGCGGCGACGTCGACATGATGATCGCCAGCGCGAATGTGACGCTGAATCATCCTGCGTTGCGATCTCGTTTGCAGGCGCGCACGTTTCGGCAACTCTATGACTCGCTCCGCGACTCGTACTTCCTGGGCCAGGTCGAAGTCGGCCTCCAGCGCGGGCCGGACAGCGCGTTCAACGAGCCGTTTGCCTACTTGCTGTTGCAGACAATGGAGCAGTTCGCGGAGTACGATCCGCAGTTCGGATGGCACGACCGCTTGCGCGCGGTTCTCGACACGATGCTCGCGATGCGAATGGGCGAGCCGGAGAATCTCGACCGCTCGACCGGACTCGACGTGTTCTCGCGGATGACGCAGCGCACAGGTGACCGCCGCTATCTTGAATTCGCTTCGCGGATGATCCGTCAGGTGCTGCGGACCAGCCCTCGCATCGAGGGCGTGCCCATCCTGCAGCCCGGCCGCGACCGTGTGCTGTGGAACGAGTGCCTCGCACATCTGCCGCCGCCATGCGTCGCGGTTGCCGCGCTGACAGGCGAGACGGACCTCGTGGACCTCGCGATCCACACGGCGCATACCCTGCACCGGTTGAACTTCGATCCCGGGCGAAACCTCTGGGTCCACTGGGGCGCGCCCGACCGACGCGGCCCCGCCATCTGGGCACGCGGTCAGGGCTGGGCGTTGGTGGGACTGATCGGCATCCTGCGCCACTTGCCAGACAGTCATCCCGAGCGAGCTTCGATTCTGCGGTACGTCGAAGAAATCCTGGGCGGCCTCATCGCCACTCAGAACGCCGAAGGCCTTTGGCACAACGTCATGGACGACCCGCGCACCCGCGTCTGTTGCCGGGCGTCCGCGATGTTCGTCTACCTGCTCGCCGAAGCGCGCCGCAAAGGCTGGGTTAAACCTGAGCGCGTGGACGAGCTTCTCCACCGCGGGTGGAAGGGCGTGCGCGGTCGCGTCTGGAAGGACAAACTCTGCTGCGTCTGCTGCGGGACCGGCGCGGGCGCCACATGGCAGCATTACGCCTCCCGCCCCATGCTCTTTTACGGCGCGCCCGCCGCGCTGAGGGCAGGATGCTCGTACACTCTGGCTTTCGGGGATTGAGCGATCATCTCGGGGGCGGGGTGTTCGCCGCCTCGAAGAAGGCCACGATATTCTCCCATGGCACCTCCGGCGAGAGCACGTGCGCCGGCGCGAGGATGAACCCGCCACCGCGGCCGACCTCCGCAATCCTCGTCCGAACCTCGCGGCGAACGTCGTCCGGGGTCCCGAACGGCATCGTCTTCTGGACGCTCACCGTGCCCCAGAAGGAGAGTTGGCGCCCGTACTTCCGCTTGATGGCGGCGGGGTCCATGCACTCGGGTTGCACCGGGTTAAGGATGTCGATGCCAACCTCGATGAGCTCGGGAATGAGCGCTTCGACGTTCCCGTCGGAGTGGTAGAACACACGGCACTCCGAATTGACCGCCTTGACGGCCTTCACGGTCGCCGCCAGGCGGGGCTTGAGAAAGGTTCGCCAGGTTTCGATCTTCATCAGCAGGCCGCGCTGCCCGGCCACGTCGTCGCCGGTGATGAGGATGTCGACACCCGCCCGCGCGAACCGCTCCGCTGAAAGCCGCTGGAAGAAAGCCATCCGATCCAGAAACTCATGCGCAACCTCGGGGCGGGTCAGCATATCCGCCATCAGGTCATCCATCCCACGCAGGTACCAGGCCTGCTCGAAGACCGACCCGGCGAAGGCGGCGACCGCGAGCCCGCGGGCGTGGAGGTCGGCAACCCGCCTCTCGACGTTCACCCAACGGGAGTCCTCGTCGAGATCCGGCCAGGGGTACCTTCTCAGCCAACCGGGATCCTCGATGCCACGCAAGGGCGACTCGATGCGGGCGAAGTGATGGAGACTCCCGCCCCGCCAGCGCACCCCCCACTCGTCCACCTCCCCGCACGCGATGGCCTCGTGCCCGTCCTCCCCCAGCCACTCGGCGAAGCGGGCGCGCGACAGAGCGGTCGGCGCGGCTGCCACCGCCGTGAGGTCCATGTCGAAGAACTCCCTCGGGAGCCGCGGGGCGCACTTCTCACGGAGCAGTTTCTCGATGGCCGGCACGTAGCCGATCACCTCCTCGTAAAGCAGGCGCGGCACGCGGTCCGTGCGCTCGTGCCGCAGGGCGGCCATGACGCGTTCACGCGGGGTCACGGTTCAGGAATTTGGAGTGGTCCCAGGCGGTCGCATGGGAAGGGGCGGGCCGCAGCGGAGACGATGGGGCTGATCCGCCTCACTGCCACACCCATGCGCTGCCTTGCTGCGGCGTGGTGTTGGCGTTCAGCTTCGCCTGGTCCATGTTCTCCACATGGCCGTCCAGGAAGCAGATGTTGGCGCTGCCACCGTGCCACTGAAACTGGACGCCTTCCACGTTGGCTCGAACGGGGGGACCCTGGCTTTGGTAGACGCCGAGCGGAGGACGCGTCGGGCCGTAGGGATACTGCAACGGGTATTCCCCCGAATCCATGAAGACCACCACGTTGGCATCCCCCTTGGCGAACGAACCGGATACGGCCGAGTAGACAGAGGCAGCCCCTGACGCGGGGTCGTATTTGCCCAAACGAAAGTTGTAGGAGTAGTTCGCCTTGTCCATCCGCGAGCCGATGCGGGTGGGGTTGGAGGGACACGCATACACGCTCACTGCGGGCTGGGAATCGAGCGTGAACTTTCCCTCGTTGGGGTTGCGCAAGATCCCGCTGCGGGGACCGAGCATGTCGTCCCAGAAGTACACGACGGTCGATTCCACCGCGTTGTAGTAGTAGTAGGGAGGAAGGACCCCATAGCTATCTTCGTACATCTTCACCGCCAGGACGAGCTGACGCATGTTGTTGGCGCATGAGATGCGTTTCGCGGTTTCCCGGGCCTTCTTCAAGCTGGGCATCAGAAGGGCCGCAAGGATCGCGATGATCGCGACGACCACCAGAAGTTCGATGAGGGTAAAAGAAAATCTGGAAGCGGGAAGCAGGAAGCGGGAAGGGCAGCCAAAACGCATGGCAGGCTTCCTCTTTCGCCTCGTATCAAATCGGGGCATCGGAGCGCCGTCCTCGAACTCGATGAGCGTGAATCCGCCGTGGGCGTTCAAAATGCGCCGGGCTCCGAACCCGCAGGTTGAAATTGACGAGTCGTCACACACCACGGACCCATCTCAACCCTGCATCCCCACGATGACGACTCCATTCCGGTGGTCTGAACAACGAACCAACAAACCCAGGCGGGGCCGCAAACGGAATGGCCGTCCGACCACACCGACTGCATCGCTCAGACTCGGGCCTGGCGCGCGCGGCGGGTACGGAGCACGACCAGCAACGCCCCCGCGCCGACCAGGAGCGCCGCCGAAGGCTCGGGAATGGATGCCAGTTGCGATTGCCAGGTCTGGATCTCGCTGAGGGAAAGGACGCCCGATGCGTCCGTCGTGGAACCGAAAACACGAACCACGTCCATCTCGCCCACGAACGTGCGACTGGGGAGGTTGCAGTTCGCCCCAATGAAAAGCCCTACCGCGGCGGCGGGAACGTTGGTCGGCGCCGTCCAGACCTCGCTGAGGAACGAGGCATTGCTGTTTCCTCCACCTAGGGTGCCCCAGTAGAACTTCGTGCGGTAGTCCGAACCCGAGCCGAAGCCATTGTAGGTCAACGCGAAGAACGTCCAGTTGGTGCCGTCCGCGAAGGACGAAGAGACGCCGGAAACCGACGCGTTGTTGATCCTGAACTTGAGTTGGTTGGTCCCGCTGCCACCCCCTCCAACGTTGGGAACCGCCAGCCCGAACCCACTGGACTTGTCCCCGTAACCGACGAGCCAACTGTCGTCGTCGTAGCTCTTGCCGGCCTCGGTCTTGAACCAGCCCATGATCGTGAGCGACTGGAGCGCCCCCAACGAGCCCGAGGTGTTCGCGGCCGTTGCGTTCGTCGTCGTTCGGTTGATGCTTCGCTGGTCCAAAGATCCGCCCGCCACACCGACGCCGTGGAGATTGGAGACCACCCAACCCGGATTCACGTACATGGTGGCGTTCAGGCCGGGGGCGAGCGAGCCGGAATTGGTGACCGTGGTCCCGGTTTCGTCAAAGTAGTACTCGACCAGGGGCGCAGCCGCCCGCCCTTGCGCCACGAAGAGCGCGCAGAGCAGCCCGACTCCGAGAAGGATCCTGCTGGCGTGGGAAGAGGTGTGGTTCATAAGAGTTCTCCGTTTTCGGCTCCCCGTCTACCACCCCCCATGAGGCGGAACAAGGGGGAGGCGTTGGTTGTTTTTGCAGACCATTTCCAATCACCGTGGGGCGTCTCCCTCTTCCTCCCCCCCCGCTTACCGGTCGCCGTTGGCAGCGGCTCCTCCCTCACTCGAATCTCTGCCTGTAGGAGCCGTTGCCAACGGCGATCCTTTCAGCCGTTGATCGACCAAACCGTGAACCTGAACCGCCAACCCCACTTTGGCCTGTTGGCCAGACCATCTGAACCTATTTGCTTCCCCGACGCCCTCCGGTCAGGCATGCTGCCGAACCGTGCGGGGGGAGCCTCCCCTCGCGAGGGCGACGATGAAACTCCCGCAACGCACTTCCCTGATCGGCCAGGTCGTGGAGATCTTGCGCGGCGAGATCGCCTCGGGGCACTGGCAGACCCGCCTCCCCGGGGAACGCGCCCTGGCGGACCATCTCCAGGTGAGCCGATCCACGCTGCGCGGCGCGCTGGAGCAGTTGCACCGCCGAGGCCTGATCGAGACGCGCCGCAAGCGGCACTGGCTCCGCGCCCCGTCTTCCAAGGGGCGACGCCCCGTGGCCAAGTCGCGCGTGATCGGATGGCTCTATGGCGAGGCGCACGAGGACCTGTTGCCGTACAAGGTCCGCCACATTGACGAGGTTCGCCGCCACCTTCACGACGCGGGTTACGCGCTCGAGGTGCACTGCGCTCCCCACCTGCACCACCAGCACACGCACAAGAACCTCCACCCGATGGTCCGCCTCAGCGAGGCGAACGTCTGGATCCTCACCCAGACCCCCCTCTCCGTCCAGCAGTGGTTCCTCGAGGCGGGAAGCCCCACCCTGATTGCGGGAAGCCGGCATCCGGGGATCTCCCTGCCCGCGATTGACTTCGACTACCGCTCGATCAGCCGGCATGCCGCCGGCCTGTTCGCAAGCCACGGGCACCGTCGCGTCGGCTTCCTCACCCCCTCCCTCAAGCAACTGATCGGGGACCGCATCTCCCTGCAAGGATTCCAGGAAGGGATGGCCGCCGCCACCTCGCCGCATCCCGAAGTCGTTTTGGCGGAGCACGACAAGTCCCTTCCGCGAATCTGCTCGGCGGTCGAGTTCCTGGTCTGCGGGAAGAACCCCGTCACCGGGATCTTTGTCTCCCACCCGAACCATCTCCTCGCCGTGATCAGCCACTTGGGCAGGCTGCGGCTCCGCGTCCCGCAAGAGGTCTCGCTTGTCGCGCGCCAGCACGACACCCCCCTGGATTTCCTGGTTCCCTCGATCGCCTGCTATGAGTTCAACCACCATCACTACGCCATGCGCGTCTCCCAGATGGCGGTCCGCATGATCGAGGAGGGATCGATCCGAAACCGCCAGTTCACCCTCATGGGCCACTTCATCACGGGCGACTCCCTCGGGCGCGTGAAACGCTCCGCCTGACGCCGCGGCACCGGACGCAGGACCCGCTCGGGTTCAGTGTCCGGTTCTTGTGGCTTGTGACAGCGCCGGGCGGGTCGTATGATCGACCCGTGAAGCGGGTTGCCGAGTTGCTGAACGAGATGCGTAAGGTTGGCGTCATCTCCAACTATGCCCTGTTTGGGGCGACCGCCCAGATGCGTTACACCGAGGCCGTGGCCACGCTGGACGCGGATGTCCTGGTCGCCGTGCCGCCCTCGGAACGTCTCGACATCCTGGCGCCCATCTACGCTTTCTGTACCGCGAAGGGGTATGGCACGGAAGGGGAAGCCGTGCGGGTGGGGGCATGGCCGGTTCAGTTTATCCCCGCGTTCAGTCCCTTGGCGGAAGCAGCCATCCAACGCGCCGAGACGGCCGACTACGAAGGCACGCCCTTCCGTGTGGTTCGCGCCGACGATCTCGCCCTGCTGGCATTGAGCACCGGGCGGGCCAAAGATTTCGCACGTATTCTCGCCTTGCTGGAGAGTGCCAGCGTTTCCAGAGAAGGGATGGTTGTCCTTGCCCGCCCGCACGGGCTCGAAGAGGCATGGAGTCGCTTCGAAAGGCGATTTTTGAATGAATAGCACCCGTCAACTCCTGGAACGCCAGGCCGCATGGCAAAAGACGCGGATTCACCGTTCCTGGCCCGACAAGATTCGCGAGGCCGAAAGGCTTCGTGAGGCACTCGTGGAGTTGCGCCGGTCGCGCCCCGGTCGGGACAGAATCAATCAGCGCGAGCCGCGCCTCCCACAATAGGAGAGGAGGCCAATCTGGGGTGTGGGAGGCGCGGCTCGTGCCAATCACAGGGCCATCGGAAAAAAACCGAAAGGCAAGGCTCCGCCGGACGCGTTTTCTCGCTCGAAATGCGCCTCTTCGCTCGTGGCGAATGCATGGCTACGGCTTGCGCGGCCCAAACTTCATCGGGGCGTCCCCGGCCTCGTAGGCCCCGAGATCGGGCGCCTTCCCGCGAAACCCGTCGTTGAAGTTCGGCAAGCGTTCGCCAGCATCCACGGCCACGCTCTTCTCCCTCAGCCGCAGGTCGAGCGGGGGCAATGCCTGAGGCTTGTCCGACATCGGTTCCCCTTTGAGAAATGCGTCGTAGTCCACCTCCACGGCATGCTCCTCGTAACCGGTGGCCTTGGTGAACTCCGCGAGGCTTGAGAAGACCGCCTCGACCTGCGGCGTGCCCGAGGAGGAAATCTGGGTTGGCTCGGCAAACCGCCACATGATCGCCCTTCCCGGGGGACAGCCCAGGACCCGATACCCGTTATAATCCATGCTGGAAGTGGCCGGGGTCAGGGTCCCCGTCCAGATGTAGCCATCGGGCTGCCCGTCCATCCCGAGGAACAGGTTGTTGCGCAGGCGGGTGTTCTGCCAGATCGGGCCGTTGCGGAATCCATCCACGACCAGGAAGGTGTTGTGGTAGATGACGAGGCCGGCGGGATAGACATTCAACTTGAGCCCGGCACGGAGAATATTGAAGACCACGTTGCGGAAGATGTAGCCCGGGCCGGCGTAGACCGGTTGCGCGCTGATCCCCATGAAACAGTTCCATGCGAAGTTGCGGGAGACGCGCAGGTTGTGGACCCCGTAATCCATCTCGAAGGCGTCGTCGATGCACTCGCTCACCTCGTTGTGGGAGAAGTCGATCGCGCAGCTCCGTTCCGCCCGGGGGCCTCGCGGATCGGTCCTGGCCACGTCGATCCCGTCCCAGAACCCCGACACCCTGTTCCATGACACGGCATGGCCCTGCCCCGCGATCCAGACGGCATGGGATTGGCCGTATTTCTCGCCGCTTTCGTTGCGCGGAGTCCATTCCTTGGCGGGCCCGACGAAGACATTGTCCAGGATGCTGGCCTCGCGGCATTTTCCGGACATCAGCCAGATGGGGCCCTGGGACTGCTCGAGCTTGCACCGTTGGACCACCAGCCCGGCGCAGGAATCCCCCTCGTTCACGCGGACCAGGTTGTCCGCGTCGCGCAGGGTCAGGTCCTGGATCCAGGTGTGGTCGGCCCCTCTCAGCAACAGCACGCAGTTCCCATCCCCCTGGATCACCGCCTCGCCGTCCCCCGCCCCGCGGATCACGATCGGTTTGTCGGGGGTTCCCGCCTTGTCGAGAAGGAAGTCCACTTTCCCCGGCTCATGGGGGGCCGCCGCCGTGTGAACCCCCGCGTGGACGAGGATGCATTCGCCGGGCTTCACCTCGGCATAGGCCTCCTTGAGATCATTGAAAAACAGCTCCTGCTTTGCGCCTTCGAAACCGGCCGGGTAGAGGTGGAGCGTGCGCGTCGGCTTCGGCGCCCGGGGCTCCGCCCGGGTCCTGGCCTTCACGGTCTTCTCCGCACGCCCGCCGTCGGGATCGCTCATCGCAAGCTTCACCTCGTACCCGACCCCGGGCGCGAGGTCCACGACGCTCCCGGCAAAGAGGTTGCCGCAGGTGTACGCTTCCGCGGGCTTGTCCGAGCCGGTCTTCTCCCCCTTGATACGGAGAAGGGGATGCCCCTTTTTCCATTCCCCGCCGGCGGACGGGCGGTAGAGGACCTCGACGGTCGCGTTGCGGTTGTCGTCACCCGTCACATCCCACTCAAACCCGAGGCACTCGTGGGTGGGCGGCTCGACCACCAACTCTCCGGGCACCACCGCGTCCCCACCGCGCGCGACCGCGGCTGCGAGGAAAAGGAAAGCGGCCACCGCGACAGGGGAGCAAAACCTTGGAGAGATGCGCATGGCGGGCATTGGACGGCGGGACACGGCCCCGCGACAACCGCAATCCTCTGGTCTGGGAGACATACCATTGTTGTGGCCTCGCCTGCCCGCGAAGGGCGGGCTATCCAGATCGGCCATGAAACGCTTGCTGATTTTGCTTTTCGGGGTCGCCCTCTCGATGACGCCGACCTTCCAGGGTTGGGCCGCCACCCCGATCGTGGAGTACCTCTTCAACGAGGCGGGCGATTCGCCCGCCAGCACGGGATCGTCCGACATCCGCCTGGTCCTGGTCCAGAAAGGGGCGGCGGCCGCCGAACTCCCTTCGGCCGCCGGCAAGGGCGTGCGCGGGGGAACGGACCGCTGCCTCGACCAATGCCTTGTCGAGGAACCCGTGCGGGCTTGGGCCGCCCTCGCGGAACCCGACGAGACTCTCAACGGTCTTCTCTCCTTCACGTTGATGGGCTGGTTCAAGAAGGTGGGCGCCCCGCTTTCGTGCGACCACCACCTCTTCTGGATGGGGGAGAAGAACCGCTTCCTGCTGATGGGCTGGGACAACGCCGGGATGCGCCTGGGGTTCAACGGCAAGAACGCCTACTCGGGACCGAACGCCTACGCCGGGCTGGACGATTGGATCTTCTTCGCGGTGACGTACGACGGAACCCTCGAGAAGCAGAACGTAGGGTTCTACAAAGGGACCCTCTCCGAAGGAGCCCGGTTGATCGGCAAAGTCTCTTTCTTCGATGGCGCGCAGGGAGGGGCGATCCATGAGGGCAGCGTGCGCCTCCAGATCGGTGGGGTCGATGCGGTCAGCCGGTGTTTCAAGGGGTTCCTGGACGAACTCCGCGTGTTCGGTTCGACGAAGGACGCGAGCGGGGTCTTGGAAACGGACGAGATCCGCCAGTGGCAGGATAACGCCAAGCCTACCAAGCCCAGAAAATAAGTTTGACGCCTGCAGGACACCTTCCCGCCTCAAACGAGAACGCGTGGAAGGTCCCGGTAAAAAAACGCGAGGCGACTCCTCGCAGAATTGATGAGGGGCCGTTGACCCCGTTCCGAAGGCTGCATGTCCTCGCTGGACACCACCACGGTACGGCCGCAGCGAGGTCGTCTGCAGAAGAGGGGCACTGGAGGGCGGCCATGAATGGCGCGCCACTGAACTGGCACGGCTCAGGGATTCTTCAGGCCGTACCGTACAAATGGGGCAGCACAGGGATTCCCGATGGCGATCTCCATCTCGCCATCCGTAAGGTTGGCGACCACCGCCGCGGTGGTCCATCCCATGTCCTGATCACTCGGGTGGCGGCAGATCGAGAGCGGGAAGTCGGCGTGGTCCGCGAAAAACTCACGGAGGTCCCCTGCGCGCAGGTCCCCGACCTTCGAGGCCAGCAGCCGCTCCATGTTCTGTTGCCTTAGCGGTGAACTGGGGGACGGGAAGTCCTTCTCCTCCTCGCAGCGGAGCGATTCGCAAAGGATCGAGTTGGCGTGGGCGAACGCACGGCCCGAGACCTCGCGTACATCCACACGACCGTTGACGAACTCCAGACACACCGCCCGCCCCGTGGCGTCCCCCAGCAGCGCGCTCCCGTTGTCGAACGAAAGCCCCCGGATCGCCGACAGCACCTCCTCCAGGGAGCGCTTCTCCTTGATGAGGCAGCGGATCAGCATCGTGGGCACGGTTTCCTCCACGGGAACTTTCCCAAAAAGAGAGTTGGCCACGTAACCCAGTCCCGCCGACGTCATACCGACATGGAAAAGCCAGCCGGGATAGTTGAGCACCACGCAGGCGGGCCCCTCCGAGAAGCGCTGGGTCATGATCCGGTAGCGCTCCAGTGGCGCACTGGTGTCCTTGGTCTGGCCGAGGAACGCCTTACCCCCCTGCGTCGCCGCCCCGCTGCACGCCACCGAGGTGCATCCCTCGTGGAGGAAGGGATGGGTCTTGGTGCCGCCATGGACCGCGGCAAACAGCATCCACGCGTAGTCGAAGCCTCCCCCCACCGCCATGCCACGGATCTCCTCCACGCAACGCGGCACGTGTTTGTCGAAAAGAGGGTGCCATTCGGCCATTGCGTAATCGAGAACCCGCTTCTCACTCCACCCACGGCCTTTCGCGAACCCATCGAGGGCCACCTTCGCCTCCTTGACGATCGCATTCCGCAACGTCCGCCCATGCTGGCACCCAATCTCATGCGCAGAACCACTCCATGAATAGACCTGGTGTTTCCCTTCAACGCCCGCGGTGACTGCTGCCTCCATGCACGGAGGTTATGGGGCGCAACTTTACCTCGCCAAGAGAAAGGCCTTGGTATGACGGTCGAACCAACTCCGAGGGGTTGTTTCGCAGGATGGTCCGCAAGAAGATGGAAGGCCCATGAAGATTTATGTGATGACCGACCTGGGGCGCCTCCCCCTCTAACCAACGCTTTGCATGACCTGGATTGACTGGCTGATTGTCCTGGTGTCCGTGGGGATCGTGGGCGTGGTTGCGGTCGCCACGCAGCGCTACATGACGAGCGTGGCGGACTTCTGCTCCGCGAGCCGGGTGGCGGGGCGCTACGTGATCGCGAACGCGCGCGGGGAGATGGGGATGGCCGTCGTGGGCCTGGTGGCGGGTTTCGAGGTCTTTTACCGGGCGGGATGGACGATGGGGTGGTGGGGGTTTATCAGCATCCCCGTCGGGATGTTGATGATGCTGACGGGGTTCGTGGCCTACCGCTACCGCGAAACGCGGGTGATGACGATGGCGCAGTTTTTCGAGATCCGGTACAGCCGGGGATTCCGCCTCTTAGCGGGATTCATGGCGTTCGCGGGAGGGATCGTGAACTACGGGATCTTTCCCGCGGTGGCATCCCGATTCTTTGTCTACTTCTGCGGCCTGCCGCAGGACCTGCATTTCGGGGGAATGACGATCCCGACCTTCTCGGTGATCATGGCGCTCTATCTGGCGGTGGCGCTGATGGTGACGATTTCCGGGGGGCAGATCACGATCATGGTGACCGACTGTCTTGAGGGACTGATGTCCCTGGTGCTCTATTTCGTGGTGATCGTGGCGCTCTTATGGATGTTCTCGTGGAGCGAGGTGCACCAGGCGCTGGCGATGGCCCCACCGGGGCACTCGAAGATGGACCCGTTCGATACGAACCAGATCAAGGACTTCAACCTCTGGTTCGTACTGATCGGGGTGGTGGGGAGCGTGTACAACCACATGGCATGGCAGGGGGGGCACGCTTTTAACAGCGCGGCGAAGAACCCGCACGAATCGAAGATGGCGGGAATCGTTGGAAACTGGCGCGGGTTTGGGAAGGGGCTCTTCGTAACGCTACTCGGGATCGCGGCCTACACCTACCTGACACATCCCGACTTCGCGCAGGGGGCGGCGGCGGTGGACGGGGTGCTCTCGAAGATCGAGAATCCGCAGATTGCGAGCCAGATGCGGATGCCGGTCGCGTTGGGGCTACTTCTGCCGGTCGGGGTGAAGGGGGTGGTTTGCGCGCTGTTTGTGTTGGGGCTCATCGCCTGTGACAGCTCTTACATCCACTCGTGGGCGACGATTTTTGTCCAGGATGTGCTGGTGCCTCTCCGAAAGAAGCCCTTTTCCCAGAAGCAGCACCTGCTGCTCTTGCGCTTCGCGGTGATCGGCGTGGCGCTCTTTGGGTTTCTCTTCAGCCTTCTCTACCGTCAAACGGATTACATCATGATGTTCTTCGCGATCACGGGGGCCATCTATACCGGGGGGGCGGGAGCGGTGATCATCGGGGGGTTCTACTGGAAAAAGGGAACCAACGCGGCGGCCTGGACCGCCATGCTCACCGGGTCGTCGCTGGCGGTCTTCGGTATCCTTGTCCAGCAACCGGCAATCTGGAAGCAGGCTCCGGCGTTCATGCACTGGGTCATCGCCAACGTGCCTTTCATTGGCAACCTCGATTCCGTGAAGGCTTTCGTGGTAAATATGCCGTCAAAGTTTCCGATCAACGGCCAGTGGATGTACCTGATCGCGATGTGCACGGCGGCGGGGCTCTACGTCATCGTCTCGCTACTCACCTTTCGAGAGGACTTCAACATGGACCGGATGCTGCATCGCGGAAAGTATGCCCTCGACCCGAAGGCGCAAGCGGATCTCCCGCCGGTCCTCAAGGGGTGGACCTTTAAGAAGTTTTTTGGGGTCGACCACCAGTACACGACTGGGGACAAGGCAATTTCCTACACGCTCTTCGGTTGGAAGATGTTCTGGTTGGCCGTGGGCACGATCATCACGCTCTGGAACCTCGTGGATCGCTGGCCGCTCACCTGGTGGTCCACCTATTGGCGGGTCCACTCGATCTACATCCCGTTCGTTCTCGCGATCCCAACAACCATCTGGTTCCTCTGGGGCGGGATCCACGACTTGCGACTATTGTTCAAAGACCTCCGCTCAGCACAGCGCCAGGCGCACGACGATGGAACCGTGGTCGACCACCGAAACCTGGACGAGGTGGAGGCGGAGAAGAAGGGAACGCCTCTGACGAAGTAGCCGATCCTCCCCCACTCTTCCGCACTGCCGCATGGGTGGGCATGCCTTTTCAGGGCTCGGGCGGAACCGGGGCTGTGGGCGGCGTGACGATCTCGAAGCGCGGGTCGCGCGGCGAGTCGAACCGCTCGGTCGTGGTGACACGGAGGATCCACGCAACCCCGACCGTATCGCGGCGGCGGACCGAGGCGCGGAGAGAACCCAACGGGCACGACGGAGCGTGCCCCTCCAAAGATCAGCCCCCACGACTTCTTGTGCCAGCTTCCCGCTTTGCGCGGCGCGATCTCCCAAAACGGCTCGCATCCCTGAACCGTCCCCGGTACCTATAGGCTTTTCCCATGTCCTCCCCCTCCCTGAACTGGAAACGCTTCGCTGATCATTTCTGTGTGGTTCCCGCCCTCGGCGTGTCCCTCGACATCAGCCGCATGGGCTTCCGCGATGTTTTTTTTCAGGAAACCGCCCCGGCGATGCAGGCGGCCTTCGCCGCGATGGCCGAACTCGAGAAGGGCGCCCTCGCCAATCCCGACGAGAAGCGCAGGGTCGGCCACTACTGGCTCCGCGCCCCCGAGCTCGCGCCCGACCAGGAAATCGCTGCCGCCATCCGCGCCGCCCGTGAGGCGGTGACGCATTTCGCAAGGGAGGTCCGCTCCGGAAAGATCGCGTCGTCCTCGGGGAAGCCTTTCACGGACCTGCTGCTCGTCGGCATCGGCGGCTCCGCGCTCGGCCCCCAGCTCGTCAGCGCCGCGCTCGGTCATCCCGACCGCGATCAACTCCGCCCCTGGTTCTTCGACAACACCGACCCCGACGGCATGGACGCCGTGCTCGCCGCGATCGGCTCACGCCTCACGACCACGCTGGTCCTCGTCATCTCGAAATCGGGCGGCACGAAGGAAACGCGCAATGGCATGGTCGAGGCCCGTCGCGCCATCGAGAAGCTCGGGATCCCCTTCCCGAAGCACGCGGTCGCCATCACTGGCAAGGGAAGCGATCTCTCAAAAATCGTGGCCGCCGAGGGGTGGCTCGCCGAGTTCCCCATGTGGGACTGGGTCGGCGGCCGCACCAGCCAGACCTCCACCGTCGGCCTCCTCCCCGCCGCGTTGCAAGGGCTCGACGTGGACGGGCTGATCGAGGGCGCACGGCTCATGGACGAGGCCACGCGCGTCGCCGAGGCCCGCCATAATCCCGCGGCTCTTCTCGCCCTCATGTGGCTGCACGCCACCGACGGGCGCGGCGCAAAGGACATGGTCATCCTTCCCTACAAGGATCGCCTCCTCCTGCTCAGCCGCTACCTCCAGCAACTCGTCATGGAGTCGATCGGCAAGGAACGCGACCTCCGCGGGCGGGTCGTCAACCAGGGAATCTCCGTTTACGGGAACAAGGGTTCCACCGACCAGCACGCCTACGTCCAGCAACTCCGGGACGGCGTTGACAACTTCTTCGTCACCTTCGTCCAGGTCCTCCGGGACCGCGACGGCGCGGAGTTCGAGGTGGAGCCGGGAATCACCTCGGGGGACTACCTCCACGGCTTCCTCCTCGGAACCCGCGCGGCGCTTGCGGAAAAGGAACGCCCCTCGATGACGCTCACCCTCCCGGACCTTTCGCCGCGAAGCCTCGGCGCGGTGATCGCGCTATTCGAGCGCGCCGTCGGCTTCTACGCCTCGCTCGTCGGGATCAACGCCTACCACCAGCCCGGCGTCGAGGCCGGCAAGAAGGCGGCCGGCGCGGTCCTCGAACTCCAGGGGCGCGTCGTCGGCGAACTCCGCAAGCGCGCGGGCCAACCTGCCACCTCCGAGGAACTGGCCTCCGCGCTCGGCGCCGATCCCGAGACGATCTTCCTCATCCTCCACCACCTCGCCGCCAATCCCGGACGCGGCGTCTGCGCCGAGGGCACCGATCCCGCCACCGCCCACTTCTTCGCGGCCTAACCTGTATTTCTCACTATTCTCAAAAAAACCTCCTAGCGGCTCCTGTAGTCGTTGAGGTTGAGGGAGTTCAAGGTGGCGAGGGAAACGGGGCGGCCCTTGCGGGCCCACGGGGCGCCGAGATCCGAGAAGAGTCGGCCGCTGCGGCCGCTCTCCTCGACGAGAGCGTGGATGTCGGAGGCGTCATAGCCGGCGTTTTCCCCTTCCCCGTAGACGCGCGCATGCGCCTCCGGGATCGCGTGGATGCCCCCCGAGGAAACCAGCATCCCATTGGTCACGAGCACGTAGGGGCGAGTGTCGGCGAGGAAACTCGGGGGACGCGGGCTGCGGCTTTTCGCATACTCGAGATAGTCGCGCCAGGCGGTGAGGATCCCGTCCTCCGTGATCGGCGGGGGCAGCGGCAGGTTGAGCGAGTTGCCGATGGCCTTACCATCGTCGGTCACCCACGCGCTCCCCTTCGAGCCGAAGACTTCGATGCGGACCCCGAGGTGCTTCTCACAGCAGTGAACAAGCGCCGCGGAAAACTCCACGTTTGAGTTGAAGCGACCGCGCAGGCATGCGGCGTCGTAACTCTCAACCGGGCGCGCCCGGTAGAGTTCGCCCTCCACCTCCGACGGCATCCCGAAGTCGTCCATGCCGTCCCCGCCAAGGAACATCAGGTTGTGGACCTGGTGCGCGAGAGCGTTGGTGGCCGGGCCATCAAAGACCGGTTCCTTGTCCAGCATGAGCCTCGCGGCCCAGGAGGAGCGCTGGTAGTACTTTGCGAGGCGGGGCCAGCAGGCCCGCACACGTACCGCGCGGACCTCCCCGAGCGCGCCCTCGACCTTCCACTTCTTGAGCTGGCGGATGTAGGGCGATGAAATCTGCTGGAAAGCCACGGCAACCTTGCGGCGCGCGTCCAGGGTCACGAGGTCGTTGAGTTGCTGGATGAGCGGGACCGGGGGCTTCTCGAGATAGACCATGCGCCCGCGGGCGAGGGCGGCGACCGTCATGCGATGGTGCAGATGGATCGGCGCAGGGATCACCACGGTATCGAGGTCGGATTCGGCCTTGAGCATCTCCTCAAGCGTGCCATGCCAGCGCACCCCGCGCGGGTCGAGGCGGGCCTTCACGTCCGCATGCTTGGACGGGGAGGTGGAGACCACGCACCGCAACTTTACACTTCCTTCGTTTTCCAGGGCATCAATGGCGCGAAGATGCGCGCTTCCGAAACCGCCAACCCCGACCATTCCGACATTCAGTGGATTATTCATTGAAAGAGGAGGAGGTGCGAATTTCTAGCAGGCTGTTCCACAAGTCGCAAGGGGCACGCGTGGTTTTCCGCTAGCTTTGCGCTCCTGCCTCGGCGAGAAGGATCCCCCGACGACCCCGATCCATGCTGATTCCCACACCAGAAGAGTTCCGCCGCCTTGCCTCCAAGGGGAACCTCGTTCCCGTGAGGGCGGAACTCCTCGCCGACACCGAGACCCCACTCAGCGCCTATCAGAAGCTCACTCGCACCCAACCTGGGAACACCTTCCTTTTCGAAAGCGTCGAAGGTGGCGAGCACATCGGTCGTTACTCATTCATCGGCCTCAACCCCCGCGCCATCCTCACCGTCTGTGGAGACCGCATGGTGATCGAGCGTGGAAAAGAATCTAAAAAGTCCCGCGCGCCCGCGGACCCCCTCCAGGCTGCCAAGGAACTCCTCGCCCCCTTCCGCCCCGTGCGCCTCCCGGGGCTCCCCCGATTTATCGGCGGACTCGTGGGCTACCTCGGCTTCGAGTACGTCTGCCGCATCGAGCCGGTCCCCCAGCCGCCGATCGACGACCTCGGCCTGCCCCTCCTCAAGTACCTCCTCATCGACACGCTGGTCATCTTCGACCGCGCGCGGCAGATCATTCAAATCGTTGCCAACGCGCACATCGAGGGAAACCCCGATGCGGCCTATGCCGATGCCGCAGCCCGCATCCGCGTCATTGAGCGGGCCCTCGCCATGCCGCTCGCGTCACCCCCCGCCGCGCTCCCGACGGAGATTCCCGACGCCGCCTTCTCCTCCAACATGCCCAAGGACGAGTACCTCAGCATGGTCACCCGCGGAAAAAAATACATCAAGCAAGGGGACATCTTCCAGTTCGTGCCCTCTCAACGGTTCTCCGCACCGACCCAGGCTACCCCGATTGAGATCTACCGCGCCCTGCGCACCATCAACCCATCGCCCTACATGTTCCTGATGCGGTTCCCCGACTTCTCGCTGGTCGGGGCCTCGCCCGAGATCCACGTCCGCTGCGAGGAGGGGCTCGTCGAAATCCGCCCGATCGCCGGCACCCGCCGCCGCGGCGCCACCGCGGAGGAGGACGAGCACCTCGAAAAGGACCTCCTCGCCGACCAGAAGGAGCGCGCCGAACACCTCATGCTCGTGGACCTCGCCCGCAACGACCTCGGTCGCGTCTGCGAGTTCAACAGCGTCACCGTCCCGCAGTTCATGACCGTCGAGCGCTACTCGCACGTGATGCACATTGTCTCCCAGGTCACGGGCCGCCTCCGTCCGGGCCAGGATGCCTTCGACGTGATGCGCGCCTCCTTCCCCGCTGGCACGCTCAGCGGCGCTCCCAAGATCCGCGCGATGCAGATCATCTCCGAGCTCGAGCGCCGCGTCCGCGGCCCCTACGGCGGCGCCCTCGGCTACTTCGACTTCAACGGAAACCTCGACACCTGCATCACCATCCGCACCCTCGTCCTCAAGGACGGCGTGGCCCATGTGCAGGCCGGCGGCGGCGTGGTGGACGACTCCACCCCGGAGGGCGAATACCAGGAGACCGTGAACAAGGCGCGGGCCCTCGTGAAGGCGCTCGCCCTCGCCGAGAGTTTTCGTGGAAAGCCGAAGGCCTCGCCCCCCGGGCGCAAGCCTCAGGGCCGCGCGAAGGCTGCCAGGCTGGCGAGGAAGTCCGCGGTCGTCCCGAAGTCGAAGCGTCGTTCCTGAATCGTCTCCCAGGCTCGGTAGCCCTCGCGCCGACACTGGATCTCCTGCGCGCGGGTGAGTTGGAACTCCCCTCCATCCCGTACCCCGTCGCGGATCATCTGCGCGAGCACATCGAAGATCGAAGGGGCCAGCGCATGCATCCCGAACCAGCCGAGAAACTCCCCATCCCCAAGCCCGTCCACACGCAGCCGCTCGCGGGCAACCTCGGGCGATGGCTTTTCTACAATGTCGGTCACTTCAATCACCCGCGGGTCCGCCGCCGTCCGTTGCCCCGCGATCGTTCCGTAGCCGCACAACTGCTCCTCCGTGATCCGATTCACGGCCGATACCGAGCGACCACCCGCCCTGTCGAAGACCTCCGCGAGCGCCCGCGCGCAGGAGCCGCCGCCCGCCCCGCGAAAAAGGTGGTCTCCGAGCAGGAGCAGGAACGGCTCTCCCCGGGCAAAGTCGCGGGCCTGGTAGACCGCATGCCCGTAGCCTTCCTGTTCTCGCTGGAGGACGTAACGCAACCTCTCCCCTGCCCGTCCGAGGGCAAGAGCCTCCGCGTGAAGCGCCGGCTGCTTCTCGAGTCGGCGAAGGTAGTCCGTCGGCGGCGCGCGAAAATACCGTCGAAACGCCTCCTCCTCGCTCGGCTGGATGATGAGTGCGATCTCCTCGAAACCTGCCGCGAGAAGATCGGACACGTGATAGTGAACCAGCGCCCGCGCGATGCCGTCGGGCCCGACCACGGGAAAAAGCTCTTTCTTCACGGCCTGCGAGGCCGGGAAGAGGCGGGTCCCGAGGCCCGCCGCCGGGATCACCGCGCGTTTCATTCGCCGCGTTCCCCGGTTCTCCATCCCTTCGGCCCGAACCGATAGCGCAACGCCCCGAACTCGAGCGCCCCGGGCGAGGTTCCCTCGAAGAGGTCGGGGGCCACGCCCACGCGCCGCTTGTAGTCCTCCGCGATCCGAGGCAACTCGCGACGGAGGGCTTCCGTGTCCCCGAGGATCGCCACCGTGCCGCCAGAACCCCCGCCCGTGATCTTCGCCCCGTAAAGCCCCTTCCCGGGACCGCGGCGTCGCACCTCGCTCACGATCCAGTCCACTTCCTCGCAGGAGAGGCGGCAGTGGTCGCGGTAGCTCTCATGCGCGCCGTACATCTGCTCCCCAGCCTCCACAAGCCCCGCCCGCTCACCCTTGCCGGCCCGTTTCAGGCACTCCATGAAACGCAGGACGCGCTCGTTTTCGTGGACGGGGTGGGTTGTTGGCCCAACCACGCGGTAGACCGCATCCGGCTGGATCGTCGTGGCGGGATCGTCATGCGAGCGGTGGCGCTCAAGAAACTCGGAGCCGAGGATCTTCTCGGGAAGAACCTTTCGCCACGCGGCCTCGAAGTCGGCCACGGAAATCTCAGCAAGGTGGGAAACCGGCGCCTGCCCTTTCGCGGCACGATGATCGTTGATGATCCGTCGCCCCATGAAGGCCCCGATGCGAACATCCCCGTACTGCGGTCCCGCCACGGAGTGTTTTACCATCGAGTTCATCCCCACCAGCGAGGTCCCCTCCGGAATTCCCACCTCCCCCTCCACCTGGCCCGGGCGGCAAAGGATGTGGGTGAGTTTTCCCTCCCTCCCGCTCGTCACCGCGATCTGGTCCATGATCCCGCAGGGGGCACCCACCACCTGGTTCTCCGCGAGCTGCCCGAGCTGCGCAAGGCGGGATGCGGAGAGTTTCATGCCAAGCCAGCTTTGCAGGCAGTGAATCGTGGCAATCTCGACCGCCGCCGAACTCCCAATCCCGACGTTCATCGGGACCCCGCTGAGGAGCAACAGGTTGAAGCCATAGTGAAGCGAGGCCGATTCCTCCTTGAGGAGCGTGAAGATGCTCCCCCCAACGTAGGCCGCCCAGGAGATGAGCGGGTTGCTGCGGCAGACCTCGCGGACCTGCTCGTAGGTCGCCATCCGATCTCCATTCGCGAAGTAATCGAGGGGGATACGCGTCTCGACCGGGAGGCTGCGGCGTGCCAGTTGCAGCGTGCGGATGCGGAGGGTGCGGTCGGTCCTCGGCTGGAGGGCGATCACGATTCCACGCCCAAGCGTCCCCTCACAGACGTTCGCGCCGGAGTAATCGGCGATGCCCCCGATGACGTCGAGGCGCGCCGGCACACGGACAAGGAGGATCTCCGCCGTGGAGAAGAAGCCCGCGAACCCGGTCTCGTCGCTGTGCGGCTTCTGGAGCAGCCGCTCGAACTCCGATACTTCCACCGGTAAGACGGTTGTTTTCATGGAGAGCGGGAGACCTACTTGCTCCCCGGCTTCACGGCCGGGATCGCCGCGAGATCGGGGGGAAGGTGATCGGCGGAAAAGGTTTCCACGTCCATCTTCACGAGCGAGAAGAACGGCGCCCCGAAGTCCACCGGCCCGGAGGAACGATCCACCACCACCGCCACCGCGACAACCACGCCGCCCCGTGACCGGATGATGTCAAGGGTCTCCTGCACGCGACCACCCTTCGTCACCACATCCTCCGCGACGAGAAAACGCTCCCCCTTGCCCACGGAAAATCCGCGCCGCAGGACAAGCTTCCCCTCCTCCTTCTCCGCAAAGATGTGGCGCTTGTCGAGGGACCGGGCCAGTTCCTGGCCGACAAACAACCCGCCGAGCGCGGGTGAAATCACCGCGTCCACCGCGATCCCCCGCAGCTTGTCCGCAAGCGCCTCACAAAGCCGCGAGGCGAGGCGCGCGTGCTGGAGGACCAGCGCGCACTGGAAGAACTGACGACTGTGCAGGCCGGAGCGCAGGACGAAGTGGCCATCCAGCAGCGCGCCCGACTGGCGAAAGGCATCGAGGGCCTCGTCCCGGGTCACTTGACCTCCTCGTACCAGGCCATCTGGATCGCTTCGAGAACCGCCTCGTTCGAGTCCTCGGGGTCGTCGTCGAAGCCCTCGAGCTCGGTCACCAGGATGTGCAGCTTTGGGAAGCTCAGCTTCAGGGGATCCTGTTCGGGGTACTTGTCCACGAGCGCCCAGGCAATCTCTTCCGTGTCCTTCCAGGTCAGCTTGTTCATGACGGCTGGTTTAGTCTACCTTTTCGCCAGAGGCAAGCCGTTGTCCGCGGCCCGCGCTTGCGCTCCGCGCAGGATGCGGCATTCTGCCCAATGCATTGCCGATTTCTGATTGCCGATTTCTGATTTCCACCCTCCTCCCCAAACGCCCGTTTTCCCTTTTTTCCTCCGCTTCCCGCTTCCAGCTTGTAGCTTCTGGCTTGTCGCCTCCTCTCCTCCTTCCCATTTTTCATTGGCCGTTTTACATTTCCCCTCCACCCTCCCATGCTCTCCTCCTTCGCTCCCGGACGTCTCGAGCTGATCGGCAACCACACCGACTATAACGAGGGCTTCGTTCTCGCCTTTGCCCTCAACCTCGGCATCGCGCTTGAGGGGGAAACCCGCGACGACGGCCGTATCCACGTCATCAACCCCGAGTTCGGCGAGACCACCTTCGACCTCTCCCTGATCGAGAAGGATCCTGCCGCCCCTTGGGCCAACTACGTGAAGGGAGTTCTTCTCCAACTCCAGCAGGCCGGCGCCCCGCTCGGTGGTTTCGAAATGCGCCTCCAGTCGAACCTTCCCACCGGCGCGGGGATGAGTTCCAGCGCCGCCGTCGAGGTCGCCACCGCCCTCCTCGTCCAGAAGCTCTTCAACTTCGAGATCGGGGACATGACGGACCCGTCCGTCCGCATGGGCCTCGCCCGCCTCTGCCGCGCCGCCGAGAACGACTTCGTGGGCGTGAAGTGCGGGATCCTCGACCAGGCGACCAGCCTCCTCGGAAAGAAAGACCACGCCGTCTTCCTCGATTGCCGCACCGAGGAAGCGGAGACGGTTCCCCTCCACCCCGACTACTGCTTCGTCGTCTGCCACACGGGTGCCACGCATTCCCTCCTCTCCTCCAAGTACAACGCACGGCGCACCGAGTGCCAGGACGCCGTGCGCGTGCTACGCTTCAAGGGTCTCGAACTCCAGACCCTTCGGGACGTTTCCGCGGAGACGCTCCAGAAACACGCCGGCGACTTCCGTCCCCAGGTCTTCCAGCGCGCGATGCACGTGGCAAGCGAGAACGGACGCGTCCTCGCCGCGCGCGAGGCAATGCAAGCCGGGGACATGCGTAAACTCGGGGCACTCCTGTGCGAATCCCACGAAAGCTCCCGCGACGCCTTCGAGAACAGCACCCAGTACCTGGACAAGCTTGTGGAGATCGCGCGCAGCCTTCCCTCATGCCTCGGGGCGCGCCTCACGGGCGGCGGTTTCGGGGGTGCCACGCTCAGCCTCGTTGCCCGCGCCGACGCCGAAGCCTTCGCCGCCGAGCTTGCCGATCTCTACCGCAAGGCGACCGCCAAGGAGCCCCGCACCTGGGTCGTCGAAGCCGGGGACGGCGCCCGCTGACCGTCCCGCCATGATCGACTACGCGAAGGAACTCAACCCCCAGCAGCTCGCCGCGGTCCGCGCCGAGCCGGGGCCCATCCTCGTCATCGCCGGCGCGGGCAGCGGCAAGACGCGCACGCTGACCTACCGCGTCGCATGGCTCATCGAGAACGGCCTGCCGCCGGACCGCCTCCTGCTCCTGACCTTCACGAACAAGGCCGCGCGGGAGATGCTCGGGCGTGTCGCCAGCCTCTTTCCCCTCGATAGCGGGCGCGTCTGGGGTGGCACCTTCCACTCCGTGGCTAACCGGATCCTCCGACGCCACGCCCGCCTGCTCGGTTACGAGTCGAGTTATGCGATCCACGACCGCGAGGACTCCAAGGAACTCCTCGGCGCCTGCATCGCCGAGGCTGGCGTGGACGTCAAGGAGCGGCGGTTTCCAAAACCCGAGGTCATCATCGAGGTCCTCAGCCTCTCGGCCAACACCGGGCGCCCCATCGAGCAGATCGTCACCCAGCAGTACCCCTGGTTTGAGGAGGTCGTTCCCGACCTCGGTCGCATCGCAAGATTCTACGCGGAGCGCAAGCGCAAGGCCAACGCGATGGACTACGACGATCTCCTCCTGAACCTCCTCAAGCTCCTCACGGAGCATCCCGAGACCGCCGAGCTCTATGGCCGCCAGTTCCTCTCCCTCCTCGTCGACGAGTTTCAGGACACGAACCGCCTCCAGTCTGATATTGTGGACCGCCTCGCGGCCCGCCACCGCAACGTGATGGTCGTCGGGGACGATGCCCAGAGCATCTACAGTTGGCGGGGCGCGAACTTCCGAAACATCATGGAGTTTCCGAAGCGCTACCCCGACGCGCGAATTTTCAAGATCGAGCAGAACTACCGTAGCACCCCGCAGATCCTCACCCTCGCCAACCACGCGATTCTCGCCAACACGCAGCAGTTCCACAAGGAACTCCAACCCACGCGCAAGGACGGCCCTGTTCCCCAGCTCGTCCCCGTCTTCAACGCCTCCGAGCAGGCCGCCTTCGTCTCCACCCAACTCCTCGAACTCCGCGACCAGGGGGTTGAGCTCCGCGAGATGGCCGTGCTCTACCGCTCGCACTACCAGTCCATGGAACTCCAGATGGAGCTCACCCGCCGCAACATCCCCTTCTCCATCACCAGCGGCCTCCGCTTCTTCGAGCAGGCCCATGTCAAGGATGTGGCCGCCTACCTGAAACTCGCGGTGAACCCCCGTGACGAACTCGCCTTCAAGCGCCTCGTCCGCATGCTCCCCAAGGTGGGCAACGCCACGGCCTCCAAGCTCTGGGCGAAACTCCTTCCCCAACTCCCCGCGCAAGAGCCCGCGACGCAGGCCGCCCATCCCCTCCCCGGCATGGAGATGGCACCCGCCGCCTTTGCCACCCTGGTCGAGAGGCTCACCCCCACCGTCCCGAAGCCCGCCCACAAGCCGTGGAAACAATTCGCCGAGACGATGCGTCAACTCGGAGACCCCGCCCTCTTCGTCGACCCCGCGCGCATGGTCCGCATGGTTCTCGATTCCGGCTACGAGGAGCACCTCAAGGCCAACTTTGAAAACTACCTCGCCCGGCGCGACGACCTCACCCAGCTCGGCAGCTACGCCGCCCGTTTCAAGGACACCCACGCCTTCCTCACCGATCTCGCGCTCCTGACGAACGTCGAGTCCGAGGATGCCGGGGTTCAGCCCCGCGATGACGAGTGCGTGCGCCTCAGCACCGTCCACCAGGCCAAGGGGCAGGAGTTCGACGTGGTCTTCGTGATCACCCTCAACGAGGGGGCCTTCCCAAATGCCCGCGCCCTCGAAATGCCCGAGGGCGAGGAAGAGGAGCGCCGCCTCTTCTATGTGGCGGTCACCCGCGCCCGCAACGAGCTCTACCTCCTCTTCCCCCAGGTCCGCCTCGGCAACTACAGCGGCGACACCTTCCAGAAACCCTCCCGCTTCCTCTCCGAAATCCCCGCCCACCTCTACGAGGAGGTCAAGGTCGAGGCCAGCTACGGCCGGTTCAGCGGCGACTGACGGCGGAGATTTCCGATTTCTGATTTCTGATTGCCGATTGCCAGTTCCAGACAAAAAATCTGACACTTGAGACACTCTGCAATGACCTCCGACACCGTCACACCCCCACAGGGTCGAGATCTCTCGGGCCGAAGGCTTTCAGGTCTCGGAACGACACAACCCTGTCACCCCGAATGGAACGAGGGATCTCTCTGCCCAAACTCTTTCCACGGCTTGCTGCTCCGCAATCGCCAATCAGAAATTAGAAATTGGCAATGAAAGTCCCTCTCTCCTACGGTGAATCGGGTCTCGTCGTGAACTTCCCCGACGATCGCACCACAGTCGTCGAGCCCGACCACGCGCCCGGCCTCCTCGACGAGCGCGCCGCCCTGCGGGAAGCCCTCCGCCTCCCCGTCGCCAGCACACCCATTGCCGATCTCGCCCGCCACGCGAAGCGCATCTGCATCGTTTTCACCGACATCACCCGCGCCACCCCCAACGAGCGCCTCATCCCGTGGATCCTCGATGAACTCCGCGGCCTTCCCCGCGAATCCATCACCCTTCTCAACTCCACGGGTTCTCACCGCCCCAATACCCGCGCCGAGTTGGAGAAGATGCTCACGCCCGCCGTTGTCCGTGACTACCGCGTGATCAACCACGAGTCCGAGAAGGCCGCCGACCTCGTCCAACTCGGCACGACGCGCAACGGAACGCCCGCCCTCTTCAACCGCCACCTCGTCGAGGCCGACCTCCGCATCATCACCGGCTTCATCGAACCCCATTTCTTCGCCGGCTTCAGCGGCGGGCCGAAGGGAATCGTCCCCGGCTGCGCCGGGCTCGCAACGATCATCGCCAACCACGGCTGGTCCAACATCGCCGACCCGAAGGCCGCCTTCGGGATCACCGCGGAAAACCCTCTCTGGGACGAACTTCGCGAGCTCGCCCTGCGCGTCGGCCCAAGCTTCCTCGTCAATGTCGCCCTCAACGCCAAACGCCGCATCACGGGCGTCTTCGCCGGCGACCTCATCAAGGCCCACCGCGAGGGTTGCGAGTTCGTCCGCCGCACCGCGATGCGCGCCGTGCCGCAGCCGTTCGACGTGGTCGTCACGACCAACAGCGGCTACCCGCTCGACATGAACCTCTACCAAGGGGTGAAGGGGATGAGCGCCGGCGCGCGCATCCTCAAAGACGGCGGCACCCTCATCCTCGCCGCCGAGTGCCGCGAGGGCATGCCCGAGGGCAGCCCGTGCGACCAACTCCTCTGCAGCGCCCCCTCGCCCGCCGCCGTGCTCGAGAAGATCCGCGCAGCCTCGAAGCCCTACCCCGAGCAGTGGCAGGCGCAGATCCAGTGCCTCATCCAGCAGCGAGCGGAGGTGCTCCTTTACAGCAAGATGTCGGACGCGGCGACCCGCGCCGCACACCTCACCCCGTGCCGTGACATCGCCGCGACCGTCCACGAGCGCCTCGCGCGTGCCGGCCCCTCCGCCCGCGTCGCCGTCCTCCCCCAAGGCCCCCTCACGATCCCGTACCTCGGCTAGTGTTTTTCCTCGCGGGCGTCCTTGAGGACGTAGCCGGCGCCGACGACGGTGTGAATCAGGGGAAAGGGAAACTCTTTATCCAGCTTCTTGCGGAGGAAGTTCACGTAGACGTCGATCACGTTGCTCTCGGAGTCGAAGTGGATATCCCAGACGTGTTCGGCGATCGCGGTGCGGGTGACCACCTGGCCGGCGCGCTGCATGAAGAACTCGAGCAGGGCGAACTCGCGCGCGGTGAGGGCGATGGCCTTGCCCGCACGGCTGACCTTTCGCGTGGAAGGGTCGAGTTCGAGATCGGCCAGCTTGAGCCTCGGATTTGAGGCCTGGGAGCGCCGCCCGAGCGCACGGACGCGGGCGAGGAGTTCGTCGAAGGCGAAGGGCTTGGGAAGATAGTCGTCGGCCCCGCTGTCGAGCCCACGGACCTTGTCCTCGGTGGAGGAGAGGGCGGTGAGCATGAGGATCGGGGCGGTCACCTTCAGGCGGCGAAGATTTCGGCAGACCTCCATCCCGTCCTGCCCGGGGAGCATCACGTCGAGGATGATCAGGTCGTAGTCGGTGACACGCGCCTGCGACTCGGCGTCGCGGCCGTCGCCCACGAGGTCCACGGCATGGCCGTGCTCGGCGAGGCCCTTCTTGATGAACTGGGCCGTCTTGCGCTGGTCTTCGACGACGAGGATGCGCATGGGGGAGACCGTGAGCAGTAAGCAGTCAGCAGTAAGCCGCGAGCAGGGCAGAAGGGAAAATGGAGACGGAGGGAACGGAAGGCGAGGCAGCGCCTCGGGTGTCGCGTTTCACGGGCATGCTCCACGACCACCCCCCTGACGGGAGGTCGGTCAATTGGCGATTGGCAATTGGCAATTGAAAATGCTCGAGCGTTAGCGAGCGGGGGCTTCGCGTTCCACACCGGGCTTGGCGGGGGCCTTCTGCTCTTCCTGCGGAGCGAGTTTCGAGGGGTGCCAGAGGAGGAGGATCGGGCTGGCGATGAAGACGGAGCTGTAGGTGCCCGTGAGGACGCCGATCACGAGGATAAAGGCAAAGTCGTTAATCACGCCGCCGCCGAAGATGTAGAGCGCCAGCGCAGCGATGAGGGTGGTCAACGAGGTGAGGAGGGTGCGACTCAGGGTTTCGTTCACACTCAGGTTGATGAGCTGGACGAAGTTGAGATCCCGTCCCCGGAGGCGGAACTCCTCCCGGATACGGTCGAAAACGACGACGGTGTCGTTGAGCGAGTAGCCGGCAATCGTAAGCAGCGCACCAATCACGGGAAGGGAGAGTTGGCGGTCCGTAAAGAAGAGGAACGCCAAGCAGATCGCGGCATCGTGGAGCAGGGAAAAGACGGCGCCCACGGCGTAGGCAAACTCAAACCGCGCGGTAATGTAGATCAGGATGCAGACGGCGGCGACTCCCAGTCCCAGAAGGGCCTTGTACTGGAGTTCCTTGCCGACCATGCCGCCAACCTTGTCGAGCTTCACCTGGGTGAAGCCAGCCTTCGGGAAGGCTTCCGTGAGCACCTTCTGGGCGCGCTCGCCCTGCTCGAAGGGGACGCGCAGCACGAGCACCTCGCTGGTACCCTGCACCTCGCGCTGGTACTGGAGGGACGCCTCGCGGAAGCCGCTTTCCTCAAGAACCCGTCGGAGGTTGGCAACATCCTCGTGCTGGACGGAGCGGAGGGTAAGGGAATCGCCCCCCGTGAAGTCCACGCCGTAGATGTCGTTCCCCTTCTTCCAGCCGACGAAGACTCCGCCGAGGATGAGAGCCCCTGAGAGGATGAAGGCCGGCCACTTGAAGCCGAGGAAGTTGATCTTCGTGTCGATGACCATGGAGAGCATCGTGAGCTTCAGCGGCTTTGCCCAGCGCAACCAGGCGTCCATGATGAGGCGGGAGACGACCACGGCGGAAAAGACACTTGTGCAAACCCCCGCGCTGAGGGTGTAGCCGAAACCCTGGATGGGCCCCGTGCCGAGCCATGAGAGTACGAGCGCGGTGATCAGGGTGGTCATGTTCGCGTCAATGATCGTGCTGAAGGCGCGGTCGAAACCGGCGTTCACCGCGATGGCGAGGGGCTTGCCCTTGCGAAGCTCCTCTCGGATGCGCTCGAAGATGAGGACGTTCGCATCCACGGCGATGCCGACGGTAAGAATGATGCCCGCCACACCCGGGAGGGTGAGGGTGAACTTGAAGATCGCCAGCACGCTGAGGAGCAGGATGATGTTCACGCAGAGGGCGACGTTGGCGATGAGCCCGGCGCGCAGGTAGTAGATCCCCATGAAGACGATCACGGCGGAGATGCCCGCGATGCCAGCCATCACGCCGCTGCGAACGGAATCGGCACCGAGGGAGGGATCCACGCCACGCTCCTCGACGACCTTGAGCGGGGTCTCGAGGGGGTTCTCAAGGGAGTTGGCGAGATCGGTGGCCTCGCGGAAGTCGAAATCGCCGGTGATCTGGCCGCGCGCGCCGATCTCGCTCTGGATCACGGGGGCGGAGATGAGCTTCTTGTCGAGGACGATGGCGAGGCGATTCCCGATGTTGGCCTTCGTCACGCGGCGGAAAATCTCGGCACCGGCGGGGTTCAGCTCGAAAGCAACCTCGTAGCCCGAGGGACTGTTCATCGCCGCGGCGCGACTGAGATGCTTGCCGGTGAGCTCGGGTTTGATCTTTACGAGGATCTTCTCCTCGGCCTCGGTCTTCCCGGCGCGCCGCGAAGTCATCGTGCAGAGTTGGTAACCCGGCGGGGGGACGGCACGCGTGGCCTGCATGCGGGCGAGTTCGGCCGCGTTTTGAGGGTGGACGAGGCGGAGTTCGAGGTAGGCGACGCGCTCGAGTTGGGAGCGGGCGCTGGCCTTGTCGGCCTCGCCGAGGCCGGGGATCTGGACGATGATGCGGTTGTCCCCGGCAGGCTGGATGACCGGCTCGCTGAGGCCGAAGCGGTCCACGCGCTTGCGCAGGATCTCAATCGCCTTTTCGACCGCCTGCTTATGGCGCCAGCTCTCGAGCTTTCCCAAATCGAGTTCGAGCGTGTAGGAGGTGCCCCCCTTGAGATCGAGGCCGAGCGTGATCGTCTTCTGCGGGGGCCAGAGGTGCCAAATCCCCAGGGCGATGATCGCGACGACAAGCAGGAAGCGGTTGAGGAGCGGGCGGTTCATGGGAGGAGGTGAGCAGTGAGCGGTGAGCAGAGGAGCAAGAGTAAGAGTAGGAGCAGGAGCAGGAGGGATCAGGCCTTCCCGCCGGATTCCTCGGGGAGGACCTGCTGGATGGCGCTGCGGAGTATCTCGACGCGGGTGTTCTCGGCAATCTTGACGACGACCGACTTCTCCTTGAGTTGGGCGACCATCCCGTAGATGCCGCCGGCGACAAGGACGCGGTCGCCAACCTTGAGGGCTTCGAGCATCTTGCGTGCCTCCTTTTGCTGCTTCTGCTGGGGACGGATCAGGATCAGGTAGAAGACGACGAAGATGAGGATCATCGGTCCGAGGGCGCCGAGAAGGCTCTTGGTCGGATTTTCGCCGGGCTGCGCAGGGGCGCCCATGGCCAGCGGGAAGGCTGAAGGCTGAAGGCTGAAGGCTGAAGTCGGAAGGGCGGAGGCCTGAAGGATTGAAGGCAGGGAGGGAAGGTTCATGGGGAAAAAGGAGAGAGGGTCAGGTTGGTTGTTTTTCGGATTTCGGGTTTCGGATTTCGTGTTTCCGCCCCGTTGGGGCGGCGGGGGCCTTGTAGCGGGCCAGAAAGTCGCGGCGGAAAACGCCAAACTTCCCGGCGCGGATCGCTTCGCGGATCCCACGCATCAGGGCGATATAGAACTGTAAATTATGCCAAGTGACCAGCCGTAAGGCGAGGATTTCCTCGGCATTAAAAAGATGGCGGATGTAGGCGCGGGAAAATCCGCGGCAGGCGGGGCATGGGCAGCCTTCCTGGATCGGACCTTCGTCCTCGCGGTAGCGGCCCGCGCTGACGTGGAGGTAGCCGTCCGGCGTGAAGGCCACCCCGTTGCGTGCGACCCGCGTGGGGAGCACGCAATCGAACATGTCCACCCCGCGCGCCACCATCTCGACCAGTTGCGGGGGAGAGCCAAGCCCCATCGCGTAGCGGGGGCGGTCCGAGGGAAGGTGGGGAACGCTCGCCTCGATGGCGTGCATCATCTCCGTCTCGGGTTCCCCGACGCTCACCCCACCGATCGCGTAACCGTCGAAACCGATCTCGACCAACCGGCGCGCACACTCTCCGCGGAGGGCGGCGTGGCTTCCTCCCTGCACGATCCCGAAGAGAAGGTTGGGAGAACCCGGGGCAAAGCGGACTTTCCAGTCGCGACATTCGGCGGCCCAGCGGAGGGAGCGTTCCACAGCCTCGCGAGCGACCGTCTCCTCGCAGGGCCAGGGAGGACATTCATCGAGGACCATCGCAATATCGGAGCCAAGCTTGTGCTGGATTTCCATCGCTTCCCGGGGCCCGAGGAAGCAGTCAGAGCCATCGAGGTGGGAGCGGAAGGCCACGCCGTGTTCCTGGACCGTTCGGAGGGGGGCGAGGCTGAAGACCTGGAAGCCGCCGCTGTCGGTGAGGATCGGCCTCCGCCAGCCCATGAAGCGGTGAAGACCACCCATGCGGGCCACCACGTCGGCCCCGGGGCGAAGGCTGAGATGGTAGGTGTTGGAGAGGAGAACCGAGACCCCGATCTCCTCAAGTTCGGAAGGTGCCATCGTCTTGACGGTACCCTGCGTGCCGACCGGCATGAAAACGGGAGTCTCGATCTCGCCGTGCGCGGTGCGCAGGCGGCCGAGGCGGAACCCCTCGGGGCCGGCGGTAACCTCAAAGGAGGCGGACATACCCGGGACCTCAGCCTTCCGCGCGCGGGGCATGCGTGGCGGAGGAGCGCAGCAGGCGCAGGCTGTTGAAGACGACGAGGACCGTGCTTCCCTCGTGGCCGATGACGCCGAGGGCGAGCTTCAGCTTGGCGAAGAAGGTTGCTGCGATAAGGGCGAAGATCACCCCGATGGCGAAGATGAGATTCTGGCGGATGATCGCCTGGGTGCGTCTCCCGAGGCGGATGATCTCCGGCACACGCTCGATGTCATCGCCCATGAGGACGACATCGGCGTTCTCCATCGCGGTGTCGCTCCCGCTTGCGCCCATCGCCACGCCGACGGAGGCGGTGACAAGTGCGGGCGCGTCATTCACGCCGTCGCCGACCATGGCGACGGTGCCGTGTTTTTCCATGAGCTCGCGGACGGCCTCGACTTTCTGGTGAGGGAGGAGGCTGGCGCGGAAGTCCGATAGGCCGAGCTTCTTTGCAAACTCGGAGGCGGAGGCGTGGTGGTCGCCCGTGAGCATCACGGTCTGGATCCCCATCTGGGTGAGCTCCGAGATCGCGCGGATGGCGCCGGGACGGAGGCTGTCGGCAACGCCAAAAACGGCGAGAGGTCCCTGGCGAGCGGCGACGAGGCAGGTGAGACCGCGCGAGCGAAACTCCACGAGGGTGTCGCGGACCCAGGGTTGCATCCCGCCGTGGAGGCAGACGAAGGCTTCGCTTCCGACGCGGACCATCCCTCCCTTGACGACCCCCTCGACGCCCAGTCCGGGCCACATGCGACTTTCGGCGGCGCGCTCGAAGACGAGGCCCTGCCTTTTCGCCTCGTCCACGATCACCTGGGCGAGGGGGTGCTGGGAGTTGAGTTCGACGGCGGCGGCATCCCCGAGAATCGTCGAGGCATCGAGGCCGTCGGCGTAACGCACCTCGGCGAGGCGTGGCTTGCCCTGGGTGAGGGTGCCGGTTTTGTCGAAGGCGACGGCCCGGCACTGGCCGAGGATCTCGATGGAGTGCCCTCCCTTGAAGAGCATGCCGCGGCGCGCGCCGCAGGCGATGGCGGCGAGCACGGCGGAGGGGATCGAGAGGACGAGGGCGCAGGGCGAGGCCACCACCATGAGGGTCATGGCGCGGTAGAGGCTGAGGTCCCAGCTCATGCCCACGAGAAAACGGGCGCCGAGGAAGGTGAGAAGCGTGCCCGCGAGGATGACCCAGGTGTAGGGTCCCCCATATTTCTCGATGAGGCGCTCGGTCGGGGCCTTCTGGTGCTGGGCTTCGTCAATGATACGGAAGATCTTGGCGAGCGCGGTGTCACTGGCCTCCCGGTCGGTCTTCACGCGGATCAGGCCATGCCCGTTGATGCTTCCCGCGAGGACACGTCGCCCGGGACCCTTGTCCACCGGCATGGCTTCGCCGGTGAGGCTGCTTTCGTCCACGGAGGTGATCCCGTCGAGGATCACGCCATCTCCCGCGATGCGCTCGCCGGGATGCACGAGGATCACGTCGCCGATGTGGAGGGAGGAGACGGGGACGACCTCCTCCTTTCCGTCGCGCAGGACCGTGGCCTCCGAAGGGCTGAGCTTCATCAGGGAGCGGATCGCGCGGCGGGTGCGCCCACTCGCGTAGCCCTCGAGGGCACCGCTGAAGGAGAAGAGAAACATCAACACCGCGCCCTCCGCTTCGGCGCCAACGCAGGCCGCGCCAAGGGCGGCGAAGACCATCAGGAAGTTGACGTTGAATCGAAACCCGCGGAGATCCTTGAGTACGCCGAGCATCGGGAAAAACCCCCCCGTGAGATAGGAGAGGATGTAGAGGGCATGCGTGACATGGAGGGGGAAGTCGGGCAGCGCGCGCTGGCCCATCCACCCGGCCACGAGCGCGGCGAGGCAGATGATCGAAAGGACGAACTGCACACGCAGTTGTCGGCGTTCGCCCACCTCATCGGCATCCACGGGCGCGGGGATGGATTTTTTCTCAGGACAACAGGAACCGAGGGATGAACTCATGGGCGGGGAGGATGACGGCCCGAATGGCGGGGGAAAAGCGAAAAACGATTCGCTTTGCCTTGGGCCCTGTTTTTCGCTTCCGTTCCAGCATGGCGCCACGTCTTTCGAACCACGCCCTGGGGCGAGCGCGCAAGGTCCTCGACATCGAGGTCGAGGCCCTGAGGCAGGTGCGTCGCAACCTGGGCCCCTCCTTCCTGCGCGCGATCAGCCTGATGCGCGCCTGCGTGGAGGCGCGCGGAAAGATCGTGGTGAGCGGCATTGGGAAATCAGGGCTCATCGGCCACAAAATCTCCGCCACGCTGACAAGCACCGGGGCGCCCAGCGTCGTCCTCGACGCGACCGACGCCCTCCACGGCGATCTCGGCGTCCTCAACGAGGGCGACGTGGCGCTCCTTCTCAGCAACAGCGGGGAGACGGATGAACTCCTGCGCATCCTGCCGGCCCTCAAGCGGCTCGATGCGCGAATCGTTTCCATTATCGGACGCGCCGGTTCCACCCTGGGACGGCACAGCGACGCGGTGCTCAATGCCCGTGTGACGCGCGAGGCCTGCCCGCATAATCTCGCCCCCACGGCGAGCACCACGGCGATGCTCGCGCTCGGGGACGCCCTCGCGATGGCGCTGCTCGAGGAGCGCGGCTTCCGCAAAGAGGATTTCGCCCGCTACCACCCCGCGGGCGCGCTGGGGCAGGCCCTGCTCCTCAAGGCGCGCGACCTCGTCCGCCCGCCGGGGCGCTGCGCGGTGGTGGGCCCGAAGTCCACGGTGTCCGAGGGGCTGTCGCTCATGGCAAAGGCCCGCTCGGGCTGCGTGATGGTTCGCGGCCAGGGCAACCGCCTCGCGGGAATTTTCACCCACGGAGATTTTGCGCGGCACTATGCGAAGAACCGGGACGTCGGAGGCGTCGCCCTTGGGAAGGTGATGACCCGCCGACCGATCACGATCCGTGGCGACGCCCTCGCGGCGGAGGCGGTGCGCCTCCTTCGGCGCCACCAGATTGACGACCTCGTGGTCGTGGACGCGGGGCGTCGAATCGTGGGCCTGATCGATTCGCAGGACCTGCCGCGATTGCGCCTGGTGTGAAGGTTGTGGTAGGTAAACGCCCCCCCCATGAACGAATCCTTCCTCGAAAAACTGCGTTTCAACGCCGATGGGCTCATTCCTGCCATCCTCCAGGAGCGGAAGACCGGCCGCATCCTCATGATGGCCTGGATGAACCGCGACTCGCTCCTCAAGACGATCGAGACAAAGCGCACCTGGTTCTGGAGCCGCTCGCGGCAGAAGTACTGGATGAAGGGAGAATCGAGCGGGCACGTCCAGCGCGTCGAGAAGGTCTCCTTCGACTGCGACGGCGACACGCTCCTCATCGAGGTCGAGCAGGTGGGTGCCGCGTGCCACGAGGGCTACAAGAGCTGCTTCTTCCGAGATATTTCGGGCGAGGGAGAGATCTCCACCAACGACGAGCCCCTCGTAAAACCCGAGGTGGTTTACAAGGACAAGGTCCGCGAGGCCCGACGACAGGAAAAACAAAAGGACGGATCGGAAAGCTCGGTGGACCCGGGCCGCAGCACGGCCTGACGAGATTTGCATGCGGACGTCGCCTCCACCGGTCGGGACGCACCTTTTCATCGGGATTCCCGGTCCCGACCTCGACCCTCCCACAGCGGCACTCCTGCGCGCGGTGCGTCCCGGTGGGATCATCCTTTTCGGGCGCAACGTCCGCACCGCGCCCCGCCTCGCCCGTCTCACCGTACGCCTGAGAAAGCTCCTGGGGGAAGATCTGCTCATCTGCCTCGATCATGAGGGAGGGCGGGTGAACCGCCTCAAGGACCTGACGGGCGCTGTTCCTTCCGCCCCACAACTCGCGCACCTCGGGTCGGAAGCCCTGGCCCGCGAGCACGGCAAGCTGACCGGCCGACTCCTGCGGGAACTCGGAGTGAACACCAACCTCGCCCCCGTTCTGGACCTGTGGCTGCGTCCCGGCACGGATAACTCGGTGCCCGACCGCTGTTGGTCGCGCGCCCCGCGCACCGTCTCGCGGTTCGCCGGCGCGTTTCTCCGCGGCATGCAGGCCGAGGGCGTGCTGGGCTGCGGCAAGCACTTCCTCGGCTACGGGGCCGCGGACAAGGACCCGCACAAGGTCCTTCCGCGCGTGAATCGCTCCCGGGCGGAACTCGAGCGGGAGGACCTGCTCCCTTACGCGAAGCTGTGGAACGGAGGCGACGGCCCACTTCGGATGATCATGCTTTCCCACGCCCACTTGCGCGCCTATCACCGCGGCCGCCTGACGCCAGCCTGCGTCTCCCCACGACTCGTGGGGAACCTCCTTCGCCACAAGATGGGGTTCTCGGGGGTCACGATCACCGACGACCTCGAGATGGGGGCGATCACGCGGACGATGCCCATGGGCGAAGCGGTGGTCGGCTGCCTACGGAACGGAGTGGACCTCGTCCTGATCTGCCATACGGCAAAGGCGATCCGCGAGGGGCACCGTGCGGCGATGGCCGCAGCGCGAAAGGGAATCTTGTGCGACGCGGACCTGACGCCTTCGCGGAAGCGCCTCGCGTGGCTGAAGGGGCAACTCGCGCCCTCTCCATTTTTTTCGGAGCGCCGCTTCGAGACTGTGCTCCGCGACATTCGCCGCTTCACGACCCGGGTCTTCGCTCGTCTTCCCACAGATTTGAAAGTCATGGATGCCCGCTGGGGTCCGATCGGTGAGAAATAAGAGAGGATTCACGCATCCGTTTTTGGGGGTCTGTCGAATCGGGTTGACTCCCTTGTGCAACGAGTGGAATTTCTCGCCCCCATGAAGAATCCTGCTTGCGTCGCGATTTTGGGCGCCACCGGTGCGGTGGGCGTCGAGGTTTTGAAGACCCTCGAGAAGAGGAACTTTCCCGTCAAGGAACTCATCCTGCTCGCCTCGGGCCGCTCCGAGGGGAAGACCATGGAGTTCCGCGGCAAGAAGATCGCCGTGAAGGCGGTGACCCCGTCCTCTTTCGCGGGTGTGGATATTGCGATTTTCAGCGCAGGGGCGACCCGCTCCCGCGAGTTCGCTCCACATGCGGTGAAGGCGGGCGCGGTGGTCGTGGACAATTCCTCGGCTTTTCGCATGGATCCGGGGGTCCCGCTCGTGGTGCCGGAGGTGAACGGAGGCGACCTGACCCTTCACAAGGGGATCATCGCGAACCCGAACTGCTCGGCAGCGATCATGTGCGTGCCGCTCTGGCCGCTGCATCGCGCGGCGCGGATCCGTCGCATCGTGGTCTCCACCTACCAGGCCGCCAGCGGGGCCGGCGCGAAGGCGATGGCCGAGCTTGAGGCGCAGGCACGAGATGTGCTCGCCGGCAAGCCGGCGAAGAAGGAGGTGTTTCCCCACCAGATCGCGTTCAACGTATTCTCCCACAATACGAGCGTGGCCGACAACGGCCTCAACGAGGAGGAGAACAAGATGATCGAGGAGACCCGGAAGATGTTCCACGAGCCGAACCTCTCCATCTGCCCCACCTGCATCCGTGTGCCGGTCTTCCGCGCACACGCGGAGAGCCTCGTGATCGAGACCGAGCGCAAGCTGGGGGTCGACGAGGCGCGTGCGATTCTTTCCCGTGCCCCCGGCGTGAAGCTGGTGGACGACCGTGCGAAAAACCACTTTCCGATGCCGATCGAGGCGACCGGACATGACGAGATTCTCGTCGGCCGCATCCGCGAAGACCCATCGATCCCGAATGGCCTGGCGCTGTTCGTCGCCGGCGACCAGCTCCTCAAGGGCGCAGCGCTCAACGCCGTGCAGATCGCCGAGCTTCTTTTGAAGCGCTGATCAGGGGACCACCACCGGACGGTCGATCCAGAAAGGGAGCTGCATGCCGCGGCGGAAGGCGGCGAGGGATTTCGGCGAGGAGTTGATGCGGAGGTTACTCCAGGTCTCATCGGCATTCTGCCAGCGTTCGTGCCAGTAGACCGCGGCCTTGAGGCGAGGATAGTCCCTCGGCATGCGGTCAAATGCCTCCTCGAAGAAGGCATCCTTACTTCCCTGGTTTGGAAACTCCCCGACGCCCCACTCGGCAAACATGATTGGCTTGGTCGGGTGCAGTCTCACGATCTCGTCGTAGGGCATCCGCGCGACATCCGTGAAGGTAAGCCAGCCTCCCTTGGAGTTTTGTTTTCCGTAAACACTGAGGCCAAGCCAGTCCACCACATCGTCCCCGGGGTAGTAGGTTTGTATGGTGTTCCACGAGGCGACCGGCCAGGAGTAGTTCTGGGCGTGGTAGACCCACTCCACGTTGCGGGCGCCCTCGGCGCGCACGATGCCGACGACTCGACGGTAGGCGGCGATAAAGCGTTCGGGGCCGTCGGCTTTCTTCGGGTCACCGAAGCGGCGGGTTTCCCCGCCGCCCTGCACGGGACCGCCCCACGGGAACCAGTCGCCGTTCATTTCGATCCCAAAGGCCACGAGGAGCGGGATGCGGGTCGCACGAGCCTTCCGCGCCCAGTCGCGGAGGTAAGCGTCGAACTTCCCCTCGATGATCCGGTCGAGGGAATACTCGGGTTGGGGCTCGTTCTGGCGGTAGGGCGGCCCCCACGGCGACCAGAAGATGAGAGGGATGGCGTTTGCGCCCCGCACGACCTCGACCTGGGCGGAGGGAAATCCCTTCCGTCCCCAATAACTGGAAAAGGCGACGATCGCCTGGCGCCGCCCCGAAAGCTTCTCGAAGGCGGAGATGGTGGACGGGGTCAGGTCGTCCTCGGCCTCGCCGAGATCCATGTAGGCGCCGACGTAGGCACCGCGCGGGGGGATGGCGAGGTGCTGGGCGAGAACCGCAAGCGTCGATGCAAGGAAGAGGATAAGGAAGGGAAGGCGTATCATGCGGGAGGGGAGTCTACGTGGACGGTGGCGGTGCGGGGGACTTTTCCCCAGGAAACCAGCGCCCCGCGAAGGGCGCGGCGGAAAGCGCCCCAGACGACGATGCAGAGGAGGGGGCGGTAGACGAATCGCTGGGGCAGGACCCAGAGGGCCCGGCGTATAGGTTCGCGGTCGAGTCGAAGGGCGAGCATGGCGAGGAGGGTATCCGAGAGGAGGAAGGCGAGGAGGAAGAGGAGGACAAGGCTGCCCCCGCCGCCGAGGACGGAGAGGATGACGAGCAGGTCCACGATAGGGGACATGGCGGTGAGAAGAACTTGAAAAAACCAGAGGCTGGGCATCGCGATCCAGCCAAGAGTGCCGGCGCGCGGGTTGAACAGGGCCTCACGGTGTTTCCAGAGGCATTGGAGGGTGCCGAAGGCCCAACGGAAGCGCTGGCGAAGGAGACCCTTCACCGTTTCCGGGCACTCGGTCCAGCCGATGGCGCGATCCGCGTAGGCCACTCGCCAGCCATCCCTTCGGATTTGCATGGTGAGATCGGTATCCTCGGCGAGGGTGTCGGCGGTGAATCCGCCGGCTTTCGCGACGGCTTCGCGACGATAGGCACCAATGGCCCCCGGCACCACGGTGATGCAGTTGAGGAGGTCGAAGGCGCGGCGGTCGAGGTTGAAGCCCGAGGTGTATTCCAGGGACTGGAACTTCGCGAGCCAACGGCGGCGGTTGCCCACCCTGGCGTTTCCCGAGACCGCACCGACATTCGGATTGGCGAGGAGGGGTGGCACGAGGCGAGCCAGCGCACCGCGGCCGATACGGGTATCCGCATCGATGGAGACGAGAAGGTCGTAGCGGGCCGCGGCGATTGCGGCGCCCAGGGCACCCGCCTTACCGGTGTTTTGCTGGGAGATTCGGCGGACGCGCGGGTCAGTGGCGAAGGCGACGGAGATGACCACGGCGGTGGCGTCGGAGGAGCCATCGTCCACGACAACGACCTCGAGGGTACCCGGGTAACCACAGTCGAGGACTGCTCGGATCGCAGCCTCGATCACGCGTTCCTCGTTATAGGCGGCGATGACCACGCTCACAGGCGGGAAGGAGGACGGTGGCGGAAGCGGGGGTCGCCGTGCCTGCCAGAGCGCGAGGGCCGCGATGGCGAGGGAGCGCAGGATCACGAGGATCGTGGCGACAATGAGAAAGGCCCAGATGAACTCGATGAAGCCATGGACAACCGAGAGGCCAAAGCTGGTGGCAAGGATGGTATGGCGCTCGGCATTCGGGGCCGGGGGCATCATCTGGTCGTGGGGTATGCCGGCGAGCTCGCTGGCGGTGACGAATCGCACGGGGCGATGGTGAGAGTCGCGCAGCCAGCGGATCATGGGACGCAGGGCCTCGACCGTCTGGCGGCGATCCCCTCCCCCATCGTGGAGGAGGACGACCGATCCCTCCGAACGGAGCTGCTGCACGCGTCGAAGGATTTCGGCGGTGCCGGGGCGCTCCCAGTCCCGGGGGTCGATGTTCTCGCAGAGGGTGAGATAACCGAGTTCCTGCGCGCGGAGGATGGGACGGATCTCGGCCATCGTCTGGGGACGCGAATCGGCGGAGTAAGGCGGGCGGAAGAGGATGGTCGAGCGGCCGGTGATCGACTCGATGAGCCGCTGCGTGGCATTGAGTTCGAGGTCAAGTTGGACGCGGGGGGTCTCCGAAAGGTCGGGGTGGGTGTAGGTGTGGACCCCGACCTCGTGCCCTTCACGGACCATGCGGACGAGAAGGTCGGGGTTTTTCTCGGCGGCGCTGCCGACGATGAAAAAGGTGGCCGTCACCCCCTCGGCCTTCAGGATATCGAGAATCTGTGGCGTCCAGTGGCGGTCGGGTCCGTCATCGAAGGTGAGGGCGATCCAGTTGGGGGAGACGATACCGCCGTGCTCGACGCGGAGGGGTTTCGGGGGATCGAGATAGCGGACGCGAACGCGACCGGAGGGGAGGCGTTCAAAGGTGCGCAGGCCCGACTCACGCTCCGGGTGGATGCGGAGGATCTCTCCCTCGCCGACGTGGACGACTTCGTCGGGAAGCCTGATCCGGTTAAGAGGTTCCCAGTCGCTTTCCGAGGTCGCACGGCGGCGGGCGAGGACGAGGGCGTCCCACAGGGAGGGATCTTCATCACCGAGTTTCCAAACAGCGATGCCGGCAACGCCTGCGGAGCGGGCGGCGCGGACCTGGTTGAGGGCGGTGGCCGCGTCAAGGAACCAGACGGTGTGCTGTTCGTCGTCCTTCGCGTAGGAGAAAGTGGGGTTGCCCTCCTCCCCCGCCCAATCAATTCCCACGGGTTCAGCGCTGTCGGCGAGGCTCATGACCTCGGCAAAGGAGAGGTCCCTGCCCACAGGGCCGCCGAGAGGCCAATCGCACCCGAAGTTGCCGATGGCGGCAATCCACTGGCCGGGGCGACCAAACTCGAGCATTCGGTGGAGCCAGCGCTCGAACCATGGCTGCGAGGCGAGCGCACCGGGCGGGTCGTGGCGCGAGTTTTCGTTACAAAGCATCGCAATGAGGTAGTCGGCGTGCTCCACGAGACGGTCGAGGTCGAAGACGAGGGCGTCCCAGCCGACGGGGACGCAGATCATGAAGAGGAGGCCCTCCTCATGGCAGCGGGTGGCAAAACGGATGAGGAAGTCGTTGAAGGCATCGCTGTAGGAGGGATCGACCTCCTCGAAGTCCACGGCCAACCCCTCGCAGCGAGCGGATTTCACAAGACGAAGGGCCTTCTCAATAAATGCGGTGCGGTCAGCCTCGGGGCCGGTGACCAGTGCGGCCATGAGGTCCCCTCGCCACCCTTCAAACTCGTTCGTGAGCAGGGCAATGATCTTGAGGTCGTGCTGGTGGGCGAGGTGACGAGTCTCTGGTTCCGCGGCAAAGGCGAGGTCGAGGTTTTCGTTGGCGATCGTGATCCAGCGTGGGCAGAGGTGGGTAAGGTGGGGCGCCGCACGATCGAGCGCGGCGAGGGTGGAGGGGTTTTCCTCGGGAAGGAAACCGAGGGTGATGGGCTCCGGGGGACGGGGAAAGGCCGCACTCGCGGAACGCCGGCGATCTCGCTCCGCTGTGCCGAGCGAGTGGCGGAGGGCGGGGGTTTCACTGCGCCGCATCGCGCGGCGCGTATCCCGGAGGGGATGTTGGAGGCCGCGCAACTGGGAACGGAGGGTAGCGACCGAGGAGGGAAGGCGAAGGAAGGGTTGCTCGAGCAGCGAGCGCGCAAATAACAACGCAGCGGCAAAGAGGACAAAGCACCCCAGGAGCGCCGCTACGCGGATGATCTTCCAGCGAAGGCCGCGGGCATCGTGGAAGATAAACTGGCGCGTGGGCGCGGGGACGGTCATCTCGGGGGACGGAAAGCTCAGAACCACGTTCGACGGGAACGGGAGGAGGCGAGCCCGACGTCGTGGGCCGCGAGCTCCACGATCTGGGCCACGCGGTGGCGGAGTCGCGTGCTCGCCCAGAGGAGGGCGGTAAGCCAGACGGGGACAGCGCAGAACCAGGCGCCGATGAGGCGGTAGCCCTCGGGGGAGGTCGTGGCCTCGAATCGGAGCCATGCGAGAAGGCTCAGGACGGCGACGGGGATCCCGACCATCCGCGAGAAGAGAGTGGGGATCGGGTGGAGGCGAATGCGGGTGAGGCGCTTGCCATCGCCATGTTCCTCGGTGAGGGAGAGGAGACGGACCTGCCACCATCGGTTGCCGTAGACCTGGTAGTCCCAGTTGGTCCAACCCGTGTCGGCGGAGTACTTCCAGCCCTCCTGGTCGAGGCGCTTCTTGAAGGAAGAGAGGAAATGCTCACGGCCCGAGCCAGAATCGCTCCAGAAGGTGAGCAGGGCGGGACGGTCCCATTTCACGACCTGGGCACTACTGGGAGCGGGGGCACCGACGATCTTGCGCGGGGTGCGTTTCTTGCGGACCCAGGTGGAGTAACGGGCCCAGCCTCGGGCGACCGGCTGCCAGAAGGCGAGGGCGGCAATGAGGAGGCGGCTCCACGGGCGGCGGTAGCGCGTCTCGATCCTCGCGCGGAGCGCATAGGAGACCGCGATGCCAAGGGATCCGGCAAACATCGCGGCAGGGAGGTACCAGATCGCATGCACCTGCAGCGAGACGAGAAGGGCCGCGAGGGCCATGGCATTCCACTCAAGGCTGCCCATGAAGAGCACGACATCCGAGGTACGCCCGGGATAGACGCACTGGAAAAGGCCCATTCCAAAGACGCCATGGTAGATGATGGGACGGTGGACGACAGAGGAGAAGTTGGCGCCGCCGTAGACGCGGCCGCGCCAGCGGGCGGAGCCGGTCGGCCCGAAGTAGACGAGGTGCTTAAAGCGGAGCAGGGCCTCGGCCTCGCCATAGCCCTCCTGCTGCTTGAGGTAGGCGCGGACATTGAAGCGGCGGTGATGCCAGACGATGGCGGAGGGGCTGAACCCGATGCGGTACCCCTGCTGCATGAGCCGCCAGCAGAGATCGACATCGTCGCCCGCCTTGCGGTATTCGGGATCGAAGCCGCCGACGAGATCGAGCGCCCACTTGTGGAAGGCCATGTTGCAGCCGGGGATATGCTCGGCCTCCACGTCGTCGATGAGCACGTGGCTGGGCTGGCCCGGGGAGGCGGCAACGCAGGCCTGCACCCAGTTCCGCGCGGGGGGCGAGATATTCGGACCGCCAACGGAGGCAAAGCCTCCCTGATCGAGCGTGCCGACAAGATAGTAGAGCCAGTCCTTGTCTGCCATGCAGTCACTGTCGATGTAGGCGATGATCTCGCCGTGCGCGGCCTGCATTCCCACGTTGCGAGCCACGCTCAGGCCGAGGTTCTCTTGGTGGAGGTAGCGGACCTTGGAAAACTCGCGGGCAATGGACTCCGTATTGTCGGTGGAGCCATCGTCCACGAGGAGGACCTCGAAGTCGGGATAGTCCATCTGGAGGAGAGAGGTGAGGCATGCCTCGAGCGTGCGAGCGCCGTTATAGGAGCAGACCACCACGGAGACCGGGGGGGTGCGCGGGAGGGGGACACGGGTGTTGCCCTCAAAAAGGGAGTGGACCCGGGCGAGGGCTTTTTTGGGCCTTCGATCCGCGCCCACGAGGCCGAACTTCCAGTCTTCGATGAGGTGCCCACCGGTGAACCACTCGTCGGTCCACGAGAAGAGGATTGTGCCAGCGAGGCCAAGGCGGGCGACCGCGCTGATGTGCCAGCCCAGCAGTTCAGCCTGTTCCTCCTCGGAGTGGCGCACGGTGTCCATGCCAAACTCGCTGATGATGAGGGGCTTCTCCCCGGCAAGGTTCTGCAGGCGGGCGAGGTAACCCTCGAAGTCCCGCTGGCGATGCAGGTAGACATTGTACGAGAAGAAATCCACGGCATTCGGCAGGAGGTACTCAGTGGGAGGATAGTTCGCGTAGGTGAGGAGCGGACGGGGGTCGGCTTGGCGGGCGGCGTCTACGAGATCCTCGAGGAAGGCCTCGACCTTTCGGGACCCGTACCAGCGGACGATGCTGGTCGGGATCTCGTTGCCCACCGCCCAGGCGAATAGCGCGGGATGGCCCCGTCGCTCGCGGGCGGCGCTCTCCACGCGACGGAGGATGGATCGGCGGCTCCGCCGCCCATCGAGGAAACAGACGTGCTGCTCCCATGGAATCGTGGCGTACGCCTTGAGCCCCGCACGCTCGCACTCGTCAAGGAACCAGACCGGAGGAGGGTGGTAAAGGCGGACCGTGTTGATGCCTGCCGCAGTCATCTGCGTGAAGTCGGCGCGCACCTTCGCGGGTTCCGGAAGGAATATGGGGGCGCCCCCCTCATCACGGGGCGGGAACGGCCCGTAAGTCACCCCCTTGACGAAGAACTTACGCCCGCCGTGGAAGAAAAACTTCGAGTTGGCGACGATGCGAGGGGCGCTCGTGCGAACGACTTCAACTTCGTCCATGGAATCCTGAGACATAAACAGCGGCCGATTTTTCAGAGACGGACCCGATCCTTGAATGCGTTGATGCCCTTGATCAGGTCCACGGCGCGATCGAGTTGGACGTCACGCACGGGAGTTTTCTTGCTGCCATCAGGAAGGAACTCTTCGGGCTTGGGCTCGTCCTTCTTCGTGGGGTCGGCAGCCTGGCTGCGTTGGAGGAGGATCTGGTTCCACTCCTCGTCGCTCATGGGGACGGCGATGTCGGGGGTGATCCCGTGCTCGTGGATGACCTTGCGGCTGGGGGTGTAGTACTTCGCGGTGGTGAGACGGATGGCACAGTTGCCCTTCACGGGGATCACGCTCTGGACGGAGCCCTTCCCGAAGCTGGTCTCGCCAACAATCACGGCGCGCCGGGTGTCCTGAAGGGCACCGGCCACGATCTCGGAGCCGCTGGCGCTGCCCTCGTTGATCAAGACGACGAGCGGATAGTCGGGGTGAGGCTTGGCAGAGCGGACGCGGTATTCCTGTTTCACGGCGGGATTGCGTCCCTCGGTAAAGACGACGAGGTCGCCCTTGGGAAGGAACTTGCCCGCGACGTCCACAGCGGAATCGAGAAGGCCGCCGGGATTATTACGCAAATCCAGGACCAGGCCGTTGAGTCCGTCTTTTTCGAGCTTCTGCAGGGCCTTTTCGAATTCGTCGGCGGTGGGCTCGTTAAACTGGACGATGCGGACATAGCCAATCTTACTCTCCATGACGCGGGCGTCCTTGACGCTCTCCACCTTGATCATGGCGCGGATAATCGGGATATCCTTCACCTCGCGGCTACTGGGGCGGAGAATGGTAATCGTGACCTTGGTGCCCGGGACGCCGCGGAGCTGCTTGACGGCATCGCCGAGGGGCAGGCGGTCGGTGGACTTGCCCTCGATGCGGATGATCTTGTCGTTGGGGAGGAGCCCGGCCTTGAAACCGGGGGTGTCCTCCATGGGAGAGATGACCGTGAGGATGCCATCCTTCATCCCCACGACAACCCCGATGCCGCCGAACTGGCCGCCCGTCTCCTGCTTCATCTCCTCGTAGCCGGTGGGCTCCATGAACTGGCTGTGGGGGTCAAGCCCGCCGAGCATTCCCTTGAGGGCGCTGTAAGTAAGGTCCTGGTAACTGAGTTTGGAGCCATCCACATAGTCCTTGCGGATGATTTCCATGACGCTCGTGAAGAGCTCGACGTTGCGGTAGGCGGACTCCTTCTCCTTGTCCTTGTCGTCCGCGGCCGCGGAGAGGGTCTGGACACGCCACCCGAGAACGAGATTTCCAAGGAGGAGGAGTAGGACCAGGAAGGCGGGCAATCGTCGACGCATGGGGATGGCGGGGATCAAACCTTGTCTTTGAAGAAGTCGATGGTTTTCTGAAGGCCCTCGGCGAGTTGGACGCGGGGCTCCCAACCGAGAAGCTTCCTGGCGAGAGAGATATCGGGGCGGCGCTGCTTCGGGTCATCCACGGGGAGCGGTTTCTCGACAAGGGTGCTTCGGCTTCCGGTCACGCGGATGATCTGCTCGGCAAACTGGCGGACGGTGAGCTCGGCGGGGTTGCCGATGTTGACGGGGCCGTGATGGGGCGAGGTCGCGAGGCGGAAGATGCCATCAATGAGATCGCTCGCGAAGCAAAAGCTGCGGGTCTGGGAACCGTTCCCGAAGATGGTGAGAGGTTCGCCGCGAAGGGCCTGGCCGATGAAGGCGGGAACGACACGCCCGTCGCGCAGGCGCATGCGGGGGCCATAGGTGTTGAAGATACGGACCACCTTGACGTCCACGCCATGGGCGCGGTGGTAGGCGAAAGTCATGGCCTCGGCGAAGCGCTTGGCCTCGTCGTAGACACCGCGCGGGCCGATCGGGTTCACGTTGCCCCAATAGTCCTCGGTCTGGGGGTGGACGAGCGGGTCGCCGTAGACCTCGGAGGTGGAGGCGAGGATGAAGCGGGCGTTCTTGGAATGCGCGAGGCCAAGGGCCTTGTGGGTGCCGAGAGACCCGACCTTGAGGGTCTGGATGGGAAGCTCGAGGTAGTCGATCGGGCTGGCGGGGGAGGCGAAGTGGAAGATGAAGTCCACGGAGCCCGGGTAGAAAAGGTATTCGGTGACATCCTGATGGATGAAGCGGAAGTGGGAGTTGCCGGCGAGGTGGGCGATATTCTCGATGTTGCCGGTGATGAGGTTGTCGAGGGCGACGACAAAGTGGCCCTCGGCGAGAAGGCGATCGCAGAGGTGGGAGCCGAGGAAGCCGGCGCCTCCGGTGACGATGGAGACGGGATGCGCTTTGGAGGGAGTGGGATTGGTCATGGGGAAAGGGGGTTCAGCGGGCGCCAGCGCCCGTGAGAACCACAGGGATTGTTTTCATGAGGATTTTCAAGTCGAGCCAGAAACTCCAGTTGTCCACGTACTCGAGATCGAGGCGGGCCCACTCGTCGAAACTGTGGATGCGATTGCGGCCGCTGACCTGCCAGAGGCAGGCGAGGCCGGGTTTCACGCTGAGGCGGCGGCGGTGGTGGAGCTTGGAAATCTGATGGGTTTCATAGACCGGGAGGGGGCGTGGGCCGACGAGGCTCATCTCACCCTTCAAGACATTCCAAAATTGGGGGAACTCATCAATGCTGGTGCGGCGCAGGAATGCGCCGACGCGGGTAATACGGGGGTCCTTGCCGATCTTGAAGACGGGTCCGTCCATCTCGTTGAAGGCGACGAGCTCGGAGCGGAGCATATCGGCATTGGAGACCATGCTGCGAAACTTGAACATGCGGAACACGCGGCCGCGAAGGCCGCTCCGTTCCTGGACAAAGAAGATCGGGCCGCGGGACTCAATGCGGATGGCGATCGCGGCGAGCGTCATGAGGGGAAGGGTCAGGATCAGGCTGAGGACGGAGACGGTAATGTCGAGCAGGCGCTTGGCAAGGAACTGCCAGAGGGAGGGATGCCTGGCAACGAAGAGGATGGTGGGGTGACCAAGAATCGTCTCGAAGCTGGCGGTCGCGAGGTGGGGTTTGAGGGCCTCGCTGAGGAGCCATGCCTCGACACCCTGAAGCTCGCAGATGGTTACGGCCTTTTGGATCCCCTCGAAGCCGGCGTGAGGAACGCGAAAGATGACGGCGCTGATCGGCTCGCGGTTGAGCCAGTCGGAGACGGAAGTCTCCAGGCTGTCGAGGATCGAGACCTCGCCCACGACGGTGAGGTTCATCTCGGTTTGCAAACAAATCTGCTCCCTCAGGGCAATCAGGTGCTCGGGGGAGCCGACGAGGAGAACGCCGGAGGGCGGGCTTTTGCCCTGAAAGAAGAAGTCGAGGACATCCCTGAGGAAGAAGTGGCGGAGAGAGATCAGGGCGAAACCGATTGCGGCAAAGAGGATCACCACGCCGCGGGCGAGGTTGCCCATCTTGAACATGAAGATGAGGAGGCCGCACATCAGCAGCAGCAGGAACATTGCCTGGCCAAGGCAGAAGAAGAAGGTGCCCGGCTTGTCGAGAAGACCCCTTCGGTAAACCAAGCAGGAATCGAGGATCAACGGGCCGAGGATCACCACGAAGACCAGCAGAGGGGCAAATCCCTCGAAGGAGCTGATGCGCGGAAGATCCCATCCCGGCAGGTCGGAGGCACGGAAACGTAGACCGTGGCCGCCCCAGAGGGCGAACCCCAGCAGAACGCCGTCAGCGAGCTGGGAGAGGAGGCTGCGCAGTTCTTTTTGTTGCGAGAGCATGGAGTTTTCTATCCCGTCGTCTTCTGAAAGAGGGGAACGGCCTGTTGGAGAAAACTCCGCAGAGCCTCCTCGGTTTCTTTCTCGCGTCCGGGAGGCGGGTTCACAATCAGGGCCACGTACGCCCAACGGTGATGCACGTTGAAGAAGATGCGGTCGAAGGCCGTCCAGAGCACGCGGTTCAGGTGGCGCGGGGTGAGGCGGTTCTTGCCCACGAACCAGTAGCAGTACCAGTTGCGGGAGGAAACCGATCTCCCATCGGGCGCCTTCCCCTCCCGCGAGATCACGAGGCGCATCAGGTCGAGGTTGTACACGCGGGGAGAGGACATCGGCACGCGGAGGAGGCCTCCCTGGCTAAGGCGCCAGCCCTGGCCGACAAGGCAGGCCTCGGCGGCATGGATGCTGGAGCGGTCGCGCCCGCTCAGGACGAGCCCGAGGAAGATCTCCCGCCCTTTCGGGTCGCGGTAGACCTTGCGGGCGAACTCGGTATCCGCACCGAGATAGTCGCGTTCGATCTGGGAGACGGGGGCGTCCTGGCCAACCCAGTCGCCAATTCGTGTGGGGAGTTGCATCGAGACCCCCGCGATGGCCTCGGCCGCCACGTCGGTGGTCTTGAGCGTGACGGCGAGGGTGGCGAGCACCAGCGCGATGAGGATCGCGGTCAGTGCGAGGGGATGGGATGGGCCCCGTGGGGAGAGTTTCATGAGGGCGGGTCAGGGCTTGGTGACAGGGGTGGACTGGGGCAGCCGCTGGGGAAGGGCGGCGAGGAAACGCACCTTCGCGACGGCATAGTCGGCGTTAATCAAACGGCTGACTCCGACGAGAAGCAGGACGACCACGAGGAAGATGAGGAAGCCGAACCACTCGTGGACCACGTTTCCGGCCTTCTGACCAAAGCACTGGGCGGCGATGATGATCGAGGTGATGCGGACGATGTTGCCGGCCACGGCGAGAGGGAGGCCCGAGAGGCAGAGCACAATCTTCTTCCACGCTTCCCGCTGGGTCACGTAGCCGTAAATAAGCGAGAGCATGATAATCGCTGTGAGCGAGCGGATCCCGCTGCAGGCCGGGGCGACGTCGTACTGGTAGGCCCCGGTGGGGTCGAAGATGCGGGTGCCGTCGCGCATCACGCCGATCCCGAGGGCCTGGCCGATGTCGGTGGAGACGATCGTCACCAGCATGCGCATCGGGAAGGCGACGAGCGTTTCGAGGAAGTTCATGGGGATCATGAACACGAGAAAGGCAAACGGAAAAGCCATGGCCCGGGCCCTGCGAAACCCCTGCAGGCACACGACAAGGGACCAGAGCAGGAGGAGGAGGGCGAGGACGCTGGCGCGCGGGATCTGCCCGCGCATCCCCATCCAGTGGAGGAGGAGGGCAAAGAGGGCGGGGATGAGGCCCCGCGAGTCGGGGGCGGCGGGGCATTCGAGGATGGCCTTGCGGTTCCACCAGAGCAGGCCGAGCGAGATGAACGGGACGAGGGGGCCGTGGGAGCTGTCGTAGATGGGGTCGTTCCAGGCGATCCAGAGCCAGTTGAAGAGGGAGGTGCCGAATTTACTGACCCAGATGCTATTTCCCGCCTTAAAAAACAGCAGGGAGACGCATCCCAGCAGGACCATCGCCAGCCAGAAGCTCGCGCGACGAAGGCGTCGAGGCAGATCGGCGAGCGCAGCGACTTCCCGCAGGAAAGAGGAGAGTTCGGCGCGAAAGTGCCAAGCAGCGGCCGCGAGCCCGGCGAGCACAACCAGGATGACCGACGGGTTGGATGCGCCCCCTTCCACTTGCGCGGCATCCCCTGCCGCGAAGAGCGGGGAGACGGTCCCGAGGAGGGACAGGATGACCGACGGGAGGTATCTGCGACGGCTCATGCAAATGTCTGGCGTGGATTCATGTTTGGGTCAGTTCGCTCCCGCGTGCTCTGCCTGCAAGCGGCGGAGACGCTCCTCGGCCTCGGTGCGGCAGGGGAGCTTGGCATCGATCATTCGACGCAAAACCCGTGCCGCCCCGCGCCAATCCTTCTGGCTCTCCAGGATCCGCTCGGCTTCGAGCCCACCGCGGCAGATCCAGTAGAACTCACGACCCTCGGGGGTCCCACTCGGGGCAGGCTTCTCATACAGCGGAGCGAGGTGACTTTCCAGCGCCTTTGTAAGGTCGCCCATCGTTTCCCAGGTCTTCCCCATCTCGACGAGGGCCTGGTTGCGAAGGGCGGCATCGGCTTTGGGAGAATCGAGGACCGTCTTGAAGGCGGCAAGCGCTTCCTCGTTGCGCTTGAGTTGGCGCAGGCACTGGCCGCGACGGCCCTGCGCCTCGATTACCCGCTCGGGGAGTGGCTGAGGCTTGCCGGTCTCGACAGGCTTGACGAGATCCTCAAAGACTTTGAGGGATTCCTGGAACTTGCCGCGCTCCGCGAGGATGTCGCCGTAAAGAAACCACGCTTCGGGGACCCAGGGCGAATCGGGGTAATCCTTCACGAGCGCCTCGATGAGGCGCCGCGCATCGTCCCTGGCCTGCCCGAGGCGATGGGCGGCGCGCGCGGCAAAGTAGGTGGCCTCCGGGGCCAGCGGGTGAGCGGGGGCGTTTTTTCGAAGGAGCTCGAACTGCTCCTGGGCCTTCGCGTGATTGCGAGCGCGATCGTACCAGGCCCCGAGCCAGAACTGCGCCTCGATGGCGGCGGGGGAACGCGGGAAGGCCCGTACGACGCCCTCGAACTCGGCGACCGCCTTTTCGGGGGACTCGGTATGTTCCATGCAATGCGCACGGACGAGCATGGCGCGGGGAGCGAGATCGTGCTTGGGAAACCTTTCGAGAAAGGTCGAGGCGGCCTCGGAACCTTCCTTCACCCTTCCGATCGCGTGAAGCGTCTCGGCGTAATCGAGCCATGTGCGGGGAGCGATGGGGGAGTTGGGAAACTGGTCGAGGAGGGCGCGGAGCGCCTCCGCGGCCTTCGTGGGTTGTCCTTGGCGGCGGGAGGCGTCCGCTGAGAGAAGAAGAAACTCGGCGCCAAGGCGTCCGGAGGGGAAGGCGGCAGTGTGTGCGGCTTGAAGGCGGGCCACCTCGGCGGGCTTTCCCGCACGAAGCCACGCACTCGCCCCCTGGTAAAGCGCCTGCTCGGGCACAGCAGGGTCGATGCCCTTGACCTGCGCGGCCTTCGCAAAGGCGTCGGCCGCGGCCTCGAACTGCTGGCGCTCCATATTGAGGTCGCCGATCTTCAGCAATGCCTCCGCCTGCACCTGCGGGGTGCGCGCGCGGTCGGCGGCCTTCTGAAACTCAGAGGCGGCAGACTCGAACTTCTTGTCCTCGAGGAAGACCCATCCAAGCTGGAGGTGGGCCTGGTCGTTCCATGCGCCGTTGGGATACTTCTCGAAGAAGTCCTGAAAGGCCTGGATCGCTTGATCGCGACGATCGGCGCGCTTCCAGAGGACACCGACCTGAAGGAAGAGCGCCTCACCAAAAGAGGTCCCCTTCGCCTCGCCTGCCCACTCGGCAAGGCGGTCGGCGAGCACGCGCGGTTTGTCGAGCTTGAGATAGGCCCCGGTCAGGGCGTCGACGCAGCGGAGGCGGAATGAGGAATCGGTGCTGGTGCGGAAGGCTTGCTCATATTGGGCGGCGGCCGCGGCCTGATTGCCGGCGGCGGCCTCAATCTCGCCGAGACGCAAGCGCGCAAGGGGAGCAATGCTGCGAGCCTCGGGATTCTCCGATTTTGCGATGGACTCAAAGCGGGCGCGCGCCGACTCGGTCAGTTTACGTTCCAACTCGACCTCCCCGAGGGAGAGGGCGGCCTGGAAGCCGATGCCGCTTTTTGCCTCCTCCTTCGCGAGGCGGCCGAGGACCTGCGCGGCCTCGTCGTACTTCTTTTGCTGGGCAAGGCAGGTGCCGAGGGAGAGGGTGGCCTGCGCGGCAATGTCCTTGCGGGATTCCTTTTGCAGGGCACGGAACATCTCCTGGGCGGCATCGAACTTGCGGTCGAGCGCCAGGGCGCGCGCCATCCCGTAGCGCGCCTCCGGCAGATAACGGCTCTTCGGGAAGTTTTTGGAGAAGGCCTCAAACGTCTTTGATGCGGCCTCGCCGAGCCCCCCCCGCAACTGGGCCTCGCCCAAGAGCAGGGAGAGGCCGTCCTGCCATTCGGGGCTGGAGGAGGGAAGAACCGATTCGATCGCAAGCTGTGCCCCCTGCCAGTCGCCGGCATTGAGGCGGGCCCGGGCGAGGAGCCAGGAACCCTCATCCCGCGCCTCCGATTGAGGAAACTGGGTGAGGAGCTTCTCGAACTGCGCGGCGGCCACCTCGTTCAGATGGTCCTCAAGCGCCTTGCGCCCGAACGCGATCAGGCGCTTTTCCTCTTTCGAAAGGTCGGCGTGCGCCACCGTGGCCAGCGAGGCCACCGCGAGGAGCAGAGCAAAGAATGCGCAGTTCATGGTTTCAGGGGTGCGGCGGCCGCGGCGCCGGCCGCCGGCAACCCGGTGCGACGCTTCAGCTTCGGTGCGAGGTGTCGTCCCGTGTGGGAATCGGGACAGGCTGCCACGGCCTCGGGGGTCCCGGCGACTACGATCTGGCCTCCCGCGTCGCCCCCCTCGGGTCCAAGGTCGATCACCCAGTCGGCCGACTGGATGACATCGAGATTGTGCTCGATGACGAGCAGGGTGTTGCCGGTCGAGCGAAGGCGCATCAACACCTCGAGGAGCTTCTCGATGTCGGCGAAGTGGAGCCCCGTCGTTGGCTCGTCAAGGATGTAGAGGGTGCGTCCGGTCGAGCGGCGGGCCAACTCGGCGGCGAGTTTCACGCGCTGGGCCTCGCCGCCGGAAAGGGTGGTCGCCTGCTGCCCGAGGTGGAGGTAGCCGAGCCCGACCTCCCCGAGGACCGAGAGAGATTCGCGGAGGGAGGGGATGCCACGGAAAAACTCGATCGCCTCGTCCACCGTCATATTCAGCACTTCAGCGACGTTGCGCCCCTTGTAAGTGACCTCGAGGGTTTCACGGTTGTAGCGTTGGCCGCGGCAGGCCTCGCACTCCACGTAGACGTCGGGCAGAAAATGCATCTCAATCTTGAGGATGCCGTCGCCGCTGCAGCGTTCGCAGCGGCCGCCGCGCACATTGAAGCTGTAGCGCCCCGGGCCGTAGCCGCGCACCTTCGAGGCAGGAAGGGCGGCGAAGAGGTCACGAATCAACCCGAAGGCGCCGGTGTAGGTGAGGGGGTTGGAGCGCGGGGTGCGACCAATCGGGGACTGGTCAATAACGATCACCTTGTCGAGAAACTCCGATCCCTCGATGCGCTCGTGCTTGCCGGGACGCTCCTTCGAACCGTGAAACTGGCGTTGGAGGGCGCGCCGCAGGATATCGTCCACGAGGGTGCTCTTCCCCGATCCGCTCACCCCGGTCACGCAGGTGAGGAGCCCGAGTGGAATCTCGGCGGTGATGCCCTTGAGGTTATTCTCGCGGGCACCGACGACGCGAAGCCATTTGTCCTGCGGGTGAATGCGGCGGCGTGGCGCGACGAGGCCGATCTCGCCCGAGAGGTAGCGTCCGGTGAGCGAGCGGGGATTGGCAAGCACCTCGGCCACCGTGCCCTCGGCCACGAGTTCCCCGCCGTGAACGCCAGCACCGGGGCCGAGGTCCACCACGTGGTCGGCGGCGCGGATCGTCTCCTCATCATGCTCGACGACAATCACGGTGTTGCCCAGGTCCCGCAGACGGGTGAGGGTGCCGAGCAGGCGCTGATTGTCGCGTTGGTGGAGGCCGATGGAGGGCTCGTCGAGAACGTAGATGACGCCGGAGAGGCGGGATCCGATTTGGGTGGCAAGCTTGATGCGCTGCGCCTCCCCACCGGAGAGGGTGGCGCTCTCGCGGTCGAGGGTGAGGTAGCCGAGGCCAACCTCATCGAGAAACTCGATGCGGGAGGTCACCTCGCGGAGGGCCTGCCGGGCGATGGCCTGCTGTTGGGGGTCGAGGGCCAGCCCCGCAAAAAAGCGGAGCGCGTCGCGCACGGAGAGGCGGGAGAGGTCGATGATGGACCTGTCGCCAAGGGTGACGGCGAGGCTCTCGCGCTTGAGGCGGGCGCCGTTGCAGGTGCCGCAGTGTTGGAAAGTCTGGTACCCTCGGAGGCGTTTCCGGGTGAACTCGCTCGCGGTTTCGGTGAGGAGCCGTTGGAGCTGGGGGATGACCCCCTCGAAGGGCTTCGCGATCGCGTGAGGTTTCCCGTTGCGGGTCATCTTGAAGGTGACCTCCTGTCCGCTCGTGCCATGGAGAATCGCGGTATGCGCTGCCTCGGGGAGAGACTTCCAAGGGGTATCCATGTCGGCGCCAAGGTGCGCGCAGACGCTGCGGAGGAGCATCTTGTAGTAGGCGATGAGGCGTCTCCCCCCGCGTCGCCAGGGCTGAACCGCGCCATCGTTCACGCTCTTCTCAGGATCGGGAACGACAAGGTCTGTGTCGAAGATCATCTCCTGACCGATCCCGTGGCAGGCAGGACAGGCCCCGTAGGGGCTGTTGAAGGAGAAGTGGCGCGGAGTGAACGCGCCGAGGCTGATGCCGCAGGCGACGCAGGCGTTCATCGTGCTGTGGAGCGCTTCGTCCCAGGGCGCGCCGTTGCTGGCGGCCCCGTTCTTCGGGGTCGGGCGGGTGAGGGCAAGGAGAATGCCCTGGCCCCACTGGAGCGAGGTTTCCACGGACTCGGCGATGCGGGAGCGGAAGCGCGGGTCGCACGGGAGGCGGTCCACGACCACCTCGATGTCGTGGTTGCGGGATTTGTCGAGGAGGAGGGTCACCCCGTGGCGGTCGAAGATCCGATCCATCTCGTGCATCTCGCCGTCCACGCGCACGCGGACAAAACCCTGGTTGCGGACCCTTTCGAGGACATCGCGAAACTCCCCTTTTTTCCGCTGTACGAGCGGGGCGAGAAGCATGAGTTGCTGGCCCGCGACGTTGGTAAGGATGCGGTCCACGATATCCTGCGGGGTCTGGGTGTGGATCGACTTGCCGCACTTCGGGCAGTGGGGCTGGCCGATGGCGGCGTAGAGGAGGCGCAGGAAGTCGAAGATCTCGGTGGTCGTGGCGATCGTGGAGCGGGGATTTGACCCGGAGGAGCGTTGCTCGATCGCGATCGCGGGGGAAAGGCCCTCGATGAAATCCACGTCCGGCTTTTGCATCTGGTCGAGAAACTGGCGGGCGTAGGCCGAGAGGCTTTCGACGTACTTGCGTTGCCCCTCGGCAAAGATCGTGTCGAAGGCCAACGAGGACTTCCCGCTCCCGCTGAGACCGGTGACGACAACGAGGCGGTTCCTCGGGATCCTCAGGGAGAGGTTCTTAAGGTTGTGCTGCCGCGCGCCCCCGATGCTGATGCACTCCTGCTCCATGGAAAGAACCCAGAATCATGCCACAAAACAGGTAAAACCGAAACGTCGAACTGGCGCCCGGCGCCTTTCGTTGGGTGCCTTCCGGTTTCTCTTGCGAGAAAGGGTCGTAAATCGCACGATGCGCCCTGTTTTCCCATGGCAACCCCTCTCAGTTTCTGGATCGCATTCCACGTCGGCGTCTTCGCCGTGCTGGCGGTAGATCTTTGCCGAAAGCCGGGTGCGGTCTCCTACCGCGAAGCGGGGATCTGGAGCGCGATCTGGGTGGCCCTCTCCCTCGGATTCAACGCGGTCGTCTGGCGACTGAAAGGCCCCGACAAGGCACTGGAGTTCCTGACGGGCTACCTCGTCGAATACTCGCTGAGCGTGGACAACGTCCTCGTGTTCGTCCTGGTGATGGAGTACTTCCGCGTCCCCGCCGCCTACCAGCACCGTGTGCTTTTCTGGGGCGTGTTCGGGGCCATCGTCCTTCGCGGGGCGATGATCGCCGTGGGGGTGGTGCTCGTCCACCAGTTCCAATGGGTCCTCTATGTCTTCGGGGCATTCCTCGTCTTCACGGGGATCAAGATGTTTTTCTCCGGCGATGAGGGGGTCGATTTGGAAAACAATGGAATCCTGCGCTGGTGCAAACGCATCATGCCGGTGACCCACGACTACGTCGGGGCAAAGTTCATTGTGCGGAATGGGGCGTTCTGGGCCTTTACCCCGCTCGCGCTCGTCCTGGTCTTCGTGGACTTCATCGACATCGTGTTCGCGGTGGACTCGATCCCCGCGATCTTCGCCATCACGCAGGATTCATTCATCGTCTACACCTCCAACATCTGCGCCATCCTTGGCCTGCGCTCACTCTACTTCCTGATCTCGGGAGCGGTGCGACGGTTGGTCTTCCTGAAAATGGGGCTCTCCATCGTCCTCTCGTTCATCGGGATGAAGATGCTCGTGGCCCACTGGTGGGCGCTCCCGACCTGGCTCGCGCTTCTCGTCGTGGCCCTGATCCTTGGCGTGTCGGCCATCGCCTCGCTGGTCTCCGAACGTCACGGTAAACGCTAGCCTGGATTTTTCACGATATCCCGATCCCGCCGTGGGACACGGCGGGCTACCGGGGAAAACACGATCTCCTTGGTAGCCCGTGCTGTCCCTAGCACGGGATCCGTCGGAATGGACTCGGTGGGCAGGACGGGCTGTCCTCCATCACTTCGCGGCGGGAGCGTTCGTCGAAACCGCGGAAGCCGCAAGAGACGGTTTCGTGAGAAAGTCGGCAGTCAGGATCAGAAAATCATCGCGGGTGATCTGGGTGAGGAGCAGCTGATTCTTCCAGATGAGGCTGTTCGTGCCACCGACCTCGCGGGCGACCACCAACTCCTGGGTCACCGTCTTGCCCTCAACCTCGCAGGTCAGCATCAGGACCGCGGCGGGCGGGTCGAAGCCCTGCTGCTTCGCGGTTTCATTGAGCGCGACGCCTTCGATCCTCGCCACCTCGAAGCGCTGAAAGCGGTTAAGAAGCCGCTGCCACGGGGTCTCATTCAGAACGCCCGAGGCACCCTCACCCACCCTCCATTTGCCCTCCTTCGTCTTTTCCATGACAAGGGTGGACTTCCCCTTCTTCACGGTCACCGACTTGATTGTGTCCTTCTTGATCTCGAAAAGCACGCGGGAGCGCAGTTCCAGCGCACTTTTCGGAAGCGCGGCGGCATCGGCAGCGTCCACGGCGTAAATCGAGGATTCGTCGGCGCGCTTCACGTAAGCAAGCTTCTTCACGGGATCGGCCTTGCCCACCGCAAGGTCAAGAAGCACGGTCGCAGCGGCGCTGGCCACGGCGGGAGGGGCGTTGGTCTCCGCGGGTGCGGGGACCTTGGGCTCGCCGGCGCGGTCGCGCAAGACTACCTGCCCAAGCGGAGCCTTGAGTCCGTACTTGTCGAGGTCGGTGAGGACGTCGGCCGCAAACTCCTTCACCTGCATTCCTGAGAGGCGTGCGAGGAACTTGTCCACGAGCTCGTTGTCGGCGGCCACCTTCTCGGGCTGGATAATCCGCCACTGGTCATTCGTCTTCTGGAGGAGAAGGGTCGCGGCGCGGTTGCGCACCTCGATCTCGCGAATGTCGGCGGCCGCGAAAGGGGCGACGTCACGGTCGCGGATCTCGTTGAGTGGGCGCGCCGCATCGGCGGCGAAGGCAACCGGGACGGAGACGATGGAGTTCTGGCCCTTCACGCGGGCAGCAAGCTTCTTGTCGTCGGACTTGAGCTTCGCGCCGAGAGTGAGGGTATTGACCGCGTCCTGTTTCTCAATGCGAACGCTGATCTCCTGCGAGGGCTCCTCAATGCCGTATTCCCGCGAGGCAGCGGGGTCCTCGCTCAGGAAATCGTCGGCACGCAGCGAGGCCAGTTGACGAAGAAACTCCTCCACCCTGTTGCGATCGGCGCGGGCGTTGAGGGGCTGGACGATCCGCCAGTTCTGATTGGTACGCGCGAGCTCGACAAGTTTGCCCGCGGCCCGCAACTCGATGCGCTGAACCTGGTCTCCCGTAAACTCGAAGAGCGAGCGCTCGCGGTAATCCTCGATCTTCTTCTCGATGCGAGTCGCAAGGTACTTGTCCACGAGGTGGACCTCCTTGCTCCCCTTCACCTGGACGTAGAGGGCGTCCCCCTGGCGCGCCTCGTTTCCGAGGAAGAGGGTGCTCTCGGATTTTGGGGTGCGAAGGGTGACGGATGCGCGAGGCTTCTCGAGTCCGTAGTCGGCAAGGGTAAGCTTTGCCTCGGAGATGGCGCGCTCGGAAAGGCGGCGGCGGCTCTCAAGAAACTCAAGGCCACTGAGGATCCCGTCCATCTCGCCCGAGGCAGCGCGCACCTGGAGGGGACGGGAGAAGGACCACTTGCCCTGCTTGCGATCGAAGACAAAGTCGCGGTCGGCACCCTTGATCTCAAGGCGAGTGACGTCGACGGCCTTGAAGTCGAGGACGCGCCTCTGTTGCTCGGAAGCCTGGTCGGTGGTGGGGAGCTTCTTTTTCGCAAGGAAATACCCTCCCGCGACCAGTGCCGTGAGCAGGAGAAGGGTGAGCGTGCTCTTGATTTTCATCGGCGGCAGTGGGCGCGAAAGGCGATCACTTGCGACGTCGGACCCAGACCACGAAACCGATCGCCGCTACGGCGGCGGGAATCCCCACCACCATCGTGAGAAAAATGCCGCGACGCTGGAAGGCGTCGAGATTGAGGTTGAACTCCTGCGGGGCTTTCGCCGCGATGCCGAGGAGCTGCTGGCGCTTGAGGAGCCAGTTCACGGCGTTCATAAAGAGGTCGGCGTTGCCCCCGGTCAGGGAGTCGTTCCGGGCGAAACGACTCGATCCAAAGACCACGAGGCGCATCCCCTCGCGCTCCATCTCGCCGGCCGCGCTCGGCTCGACAGCAACCGCCACGGGCACCGGCCCCTTGCGATCCTTGTCGTCGAGTTGCGCCTTCTGGTCGCGCTGGAGTTTGCCGACATCGCTCTCCGCCCACGAACCGGCCGGGGTGCGCACCAGCACGGTCACGCGGCGGGCGGGATCGTTCGCGGAGGCGGCGTCCACGGAACGAGCCAAGGGGAGAAAGGTGGCGATCTCCTCCTTGCGAAGACTGTCGGTTACAGGATGCGTGCCGTAATCGGCGCAGGGAACGCTGGTGAGAAGGGCCTCGCCCCCGAGGCGGTCGCGGATACGGATGAGGAGGACATCGTTGCCGGCCCTTACCCCATGGTCGACAAGAAGCTTCTCGATGCCGGTGTCGTAGCGGAAGCCGTCGAGCAGGAGCAGGACACGACCATTCGCCGCGAGGAAGTCGGCAATCGCCCTGATCTCGAAGTCGGCGAAAGGCTTCTGGGGGCCGCAGACGATGAGCACATCGCAGTCCTTCGGTACGCTCTGGGCGGTGGCAAGATTGAGCTTCTCGACTCGCAGGTTGTCGCGGCGGAGAAGGGTGGAGACCTTCGAAAAACCGGTCTTGGGTTCAAAGTCGTCGAAACTCCCCTCCCCGTGCCCCTCGAGGAAGCAGACCTTCGCCTGTTTCTCCTCGAGGACGTTCTGGATCGCGGAGGTGAACTGCTGCTCCCCCTTGAAGGCACGAATCCTCCCGCCTCCGCCGCCCATGGGCGACGAGCGATCGAACTCCACGAGGTCGGTTACCTGCACGAACTTGTTGCGGCTCTTGTGAACGAAGACCACCACGTTCGGGACGCGTACACCGTACTCCTTGGCCAGCTTCTCGGCATTGAGGGGATCGCGATCCGGATCCACGTAGCGAACCTTCACCTGCTTCGAGAGGTTGCCGTACTCGGCGAGCAGGTTCTGGACGTCGTCGAAAACCTTCTGGGTGATCGGGTCGCGGCTGTCGGGCTGGAAGAAGACGATGATCTCAACCGGGGCGCGGAGGCTCTTCACGAGCTCGACCGTCTTGCCGGAGAGCTTGTAGTAGTCGCTCTTGGAGAGGTCGAGTTTCGACGGGTGCCAGCGCTGGATGCCAAGGTTGGCGAAAACCACCAGGGCCCCCGCGAGGAGGACCTGGAGGACGACATTGAAGCCGATCGCAAAGCGGCGGGGAGCAGAGCCTTTGTCCATGTTCGAATGAAGTTGAGAAATTTGGTCAGGTCTTCCACTGGCGCGACTGCACGATGCGGTGCGTCACAAAAAGGAAGAAGCCGGTGCCGGTAAAGTAGAAGACGACCCGCTTCCACTCCACCACCCCGCGGGAAAGCTCCTGCATGTGGGCAAGGATCGAGAAGGACTCAAAAAACTCACGACTCTGACCGGCGGCGTTCAGATAGAAGTAGATGCCGGCAAAGAACAGTCCGCAGCTCATCGCGAATGAAATCACGGCCGCGATGATCTGGTTGCGCGTGCTCGCCGAAGCCATGCATCCGATCGCCACGAGAAGCATCCCCATCATGAACAGCCCGAAATAGCCCCCCGCCACGGGGCCGATGTCCAGCGGGGTCTTATCGTGCGAGAAGTGGCGCAACACCCAGACGTAAGCCAGGGTCGGCAGCCAGATCAGGCAGAAGAAAAAGAGGCCGCTCAGGAACTTTGCCGCCACGTACTCCGCATCGCGCAACGGGGCGGTCATCAGCGCCTCAATCGTACCCGTGCGCTTCTCGTCCGCGAAAAGCCGCATGGTGATCACCGGCGGCACGACCAGCAGGATGATCCAGGTGAACATCCCGTTGAAGAACCACATCAGCGGCGTGTAATCGCTCGGGCCCTCCGTCAGGATCGTCACGATCATATTGAAACTGATGCCCGTCAGACCCAGCACGCACACCCCCACGATATAGGCGATCGGGGAACAGAAATACGCGAGCAACTCGCGCCTGAACAGGATGGCAACGTTTCTCATAATCCTAGTCGTCTTCCGTGGTGATTTGGACGAAGACGTCCTCGAGAGTCTGGTGGCGGCGTGTCAACTCGCGGATTCCCCAACCGCGCCCGCGGGCTGCCGCGGCCGCCGCCTCACGCAGGTCTTCCTCGCGCTGGGGATGCACCGTCACGCGACAGTACCCACCCTCGAGCGTCTCGGCGTCCGCGCCGCGCGCGCCGGGGAGAATCCCGAGTGCCGCTTTCGCCGCCTGCGCTTCAGCGCGCAGTTCGATCACCGTCTCGCCCCCTCCCATGCGAAGTCGCTTGAGGTTCTCCGGCGTGTCGCTGGCCACAATCTTTCCACGGTTGATGATCAACACCCGCGAGCACGTCATTTCCACCTCGGTCAGGATATGTGTCGAGAGGAGCACCGTGTGCGTGCGCGCGAGGTCCTTGATCATTGCGCGCACCTGGCGGATCTGGTTCGGGTCGAGCCCGATCGTCGGCTCGTCGAGAATGATCAACTCGGGGTCGTGGACGAGCGCGTCCGCGAGCCCGACGCGCTGGCGGTAGCCCTTGGAAAGTTGGCCGATAATTTTACGGGTAACGTCGGCGATGCCACAGCGCTCGCTCACCTCCTGCACGCGCGCCTTGCGCCGCGAACGCGGCACCCCCTTGAGCGCCGCGCGGAAGTGCAGGTACTCGCAAACCCGCATCTCGGGATAGAGCGGGACATTCTCGGGCATGTAACCAATGCGGCGACGCACCTCCAGCGGCTGCTGGTGGATGTCGAAGCCGGCCACGATCGCCGTGCCCGAGGTCGCCGGCATGAAGCAGGAAAGCATGCGCATCGTCGTGCTCTTCCCTGCCCCGTTCGGGCCGAGGAAGCCGACGATTTCGCCCTTCTGGACGGAAAAGGTGAGGCCATGGACCGCCGTAAAACCCGCGTAACGCTTGACGAGATTGTCGACCTGGATCATGGGATGAAGGGCGGAATGAAAACTCGAAGTATGGAGAAAATTGTGCGCCAGTCAAGATCCTTGCCGTTCGCGCTTGAACGCCCCAGCGCAGGGCTGGTACAAGCCCCGTCATGTCACGCAACGGAATTCTCGCCGCCGGCAACTGGATCGTGGACCGCATCAAGACCGTGGATCGCTGGCCGGAGCAGGATGCCCTCGCCCTGATCGAGAGCGAGGGGCGGGGCAGTGGGGGCTCGCCCTTCAATCTTCTCCTCGGGCTGTCGCGCCTCAAGGCGGGCCTCCCCCTCGATGGCATCGGGCTCGTGGGCGACGATGCGGACGGAGTCTTTATCCTCGATGAGTGCCGCAAGGCCGGTGTGGGCATCCGCTTCCTCCGCAAGCTGCCCGGGCAGCCCACTTCCTACACTGACGTGATGACGGTGAAGTCCACCGGCCGCCGCACCTTCTTCCACAACCACGGTGCCAACGCGTTCCTGGCCGAGCCGCACTTTGACCCGGACGCCTCGAACGCCCGCATCTTTCACCTGGGATATCTTCTCCTCCTGAACTCGCTCGACATGCCTGATCCGGAGTTCGGCACGCGGGCGGCCCGGGTCCTCGCGCGGTACCGCGGGGCCGGCTTCAAGACGAGCGTGGACGTGGTCAGCGAGCTTTCCGACCGGTTCGGTCGCGTGGTGGCGCCCGCCCTGCCGCAGGTGGATTACCTCATCCTGAACGAACTCGAGGCGGGGCACACCACGGGCATCCCCCTACGCCAAGGTGAAAAGATCGACGATGCCGCCCTACCGCGCGCGGCCCAAGCGTTGTTCGAGATGGGAGTCCGCGAATGGGTGATCATCCATTTTCCCGACGGGGCCTTCGCGCGCTCGCGATCGGGCGAGGAGTTCGCCTCGCGGTCCTTCGAGTACCCGGAGGGATGGATTCGCAGCACCGTGGGCGCGGGAGATGCCTTTTGCGGCGGCGTACTTTACGGACTCCACGAGGGCTGGGGAATGCAGGCGTGCCTCCGTCTCGGTGCGTGTAGCGCAGCTGCCAGCCTTTCGCACTCCACGTGCACCGAGGGAATTCTCCCCCTGAAGGAGACGCTCGCCCTGGCGGATCGCTTCCCCCCTCGTCATCTTTTCCCACTTTCCTCAGCGCGCCTCCTCATGTAGGTTGTCATCCATGGCGTTCCGTTTTCCGTTCTCCAAGTCAAAGGAACCGTTGCCGACGGCGTCTTCGGCCCCGCCCTCGCTCCCGCCCGCGGCGATCCCGAAATCATCCCTCCAGCCGCCTCAGTTGGTCGCCGCTCCCTCCTCCACCATGGTTCGCCCCTTGAACCAGGTGAAAGCGATCGTTCCCGGTCAGGGCACCCTCGCCACCGCACTGAAAGCCGCCACCGCCCAGCCCCCGCCCATCGTCTCGGGAGGATCCCAATCCGCGGTATTCAAGCCCAGGGTCAACGTCACCCTCGGGAGAGCAGTTCCTCCCGCCACGACGATTCCCCGCTTGCCCTCGACCAACGCGGAAACCCCGCCATCTTCCGGATCGGATGCCCCCTCCTCCATTGATTTTTCGTTCGCGGATCTCGCACCCCTCCTCCCCGACAACCTCGTGCTCGCCAGTGCTCCGCACGGCACGCTCCCCACCACCGTTTCCATCCCCATGTCGGAGATCCTTCCCCAGCTTGCCACGGGCAAGGTGCAGGTCCACCTCTCCTCGATCACCCATGGGATCCCGCCCGAGGCCATCGACCCCGCGATCGCATCCAGCGGGGATATCCGCATCAAGATTCCCCTGCACCTGATCATCCCCAGGCTTCCTGCCTCGGCGATCTCGCTTCCTTCCTCCCAGTCCAAGCAGGAACTCGATCCCAAAATCGCCGCTCCCTTTACCGAGCGGGACGCCTCACACGCCGCCACCACGCCACCGGCCGACTCCCCCGAAGCTGCGCCGCCCACGGCTCCCGTCCAGATCCAACCCCTCCCGCCGCGCGCACCGGTGCCTCCTCCATCGAAACCCGTGCGGGCGACCCCCCCCCCGGCCCTTCCTTCCGCAACGCCAAAGCCGTTCGTGGCCCCAACGACACCGTCCGCAGGCGTCGGCCCGACCCTCCTCGCACCTTCCGGCCTCAAACTTCCCTCGATTCCGAAGCCTCCCAGTCCGTCTCCGTCACCCGCCGTACGCCCCCCGGTTCCTGCCGTTCCACCGATCTCCACCACGCCCAGATCCGTCTCCATCCCCCCGTGCCCCCCGGCCGCCATGCCCGCTCCCGCGGCTCCCAGGACCGCAATCGCCCCAATCCTCTCGCCCGCCGCCGCCCCACGCGCAATGCCGACGCTCCGATCCTCTCAGCCTCCCGCGGTGCCGAGACCCCTTTTAATCCCGCCCGCTCCGCCGGCCGCGATGCCGGTCTCCGTACCTCCCCTGAACATCAAGCTCCCGCCAATACGGACCGCTCCGACCCCACCGATCTCGGCCCCCTCGATTTCGACCCCATCGCTCCCGAAGAGTGCACCGCTCACGCCCGAGGCATTTCTTGCTCCGAAACCCTTGCCCCGCCCCTCGAAGGTCATCGCCGTGGCCCCCCCAGGCAAGGAGGAACCCTCGATCCTCCAGTTGTTGGGCCTGCCGGCAACGCAAACGTTCCGCCTGCAGGACCTCGTGGAGTTGGCGCGCCAAAAGCTCGACGTCCCCGGCCTCCTCGTTGCCGCACAGGACGGCCTCCCACTCGCCGGCAAGATGCCGGAGGGACTCGACGCGAACGCGTGGAGCGGGATCGGGCCGCAACTCTTCCGTAAGTTCAGCCATGAGGGCAAGGCCCTCGAACTCGAAAAGCCGCGCCGCTGCCTCCTCGGCCTCGGACCAAACTGGTTCACCCTCTGGAGCGAGCAGGGCATCTACCTGATTTGCTGCCACGGCGCCGAGAAGGTAAACCCCGAGTTTGACCAGGCCAGCTCGATGCTGGCCGCCGGGCTCGCCCGCTTCTGCAAGCAGCACGCCACCGCGGCGTAGCCAATCCGCCATGTCGATCATCAACTACGGCAGCAAGGAGATTCAGTTCAAGATCGTCTACTACGGTCCCTCGCTGTGCGGAAAGACGACCAACCTGCAGTACATCCACTCCCAGGCCGCCCCGGAGAATAAGGGCGACATGGTCTCTCTCGCCACCGCCGCCGACCGCACCCTCTTCTTCGACTTTCTCCCGCTGAACGCCATCGCGATCAAGGGCTTTCGCACCAAGTTTCAGCTCTACACCGTCCCCGGGCAGGTCATTTACAACACCACCCGCCAACTCGTCCTCCGCAGCGTGGACGGCATTGTCTTCGTGGCTGACTCCCAGTGGGAAAAAATGGAGGAGAACATCGAAAGTTTCCGAAACTTCGAGGAGAACCTTCTCAAGCAGAACACCTCCCTCGACGACGTCCCTTACATCCTCCAGTACAACAAACGCGACCTCCCGAACGTGGCGCCCGTCAACTACATGGAGTACGTGCTCAACAACCGGACCATGCGCGTGCAGTCGTTCGAATCCTCGGCTGCGACCGGCCAGAACGTCTTCGCCTCCCTCAACGCGATTTCTCGCCTGCTGCTTTTTAAGTTCACCCGGGAAAGCGACCTCGCCGACAAACGTTCCAAAACCACCGTGCTCATGTCCACGGTCCGCTGACCCCATGGAGACCATCCCGTTTCTCACCAAGGAAGATGTCGCCGAGATCGACAGCCTTCTCGGCGACTACCTCCAGAAGTCCGACGCCAACTTCACGATCGTGATCGATCGCGGGGGCACCGTGATCGCCCAGTGCGGTGAGGGAGAGAGCGCGGACATCACGATCATCGCCGCCCTCGCCGCCGGCTCCTTCGCCGCCACCAAGGAACTTGCCCGCCGCATCGGGGAGTCTGAATTCAGCGCCCTCTACCACCAGGGAAGCAACTACCACATCTTCATGAGTTCGCTCGACGAGCACACGATCATCATCACTCTCTTCGACGAGAAGACCACCGTCGGCCTCGTCCGCTTCTACACCGTCAACGTCACCCCCGCGCTCAGCACCCTCCTCGACCGACTTCGCAACCGCGGCGCATCGAACGCTCCCGAGCTTTCCGCCACCGGTGCATTGGCCCCCTTCGGCCCCGGCACCCGGAACTAACCCCCGATCCCGCCGTGGGCTTGCCACGCGTGGGACACAGCGGGCGACCCCATCACCACGGCCACGCCTTACCGGTAGCCCGTCGTGTCCCTACGACGGGTCTTCTCCGACAGATCCCGTGCTGGGACAGCACGGGCTACCATGGGTAGGCGGCGGTGTCCCTTGGCAGAAAGAATTGGAGGGGCATGCTCCGTCGTGCCCGTGCGAAGCTGAGTGTTCACAAAACCCGACAGAACTGCAACGCGCCCCGAGCGCCCCGAGCAGCACGAAGGCCGGCCACGCGTTCCCCACCAGGTAGAGATCGAAATCCACGAGCGAATGGATCGCAAAGGCCACGAGCCCGGCCCACACGAGTGTCCAGGGCCAGCGCTCTCGAACGGGGACGGTCCGCACGCGTCGCCACACGGCGAACAGGGTCCCCGGCAGCAGCACCGCGAAGGCCGCGAAACCCACGATCCCGCTATCGCACCACATCTGGAGATAGCTGTTGTGAACGAGTCGCGTATTCTCCGCATCCCACGCCTTGTAGCGGGGATAAAGTTTTGAAAAAGTGCCCGGCCCACTTCCCAGCACCGGGTAGTCCAGTCCGATCCGCCACGCGGCGCGCCAGTAATCCACCCGTGCCGAGAGGGTCCGCTTCCCCTTCTCGACCCCGCGCTGCCCGTAACCCGCCGCGAAACCGATCGTACCCAGAAGGAGAACCCCCACCGCAATCCCGATCGCCAGCCTTCGCCGAACCCCCCCCGCCAGCGAGAGGACAAGGGCGGTCGCGACCAGCGCCGCATAGCCCCCCTTCGACTGTGATTTCCAGAGGCAGAAAAGCAACGCAAGCCCCAGGGTCGTCCCAAGGGCAAGACGGAGGCGGAAGTTGCCTTCCCCTCTCCCCATCAAAACCCACGCCGCCACCAGAAAAATCGTGGTCGCCACGTACCCTCCGAGGGCATTGGGATAGACGAATGTCGCGAACACCCGCCCCCGGCTCACCCGCTCCCAGAGTTCGGGCATCCCCGCCCCCATCTCAGGGTGAGACTCGAGGAATTTCCGTGTCTCTTCCAGACCGCCAGTCGCCTGCCCGATCCCCGACCATGCCACGAGACATGCACCCACAAGCCAGCCCCCCAGCAGCCAGCGCAGCCCACGGTCGTCCCTCCCCAGCGCGCACCCGAGGACGTAGCCGACCACAAGCGATGCAAAGAGCGCCATCACCGCCCCACTCAGCGGGCGATCCATGGTAAAGGCCGCGGAAAGTCCCTGCGCCAGGAGGAAACCCACGGCCGGCGCAAGGGGGCGAAGCGGCATCCCACCCGAGCCAATCTCTCTCACCGTGAGGATAAGACAGAGAGCCAGGAGCCCGAAGAAAACCGAAGAGGGCCAGGACATGAACCCCCACTCCTCGATCCCTCGCGGCCACGCATCCAGATGGTAAAGCACCACCGGCAGGCTGAACTTCACCGGCGCCAGCGCCACGAGGCACACCGTGGCGAAGAGACCCGCACGACGTCCCCCCCCTCGTGCTGCCCCTCCCCCGTCGGCTGAGGTCATGCGCCGCCGGAGCGGATCCGCTGGACGATGGCCACGGCGACATCCAGCGCCCGCTTCCCCTGTTCCCCGCTCACCTTCGGCGTGGAGCGGTGCCGCACGCTCTCGAGAAAAGCCGCGAGTTCCAACTTCAGTGGCTCGTCGCGCGCGACCGGCACCTTCTCCTGGCGGATCGAGGCGCCGTCCTTCCAGTAGACCTTTCCCTCCTGGCTCTGGTAGTCGAGCGAGATGTAGCGGTCGGCGGCAAAGACACGGACCTTGCGAAGCTTCTCGGGGCTGATGCGGCTCGTCGTGATGTTCGCCACACATCCGTTTGCGAACTTTAAACGCACGTTCGCGATATCCTCGCTCGCGCTGAGCACCGCCACCCCGACCGCGTCGAAGGAGACCAATGGCGAGCGCACCAGGTGTAGGATCACGTCGAGGTCGTGGATCATCAGGTCAAGCACCACGCTCACGTCGGTGCCGCGCCCCGGGTAGGGGGAAAGTCGGTGCGCCTCGATGAACTTCGGCTCGTGAAGGTTTTCCTCGAGGTACGAGAGCACCGGATTGAAACGCTCGATGTGGCCCACCTGGAGAAGCGCCCCCTTCTCCCGAGCGAGCGTCACAAGCGCCTCCGCCTGGGCGGTCGTCTCCGCAATCGGCTTCTCGATGAAGACATCCATCCCCCGTGCGAGAAAGGGGGTGGCCACCGAGTGGTGGGCCACCGTCGGCACCACCACACTCACCGCCTCAACCTCCGCCGCCAGAGCCTCTGCCGAGAGAAACGCTCGACAGCCACACTTCCGCGCAACGGCCTCCGCCGCCTTCGCGTCGGCGTCCACCACCCCCACGAGCGTACACCCGGGAAGTTGCGCGTAGACCCGCGCGTGCTCCTTGCCGAGGTGCCCCACGCCGACCACGCCCACACGGATGGACCGCTGCTCATTCGCGCTCAAGATGCACACTGATTAGGGGCTTCCCCGGGTGAAATCAAGTGCGACGGGCTTGACCCCGCGCCCTCCATCACGGACGGTTCCGCGCGCTCCCCCTCGAAACATGAAACCTGAAACTCGTAACGACGCATCCTCCGCCCCCATTCGCGCCGCGGTGTTCGACATCGGAATGGTCCTCCTGCACTTCGACTTCGCCCGCGCCACGCGACGACTCGCTCCACGCTGCTCCGCGCAGCCCGCGAATATGGCCTCCCTCGTCTGGGAATCCGGACTCGTGGACGCCTACGATCGCGGACAGATCCTTTGCGAAGCCTTTGCCGCAGAGGCCATGCGTCGCATCGGCTTTACCGGGACGATCGAGGAGTTCCTCGATGCATGGTCGGACATCTTCGATCCGATCCCCGCCATGTTTGACCGCGTCCGTCGCTGGAAGGCGCGGGGGCTTTCCATCTACCTCCTCTCCAACACCTGCGAGGCGCATGTGCGCTTCTTCACGGACCGCTGGGATATCTTCCGCGAGTTCGACGGGGCGATCTACTCCTGCCGCGTCGGCTCTCTCAAGCCGGAGCCGGCCATCTATCGGGCTCTCTTCACGGGCCACGAGGTTGATCCGGCCACCGCAGTATTCATCGATGACCGTAGGGAGAACGCCGAGGCCGCCCGCGCCCTCGGGCTGCGCACCTCCGAGTACCGAGACGAAGCGACGCTAATCTCCGAACTCGCCCCCCTGGGCCTGGACTGACACGGCGGCCTCCCCAATCAGGGAGGGGAGCTATTCGTCAGATTATCGGGCGTCGTGGGCGTCTTCGGAGTCGAGTTGGGCGGGAGAGTCGTTGTGTCCGTGACCACCAAGGCGCTCTCCCGGTCATAGGGGGCCACCTCCCAATCCTCGGGCAAATAATCCCCAAAGACGTTCACGTCAAACAGCCGAAACGGGGCGTTGCCCCCGCTGCCGCTCAATGCAATCGGCATCACATCGCTGACCGCCACCCCTGCGAACCACCAGGCCGTGGGGCGCAACCACACCGGCACCGCGGCCACCTGGGGGGGCGCCGACCTGGTAAAGCGAACGACAAAGTAACGGCATTCGATCACGGGCGCTTCCATCTGCGTGAACTCCACCTCGTCGGTGCGCCCGGTGCCCATCTTATGGAGTTCATCGAACCACGAGGAGGGAATATTCACCACTGGCGGGGGAGTCCTCACTTTCTTCTTCTTCCCGTTTCCGCTGCCATCGCCATTCCCGTTGCCATTCGCATCTCCCTGCGGCTTGGTCTCCTCGTCGTCGAGCCAGGGCAGGTGATTCACCACGTAACCGGTAACCTCCCCGGCGGTGCGGTTGTGGATCAGGCTCGCCTTGCGCACACGACGCGACTCGGTCATGTCCAAGACAATCACGGACTCGCGCTCCGTGGAGGAAAAATCGCACCAGGTCCGGGTATCGTCGTCGTTAACGAAGTAGGCCTGCTCGACGTTCGCCCCGCGGGACATGTAGAGCACGCGGGAACCGGTCCCCATCCCGCCGAGGTTCGGCTGCCGCTCGAAGGGCATGGAGTTGGACGTGAGATCCGCGGGATGCGCGACCGACGTGCGCGCCAGGGCCTCCGGCCTCCGTTCAATGCGGTAATCCCGCAGGTCCTGCTGGGTAATCATCGCGACATCGCAGATCTTGGGGGCATGGCTGCCGTCCGAGGTTGGGGTGTGGAAAGTGATGATCGCCTGCATCACGGTGGAGGGGGCGAATCGGACGGAGGTGCACGGCGAACCCAAGTGCGTCCCCTCGACCAGTGTTTTCCAACCCGGCTCATCCACGGCGATGGGCTCGGAGGTGACCTTGATATCCATGGTGGTCCCCTCAAGGTTCCAACCGGTCACCGTAATGTGGTTCACGCGCTGGAGGGAGTTGAGCGAGAGATGAAAGACCAGATCCTGCATGACTCCCAACTGGTAAAAACTGGCGTGGTCCGTATCGATGATCCTCATCAGCTCCACGGCATCGATCTCCTTCTCTCCCACGGCCGGCAGGTGCTTCAGGCTCCTCGTGAACAACACCGTGGAGACATCCCGCGGGAACATCAGCGAGGTGTCCTCGATCGGGTCCTTGAGGGAAACGAGTTGCACGTCCTCCGCCGAAACAACCCGCACGGAGAGGATGAGCGAGGCCGCCAGAGCCCAGAGAAAGGGAATTCTCATGGCCTGAAAGCTACCACATCCCCGATGAAAAAGCGAGAAATCCAAGTGAAATTTTACCTTCTCCTCTCCGGCTTTCGTCCTCCGACTTCTCACTTCTCCCTTTTCACCTCTCCCTTTTCTCATCCTCCTACCCCGCCCGCTCGCCCGCCACCTCCTGCCGCGTGATGCTCAGGTACGCTTCCTCAAGATCGCCCATCACCTCCCGGCACGCCACGAAACGACAGCCGCGCGACGAAAGCCCCGCCCACAGTTCCGCCACCTGCTCGTCGGTCCCGTCAAACTCGAAACGCACCATCTCGTCATCCACCTCGACGACCCGGATCGCCCCCCCGGCCCCCATGGCCACCAGCGCCTCGCGCACCGCAGCCGTCGAGGCCGGCGAAACGGTCTCCACTTCGAGGATCCGCTTCGGGCGCACGCTGCGCATCACTTCCTCCACCGTGCCCTGGGCCAGCAACTTCGCCTTTTCCAAGATCCCGATCCGGTCACACACGCCCGCGAGCTCGGGAAGAATGTGCGACGAAAGCAGAATAGTCTTCCCCATGCCGCGCAGCTTGCGAAGCAACTCGCGCATCTGGACGCGCGCCCGCGGGTCGAGCCCGCTCGCCGGCTCGTCCAGGAAAAGCACCTGGGGGTCATGCATGAGCAGCCGGGCGATCCCCACGCGCTGGGTCATCCCACGCGACAGGGTGTCCACGAAGTAATCCCTCATGGCGGTGGTTCCCGTGACGTCGAGCACCGCCTCGATGCGCGTCGCGCGCGCCTTCTTCTTCATGCGAAAGGCGGCCCCAAAGAAATCCAGGTACTCCCACACCCGCATCTGGCGGTACACCCCGAACCAGTCGGGCATGTACCCCACCAGCCGCTTTAACTCGTCCGGCTTCGCCTTCGAGACTTCCAGCCCCGCAACTGTCGCGCGCCCCGAAGTGGCGCGGAGCAGGCCGACAAGGATCTTGATGGTGGTCGTCTTGCCGGCACCGTTTGGCCCGATGTAGCCGAAGATCTCCCCCTTCCCCACCTTCAGGTTCAGGCCATCGAGGGCGAGCACATCCCCGTAACGCTTCGTCAGATCAGAGGTCTCAATCATG
>CAZZBZ010000001.1:108439-114143 GCA_964653025.1 uncultured Verrucomicrobiota bacterium
ATCGAGGGCGAGCACATCCCCGTAACGCTTCGTCAGATCAGAGGTCTCAATCATGGGTAACCATCAGGTTGTTGGGTTCAGCGGTTCACGGTTCAACGGTTCACAATAGACCTTGCGCGTCAGTTCTCACGCCAATTGCGGTGCTTCAATATCCTCAAAATGCTCGATTATCATACTTTTCCAACCGTTGAACCGCTGAACCGTGAACCTGAGTCGTTACAGCCGTTCATTTTACATCGTCTTTCTGCCGCTCGCGCTCAGGTCGAGCCCGCGCAGATTCCACCGCTGGAGAATTGCCGCGGCCGACTCGCCCCCTCGCGGCTTCCCTCCATCCACTCGGCGCACGACCACGCGAACCCACAAGGTGTCCTGCCCCGGCGACGGGTCGACCACCGCTCCCCCTCCTGCCGATGGCCATGAGATTGGTTTCCATGCCCCCGGCTCGGTTTCTCCTACGGACCACGCCGCCTCCATCTTCGCCAAAAAATGAAGCGACTCGAAGTTTCCGTGCAGCCGCACATCGCGAAGCATTGCCCCGCGGAGCGCTCCCGGAAGGATGAAGTTCACGAGGATCTCCTCCTCGCCCCCGCCAGAAAAATCCCCGCCGCCCAGATGCGAAATCCGCCCGCTCCGCCCGCCAAGCGATAGGCGCGCCATGCCGGACGGCAGCGCAAAGTCCGGGTCCACTTCGAGCGCCTCCTCGTCCCCACGAGCCAACCACAGCCCGATTGCAATCTCGGCCTCCCCTTCCCCCTTCGCCCAGAGAAGGGGCGACTGTCGGGCAAACCCTCCCACGGCCACGGGCCGGGCCGCATCGGCCCCTGCCTGATGGAGGACCGATTGCAGCGCCTCCCGGTACCCCAGGCGCGATTGTGCGTCAGGCCATACCATCCGCCGCAGCATTCCCTCCACCCTCCCCCAGCGGCCCTGAAGATTCGCCGCCTGGTAGCGTCCCAGGCCATCCCCCAGTTTCCAGGTCTCGACCTCGCACGATTCCCCAGGCTTCAACAGGCCCAGCGGCGCCACGAAACGGTTCCACTTCACAAAGACCCCCTCGATCGGCCACTCCAGCGCGGAGACCACCTTCACCCGAAGCCCTTCGCGCGTCAACCGCGCCGACCACGGTAACGGATTCACCTTGAGAGGAACATAGGCCCTGAGGCGCAACGCCCTCACCGCGTTCGGTTGGAGCGCCCACGCCCCCACACCGGGGAGGTCGTCGGTGGAAAACTCGATCACCTCCGCTCGCCCCGCCCCGCCCACCGAGGGCTCCACGGTGGCGTGGAAAAGATCGAGAAGTCCCGACAGGTCGCGCTCCTTCATGGGAAAAAAACCTTCCACCCCCTCGACCAGGGCCGCGGCCTCCCCCGGGGCCACCACCGCGACGTAGGCGCGCACCCGCTCGATCGTTTCGCCGCCACCGCTCCTCATCGTACGGCTCAGGCTGTGCAGCCCGAGAGCCACGGCCACTGCGACGACCGCCACCGCAAGGTATCCGTATTCCGCCTTGCGAAGCGCCCGCGCGCCCAACAGGGCGAGCGCGACCAGGATCATGTACCCCCCGAGCCAGAGCGCCATCTTTGCCCGCGGAAGGATCTTCACCGCCACAAGGCTCTCCACAATCTCCCGTGACCTTGCCGAACCTGAAAACAGCGGGGGCGCGGCGCCCCGCGTCGTCTCCGCCAGTGCGCGCCGTACGAGCCGCTCCGTCCCCGTCGCATCCGCGCCTTTGACACGGTCCACGTCGAGCGCCAGAAAAAGCACCGCACCCAGCCCGATCCGCCTCTCGAGAAGGAAGGGCTGCCCCTCGTCGCCAAGGAGCAAGTGCGAGGGCGCACGGTCCCCGTCGTACACGTCCACCCCATCCTCGATCCCAAGGTCCCCGAAGGCCGAGGCCAGCGCCGGGAGGTGGCTGGTGCGATAACACTCCTTCGGCCGCAGCGGCAGCAACACCTCGAGACGCGGGTTGGGAAGTTCTTTCCAATGTGCGCCGGCGATAACGAGCAGACGCCCGCCGCTCTTCACCCAGGTCTCCAGCGCCTCCGACTGGAGGGCATCCAGCCCACGCTGCGCGTTCCAGCGGGAAAGCACCACCGCATCGTACGCGCCAAATCCCGTCGCGCGGCGCGGCATCCGGTCGGGCGGCACCACCTCGATCGCAAACGCCCGGCGCCCGGCCTCCGCCGTGGGCGCCCCTTTCTTCCCTGCCTCGCGCGCCTGCTTCTTGAGGCGGTACGGAAGGGTGCACTCGCCCACATCGCACCACGCGATCGCCGGCCCTTCCTCCGACTGCGCCGCGCACGGGAAGGTGTCCTGCGCGGGGCAGGTCTGCCCCTTCATCAGGCGCACACGGACCGGGAGCAGGTTCTCCTTGCCACGGGGGCGCGCCGAGGACGGCGGGAACCGCACCATGAGATTCACCTCGACCTGCGCCATCGCCGGCAGGATGACCGGCCGCGAGTACAGGAGCATGACCTCCTCCTTCGGCGCCGAGGGAAAATCCACGACAACCCGCCCCTCGAACGCCGAGGATCGCTCGTTCTTCAGGCGGACCGTGGTCTCCGTCCATCGCTCCCACCGGAAAGTCCCCGACGGGTGCGCCTGGAAAAGCACGATCGAGAGCCCGCCCTCGTCCAACTGGGCGCGCGCCGCGGGGCCCGCCGCCGCCGCGAAAAAAATAATCGCCAGGAGCCGCAACATGAAGCCGTGGAGCCTCGCACACCTCCCGCCCCTCCCTCCACAAAAAAACGGCGACGCTGGAAACCTTCACCCGAACAGCGGCAGACGGAGGCACTCTGCGTCTCCGACTCCCCATCTTGACATCAGCTTATTGATGCATCATGATGCCTTCATGAGAACCACCCTGACTCTCGACCCAGAGGTTCATCGCCTCGCCGAGGCGATTGCCCACCGCTCCCACCGTACCTTCAAGGCCGTGGTCAATGACGCCCTTCGCCTCGGCCTTGGGACGGCGACCAAGGGCATCCGCCCGAAGCTCTTTCGCGTCCGCGCTTCCCCTCTCGGCCTCCGCGCCGGGCTCGACGCCTCACGCCTCAACCAGCTTGCCGACGAGATCGAAACCGACGCCCTTGCCGCCAAGGTCGCACTTCGCCCCCAGCGATGATCGTCCCCGACATCAACCTCCTCATCTACGCGTACGACACGCATTCCGCGCACCACGCGCTCGCGCGCTCATGGTGGGAGAGGGCTCTCTCGGGCGAGGAGACGGTGGGGCTCGCGCTGCCCGTGATCTTCGGCTTCCTCCGTCTGGCGACCAATCCCCGCGTCTTCGCGAAACCGCTCCCGGTCGTGGAGGCCCTGGGGCATATCCGAGCATGGCTCGCCCAGCCACAAACCCAGGTGCTCCAGCCCGGCCCGAGGCACCTGGAAATTGCCTTTCGCCTGATCGAAGGCCTCGGTGTGGCAGCCAACCTCACCACCGACGCACAACTGGCCGCGCTGGCCATCGAGAACCAGGCCACCCTTTGCAGCTCCGACTGCGATTTCGCCCGCTTCCCCGGTCTCCGCTGGGTCAACCCCCTCGCCCACTGATCACGCCGGCGATCCCTCCGTCCCGATACGGTCGGGGTTGCATAAAATCTCCGCTCTCTTCCTCCTTCCCCAAACAGCAATCGCCAATCAGAAATCAGAAATTCCCAGCGCCATGCCCCTCCGCCTCCTCCTCCCCGCCCTCGCCCTCTTCCTCGCCGGCTGCGCCACCTCGCCCGAGGGCGCCATTACCCAGGTCTCCACCATCAACGCCCTTCTCGCCGGCGGCTACGATGGCCAGATGCGCCTCGCCGAACTCCGCTCCCACGGCGACTTCGGCATCGGGACCTTCGATCGCCTCGACGGCGAAATGATCCTCCTCGACGGCCGCTTTCACCAGGCGAAGGTCGACGGCTCGGTGGCAACCCCTTCCCCCGACCTAAAGACCCCTTACGCCGTCGTCACGTGGTTCCGTCCGACGGCAACACGGACCGTGGCACAGCCGCTGGATATCGCCGGCATCGAGAAGGCCCTTCTGGCGATGTTCCCGAACCCGAACGCCTTTTGCGCGGTGCGCGCACGGGGCCACTTCGTCCGCGTGAAGGTGCGCAGCGTCCCCCCGCAGAAGAAGCCCTACCCGCTCCTCATCGAGGCAAGCAAAGGGCAGGCGGTCTTCGAGCGGCGCGACGTGGCGGGCACCCTCGTCGGCTTCCGTTCCCCCGCGTGGATCCACGGGATCAGCGTTCCCGGGGCCCACTTTCACTTCTTCTCGGACGACGGCCGCACCGCGGGGCATCTCCTCGAATGCGCGCTCGACCGGGGTACAATCGAGGCGCAGGACGGTGATCGCTTCACCACGATCCTGCCACGCGACAAGGGCGACACCCCCCACCTCGACCTGACGGCGGACCGCTCCCGAGATCTGCAAAAGGTCGAATCCGACCGCCGCTAGAACCGAATCTTGATGTTTAGGTTGTAGACGTTCACCGGCGCGTAGGGGTAGGGCGGACACCACGAGAAACCCCAGCCCGACACCCACGGCCCATAGCCGTAGAAGGCGGGCCAAACCACAAAGGCGTTCGGGCACCAGTTCCACCCGTCCATCGCGCTGAGTTTCCAGTCCCTTGGCGGGGCCACGATCTGGGGACTCGGCTTGGCCGGATCGAAGAACGCGTACGCGTACGGATTCGCCATCGGCGGGGGTTCATTCTTCGAGGGCTCAACCGCCCCCACCATCGCAACCAGCGCCAGGAGTCCACTGAGAATTATCGCAGACAGCCACGGATGAAACACGGATGTACACGGATGGAAGATGCGCCGATTCCGCCATACGGAATCGGCGCGTCCTGTGCGGGGAATCATAGATCGCACTGGCGGCTGAGGCGTGACAAGTCCGTGTCAGCGGACTTGTCACACGTCGTCTGCCATCCGTGTTTCATCCGTGGCGAATTCCTCCTCTGCGTCTCATCTCATCCGACCCAGTGGAACTGCACCGGCTTCTCGATGTCCGGGTGCAGGCTGTGGAGCACGGGGCAGCCCAGGGCCGCCTTCTCCAACATCTCGCGCTGGGGGCAACTCGGTGGCAGCGGCACGTGAATCTGCACCGCCAGCCGCCCGATGCGGCGGGGCGCCTCGCGCGTCATCTCCTTCTCGACCTCGACCAGCATCCCCTTGAGGTCGAGCCCGTGGCGACCTCCCACGATCCCCATGATCGTGGCCATACAGGTGCCGAGCGCGGAGGCGACGAGGTCCGTCGGGGAAAAGCACTCGCCCTTTCCCTGGTTATCCGCAGGGGCATCCGTCTGGACCTGCTGTCCCGAAGGACCGTGAATGGCGCAGCAGTGCAGCTCGCCCGTGTAGGTGATGGCAAGACGAACCATTGAGAAAGGCTAGAGCCCCATGCCCAAGGGTTGAAGCTCAAACTGCGGCGGGTACCCGCAACGCGGTTCACGGTTCAGGGGTTCAACGGTGAGAAAAGGGAATTCTACAGAAGAAGGAGCACGCACTGGTGGACCGCCGTGCCGGCGGCCGAGCAGAGCAGACGGACGGCGACACGCCGTCCCTCCAGTTGATGACCAACCCATCGATCATGCACCGCACCTCTCCGTCTTCTCACTTTTCCGTTCTCACTTTTTCATTGCCCGTTTTATATTTCTCCGTCCTCAGTCCTCCGTCCTCCGTCTTCTCGCTTTTTCATTGCCCGTTTTACATTCCT
>CAZZBZ010000001.1:114243-122550 GCA_964653025.1 uncultured Verrucomicrobiota bacterium
TTTTTCATTGCCCGTTTTACATTTTACATTCCTCTCCCCCCTTTCCTCACGCCCCTCCCCCATCGAGAACCTCCCGCAGCTTGCGAAGAAGATGGTCGTCGGGGATCGGCTTCGGGAGGAAGACGAGGTCATTCCGCGAGGCGATCTGGTCCATGATGTTCGAGTCGCTGTAGCCGGACATCAACACCACCTTGAGATCGGGGCGCTCCTGGATCGCCACCATCGCGAGGTCCAGCCCGTTCATCCCGGGCATCACCACGTCGGAAAGCATCAGGTGAACGCGGGCCATGGAGCCGCGGCAGATCACGATCGCCTGGTTGGCATCGGCGACCTCGAGGACCCGGTAGCCGTGGGATTGCAGGAGCTGGGAGAGGACCTCCCGCACCTTCTCGTCATCCTCCACGAGCAGGATCGTCTCCGTGCCGCCGGAGGTTTTCCTTCGGCGGGAGGGAAAACGCTTCCCGTGCGGCTTCTCCTGCGCCTTCGGAAAAAGGATATGAAAAACAGTTCCTTCCCCCACCCGACTTTGGACCGAGATGTGGCCGCCGGCCGTCGTCACAATCCCGTGCACAATCGCAAGCCCGAGCCCCGTTCCCTTGTTCCGATCCTTGGTGGTGTAGAAGGGCTCGAACATGTGGGATTGGACCTCGGAGGTCATGCCTTCCCCGGTGTCGCGGATGGAGAGCAGGACGTATTCCCCCTCGGGGATCCCCGGAAACTCGGGAGATGGCAGGGTGACGTTGCGGGTTTCGAGGGTGAGGGTGCCCCCGCCGGGCATGGCGTCGTGGGCGTTGACCACTAGGTTCATGAGGACCTGCTGGATCTGGGTCGGATCAGCCATCACGGGGTCCAGCTTCTTCCCGCCGCACTTCACCACCTTGATGCTCTCCCCCAACATCTGACGGATCATCTTGTCGACTTCCTTGAGGGTCTCGTTCAGGTCGATCCGCTGGGCCTGGACGACCTGCTTGCGGCTGAAGATGAGGAGCTGGCGGGTGATCGCGGCCGCCCGCTCGGTGGTCTGGCGGATCTCCTCCGCCATGTGGCGGTTGGAGTCGTTCGCGGGCATGCGACGGAGAAGGAGGCTCGCGTAACCGCCGATCACCATCAGCAGGTTGTTGAAATCGTGCGCCACGCCGCCCGCCAGCCGCCCCACCACCTCGATCTTCTGGGATTGGAGCAGTTGGCGGCGGCTCTCCATCTCCCCCGTCACGTCGCGCTTGACCGCCACGTAGCTGACAATCTTTCCCGCGGAATCGAGGACCGGGGAAATCGTGGACTCCTCCTCGTAGAGGGTGCCGTCCTTCTTCCGGTTCACCATGTTCCTGCTCCAGGTTTTCCCCTGGGTCAGGGTCCGCCACATTTCCTGGTAGAATTCCGCATCGTTCTTCCCGCTCTTGAGGATGCGGGGATTCTGCCCGAGCGCCTCACGGGGGGAGTATCCCGTGGTCTTCTCAAAGGCCGGGTTGACGTAGCGGATGGTGCCATCGGGATCCGTGATGAACACAATTTCCGCCACCTGCTCGATGGCTGTGGAAAGGCGCTGTTGCTGGCGGCGTCTCTCGGCCTCATGAATCTCTCGCCGCACCACGGCGACCAGGCGTCCGAGTTTTCCCTTCTGCAAGTAGTCGCGCGCCCCCGCCCGCATCGCGGCGATGGCGGTCTCCTCCTCCACGGTTCCGGAGATGAGGATGAAGGGAATGTCCAACCCGGTCGCCTTCAAGTCTCCCAGCGCGTCGAGGCCATTGAACCCGGGGAGACGGTAATCGGCCAGGAGCACATCCCACTCCCGACCCCGGAGCGCGGCGCGCAGCGCCTCCCGCGTTTCCACGCGCTCGAAGGAGGGTTCAAATCCCCCCCGTTGCAGCTCGTGGATCATCAGCAGGGCATCGTCCTCGTCATCCTCGACAATCAGGACACGCAGCGGGGCGCCCTTCGAGGCAAGGGAGGGCACGGGATGCGCCATCTCGACAGGGAGCGGAGGGCTGGGAGGATCGCTGAGAAGGAGGTTCAACAGTTTGGACTTGCCCCGCGTTGCGCGGGGGGTTCAGTGGTTCAACGGTTCACGGTTCAACGGTTGGAAAAGGGAACGGCTCCGCTTCGCAGGGGCACGATGAAGCCTTGCTGGAATCGCGATTGGAGGGACTGCGTATCGCCGTCCGTCTCCCCTCTCCACGGCCGCCGTCACGGCGGCCCTCCATTCGTGACGCGTGGTGGAACTCCGCCGTGTCCACGGGGGTTCGCGAAAGTTTTTTGAGAATCTTTTGAGGCATGGGCATGGGTGAGAGATGGAATCAACTGCCAAACCGCTGAACCGTGAACCGTGAACCGTTGAACCTGATGCTTCTCCCTCAATTAGCATCCGATCTACGGGTCGGCACGCCAGCAAGGCCGGGCATGACCTTCCGTTGCAGAACATGAACTCGCCCGGCAGCCGTGGTTGTCGACGGATTGCTGGTTTCGGTTGCCCAGAGGAGGTTGGTGATCGCGCCGGGAACAAAGTTCTCGCCATCCCAGGGATCCTTGGCGGCCCGGTTCACCGGCGCCATGGTGTTGAAACTGATGTTGGTCGCCGCAAAGCTCAAGAAACCGCTCATGGCGTGCGCGAGGGGAACCGCGTCGCTCCCCTGCTTGGTGTGTGAGGAAGACTTCTGGACCCGGTTGGTCTCCCCGACCACCTGCGCCGACAACGAGATCGCCGACCACCCGAGGAGCAGGACGGCGACCCACGGAAGGGGAGCGTACGCGGCCCGCGTGCCGAAATTGGCAACCCGCCGATTTTCCATCACGGAAGCTCCCATGAAACTCCGCCCTGCCGAATCATTACGGGGATGGACCATCACGTGGGTTTTCTTGTTCTGCTTCGCGCCCCCTCAAGACGGGCGGCGACTTCGCCCCGTCCCTCAGGCGTCCTCGCCTTTTCGCTTCAGGACTAGGAGCATCAGTGCCGCGCCCCCGATCATGGCCCAGGTCGAGGGTTCGGGGATCGCGTAGAAAAAGTTCACGATCACACTCCCCCAAGAGGTGCTGGGGTTCAACGTGTCCTGGGTTCCCCCCGTGGTGGAGATGGTCTTGCTCTGGCTGGCTGTGTAGGTGACATTGAATGTCCCCGTTCCCAGAAACTGGCTGACCTGGCTGGAATCGGTAATCGTCCACGTGTAGCTTGCCTGATGTGGGGTGCCGGTCACCGTCACGGAAGAGTAGGGGGCGATCACAGTGTTCGGCTTGGCCGCGTTCGTGGCAACAAGGGTGGTCACGCTCGCGAGGGGGACCACGGTCACTTCATTCTCCGCCCCAAAGGCGTAGGATTTTAGGGTGGAACTGCTGGAGCTGGTGTTGGTCACCATGAGCGAGAACCCGTCGATTTCCATGTGAGAAGTGACCACGACCTGGGTGACCGTCCATCCCGCGGCGGCCGCGTTGAGTTTATCAAAAACAAGCGAGCCGGAGAAGTCCGGTACTCCGGAGTAGTCGTTCGTCTGGCTCGACATTTCCGCGCAAAGCGGGAGGATGGTGGCAAGGGCAAAGGCGAGGGTGAGGAGGCTCTTTTTCATGATTTCTCCGGGTTGGGTTTTATGAGGCGGGATTGGATTCATGCCTCCATACCGTTTCACGGCCTCAACTTTCTCACGGACCGGCCCGGCGTGTCTGTAGGCTTGATGCTGATTCTCGTGTAGGGAAATTGCCTACAAAATGACGGTTCTGTAGTCCTTCGGAAAGCGCGCATGGCACGTGGCGAGCCTTCGCCTGCCATCCCTCCGAACCGGACGGCAAGGCATCGGATTCGATTTTCCCACGGAGCACGGAGAGGAGAGAAGCCGCGGAGGAGAGAGAAGAGGGTCGAATACGCGCCCCGACCAGAGTCGAGGCTCTCCGCATTCGACCCGCCTTCGCCGGGAGCCGAATCTGTCTCCAAACAAGGGAGCCGAATACGGTGAGGCCCGATGCCCATCGGGCCGCGTATTCGACCTCCTCTTCCTCCCTCTCTGCTCGGAACCTCGGACTGCTCTCCGTGACCTTCGTGGGCAAATCCGAATCCGATGTCTTAGATTGACGCCGCCCGACACCCCTCGGGGCAAAAACGGAACAAGCGCCCCGCCTGCCATCCCCTCCGACCACAGCCGGAAGGGACGGCAAACGTTGCGCTTGTGACAACCCAAACGAAGTTGGGCGCCGGAAATCACGACCTCCCGGCGTCAACTCCGCGCAGTCAATCAGGCATCCTTGCCCCTTCGCTTCAAGGCGAGGAGCATCAGCACTGAACCCCCGATCATCGCGTAGGTCGAAGGCTCGGGAATCGAGTAGAAGAAGTCGGCGATGACCGTTCCCATGGCGTTTCCAGGCGTAGGACTAAGGATAGCATCACCGCCAACCACATTTGCGGTGTTTAGCGTAGCAACCTTGAACTGCACGTCGTACGTTCCCGACCCCACAAATGCGCTAATCTGGGGCTCGCTGGTGAACGTGTTCGTGACCCCGGTCGCATATGGGCCACCCACAACCGAGTACTTCGCGAGCGGAGCGATCTGGACCGGCGGTAGTTCAACATAACCGAACGCATTCAGCGAGTTGGTCGTTCCTGTGGGAACAATAACAACCCTCGTCTGCGCAGACGCGCCACCGACACCGAGAGTGTAGTCGTTCCAATTAATCGTAGTTGATGAACTGATGTTGCTCACCGCAAAGGCAAGATCGCTGGCATTCAGGGTTATCCTGAACACCACCGAGGTCACCGTCCACCCCGCGGGCAAGGCATTAAACTGGTCGAAGGTGAAGGTGTGCGTGAAGTTCGGCGTTCCGGTGTAGCTATTCGTTTGGCTCCACACATTGTCGGTACCCGCTTGGAGCGGGAGGGAACTGGCGAGGGCCAGAAGGAGGGGGAGGATGAGTTTTTTCATGGTCGAAGTGAGGTTTTGTTTGGGTTGTTTTTTTCTGCGAGCCAACTGCGGTTCTGTTGGCGTCCCCACTTTCTCACGACCCGGCCTGGCGTGTCTGTAGTCTTGATGCTGATTTTCGTGTAGGGAAATTGCCTACAAAATGACGTTTTTGTAGTCCATCCAGAGAACGTCCCGTCGGGCCATTCCTGCCTCGGATCAAGGGTGCCTCCCTTCCGAACTGTAGCCGCGGTCGGCGACCGCGGTTCGGAACGGGGTCAACGACCCCGTCTACAGAAGAAGGAGCCAGCGCCGGAGCAGACGGACGGCGACATCACCGCGGTCGCGGGACAGGCGCCGTCCCTCCAGAGGACGGCCCGACGGGCCATCCCTACCTCGGATCCGCGAGTCCTCCCGACGGCTTCTTCCTTCGGCGGGCACTCCGCTCGAGGGCGAGGCGCAGGTCCTCCGCCTTCACCGGCTTCGCCACGTAATCATCCATCCCGGCGGCCAGGCATTTCTCACGGTCCCCCTCCATGGTGTGCGCGGTCATGGCGATGATGGGGGTGTGGCGCAGCCCCCGCTCGCGCCGACGGATCTCGCACGTGGTCTCGTAGCCGTCCATCCCGGGCATCTGGCAGTCCATCAGGATCACGTCGTACTGCCTCCGCTCCAGGGCGCCCAGGACCTCCCTGCCGTCGGAAACCAAATCCACCGTATAGCCCAGTTTCTCGAGCTGGCGCATGGCGACCTTCTGGTTCACGGCATTATCCTCCGCCAGGAGGATGCGTTCGGCCCTTGCGGGCTGGCTCTCCGAGGGCACCCCCGCCCAGGCCGCGGGTTGGGACGGAGGCGCAAACCTGCGCGCCCCCAGCCCGGAAACCGAGAGGCCCATCTTCCCTTCCTCGACTTCCGAAAGGCAGTTGAAGAGGAGGGATTGCTTAACGGGCTTGGTGAGGTGAGCCGAGATCCCGGCCCCGCGGATGGCCGCCATGTCCTGCGGGATTCCCAGCGAGGTCATCATCACCAGACGGATGGCAGAAATGGCGGGATCCGCCTTGATGGCCTGGGCCAGCATCATTCCATCCATCCCGGGCATCTGCATGTCCAGGATCGCGATATCCCATCGCTCCTTCGCGGCGGCCTGGCGGCGCAGGAAGTCCAGGGCCTCCACGCCCCCCGCCACGCACTCGTGCCGAATCCCCCACGAGGCAAGCTGGTAGTGGAGAAGTTTGCGGTTCGTCTCGTTGTCGTCCACGACCAGGATCCGCGCCCCGGAGAGGTCCCGGTGTTCCTCTTCGTGCTGGGCCGCCACGGGCTGCTTCTCCAGCCGCGCCGAAAACCAGAAGGTCGAGCCTTTCTCCGCCCGGCTCATCACCCCGATCTCGCCGCCCATCCGCTGCACCAACTGCTTGGCGATGGCCAGCCCCAGCCCCGTCCCCCCGTACTTCCGGGTCGTGGACCCGTCCGCCTGCATGAAGGCCTGGAACAGGTTCTTCTGCTTCTCCTCGGAGATGCCGATCCCGGTGTCCTCGACTTCGACGCGCACCAGGGCGTGGGTGGGGGTTTCTTCCACCTTGCGGACGCGGACCACCACCTCGCCCCGCTCCGTGAATTTAATGGCGTTGCTGACAAGGTTGGTCAGCACCTGGCGCAGGCGTCCCGGGTCGCCGCGCAGGTGGACGGGAACGCCCCCCTCGACGAGGCTGGCGAGCTCGACCCCCTTGGCATGCGCTTGGTGGGCGAGCAGTTCCACGACGCCCTCCACCTGTTGGCGGAGATCGAGATCCAGGGTCTCGAAGTGCAGCTTCCCCGCCTCGATCTTCGAGAAATCCAGGATGTCGTTGATGATCGTGAGCAGCGACTCCCCGCTGGCGCGGATCGTCTCCGCGAAATCCCGCTGCTCCGCGTTCAACGGAGTGTCCAGGAGCAGGCCCGTCATGCCGATCACCCCGTTCATCGGGGTCCGAATTTCATGGCTCATGTTCGCCAGGAACTCGGACTTCAGCCGCGCGGCTTCCACGGCCGTCTGGTGGGCCTGGACCAGCTTGGCCTCGGTTTGTTTCTGGGTGGAAATATCGCGGACCGTGGCCTGAAGCACGGTCTCGCCCTTGATTTCCACTCGGGTCAGCAAAACCGCGGCGAAAAAATCCTCGCCGTTGATCCGGCGGTGAGTCCATTCAAATAAGTGGAAGCCCTCCCGCATGGCGGTCTCGATCATCTCCCTGGCTTTGTCGATAGAGAGTCGTCCGTCCGGCTGGCATTCGGGAGACAAAATCCACGGCTCGCGCGAGATAAATTCCGCCTTATCCTTTGCCCCGAACATCTCCACGGCCGCCGGGTTGCAGGAGGTAAATCTCCAGGAGGGCGGGGAGAGAATCATCAGGGCGTCCCGGGAGCTTTCAAAAAGATTTCGGAACTGCTCCTCGCTCTCCCGCAACACCTTTTCACTCCTGCTTCGCTCCAGGTTGTGCTGCCGCGCGCGGTATGCGCCAAAACCGATGACGGTCAGCCCCAGGAGCCAGATGATTCCATCTCCCACGACCAGCGCCATCACCTGATGCTGGCCGGCGACCCGAAGTGGCGCGATCGGGATCGAAACGGAGACGCCGCTGCGGAGATCGCCCGCTCGGAGGCCCTGCCCGCCGTGACACTCCAGGCAGCTTTTCTCGGTCGCCACCGGACGCATGACACGCATGTGGGGTCGCCCCAAATAAGACTCAACCGAGGAGACTTCGGTTTGCCCCATTTCAAACGCCTTGAGCGCCACCGCTTCCCATGCGTCGGGAGCGTTTTCGGGATTCAAAGGCCTCAGGCTCGTCAGGCGGCCGTGATGTCCATACTGTTCGCGGCCCATCTCCTGCACCTGGCGCATCATGGACATCGGACTGACCAGCATGAGCCTCTGACCGGACGTGGTCTTGATAAAGGACTCCTCGCCATGCGACAGGCGAAGGTTCGACGGCAGGTTGTTCTTCTCCCACACATAAACGCCGCCATAAGCCGTCCCCCAAAGGCGGAACAATGTGTCTTTTTGCAAGCTGACCTGCGCTTGCAACCGGGCCAGGTCCAACGTCGTGTGATGCTGCTCGTAGATCAGCCACGCCAGGGACGCCGCCATGAACGCCGTCCACGCCACAGCCACCGCCAGCGTGGAACGCCACAGCCGAGGCGACATTCCGAAAGCGGCGGGGAGAAGTTGACTCATGGTGCTTTTCATACTCCTCGTCTGAGCATGATTTTCTCTCGCCATCTTTCAATACCTTCTTGCGACGGCGCTCGGCAAGCATCGGTTTAACCCGCGTTTCATCGGGGTGCGCGTCAGAAATATGGCCTTGGAGGCGGAACGCTCTCGTCCCGCCATCCGCAACGAGGGCGTCGCGGCTCCGATCAAGCAGAGCGCCCCCCTTCCAAACTGTAGCCGCGGTCGGTG
>CAZZBZ010000002.1:0-60476 GCA_964653025.1 uncultured Verrucomicrobiota bacterium
CGATTTCGACACGCGAGCCGCGTGTGCTCCCCAGACCATTCTCGAAGGGGATGGTTATCTGCGAAATGACGGAAACGGTTCCGCTCTGGAGAAACCGCTTACGCGCGGATTTGCGACGGCACGGCGAAAACTTGCGAACCGGGCAATAAAGGACTAGGTTTGTCCCGTTTCAAGAAACTCATTCCCCATGAAGTTGCTGCCCAAAGATGTCGTTTATCTGGATAACAACGCCACCACGGGTGTCGCCCCCGAGGTCGTGGAGGCGATGGTGCCATTTCTCACGAACTTTTGGGGCAATCCCTCCAGCGCCTACCGATTCGGGAGCCAGGTTCATGCCGAGATCGAAGCCGCGCGCGAACGGATCGCCGCCCTCATCGGGGCCGATCCCAAGGAAATTATTTTTACCTCCTGCGGTACGGAAAGCGATAACGCCGCGATCAACTCCGCCCTCGAGATCACGGGCAAGCGGAAGGTGGTCACGACTGCCGTGGAGCATGCCGCGATCATTAACCAATGCGAAAGGCTCCAGAAGAAAGGGGTCGAGGTGGTCTTCCTGCCCGTGCGCCCAGATGGGTCGCTCGATCTCGCGGAGGTGGAGAAAGCAGTGGACGATCGCACCGCGATCTGCAGCGTGATGTGGGCAAATAATGAGACGGGGGTGATTTTCCCGGTCGAGGAGGTCGCCGAGATCTGCAAGCGCAAGGGCGTCCTCTTCCACACCGACGCTGTCCAGGCCGTCGGCAAGACCCCGATCAATCTCAAGGCGAGCAAGATCGACATGCTCTCCCTCGTCGGTCACAAACTCCACGCCCCGAAGGGCGTGGGGGCGCTCTACCTCCGCCGCCGCACCCGTTTCGCCCCGACGATCATCGGCGGGCACCAAGAGAAGGGGAAGCGGGGCGGCACCGAGAACGTGGCTGCGATCATCGGTTTTGGGCGTGCCTGCGAGCTGGCCGCCGCGAAAATGGCCGAGGAAAACACCCGCGTTCGCACCCTCCGCGACCGCCTCGAAAATGAGACCCTCGCTCGGATCACGGACGTCTGCATCAATGGCCGTCGCGATCTTCGTCTTCCCAACACGATGAACGTGGCTTTCGACTTCGTGGAAGCCGAAGCCGTTCTGCTCCTCCTTGATCATGCCAATATCTGCGCCTCCAGCGGGTCGGCTTGCACCACGGGTTCGCTCGACCCCTCCCACGTCCTCAAGGCGATGGGCCTTACCCCCGCGCGTGCCCGGGGCGCGGTGCGCTTCAGCCTTTCGGTGTACAACGCGGATCGAGACGTGGATCGCGTCCTGGAGGTCCTGCCGGGGATCATCCGTCGGCTCCGTGAAATTTCTCCGCTGAGTCGGAGTCACCCCGACAACGAGAGATACGATGTCGAAGCGGCCCGTGCGAAGCACGAGCAAGAACAGTCGAAGGAAGCTGAATCCGAGTTCGCAACCACCTGATTTCGAGACCGTTGAGGCGGGAGAGGTTTTGCAGCTGGCGCCGCAGTTGCGGCGACAGGTTTTGCAAGAAGCTTCTTGGAGGGGCGATTTGAGCGATTGGACCAAGTCTTTTCAGGTCAAGAATTTTTTCTTGACAGGTGCCAAAAAATCCCTCATGATCCTGAATGTACTGTGCAAAATCTCGCCCCCAACACGATCTCGATCACGGCCTGCTCGGAGCTGTTTTTGGGAACGCCCAAACCCTCGGCGGGGCGCCGACGCAGCTCTCGCGTGGCCCAGGGTTTCAGTTCAAGTTTTCAGATTGACGCCCAACACCATTCGCTGGACATCCGTTCCCTGCCTCTCTCGACCCGCGCACGTAACATCCTTGGCGCCAGCCAGGTTCACCTCCTCGGGAACCTGCACAACACTCCCTTTACCCGCGTCCGCGACGCGCGCAACTGCGGAGCGAAAAGCTTTTCCGAGATCCTCCGTGTTCTCTCTCCTTATTGCGTCAAGGTGGCATCGGGAATCCCATCCTCCGTCCGAAAAGCTCCTGCGGTCGACAAGCCATTTTCAATCCCCGAGCAGGCCCGTGAGTGGCCGTTGAAGCTACTGCCCATCTCCGCACGCCTCGAGCATGTCCTCACTCGCCTGAAGATGGCGAAGCTGGCCGACCTCCACGGGCTGAATCCTTCCGTGATCGAGGGAACCCCGGACTGTGGGGTCCGCACTGCCACGAAAATGCGAGAGCTTCTCGGGCGCATCCAGCGGGGCGAGTTTGGCAGGTCTCGCCAGTCTACGGGAATGTCGCCCGCGCTGTTTCTGGTCACGCGGATCGACGAGTTCGCAAGTAGCCTTCCTGAGCCGCGTCGCGAGATTCTCTATCGACGACTGGGGGCCTCCGAGGCGCCCTGGACGCTCATGAAGATCGGCAAGAAGTTCGACATGACCCGCGAGCGAGTCCGCCAGATTGTGAACCTTCTCACGGATGAGGCCCTGCGCTTTGGGGGCCCCCCGATGGCGACCACGCTCAATGAGATGGCCGACGAGTTGCTCGGAAAGGTCCTCCCTCTCACGCCGCAGCTCCTCGAGCGGCGCTTGGGCGCCTCCTCCGCGAAGCTCCGCCAGGGAATGGCCTTCCATGCACGGATGATCGAGCTTCTCTGTCCTCGCATCCCCGCATGGCCCGAAGGCCCCGAACCTGCGGCCCACCGCGCGCGGGAATCCGAGGCGGTGCTCCGCACGCTCACACACTGGGTGCGGATGAAGCCCGGCCCCACCCTGTTTTCCGAGGTGCTTACGGGAATCCGCGAAGGGGGCTTTACCTGCAGTCCCGCGGACTTTCTCCACGCACTCAGATACACCCTGGCATTCGAGTTTGATTTTTCTGATCCCGAGAAACCGACGGTTGCGGCGCGGATTCGCGCCATGAGGCGCTGGATGCCCGGCGAAGAGGCGGAGTCCACGAAGGCCTCCGCTTCGGACGGGCAGGTCGCGTGAGCAGAAGATCCCCTAAAATTGCGGCGCTCCTGCGCGCGCTGCCCCCGTCGTGCCGCGATCCGCGCTACGCGGTCTTTTTTGAGTGTTTTAACCGGGGATACTACTTTGAGGCCCACGCCATTCTCGAAGAACTCTGGCTGACGACCAAGGGCGATCCCGCGGGATTCTATAAAGGGTTGATCCAGCTTGCGGGGGCCTTCGTCCACCTCTCCAAGTCTCGCTCGGGTCCGTCCCTTCGCCTTCTGCGGTTGGCAGAAGCGAGCCTCGCGCCCCACGCCCCCGAACACGAGGGGCTCGACGTCGCGTTCCTCCTCGATCGCGTGAATGGTTGGGTGCGACGCCTTGAACAGGGGGATCCCGCCTCGGACCTGTGTGCCCCCCCCGCGGCGCCGAGGATCGATCTCGGGTTCCAGCCCGTGGCCAAGCGACCGGGGATGCTGTAGCCATGGCAACCGGGGCGGTTGCCATTTAGGAGACGGGACGCCTGCGTCCCGTTCTCTGGGACAAGGTTGTTACTGCTCAGCGTTCTCCGCGAAGTTGGAGGCGCATGGGCTGGAGACCGTTGCCGTTCGGCGCGGGAGAGACAGGGACCACTTCGAGTTCGCGGTCGCGGGCAAAGGCGTCGATCGCCGCCTGGCGCTCGACCGCATTGAGCGAACCGAGATCGGCCGGGTTGCCCCAGCGGCGCACATGCTCAGCAAGCGTCCTCAGGGGCTCGCTGATCGGGGCGACCTCCTTGTCCTCGGAGGCGGTGACGTCGAGATAGAGCCGCGGCATCCCCGTGAACGAGCGCTGGAGGATGCGGTTCATGAGAAACTGAAGGTCGTTGATTGTCGCACCCCGGCGACCAATGAGGCGGGCGGGTTCCTCGACGAGAATGCGGAGGCGAATCTCTTTTGATTCGACAGAGGAGGAGATGCGGGCATCGAAGCCGAGGCGCTTGAGAAGTTCGCCAATGACCTCCTCGGCGTGGGCGATGACGAGAACGGGATCGGCAGGGGGATCGGCAGGGGGAGAAACGGATGACGGAAGGGCAGGGGGGGCTTCTTGCATGGCGGAGGAGGGGTTGCGGGACACTCAGCGTTTTGAGGTGTCCGGGCGCATGAAGGAGAGTCCCCGACGCGGCTTGGTGCGGGTGGGGGGCTCCACGGGCTTGTCCCGCGTGAGGTAGGTTTGGAGGACCGTGAGGAGGTTCTGGATTGTCCAGTAGAGGGAAAGTCCCGACGAGAAACTGTAGCAGAAGAAAAGGAACATCGCCGGCATCATCCACATCATCATCTTCATGCTGGGGTCGGCATTGGGCGCTTGCGGGGTAATCTTGGTCTGCCAGATCATCGTCACGGCCATGATCAGCGGCATGAGGTTGACGGGAAAATCGAGTCCCGGGATGCGGGCGATCGTGTCGGCCATCGAAAGGTCATGGATCCATAGGAACGAGGCTCCCCTCAGCTCGATGGAAGCGCGAAGAAGGTTGTAGAACGCGAAGAAGATCGGGATCTGGATGAGCATCGGGAGGCAGCCTGCCATCGGGTTGACCTTGTACTCCCGGTAGAGTTTCATCGTCTCCTCGTTCATCCGCTTGGCGTCGTCCTTATACTTTTCCTTGAGGGCGTTGATTTTCGGCGCGAGGGCTTGCATCTGCTTCATGCTTCGCGTGCTGATCGCCGTGAGCGGCCAGAAGAGGATTTTGATGACCACCGTCACCCCGATGATCGCCACACCCCAGTTGCGGAAGAGGCCGTGGAAGATTCCCATGAGCCAGAGCAGCGCCTTGGAGATGATCTCAAACATGCCCAGGTCCAGCACCTGGTCCTGCCGTTGCCCGAGTGCCGCGAGGAGACGGTACTCCTTCGGCCCCGCGTAGACGCGAAAAGTCAGGTTCGTCGAGGATCCTGCCGCCAGGTCGAAGGGTGCCGAAGACATGACGCCGAGCACCCCTTCCGCGGGCTTCCCACCGATCGGCGGATGTTCCCGCAACACGCACGGCTCCGCCGAAAAGACGGCGAAGGGCGCGGGCGGGGTCACGATCACCGCGAAGTACTGGTTGCGTACCGCGCCCCAATCGATGGGCTGGACCAGTTCCCACGGACGCTGCTGCTTGGTCGCGTGCTTTTGGAGCGCCGCGAGGAACTCGTGGCTTGCCTTGTCCTTTCCAAATGCCGTGGCCGCCACGTAGGCAAGCTCATCCTTGCTGAGTCCGGGGGAAGCGAGGCCGATTCCGACGCGCAGGGGCTGCGCCTTGAGCGGGATTCGTCCCTCATTCGCCACCGTCAGAACCACATTGACCAGGTAGTCTTTTCCGAGGCGAAACTCCTTGGTGACCTTCACGCCCGAGGGCGAGCGATGGGTGAACTGCACACCGTCCTCGACCGTACGCGCTTCGTACGGGGCGAGAAAACCCACGTCGCCCACCGCAACGGAAAGCACGGGGAGCGGCGACTCCACATTCAGACGCACCCTCGGGGGATCGTCGGGATCGCCGCTTTCCGAGAAGCGATGGAGGGTGATGCGACGAATACCGCCGCCCACAGAGGTGAGTTCCGCGGAGAGAAGGTCGTTATCGAGGGAAAGGACCTTCCCCTCGGGAACGGCTGGGGGGGAAGCGGGGGAGAGGCTCACGGCGGCGGGCACCGAGGGGGCGGGGAGAGGTGCCGCGGACGGGGGAAGCGCCTGCGCGGCAGCCACCTGGTTGGTTGTGGAAGCGGCGGGTCTCGCGGGAGAGGGCCCGAAGATGAAATCCAGGACCGGCTGCCAGAAGATGACCAGCGCGATGCAGAGGACGATGAGGGGAAGCGATTTGCGGTCCATGGGATCAGCAGCAACGGCGTTGGGAAGAGGGCACGGGATCATGCCCGCCGGCGTGGAACGGATGGCAGCGGGCGACCCGACAAACGGCAAGCCACGTCCCGCGCCCGGCACCATGGGCCTCGATCGCCTGGCGTGCGTACTCGCTGCAGGAAGGCTCGAAACGGCACCAGCGCCCGAGGTGGGGCGACACCGCGGCCTGATAGAAGCGGAGGAGGAGGAGGAGCGGCTTGCGGATCACGCGTCGGGAAGGAGACGCGCCATCCGACACAGGCGAAGAAACTCGGCCCGAAGGGCCTCAAAACTTGCCGTGGCAGTGGAAGGTCGTCCCATGAATAGGATTTGGTTTGGTGCGCGGAAGGCTGCGCGATGCGTTCGAAAGAGATCACGCAATCTTCTTCGTGCCCGGTTCCGCTCCGTCGCATGGCCAATGCGTCGCGGGGAAAGAAACCCCGCCCGCGCGGCTCCCGGGGCTTCGGGCGCTGTCAAACAGATGAGGGTGAGATGTTCTCCGGTAAACCGGCGACCGTTCTTGAGGATCTGGCGGATTTCAGAGCCCCGCCGTATGCGCAGGACGCGTGGCAGGCTCTGGTCCATCGTGCGCCGCTTCCACCCTCCCCGGTCGCCCGGGTGGTTACATTTTCGGTGTCAAGCGTTTGCGTCCCTTGTGACGGCGGCGACTCAGGAGTGCCCGCCCCGACTTGGTTCGCGTTCGATTGAGAAAACCGTGGTTTCGGCGCCTCACCCTCTTAGAGGGCTGGTAGGTGCGTTTCATTAAGCGTCCACCCTAGCCTTCCCACCGCCCCTCGTCAACGATGAGAAGAGGAATCGTATCAGAAATTCGCGGTCGCGCGCCCCGGGGATATCCCTGCCGCCGCGCGACGCTTCTTTTTTTGGTCGGTTCTGCTAGTCTTCTGGCCCTCCGCCCATGAAGAAACCGCTCTTCCAGAAACTGGCCATCCTCGGTCCCGGCCTGCTCGGGGGCTCAATCGGCCTCGCTGCGCGCAAGCGTCGTGTGGCCGGGCGGATCGTCGTTTGGGGCCGTCGTGTCGATGCAGCGCGCGAGGCGGTGAAGCGCGGCGCCGCCCACGAGATGGCCCCCACCCCCGCCGAGGCGGTGCGCGGGGCTGACCTGGTGATCCTGTGCACGACGGTGGAGGCGATGCCCTCGGTGGCGAAGGCGATGCGCCCCGGCTTGAAGCGCGGGGTGCTCGTCACCGATGTGGGGAGCACGAAGTACGACGTGGTCCGCCAGGTGGGCGCGATCCTCGCGGGACGGGCGACCTGGATCGGGAGCCACCCGATGGCGGGCGGCGAGCGCGAGGGCCTCCGCGCGGCGCGTACCGACCTTTTCGAGAGGGCAACCTGCCTCATCACGCCCCTTCCTCGATCACGTCCCGCCGCGGTGGCGCGGCTCGTGGCGTTCTGGGAGGCGCTGGGGGGACGGGTCGCGTCGCTCTCGCCGGTTCAGCACGACGAGGTGGTCGCGTTGATCAGTCACGTGCCGCACCTTGCCGCGGCGGCGCTGGTGAACCTGGTGAGCCGTCGCAAGTCGCCGGCGCTGGATTGTGTGGGGAATGGCTTTCGCGACATGACGCGGATCGCCGCGGGCTCGCCCGACATGTGGACGGGGATCGTGATGTCCAACCGCGAGGAGATCCGCCGTGGATTGGAGGCGTTGATCGAGGAGTTGGAGACCCTCCGACGGGAGGTTGCGAACGGCTCTGCCGCCGAGTTGCGCGCCCTGCTCGGACGGGCCAGGGAGGTGCGTGGCGGGATCCACCATCGTTCTTAGTCGCCATGTCATCGCTTGCCGACCCACTTCCGATTCGCCCGGTGAAGGGCCCGCTGGACGCCGTGGTCGGTATCCCCGGCTCCAAGAGCCTCACCAACCGCGCGCTCGTCCTCGCGGCGCTTTCGGAGGGAGCCACCGAGTTGCACGGGGCGCTTTGGGCGGAGGACACGAGGGTGATGGTGGATTGCCTGCGCAAGCTCGGTTTCGAAGTCGAGGAACGCCCCGATCACCTGAATGCCGACAACCGCATCCTCACGGTGAGGGGCCACGGTGGGGAGATTCCCGCGCGTGAGGCCGAGCTTTTCGTGGGAACGGCCGGGACGGCGGCGCGCTTTCTCTCGGCGTTGTGCGCGCTGGGGAAGGGGCCCTACCGCCTGGGTGGGACGCCGCGGATGCACGAGCGACCGATGCGGGAGGTGTTCGACGCGCTGCGGGAACTCGGGGCCGACGTGAAGGACACGGAAGGCAGGCTCCCCGCGGAGATCCGCGGCCCGATCAAGGCGGGGAAGGTTCGTGTGATCGCCGGGGAATCGAGCCAGTTCGCCTCGGCGCTGCTCCTCGTGGGGAAGACCGCGAAGGTTGAGGTGGATTGTCCCCCGTCGCCCTATGTGGAACTGACGCGCGGGATGCTGGGCTCCTGGAGTTGGAAGGGCGGGCCCTTCGCCATCGAGCCGGATGCCTCGAGCGCGAGCTACTTCTTCGCGTTGCAGCACCTCCTTGGCGGGAAGCTGACGATCCCCCGGTGGCCCCCGACGAGTCTCCAGGTGGACCACCGTTTCCCGAAGTTCCTTCCCCCGCCGATCAAGGTCTCCCGAAAGACCGATCTCGGCGACTCGGTGTTGACGCTGGTGACCGTGGCGGCGGCGCTGCGCCGTCCCCTGCACCTTACGCAGGCGGGAAACCTGCGAAAGCAGGAATGCGATCGGCTCGCGGCGCTGGCGACGGAGTTGGAGAAGTGCGGCGTTCCGGTGCGCGAGGAGCCCGAGGGATTGGTCCTGGCACCCGCGAAGGCGTTTCGGCCCGCCGAGATTGAGACGTACCGCGACCACCGGATTGCGATGTGTTTTGCAGTGCTCGGCAGCGTGGATGTTTTTGGCGACGGGTGCCCGTGGATCAAGATCCGCGATCCGCGCTGTGTGGAGAAGACCTTCCCGAGCTTCTTCGAGACGCTCGGCGTTGCGACGAGCACGGTCCGCTGACGGGGCCGCGCACGTCTATTGCGCCGCCTCTGGATGCCTGATAGATTTCCGTACCTATGCCCAAGAAGGCCCTCATCACCGGGATCACCGGACAGGACGGTTCGTACCTTGCGGAATTTCTACTGAAGAAGGGCTACGAGGTGCACGGGATCATCCGTCGGGCGAGCACGTTTAACACGAGCCGCATTGATTACCTGTACCAGGACCGGCACGAGAGCGGGGCAAAGCTGATCCTGCACTACGGCGACCTGAGCGACAGCGTGAGCCTGGTGAAACTGCTCATGGATTTAAAACCGGAGGAAATCTACCACCTCGCGGCGCAGAGCCACGTGCGCGTGAGCTTCGACATCCCCGAGTACACGGCGGACATCACGGGGGTGGGAACGATCCGCATCCTCGAGGCGATCCGCGAGGCGGCGATCAAGCCGCGGTTCTACCAGGCCTCCTCGAGCGAGATGTTCGGCAAGGTGGCGGAGGTTCCCCAGAAGGAGACCACGCCCTTCCATCCCCGCAGCCCGTACGGCTGCGCGAAGGTCTTTGCCTACTGGGCGACGGTGAACTACCGCGAGGCCTACGGGCTCCACGCCACGAACGGGATCCTTTTCAACCACGAGTCGCCCCGGCGCGGGGAGACCTTCGTCACCCGCAAGATCACGCGCGCGGTGGCGGCCATCAAGCTGGGGCAGCAGGAAAAGCTCTACCTCGGGAACCTCGATGCGCGCCGCGATTGGGGTTACGCGAAGGAGTATGTCGAGGCGATGTGGCTGATGCTCCAGCAGGAGAAGAGTGACGACTACGTAGTGGCGACGGGGGAGACCCACTCGGTGCGCGAGTTTCTCGAGGAGGCCTTCTCCCACGTGGGGCTGGACTGGAAGAAGCACACGGCCCACGACGCACGTTACGAGCGCCCGAGCGAGGTGGACCTTCTTGTGGGAGATCCCTCGAAGACGGAGCGCCAACTCGGCTGGAGGCCGAAGGTTCTCTTCAAGGAACTCGTGCGGCTCATGGTGGACGCCGATGTGCGCCTCCTGCAGGGGAAGCGCGATCCCCGGGATTGACGTCCGACTGTAGGCGATGGAGTTTTTAAAGAGTTTTCCCAATGAGTTTCTGGCCTGAACAACGGGTTTTCGTGACCGGGGGCCACGGTTTCCTCGGTCGCCATTTGCTGGCCCGGCTCAAGGCGCGTGGCAACGGCACGATCCTCGCCCCGCGCAGCGCGGAGTGCGACCTGCGGGACCCGGTCGCCACGAGGCGCACGCTGGAGGCGTTCAAGCCAACGCTCGTCATCCATCTCGCGGCGATCTGCGGGGGAATCGAGGCGAATCGCCTGCGGCCGGGGACGTTTTTCCACGACAACGCGATCATGGGGATCCAGCTCATCGAGCTGGCGCGGCAGCTTGGCGTGGCGAAGACGGTGGTCCTCGGGACCGTGTGTGCCTATCCGAAGTTTACGCCGGTTCCTTTTCGTGAAGAGAACCTCTGGGACGGCTACCCGGAGGAGACCAACGCCCCGTACGGCCTGGCGAAGAAGATGCTGCTCGTGCAGCTCCAGGCCTACCGCCAGCAGTACGGTTTTCACGGGATCTATCTCCTGCCGGTGAACCTCTACGGCCCGTGGGACAACTTCGACCTCACCACCTCGCACGTGATTCCGGCACTCGTCCGAAAAATGGAGGAGGCGCGTCGCTCGGGAGCGTCCGAGGTCGGGCTCTGGGGGACCGGTGCGGCATCGCGCGAGTTTCTTTACGTGGACGACTGTGCCGAGGGAATCCTGCTCGCCGCGGAACGCTACGACGGACCGGAGCCCGTGAACCTGGGGAGCGGCTCCAGCGTGACGATCCGTGAACTGGCCGAGAAGGTGGCGAAGGCGGTGGGCTACGGGGGACGGCTGCGCTGGGACCCGACGAAGCCCGACGGGCAGCCCAAGCGCCAGCTCGATGTCTCCCGGGCGAAGGAAAAGTTTGGTTTTCAGGCGGAGATTACTTTCGACGAGGGGCTTGCGCGGACGGTCGCATGGTTCCGCGAACACTCCGTGTCATGATCGACGGGAAGCGCATTGTGGTGGTGTTGCCGGCTTTTCGCGCGGGGAAGACCCTCGAGCGGACGGTGACGGAGATCCCGCGCGAGGTGGTGGACGAGGTGTTGCTCGTGGACGACGCAAGCGACGACGACACGGCGGCGGTGGGACGGCGCCTCGGGTTGAAGACCTTCGTCCATGAACGGAATCTGGGCTACGGCGGCAACCAGAAGACTTGTTATCGCGAGGCGTTGAAGCTCGGGGCGGACATTGTCGTGATGCTGCACCCGGACTACCAGTACTCGCCGCGCCTGGTGGGCGCGATGGCGCACATGGTGGCGAGTGGGCACTACGACGTGGTGCTTGGCTCGCGAATTCTTGCGCAGAGCGCGCGCGAGGGGGGGATGCCCTTCTACAAGTACGTGGCCAACCGGTTCCTGACCCTCGTCCAGAACTGGTTGATGGGCCAGAAGCTTTCGGAGTACCACACCGGCTACCGCGCCTTCTCGCGGAAGGTGCTGGAGCGCCTGCCGCTGGACCGCAACTCGGATGACTTTATCTTCGACAACCAGATCCTCTGCCAGGCGATCGAGGCGGGTTTTCGGATCGGGGAGATCTCCTGCCCGACGCGTTACTTCGACGAGGCCTCCTCGATCAACTTCCGCCGCAGCGTGGTCTACGGTTTCGGCGTCCTCGGCTGCGCGCTGAAGTATTCGAGATTTACCCGCGGACTTTCGTCGCGAAGTTGAGTCGTCACCGCGGACGATTACTTGGTTTCGCTCTGCCGCTGGGCAACGGGGGACTTTCCCTCAACGTTTCGGGGTGGGGGCGACTTTGGCGGATGGGGCGTTCGAGGAGGCATTCGTCGCGGTGCCCGGGGCTGCGGGGGAAGGAACCGAAGGACCCGGGAGTTCCTCGGGAGGGATCGCGAGGAGTTCGGCCTCCGTCATCGGGGTGGCGCGGGTTGCAAAAGCGGCGCGCTTGGCGGCGATGCCCTCGGGATGGACAGGGCCGCCCTTGTTGCCCCATTCCTGTCGGATATAGGTAAGGACGGCGGCGATCTGCTCGTCCTTCAGCAGGCTCTTCCAGGTGGGCATGGTGTTGTTGTAGACGATGCCGCTGACCTTGATCGGGCCGGTGACACCATTCAGGAGGATCGCCGCGAGGCGGTTGGCGGGGCCGTTCACGTACTCCGAACCAGCAAGGGGTGGGTAGATGCCCGGCTGGCCGAGACCGGTGACCTGGTGGCAGGAAGCGCAGTTGGCGACAAAGACCCGCTTGCCGAGGGCGAGGGGATCTATCGCTTTTCCAGGAGTGGCAGGGAGGTAGCCCCAGGTGATCTGGCGCTCGTTAAAGACATCGCCATGGAAGCCGCCGCTGTAGAAAAAAAGGTAGCCGCCCGCCCAGAACGCGAGGCCGAGGAAAAGGGTGATCAGCCAGAGAGGGATCGGCTCAGAGCCGTCGTGCGGTTCATCGTGCTCGCGAAGGATGGCACCGTGGACCTTGGCAAGGTCCATCTCGGAAGCCTTGTCGGACGGGGGGCGTGGAGGGTGGGGGGCCATCCGTGCGTCAGTCGGTGGGCGCCTCGGGGAGGGCGTAGCTGCGGTCGAGGGAGAGAAGGTAGGCGACAAGGGCCTTTGCGTCCGGGGTGGGGACGACCTCCCAGCCGGGCGGGGGCGTCTCGGCGCCCTCGAGTTTGAGGGCCTCGGCGGAGCGTTCGCCGGCGATTTTCTGGAGGCGGTAGAGGAAGCGGAAGGGGGCCATCACGGAGCCGGGGCTGACGGCCTGGGGGTTATAGAGGTGGCGGTGGTGCCAGTCGGCGCTGGACTGGCGGCGACCGATATTGCTGAGATCGGGCCCGGTGCGCATGGTGCCGAGGAAGTGGGGGCGATCGCCGATGTAGTCGCGGGCGACGGTGCGACGAACGCCCCAGCCTCGGGCGAGGTCGGATCCCTGGGTTTCACCGCGAACCTGCTGGCTGTGACAATAGATACAACCCATCTCGGCGTAGACCTGATGGCCGCGTTGGGCGAGGCCGCTGAGTGGGGGAGGAAGGGTCTGGCCGTTGTCCTCGGAGACGATGGAGGGGAGGCGCCCGAACTGGAGCCAGGGTGCCAGCACCAATCCCGCCCAGGCAAAGGCGAAGGTGAGGAAGATGCCGAGGAAGAGGGTGGCGCCGCGATTCATGGGCGATAGGGGGCGGGGCGGGCGAGGAGGGTGGGTCCCTCGCGGCGACGGCCCGCGCGCAGGAGGATGAGGACGAAGGAGATGGCGAAGCAGATGTGACCCGCGGTGAGAATCTCGCCCGAGATACTGCGGACATGGAGCCACGGGAATGCGTGGGCGACGATGTCGAGGAAAGGGACCTTGGGATTGGCGAGTTCGAGGCCCTGGAGGAGACCGCCCACGCCGAGGCAGCCGATCATAAGAACGGAGCCGGTGGCGGCGAGCCAGAAGTGGGCCTTGATGAGCAGGGCGGAGGGCCACTCCCAACAAACGAGGCGAGGGACGATGTAGTACATCGCGCCGAACATCGTCATCGTGAAGAAGGCATACATTCCGAGGTGGGAATGGCCGATGGTGTAATGGGTGAAGTGGGTGACCTGGTTGAGGGAGCGAATCGCCATCGAGGTGCCCTGGAGGCTGGCGAGGGTGTAGCTCATTGCCCCAAAGACGGTGAAGCGAAGGGCGGGGCTGGAGCGCAGCAGGGAGAAGCTGCCGCGCATCGTCATGTGGTGGTTGATCGCGGTGGTGATGACAGGGATGAGCATCATCACGCTGGCGACGACGGAGGCACTCTGGACCCACGCGGGGATGGGACCGCCGAGGAGGTGGTGCCCGCCGTTCCACGAGTAGAAGAGGGCGAGCGACCAGAAGCCGAGGATGGAGAGGTAGTAGCTGTGGACGGGTTTCCCGATGATCTTGGGGATCATGTAGTAGGCACTGGCGATGCCGATGGGGGTGAACCAGAGGCCGAGAGCGTTGTGGCCATACCACCAGTTGATGATCGCTTGGACGGAGCCCTGGACCGGCCAGAGGACGAGCATGATGTTCGCGACGCCATAGAGCCATGGAAACCAGAAGAGGGCGCCGAAGAGGTACCATTGGGAGACGTAGACGTGTTCCGAGCGGCGCTCGCGGAACATGAGCAAAGCCCAGACGGAGACGAAGGCGTAGGCGGTAAAGAGGATGAAGGCGGCGTAGGAGGGAAACTCCAGCCACTCGATCGAGGTGCCGTCCCCCGCGAGGATCGCACCGGTACCGACGGCGACCCCGATGTTCCAGAGCGCTGCGGCGGCGAGCAGGATTCGCGCGTGACGGAGAGGGGCACGGCAGAGGCGGGCCATGAGCCAGATCGCGACGCCGATGGCGGCGGAGGAGGACCATCCATAGGCGACGGTGTTGAGGTGGGCGGGGCGGATACGGCCAAAGGTGAGCCAGGAGTGATCCGCGAGGAACAGGGGGTTCGTGAGCTTGATTGAGGCGAGGAGCGCGAAGACGCTCCCCACGAGTAGCCAGACGATCGCCGAGGCGAAAAAGAGGAGCACCGGCACTCGGCATGAGGCGTCGATGGCGGCACGCTCATGCGTGGCGAGGTCGTGGGGCTCGGCGTTCATACGGGGATGGCGCGGTTCAACTCGTTTTCTGGCTCCGGTTCGCGGGGGGTAATTTTTTTGGGAAGCCGTCGGTTGCCCGGCCGATCGGTTCATCCTCGTCAAAGATGCTCTCGGAGCCCTTTTCAATTTCTGAGAACTGATGAGTCTTCGCCGCCCAGCCGAAAGCACCAATGGCGACCGCGCTGAAGGCGATCACCAGGGCAAAGAGGATAATGAGTGCGACGGTCATGCCGCCTTCGGCGCCCTCGGAGCGCCCTCCTTCGCCGCTGGGGTTACGGTGGGCAGGGGGGCGGCAGGCGCCGGGGCCGTGGCGGGGGGAGGCGGCGGGATGAGATCGGCCGGCCGAACAGGTTTTGCCTTGAGGCGGTCCACGGCGAGTTCGGCGGCGCGTGGGACTGGGATGCGAGCAAGGCCGGAGGCGGGGTCGGCAAGACCGTAAGAGTTAAGGGTCGCGGCATCGCGGGAGCGGACCTTATGGAGGAACTCGACGCGCTCGATGGCGCGCTTTGCCTCGACATCCTCGACGGTCCCCGCGAGGTGGAGAATCCAGGCGACGGCCGCCGAGAAGAGGGTGAATGCGAGGAGGATGAGGACGACCGAGAGAAGAGTGCCCGCGACACGGCTTTCTCTGGGAAAAACGGGGGCGACGCTCATGGGGAACTAACTCGCAAGCTAGCACGGTCCCGAAGTTTTGGCAAAGGGCAGATAAGTACGGTCGCCATCGCGGGCGAAAATTTCGAAATCGGTTTTTCGGGTTCCCCCAAAAGGAGGTATTAACGCGCGGAAAACTCCTCCAACAATCTCGCCGCCTTGTCCGGGCCGTCCTCCCGCGCGATGACCTCCGCCACGCGCCCGGTCGCATTCCGATACCCCGGTTCATCGAGAAGACGGCGCAGGGCTTCCTCGAAATCCTCCGGGCGACGCCGGTTTCGGCGCAGGAGTCGCCCGGTACCGAGCGCGAGCAACCGCATCGCGTTGTTGGGTTGGTCAAACGCATACGGACACAGGAGCGACGGCTTCCCCGCCCGCAATACCTGCGCGGTGGTGCCGATCCCGCACTGGTGAGCGACTGCCACGCAACGCGGCATGATCCACGCGTAGGGCGCGTAGTCCCACGCGAGCACTTTTCCCCCGCGCGAACGATACGCTGCGGCGTGGCGCCCCATCAGGAACACGGCGCGAAGCCCGAGGCGACGGACCGCCGTTTCCGCGCTCTCAAAAAAACCTTCCGGTTGCTCTACCGCGCTCGAACCAAGCGTGAAGAGCACCGGCGGCTCGCCTCCCTCGATAAACTCTCGAAGCGCCGGGGGAGGAGTCCATCCCTCCAACTCGTCCCAGTAGCAGAAGCCCGTATGGCGGAGCGAGGGATGCCAGTCGGATTCGGCCGCGGCAAATGCCGGGCTGTAAAGTTGGAGGTGCTGTTCTCGTGATACGCTTGTGAACGCCGTATCCCGCGACGGCGGCAGCCCGTACTGGGCCCGTAGACGGTTCACGAACGGGTCGATGTGACGGCGAACCAGAGCCATGCCCATCCGCCAGAGGGCGCGGTTCACGAGGCGGCCCGCCGCGCCGCGAAACGGCTCCGCGTAGGCACCCGCCGGCATCGCCCACGCGCTCGGAATCACCCCCGGCGCGAGGCTTGCGGAGGCAAGACGGATTCCCGTCTTTGCCGACACAATCGGGGCGATCATCACGAAGCTGTGCGCGAGGAGGACGTCGAACCGGGGTGCAGCCTCCAACAGCGCCATCAGAAAAGAGGGCATCGTCGGCGCAACATACTGCTCCATCAGCGTGCGGAGCGACACGAGCCCCAGGCGACGGGATGAGAAAATGTCCGGGTGCAGCACAGGGTTCTCGCCGAAGGGATCCTCGCCCACCGGGAGGAACTCCAGCCCCGCACCGCGAATTTTCTTTTCCCACAACTTAAAGCCGACCATTCCCACCCCATGGCCCCGCCGCCGCAGGGCGGCGCCCACGGCAAGAAAAGGATGCAGGTCGCCGCTCGACCCCCAGGTCGCAAGCAAAAAGCGGCGCGGCTTCTCCAATCTCATGGCTTCGCCGTGCGCGCTTCAGCAATCATCTCGCAAGCCGCCTCCTCAACCCCCCGCTGCGGGCGGAACCCGGTAAGCTTCGCCAGTCGCGAGATGTCGGGCACCCGCGAAGGCATATCGGCAAAATCGGCGTCGTACACCTCGCGCGGGTCCACGTGCGCGATCGTTGAGCGCGAGCCAGCAAGGCGAATCACCCGCCGCGCAAGGTCGAGCATTGTGACGGGTGTCGGGTTGCCCACATTGACGATCTGCCCCTCGGCGCCCACCGCCTCCGCGAGGCGCAGGGTGGCCTCCACCGCGTCCTCCACATGCATGAAACAACGCGACTGGGAGCCGTCGCCAAAAACGGTGAGAGGTTCGCCGTCCAACGCCTGGCGGATGAAGCGCGGCAGGACCATCCCGTGGTCGGGGAGTTGGCGCGGTCCGACCGCGTTGAAGTAGCGGAGCGCGACGAAGCGCAGGCCATGTTCCTTCCTCTGGGCGAAGGCAAAAAACTCCGCCATCGCCTTGCTGCACGCGTAAGCCCATCGGCCGGTGGTCGGCGCCCCGAGCGTGAGGTCCGATCCCTCCTCAAACGCCGTCCCGACTCCTTTCCCATAAACCTCGCTCGTCGAGGCGAGGAGGACCTTCTTCCCTTGGCGCGCGCAGGCTTCCAGCACGTTTCGCGAGCCGAGAAAGTTGGCCTCGATCGTACGGATCGGCTCGCGGATCACTAGACGCACCCCCACCGCCGCGGCGAGGTGAAAAATCACATCGGCCTCCCCGATGAGCCGGTCCACAAGGGGCGCATCGAGCACCGAGCCACACACCATCTCAAGGCGGGGGTTTTCCCGGCAAGCGGCGAGGTTGGTCTCGCGTCCGGTCGAGCCATCGTCGAGCACGATGACGCGCCTCCCTGCGTGGAGGCATGCCTCCACGAGGTGCGAGCCGAGGAAACCAGCCCCACCGGTGACGAGCACGTTCATGCGACCCGCACGTTACCGGCGAACCCGTCCAAAGGAAAGCGCTCCCGCGCCCCAATCTCGTCCCAGCTCCAAAACCAGAAAATTGGTCGCACATCCCCTCGTTCCATTCGAGAATCCATTTACGCTGATGGTGGAAACGGCTCCATGCGTAGTTTCCCTCTCCCCACGGAACGGGGAGAGGAGTAGGCTGGGGGTCTTCCGACATTAACCCGAATGACGACGGCCCAGGATCTGCCACCTGACGAGTCCCGATTCCGCGACCTTGCCCACGCCGCCGCGCGCGGCGACGACCGCGCGTTCGAGGAGATCGTCCGCGCGTTCGCCCCGCGCCTCCATGCCCTCCTCTACCGGATGCTTTTCGACTGGGACGACGCACGGGATGCCGCGCAGGAAACTTTCGTCCGCATCCACCGGGCCCTTCCCCGATGGCGGCCAACGGGGCGGTTCCAGTCATGGCTTTTTCAGGTCGGCGCCCGGGTTGCCCTCGACGTCCTGCGCGCCCGCCCCCGCCGCCCCGAGCATCCCCGCCGCGTCGGTACCGAGGGCGAGGAGGCCCTCGCCACCCTCGGCGCTACCGACGGACAGGCCGAGCGCAACGAGACCATGGCGGCGATCGAGGCGGCGGTCGGATCCCTGCCCCCCGATCTCCGTACGGCCTTTGTCCTCGCCGAATACGAAGGTTTGGGGCACGCGGAGATCGCCGAGATGCTTGGCTGTTCCCTCAAGGGCGCCGAGATGCGTCTTTACCGCGCCCGACAGATTCTCCGCAAAAAACTGACCCCTTTTTATCAATCGAAATAAACTTATGAGGGTTTTTTCCGCCCCGCCCGTTCTACTTGGCAACAACCCCGTGCAAATCGGGAAAACCAAAACCACAGAAAACCAAGTACCGAAGGAAAAACACATGAAGAAACTCCTCATCCTCACGGGCGTCGTCGCGGCGCTCGGTCTGTTCAGCGCCTATGCAGGCGGCATCACCAACCCCGAAAACCTCAGCGCGCGCGCCGCCGTCCTGACCGCCGACAAGGCACCGGCCCCCTGCTGCTGCAAGGCCGCGTGTCCGAAGGCCGTCAACTGCTCGAAGGCTACCACCTGCTCGAAGGCTGCCACCTGCCCCAAGGGGAGCAAGGCCGCCGCCTCGTGCCCAGTGGCCAAGGACGACGCCAAGGCATGTCCCAAAGCCGGGTCTCGCTGCAAAGCGCAGAAGACTCCGTCCCCCGAGAAAACCACCGACAAGCCACAGAACTGACTCCAACCCTCCCGTCCCCCCCTTCAACACGGGGGGGACGGCGAGGGCCACGGGGATATCCCCCATTTCGCCATGCAACCCGACGATCCCCTCGACCAACTCCTCGCCACGTGGAACCCGCGGAACCCTGCCGCGAAGGCTGTCGAGGCGGAACGTTTCGTGGCTGATACGATGCGTGCAGTGCGTGCCGCTCCTCCCGAAACCATGTGGCGCCGCGGCATGGAGTGGCTCGATCAGATCGTGCAGGGGTGGCTACCTGCTCCCGGGGCGCTCGTTCCCGCCATGGGGGCGATCGTCCTCCTGATGGGCGTCGCCCATGTCGCCGCGGCAACCAGTCAGGCGAACGTTGCCTCGGCGATCGAGTGGCGTGACTCGGTGATGAAGCCCACCTCCCCCCTTTGGATCAGCGCCGCATACCGTGACATTGCGGACGCGTCCGCCCCCGCACAGCCATGAGCCCCTTCACTCGGAAATGGCTTACCGGCCTGCTGATCTTGGTCCTCGTGACCGCGACCTCGGCGTGGTGGATCGCCCGGCACGAGGCGGGCCTCTCGTGCCATGCAAAACCGCGCGACGCGTTTTCCCCCGCGCCCGCCCTCGGTCTCACGAAGGAACAGGCTCGCAAAGTGACGCTTCTCGAAAAAGCCTACCGCGCCCGCATCGGGGAACTCTGCGCAAAACACTGCGCCGCACGGGCGCGGATTGCTCGTCACCTCGCAACCCAAGAACCCAATAAAAGCCAACTCCTCTCGGAGGCGAAGGAGGCGAGCGAGGCTTACAGCGAGTTGGAGATCACCACGGTCCACCACGTCCTCGAAGTCGGCTCCTGCCTCACTCCCGAGCAGCGCGCCCGCTACTTTGCCTCGATGGCAGGATGCCTTGGCGCGCTGTGTCCCAGCGGAAGCCGGATGGCTCCCCCCTCCAAGGTTCCCTGAGCCCTCCCTCGCCCACCGCTCACCGTTTACCGCGCGCTGTTTTCCCCTGCACAAGTTTCGCTCGCCCGGCGGCGGCCTTGTCGGCCTCCATCACACTCGTTTCCCTCGACTTGCGAAGCTCGGCGACGCTCTTGATATGGAGACGGGCCGAGCCGCGCCACTTGCGGAGTTTCACGCGTTTGCAAGTCGCGAGGCGTCGTTTCGCGGCGGCGACCGAGCCATTTCTCACATACTGCGGAAGCCACTTTGCCTGAGCGACGAGCATCTCGTCAGTCATCTGCCAGATCTCCTCGGGATTGCAGACCGCGCCCACAAGCGGATCGTGGAGTATCGCCTGCTTGAGGAGCGTGGCATCGCCGCGCACCGCGGCCTCCACGCTCATGCGCTGGACATGGATGCTCGCCTCGCAGGTCGCCGCGCAGGCGAGCGGAAGGTTTCCCACCCGCGGGACATGGATGCCGGTACGGTCCACGTAGCAGGGGACCTCGACGATCGCGTCGGCAGCGAGGTTGGGGATGCAGCCGTGGTTGCGAACATTAAAGTGGCCGCGATAGGTGCGCCCCGTCTCAAGGGCTTCGATAATCCAACTGCCGTGCTCATGGCTGCGCTCCTCGGGTTTGATCGGCTTCCCGGCCTCGGCAAGCCATCGAGGAAAGTCGGACCTGAACCAGTTGCGCCCCTCGGTGCAGACGCGGAGATAGCCGCCCGTCTCCCCGTTGATCCAGCTCGAGAGGTCGATCCAGCGGCGGATTTCGCCCGTCCGCTTGCGGTACCACGGCAGATACTCGCTGAGGTGCCCGTTCGACTCGGTACTGTAGTAGCCAAAGCGGCGGAGCACGTCGATCCGCACCTTCTCGGTGCGGCGGAAGGTCGGGTGGGCCTCGAACATCTCGAGAAGCTTCGGAAGCATGTTTCGCCCGCGCCACTCGGCCTTGATGAACCAGGTCTGGTGGTTGATCCCGGCGGCGATGATGTCCACCTCCCGGGGATCGAGCCGAACCGGGTGGCCCGAGGCAAAGTCGCGCTCCAAGACGCGGCTCCTCCCCTTTTTGAGCAGGCCCCGTTTGCGCGCCCAGCGCTCGATTACGCTCGCAATCTGCCCGTGCGCCCCTTGCACGCCGTGGCAGAGACCCACGGTGTTTACCCCCCCGTGGTCGAGCACCGCCCAGGTATTCATCGCCATCGGGTTGGCGTAGTTCAGGAAAAGCGCCCCCTTCCTCGATACCTCGCGGATGTCCCGGCAGAAATCGAGGATGGCCGCGATGTTGCGCTGGCCGTACATGATCCCGCCCGCGCAGAGGGTGTCCCCCACACACTGGTCCACGCCATACTTCAGCGGGATGTCGATGTCCTGTGCAAACGCTTCGAGCCCCCCGATGCGCGTGCAGTTGACCACGTAGTCAGCCCCCGCGAGCGCACGGCGACGGTCACGCGTCGCGACGATCTTGGCGGGAAGATGGTTATCTCGAAGATCCTTCTCGCAGATCCGCGTGACCATCTCGAGGTTCCGCGCGTTGATGTCGGTGAAGGCGAACTGCGTATCCCGAAACTCCGGAACAATGAGAACGTCGCGGAAAAGCCGTCGGGTAAAACCGATGCTGCCCGCACCGATGAAAGCAATCTTGATGGGCATGGTGAAAAGGAAGTGGGAAGGAAGCAGTGAGCAGTCAGCAGGAGGAGAGCGGACGGATGGTGAATTTCAGCAGAGATCAGGCATCGAGGGCGACCACGCAGTCGATCTCCACGTCAAAGCCGAGGAGTTGGCAGCCGATCGTCGAACGTGAGGGGGGGTTCTCCCCAAAAAACTTCGCATAGACCCCGTTCATCGCCGCGAACGTCTCGGGCGTGAGGGGTTGAAGATAGACGCGGCAGTTTACCGCATTCTCCATCCGCCCCCCCGCGGCCTCCACGATCGCCTTGATGTTGGAGATCACTCGCTCAGTCTGCTGCTCGATGGTGCCCCGCTCGACCTTGCCGGTGGCCGGGTTGAAAGGAACCTGGCCGGAAACGAACAGGAGACGTCCGGAGGTAACGACTCCGAGGGAGTAGGGCCCGACGGCGCGGGGACCGTTCAGAACTTCACGGAGGGCGGTTTTCATGCGTGCGAGGGTTCTGCCGCCGTACACCGCAGCGGTCAAGGCCAAAGACCGCGCGCCTTCGAAGTTGCTTGCCCGAAAGACGGCCTGATGTTTGACTCTCAACCCATGAGTTCCAATAAAGTCATTCGTTATGTTTTGGTCGGTTGCGGCGGTCGTGGAATCAGCATGTTCGCGCAGCCCCTCCTCAAAAACTTCAGCCACTGCGCCGAGCTCGTCGGCATCTGCGACGTGAACGAGGGGCGCATGGCCTACCTGAATCAATCGCTCGGGTCAAAAGTGCCCGCCTACAAGGATTTTGACCGCATGCTCAAGGAGACAAAGCCGGATGTCGTGATCGTCTCCACCAAGGACGCCCTGCACCACGAGTTCATCATCAAGGCCTTCGATGCGGGATGCGATGCGATTTCCGAGAAACCGATGACGACCGACGACGCGAAGTGCCGCGCCGTCCTCGCCGCCGAGAAGCGGACGGGTAAGAAGGTCACCGTCACCTTCAACTACCGTTTCGTGCCTTATGTAACGAAGGTGCGGGAGCTTCTCGCGAAGGGCATCATCGGGAAGGTCCTCTCGGTGGACTTCAACTACCAGCTCGACCGCAGCCACGGGGCCGACTATTTCCGCCGCTGGCACCGGAAGAAGGAGAACTCGGGAGGCCTGCTCGTTCACAAGAGCACCCACCATTTCGATCTCGCGAACTGGTTCCTCGGCCAGGACCCAACGGAAGTCTTCGCGCTCGGCTCGCTCCAGTTCTACGGCCCGACCCGCAAGGAACGGGGCAAGACCTGCCGCCAGTGCGATCACAAAAAAACCTGCGAGTTTTTCTACGACATCACCACCCCGACGGTCGTCGGCGCGTTGATCGACAACAACGCCCTCTACGCCAAAGTGGAGCATTTCGACGGTTACCACCGCGACGGCTGCGTCTTCGACCCCGAGATCAACATTGAGGACACGATGAATCTCGCGGTGCGCTACTCGGGCGGCGTCCAGATGTCCTACTCGCTCAACGCACACTGTATCTATGAGGGTTGGCGCATGGCACTCAACGGCACCGAGGGACGCCTCGAGTGCAGCGAGTGGCACAGCGGTCCCCACGTCGTTCCCGACAAGAAACCGCAGAACATCATCATCTACCGGCCGGACAAGTCCGTGGAGACGATTGGCGTGCTCGTGGACCACAGCAGCGGTCACGGTGGCGGCGACGCCCGCCTCCACAAGATGCTCTTCGACCAGCCCCAGCCCGACCCGCTCGGGCACATGGCCTCCTCGCGCGCCGGGGCGATGTCCATCCTGATCGGCATCGCGGGGAACCATTCCATCGCCACCGGGAAGCCGATCCACATCGCCGATCTTCTGAAGGGATAGGCGACCTCCCATCGCATTCCCGTGCCGACGGGAAGAATCATGACCCAGGGCAATCCTCCGCTCTCCGCTCCGAGCGGGGAAGATGTGCCCCGTCCCCCGACAGCGAGGTGCATCCCGACCGGCATGCTCCTGCTTTTCGGCTTGCTGGTCGTGGCGGTCATCGCGGTGTACTTCACCCCGCTCCAGGAACACCTCCGCAAAGTGCGAGAGTTGAAGGAGGCGATTCAAGCCTTCGGTCCGATGGGTCGGGTGGTCTTTGCGCTCGTCGTGGCCGCCCTCGTCGCGGTCGGCCTCCCGCGCCTCATCTTCTGCCCCATCGGGGGGATGGCGTTCGGCTTCGCCGAGGGGCTCATCTGGACCCAGGCCGCCACCCTGCTCGGCTACTACGGCACCTTCCTCTTCGTGCGCTGGGGCGGTCGCGAGCGGGTGCTGAGCCGCCACCCCGGCCTCGCCCACGCCCACGAGGTGCTTGGCGTCCACCCGGTGATCAACCTCTTTCTCATCCGCCAGCTCCCCATCAGCGGTCTGCTCGTCAACCTCTTCATGGGGGTTACCCACATCCGACACCGCCACTTCCTCCTCGGCACGCTCCTCGGGTTCCTCCCGGAAGCAGTTCCCCTTACCCTCGTTGGCAGCAGCGCCGGGAAGTTCGATCCGCGCCTGACGATGACCTACGTCGCCATCGGCGTTGCGGCACTCGCCCTCTTCTTCCTCGGCTCATGGATGCTTTCCCGTCGCTCGAAGGTCTTCGCCCACCTGCGTGGCGAGATCGCGACGATCGAGGAGGAGGAGAAGCAGGTCCCGCGCTAAAGTTCTCGATCCGTCCCGCGCGGCCCCGAACCTGCATCCGCGACCCGCAGGGCAACCGCTCGGGTTGCCGTCTGGTTCAGCTTCAACTGTAGCCGCGGTCGCTGACCGCGGTCGGGCGGGCGAGGGAGAAGAACGGGTCAGCGACTCTATCTGCAGGGTGCGCTTGCCCCCCACCTTTCCAAGGTGGTGTGAAATATGCAGATCAGGACGGAAACCCCTTCCGCTCGGCGATGCGGTAGCGGAGTTGGCGGCTCTTCATCCACCGTACGGCCAGCAAATCGGTGAAGGATTTGAAGAGGCGGTTCCAGACGCCGTACTTCGATTCGCCCGCAAACCTCTCGCGTGGCGTGATCGGGATTTCCACGACGGTGTATCCATCCATGCGAAAAAGGGTTGGCAGGAAACGGTGCGCGCCACGGAAGAACTTCACCTCGGCGAGGCATTCCTTCCGGAAGGCCCGGTAGGTGCAGCCTGCGTCAGTGATATTCTCATCGCTCAGCTTGTTCCTCACCCAGTTCGCCACCTGCGAGGAGGTGCGGCGCAGCCAGTTATCCGCCCGCTCGTGCACGCGAGAACCGCAGACGCAGTCGGCACCCTTGAGCGCCTCGATAAACTTCGGGATGTCGCGCGGATCGTTCTGGAGGTCGGCGTCGAGCGTGAAGATCAGGTCCCCCGACACCGCTTTCATCCCGGCCGAGGAAGCCGCAGTCTCGCCGCAGTTCGCCGCGAAACGCTGCACCCTCCAGCGCGGGTCGCGCGTCGCGATCGCCTGCATGATCTCCCAGCTCCGGTCACGGCTCGCGTCGTCGGTGACCACCACCTCGTAGTCCTCCGACACGCCTTTCATCGCCTCGGCGATCTCCGCGTGGAGGCGCTCGAGGTTCGCTTCCTCGTTGTAAACCGGGATGACGAGCGAGAGCTTCGGCATGTTTCTCAGGGCGTGTGGGGCTTTGCGGCGACCCCGACGACGGCACCTTCGCCGAGAAGGCGATCGAACTCCTCGCCGCAGCGGCGAAACTCGTTCATCACCCCCCCGAACTCCGAGCCCATCACCACGAAACGCGCGCCCGCATCCACCACACGGCGCAGATCCTCCGCGGAACCCACGGGACGCCCCCAATGCTTTCCGTGGCGGGACGCCGCGGCATTCACGCGTTCCTGTGCCTTCGCCATCTTCGGGTCGGTGGGCGACGGGCTGCAATCGAGGCGGGCCGACATGTCGCCGGGGCCGAGGAAAAGCACATCCACCCCGGGGACGGCGGCAATCGCGTCGGCATTCTCGAGGGCCTCGGGCGTCTCGATCTGGACCACGAGAAACGTCTCGCGGTTCGCGGCCTCGCCATAGGGCTTCAGCGCGGGAAGACTGTACCGACAATCGAGCCCCGCGGCGTCAAAACCCCGGTCGCCCATCGGCGGGAACTTCACGGCCTGCACGAGCATCCGCGCCTTCTCAACCGTGGAGACATGGGGAATCATCAGCCCCGCCGCGCCATCCTCGAGAAGGCGGTACAACCCCGTCTTCTCCAGGGTCACGGCCCGCCACATGCAATCGATGTTCGCGATGTGGTGAAACGCGATAAAGGCCTGGGCCAGCAGCGGATCGAAGGCGCGATGCTCGCCATCCACCCAGATCCCGTCGTACCCAAAACGAGCAGCCATGCTGGGGCCGTAGGGCATGTAGTGGCCGAGGCAGGCGATGCGCGCCACTTTGCCGGCACGGAGTTTCGAGAGAACATTGGAACGTCGGACACAGGAATTCATGGATATGGGGATGTCAGCACCCGCACCGCTCCGACGCAAGCGCAACACTCCGCGTCCCTGAGTTGAAACGGACGGTTGAACTCGGACTGATTAGAAACGAGTTTCTATTTTTCAAGAAATATCTCGGTCACACGGAAAGAGGGGCCGCCTTTTTTGTGGAAGACGGCCTGGACGAGAAGATCCGTTCCGTCCGCCCAAGGCCTTCGATTCCACCGCTTGCGTTGACGCACGTGCGAGACAGATGAGCGGCTTCGCACGACCCTCACGGTGCGGCAGCAAGTACGCGGCGTAGTTTTCCAGTTCAGTCCGTGGAAGTTGTCGATAGCATCCGGTGGTATTCCTGGAGAGAGCGCACCTGCTCGCGCCCCTGCCTTCGGGCGTGGATCCCCTTCGCCGCAGCTGATGCGGCCGCGAGCGTGGTGATGTAGGGAACCTTGTGCTTGATGGCGGCCTTCCGGAGATAGGAGTCGTCGTGCATGCTCCGCCGTCCCGCGGGCGTGTTGATGATGAGGTGGATCTCGCCGTTCATGATCGCGTCCGTGATGTTCGGGCGCCCCTCGTGGAGTTTGTAAATGCTTTCGGCGGACACGCCCTGGCCGCGGAGGTATTCCCCGGTGCCAACCGTGGCCAGGATCCGGAAGCCCATCCCGGCAAACTGGCGTGCGATCTCCAGCACGCCCGAGCGATCCTGCTCGTTGACCGTGATCAGCGCCGTACCCTCCGTGGGCAGGATCGCCCCCGCCGCTTCCTGGGCCTTGTAGAAGGCGAGGCCGTACGATCCGGCCATCCCGAGCACCTCCCCCGTGGAACGCATCTCGGGGCCGAGCAAGGGGTCCACCTCCGGGAACATGTTGAAGGGGAACACGGCCTCCTTGACCCCATAATACGGGACCGTGGTGGCTTTGAGTTTCATCGCGGAAAGCTTCTTTCCGAGCATCAGCTCCGTGGCGATGCGCGCCATCTGGAGGTTGCAGACCTTGGAGACCAGCGGCACCGTTCGCGAGGCCCTCGGGTTCGCCTCGAGCACGAAGACCGTGTCCTGCGCGATCGCGTATTGGACATTCATCAGCCCGACCACTCCGAGTTCCCGTCCGATCCGACGGGTGTAATCGCGGATCGTCTCGAGATGCTTGGGCGAGATGCTTACCGGCGGGATCACGCAGGCGGAGTCGCCCGAGTGAATTCCCGCCAGCTCGATGTGCTCCATCACGGCCGGCACAAATGCCTCCGTGCCGTCGGCGATCGCGTCCGCCTCGCACTCCAGGGCGTTGTCGAGGAACTTGTCCACGTAGATCGGGCGGTCGGGGGTCACGGTCACCGCGGCGGCCACGTAGTGCTTGAGCATCGCCTCGTCGTACACCACCTCCATGCCGCGCCCGCCGAGGACGAACGAAGGGCGGACGATGAGCGGGTAACCGATGCGCCGCGCCACCGCCAGGGCCTCCTCGGGCGAGCGCGCCACGCCGGACTCCGGCATGGGGATCCCCATCTCGCGCATCTTCTGGCGGAACAGGTCGCGGTCCTCCGCGAGATTGATGGTCTCGGGAGAGGTTCCGAGGATGCGCACCCCCGCGGCGGCCAGCTCGTTGGCGATGTTCAACGGCGTCTGGCCGCCGAACTGGACGATCACCCCCTCGGGCTTCTCCTTCTCGTAGATGCTGAGGACGTCCTCCACGGTGAGCGGCTCAAAGTACAACTTGTCGGCCGTGTCGTAGTCCGTGGAAACGGTCTCGGGGTTGCAGTTCACCATGATCGACTCGTACCCGGCGTCGCGCAGCGCGAAGGCGGCGTGGACGCAGCAGTAGTCGAACTCGATTCCCTGCCCGATGCGGTTGGGTCCGCCGCCGAGGACCATCACCTTGCGGTTCTTGCTGGCGGGCACCTTGTCCGTGCCGTGGTAGGTCGAGTAATAGTAGGCCGTATTTTCTACGCCACTCACGGGCACGGCATCCCAGCGCTCGGTCACGCCGAGCTTGAGCCGGGCCTTGCGGATCTCCGTTTCGCTCCGTCCGAGGATCTGCGCCAGGTAGCGGTCGGCGAACCCATCGAGTTTGGCGCGCTTGAGAAGCGCGTCAGGGAGCGTTCCTCCCTTGTGCTTGAGGATCTCCTCTTCCAGTTCCACGAGCTCCTTCATCTGCCGCAGGAACCAGGGCTTCAGGTGGGTGCGCGCGTAAAGGTCGTCGATCCCGGCCCCCTTCCTCAGCGCCTCGTAAAGGATGAACTGCCTCTCGCTGGATGCCTCGTTGAGCATCGCCAGGAGCTCCGTCAGGGACTTGCGGTTGAAGTCTTTCACGAAGCCGAGGCCATGGCGCCCGTTTTCCAGCGAGCGAATGGCCTTGTGGAAGGCCTCCTTGTAGTTCTTCCCGATGCTCATCACCTCGCCCACCGCGCGCATCTGGGTCCCCAGCTTGTCCTTCGCATCCTTGAACTTCTCGAAGGCCCAGCGCGAGAACTTGACCACCACGTAGTCCCCCGAGGGTTCGTACTTGTCGAGGGTGCCGGCCCGCCAGTAGGGAATCTCGTCGAGGGTCATCCCTCCCGCCAGCATCGCGGAGATGAGCGCGATCGGGAAGCCCGTGGCCTTTGAGGCCAGCGCCGAGGAGCGCGACGTGCGCGGGTTGATCTCGATGATCACCACGCGCCCCGTCTTCGGGTCGTGCGCGAACTGGATATTCGTGCCGCCGATCACCCTGATCGCGTCCACGATCCGGTAGGAATACTCTTGGAGTTTCTTCTGCAGCTCGGGGGCGATGGTCAGCATCGGCGCCACGCAGAACGAGTCGCCGGTGTGCACGCCCATGGCGTCCACGTTCTCGATGAAGCAGACCGTGATCTTTTTCGCGTTCGCGTCGCGGACTACCTCGAGCTCGAGCTCCTCCCAGCCGAGGACCGACTCCTCCACGAGGATCTGGTGAACCATGCTGGCCGCAAGGCCGCGGGCGGCCACGGTCCGCAGCTCCTCGATGTTGTACACCAGCCCGCCGCCGGTGCCGCCGAGGGTGTACGCGGGGCGGACCACCACCGGGTAGCCCAACTCGCCCGCGATCTTTTCAGCCTCCTCGACGTTGAACGCCGGGGCGCTCTTCGGCATGTCGATCCCCAGCTTCTTCATCGTCTCCTTGAAAATGATGCGGTCCTCGCCGCGCTCGATGGCGTCGAGTTCCACCCCGATCACCTTGACGCCGAACTTCTGGAGCACGCCCGCCTTCGCCAGCTCCGAGCTGAGGTTCAGCCCTGTCTGGCCTCCGAGGTTGGGAAGGAGCGCGTCGGGCCGTTCCTTCTCGATGATCTCGGTCAGCGTCTTGACGTTCAGCGGCTCGATGTAGGTCACATCGGCCATCCCGGGATCGGTCATGATCGTGGCCGGGTTCGAGTTTACCAGGAGGATTTGGTAGCCGAGCTTGCGCAGGGCCTTGCAGGCCTGGGTGCCCGAGTAATCGAACTCGCACGCCTGCCCGATGATGATGGGGCCCGAACCGATGATCATGACCTTCTTGACGTCCTGGCGCTTTGGCATTGGGAAACCTCTGAATAGGGTTGGGAAAATTGGGCCGCATCCGCGGCCTCGTGAGCGAGGCTGGAAACTGGCGAGTCCTCCTGTCGGAGTCAATCACGCAGCAAATTTTTCATGATCCCGAGACTGATAATGACGACGGTTTTCATAAGGTGGGGCGATACGATCTCCGTAAATCCCGCAACCCAAGCCGAACAGAAAATTCGAGTCCCGCTCTTTCACTTGCGATAAGATTGTCTATGTAAGGAGACGGTGACATGCGAGGTGCACATGCCCCCAGAATGTTCGCAAGATTAGACGGATGGGACTTGATGCGGGTGGGGCTTCCTGCTCGGAGTGATGTGTGCGACCCGATCCCAAACAGCGGCTGACGGGCCTGCTGGTGCCTCTTTTTGCCCTGCGGGGCCGTCACGACCTGGGGATCGGCGACACGGGGGCCGCGCGGGAGATGGTGAACTGGTGCGCCGACCGCGGGATCGGGGTCCTGCAGTTCCTGCCGGTCAACGAGACGGGGGACGACCACAGTCCCTACAACGCGATCAGCTCGGTGGCGCTGGACCCGACAACGGTGGCGACGCACCCGTCGTCCCTGACGGAGTTGCCGAAGGCCGATTGGGCTCGGCTGGCGGGAGCGAGGGAACTCGCGGAGTTGCGCGACGGGCCGGTGAAGTACCGCCGCGTCAAGGCGCTGAAGCAGAAGCTCCTGCGCGCCGCGTTCCGTGCCTCGCGCCGGGGGGGTGAGTTCGAGGCGTTTGTCGAGGCGGAGTCGGGGTGGATTGGGGATTACGCGCTGTTTCGGGTCCTCATGGGGTGCAACGGCGGTTCCGCGGTCTGGGAGTCCTGGTCGGTGGAGCATCGCACGCCCTCGGCGGCGCGCGACTGGCTGGCCTCGCGTTCCCCCAAGGAGAGGAAGGCGCTCGAGGAAGAGGCGGTCTTCCATTCCTGGGTGCAGTGGGTGGCTTACCGTCAGTGGATATCGGTGCGGGCGCATGCGCGGCGGCGCGGGGTGGCGCTCATGGGTGACATTCCCTTCGGGATCGGGCGGTGCAGCGCGGATGTTTGGGCGAACCAGGGAGTCTTCGATTTGCGGTGGTCCTGCGGGGCGCCGCCGGAGCATTTCTTCAAGCCGGATCTTTTCACGGAGCGATGGGGACAGAACTGGGGCATCCCGCTTTACCGCTGGGATCGGATGAGGGAAGACGGGTTCTCGTGGTGGCGACGGCGCGTGAAAGGGACGGCGCGGGTATTCGACCTGTTCCGGGTGGACCACGTCCTCGGTTTTTACCGGGTGTATGCCTTTCCATGGTCTCCCCGCGAGAATGGTGACTATGTGAATCTCAGCCACGAGCAGGCGAAGGCGAAGGCGGGAGACCTTCCGCGCTTCTGGCCGGACGGGGACGAGCGGGAGGAGTCGAGGGCCTCGAATCGCGCCCATGGCGAGGCGATGATGCGGATGATCCTCGACGCCGCGGGGGAATGCGGCGTGGTCGCGGAGGACCTCGGCTGGGTCCCGGACTATGTGCGCCCGTCGCTGACATCGCTTGGGGTCCCGGGCTTCAAAATTCCTCTTTTCGAACGACAGCATGACGGGGCCTACACCCCGTCGGATTCCTACGCCCCGCTCTCGGTGGCGACGTTCGCGACCCACGACCACGAACCGCTCGCGGCGATGTGGGAGAAGTGGTCCCGCGATCCGAACGCCGCGATCGAGGCGCGCAGGGCGGCGGATTGGGCGGGGTGGGGGGCGCGGGAGTTGCCGTCCGTCTATACCCCCGAGATCCACGCGGCACTGTGCCGGCGGCTGCTTGGCTGTCCGAGTTGGCTCGCGATGTTCATGGTCACCGATCTCCTCGGGGACAAGCAGCGGTTCAACGTGCCCGGCCCGATGAGCGAGAGCAACTGGACCGAGCGTCTCCCCTGCGAGGTGCGCGAACTCGGCTCGGACAAGGATGTCGCGGCACGTCTTGCCGCCATCGGCGACCTGCGGAGGGGGTCAGGTGACGATTAACATGCCGCGATCGATGCGCGACATGGTCTCTGGGATCAGCCCTCTCGGCGTGGGGTGGCGCGGACCGGGACCGCCTCGCGGGCGGTCGCGGCGGCGAGGGATTGCACTGCCGGGTTGAGGGCGCTGTCACGATGGAGGGCGAACCACGCATTGAACGCCATGAGCGGGAAGTAGGCGCGGTAGAGGTGGTAGCGCAGGTAAAAGACCTTGGGGAAGCCGGTTCCGGTCCACTCGTTCTCGGTCCATGAGCCGTCCGGGTTTTGCCGTTTGACGAGCCACGCGAGGCCTCGCTCGACGGCGCGGCTGTTGACCTCGCGAGCGGCGAGCAGACCGAGCAGGGCCCATGCGGTCTGCGAGGCGGTGGAGGGGCCCTTGCCCTTGAGCGAGGGATCATTATAGGAGGCGAGCGTCTCGCCCCAGCCGCCGTCCTCGTTCTGCACGCTCTCCAGCCAGTGCACGGCGCGCCGCACCATGGGCTGCGAGAGATTGGCACCGATGCGGGAGAGCCCGACGAGTACCTGCCAGGTGCCGTAGATGTAGTTACTGCCCCAGCGGCCAAACCACGAACCATCCGGACACTGGTCCTTCTCGATAAATGCGATTGCGCGGCGACACTCGGGGGAACTCGAGGTGAAGCCGAAGTCGGCGAGGCACTCGAGGACCCGCCCCGTGATGTCCGCGGTGGGCGGGTCGATCATCGCGTTGTGGTCCGCGAAGGGCACCTCCGTGTAGAGGCGGTGGGTGTTGTCCTTGTCGAAGCTGGCCCACCCGCCATCGCGGCATTGCATGCCGAGAGTCCAGCGCAGTCCCCGGTCCATGGCGCGCTCCTTCGCGGCGCGATCGGGCAGGTCCACCTGCTTCAGCGCACGGAGCACCACGATCGTATCGTCCACGTCGGGGTACCACTCGTTGAGGAACTCGAAGTACCAGCCTGCCGGCTCGGGCTGCGGGTTCTTGATCGCCCAATCCCCGATGATCGTGGTCTCCTTGGAGAGCATCCACTCGGCGGCGCGCTGGAGAGCGGGGTGATCGGGGGGCAGGCCGGACTCGCGCAGGATCAGGGTGCTCCACGCGGTGTCCCAGACGGGAGAGAAGCAGGGCTGCAGCCGCATCGTCTCTCCCTCGCGAATCGTGAAGCGCTCCAACTCCTTCTTCTCCCGTTGCACAAGCGGGTGGTCGGGGGGATAGCCCAGGGCCGTCAGCGCGAAGATCGAGTTGACCATGGCCGGGAAGATCGTTCCCAGCCCGTCGGAGTGTTCGAGCCGATCCAGGAGCCAGCGGTGGCATCGTTTAAGGGCGATTCCTCGGAAAGGGTGGATCGGCTGCCCCTGCCACCATTTGATAATGTAGTTCCAGGTGAGAAAGAAATTATGCCAGGTGATCGTTCGCTTGCTCCACGGAAGATGGATGTTCGCCTGCTCGCGCCCGCCCGCGTAAAGCTCATCCACCGTGAAGGGAAAAGGGCGCGTGACCTTGAAATGTTCCACAATTGAGAGCGGCACGATCATCGTGCGCGACCATGCGCTCATCGAGTAGATGCTGTAGTAGAAGTTCTTCGGGAACAGGATGAGCTCGGGCGGGATCGCGGGGACCCCTTCCCACGGGAACTCGCCCACGAGCGCGAGGTAGATCTTCGTGAAGCTGTTGACCTTGACGATTCCCCCGTGCCGCAGGATTACCTCGCGGATCTTGCTCATCAGCTCCTCGCTCGCCCCGCGCCCGGACAAGCGCAACAGGAGGTAGCACTTCACCGTGGCGCTGATATCCGTCGGCCCGCCGGGGAAGATCGCCCAGCCCCCCTCGGGGTTGCGGTGCTGGAGCACGTGGTTGGCCAGGAGGCGGTAGGTCTCCGTGTCGCCCCAGCCCATATAATGGAGGTAGAGGGCGTACTCCGATTCCAGGATCGTGTCGCCTTCGAGTTCCCCGACCCAGTACCCCTCGGGATGTTGACGGGCCAGCAGCCACTTGCGCGACCGCTCCTGCCCCTCCAAGACTTCCTTCATGCGAGCGGGGAAGTTCCTCGCCCTCCGGGGTAAAGTCAACGTGGAACTGGGAAAAGTGGTGGGTTGGATGGGATTCGAACCCATGACCAACGCCTTAAAAGGGCGCTGCTCTACCGACTGAGCTACCAACCCGTGTTCTTGAGCGTAGCGTGAGGGCGCCCGGGCCGCAAAGGGGAAATTTTCGTTCATGTCCTCTTCCATGCCGCTTTTGCTCGACAAACGTTCGGGAAGGGCTAGGTTCACGGTGTCATGAAATCGTGGCTGCTTTTCGGTTTCGGCCTTTCCCTCGGGGTATTGCTCGGGGCGGTTGGGGCGAGTTTTATCCTCTTCGACGACGTGACGCAGGCGCCGCCGCATAAAGCAAAAGCCGCGGTGACCGTTTCCTCTCCGTCCTCGCGTCCGCACTCGATGGTTCCGTCCGCGGCGGCGGCTGCGGCGCCTGCCGCTGAGGTGCGTCCCGTGGCCCTTCCGGCCCACGCGGTGGATCTTTCGGCCCTCTCCGACGTGGATGAGGCGGTCATCTCCACGGTTCGGCGTGACACGGCATCGCAGCCGGCGTCCTCGACCCCCTGAACTGCGTTGGCAGGAGCCCCTTCGGTTTCGTGGTGGAAGCGCGCACGGAGGCGCGGGGAGGCGGTTTTGTGCGCGGCGGGTTTTTTGGTCTGTCCCAGGATTCCTTATTCGCTCCTTGTCGGGCTCTCGCGGGTGGCGGGCTGGCTCGGTTACGTTTTTGCGCGGAAAGAGCGTCGGGTGGCGCTGGCCAATCTTGAGTTGGCGCTGGGTGCCTCGCTTCCCGAGGTCGAGCGACGGCGCGTGGCGCGGCGTTCCTTCCAGTCCTTTGCGCGGACGGCGTTGGAATCCCTCGCCTCGGAGCGGTTGGCGCGGGATGGGCTGGCGCGGCGGTTCGAGTTCGAGCCGGGCTCGCTCGAGTTGCTCCGCGAGATGGTGGGGAGGGGGAGGGGACTCCTTGCGCTGACCTTCCACTACGGGAACTGGGAATGGCTCAGCCTCGCCTGGGGGATGGCGGGTTTCCCGCTGCTCGGGGTCTCCCAGCCGATCAAGAATCCGTGGGTGGAGGCGCGCTTTCGCCGTCACCGCGAGCATTGCGGGCACCGACTGATTCATCGCTCCCATGGCTCGCGCACAGCGGGGCCGCTCTACCGCGAACTGCGCAAGGGGGGAATCGTGGGTTTGATGGTAGACCTCAACTCCTCGGCAGAGGAGGGCGGGGCCTTTTTCGATTTCTTCGGCGTGCCGGCCCTGACGACGAGGGCGGTCGGTTTCCTGGCCATGCGAACCGGGGCACCGGTGGTCTGTACGGTCGCCTGGCCTTCGGGCGGTGGTCGCTACCGCGCGATGATCGGACCGGAGATTATTTACGACCGTGAGGCCGATCCCGTGACCGAGGGAGATCGGATCACGCGTGCGTGGATGTCCGAATGCGAGCGGGTGATCCGTCTGCGTCCGGGATCGTGGATGTGGGCATATAAGCGGTGGAAGGTGCGGCCGACGCTCGACTCGTGCGGTTTCCCCTTTTACTCGTTTCACGAGCCGAATCTGGCCGCGACGCTTGCGCGGCCCGGTGGTTTTCGTTAGAAGGAATGCATGGATATGTGTCGCGGCATCCGTATTCTGCTGGCGGGACTGCTTCTTGCGGGGGTTTCCGCACGCGGGCAGGGGGGGGACGAGGCCGCGAACGCCCTCTTGATCTCAGCGGAGGAGGCCCTCACGGCAGGAGACCTCAAGAAGGCGATCGAGCGTTACGAGAGCCTGGTCTCCACATACAAGAGCTTCCAGGGGATCTGGGCTGCCCGCTATAATCTGGGCTACGCCTGCTACATGGGGCGCAACTACCCCCGTGCGCTAGAGGTGTTGCGCGAGTTGGTGGATCCAAAGAAGAACCCCGACCCCGCCCTGCGCGAGCAGGCGTTCTCGATGCTCGGCAATGTCCTGTCGGCGCAGGGAGCCTCGCTGGATAAACCCGAGGAACGTGCGAAGGCCTTCAATGAGAGCGTGGCGACGTTCGACACCTACCTGAAGGACTTTCCCCAGGGAAAGCTGCGCGCCGACGCGCTCTACGGCAAGGCCGCGGCCCAACTCCAGAACGGCAAGGCCGATGAGGCGGAGAAGACCCTCGCGGTGTTCTCCCGCGAGTTCGCCCAGTCCGCCATGGCCAACGATGCCACCTATCTTCTCGCCCGGGTGTACAGCGCCCAGGCACGCATGGCACGCGAGCAGCAGCGCGACCCCGACGCCCGGAGCAAGGTGGATGAAGCCCGCAAGCTCTTCGACCAGATCAGCGGGCAAACCAAGGATCTTTCGCTGGCAAACCAGGCCCTCTATTCGGCTGGCGACAGCCTCCTTGCAGCCGCGGCGTATCGTGAGGCGCTCGGCTACTTCCGCAAGGTCCGCCCCGCGGCGGCCATCGAGCAGCAGGCGGCCCTCGCGGTGGAGCCGGCTCGCGCTGCCTACACGGCCGCGATCCGAGGTGGCGACAAGGCGAGGCAGGGCGAGACGAAGCGCCAACTCGATGCCGCAAACCGGCGGGTCGCCGACGCGAGAGAGAGCGGAGGGCTCTACCTAGCGGCCCAGCAGCAGACGGCCCGCTGCCTCTACGAGTTGAAGAGGTTCGACGAGGTGCTCGTCCTTAACCGCCACTGCCTGCCTCACTTTACTCCGGACCAGAAGAAGAGGGCCGACTACCTCGGAGTGAAGGCGCTGCTCGAAAAGCGCGAGATTGAAAAAGCCATGAAGGCCTACGCGGATTTCAAAGTCGCGTATCCCGCGGACAAAATTGGGGAGGATCTCCCGGTCTCTTTCGCGGAGAACTTATTGCGCGCGGCGAAGTACGACGAGGCGATCAAGTGGGCCGATGAGTACGAGGTCACCTTCCCGAACGGAGCCTTCCTCGAACAGACCTACTTCATCGCGGCCACGGCGGCGAGCCAGTCGGGCAACACCGCCGAGGCCGACAAGCGCAACGAGAAATTCCGCGTGAAGTTCCCGAAGAGTTCGATGGCCGGCGCCGCAATCTTCAACAAGGCTTACACGAGCTACCAGAAGAAGGAGTACGCGGCCGCGATTCCCGAATTTCGAGCCTACATCGAGAAGTTTCCAGACACCGAGGCGGCGGAGAACGCCTCCTTCTTCGTCGCCGTTTCGCTCTTCGAGCTAAAGAAGACCGATGACGCCCTCAAGGAACTCCAGTCGTTCGAGAAAAAATATCCGAAGAGCAAGTTGCTCCCCAGCGCGCTCTACCAGGTTGCCAAGGCCTTCGAGGAGAAAAAGGATGTGACTTCCGCCCTTGCGGCCCACGCCCGCGTCGTGAAGGAGTTCCCGGGGGAGACGGTCGCCCCCTATTCGCAGATCGCCATCGCCCTGACGAACTTGGGGCTGGGGGCCAAGGCTTATCCGGCCGCGCTCCAGGCCTTCGACCAGTTTCTCCAGCTTTTCCCCGAACATTCGCTCGCCCCGAATGCGATGCTCTACCGCGCGGAGATCCTGCGGAACCAGAACAAGCTTGCCGACGCCGAGGCCGCCTACCGGGAAGTGGTCGCGAAGTTCGCCGGGTCCGAAGCCGCCCCGGATGCCCAGTACGCGATCGGCGAAATGCTTTTTCAGCGGGCCGCCAGGATGGCCGCACGGCCGGACAAACTCCCCCCCGAGCGGCAGGCGGAGTACAAGGATCTGGTCCAGAAGGCCACCGTGGCCTTCGAGGAAATTCTCTCTCGCTACTCTGCCAGCCCCGCCGTGGACAAGGCCCTCTCGCAGATGAGTGGGATTTGGCAGGCGAGGATCAACGCTGGTTTCGCAAAGAAGGAGGAGGCCCGCGAGTACTTTGGGAAGCTCGGAGCCGGCGATTCCGCACTCGGCGCCAAGGTCGCCTTTGCCCTCGGCAGCCTTCTCAATCTGCTGCAGGATCGTGAGGCCGCCATCGCCGTCCTCACCGAGGCGTTCGACAAGGCCGGGGGGGGGTCGCTTCCGAATGCGGGTTATCGCCAGTACCGCAGCGCCCTTCTCGATGCGAAGCAGTACGATCGCGCCATCAAGGTCTCCGAGCGCCAACTCGAGGAAAAGCAGCAGGCCAATGATGAGCGCGGCATCGCCGAGGCGCTTCTCGGCCTCGGCCAGGCATACTTTGAAAAGGGCGACAACGTGAACGCGACGAAGAACCTGGAGACCGTCATCACGAAGTACTCGTGGTACGAGGGGGCTGCTCCCGAGGCCGAGTTCTACAAGATCCTGATCGAGGAGAAGCGCAAGAACTGGGACGAGGCCAACAAGCTCTACACGGTTCTCCAAGCCAAGGTTCGCGATACCGAACTCAAGGTGAGGATCTTCATGCGCCTCGGCTACACCTGGCTTGGGAAAGGGGAGGCGGAAACCCAGCCAAAGGCGAAAGAGGAGTGTTTTAAGCAGGCGATCGGTTTTTTTCTGCGCATCGGGCTCAGCTACCAGGCATTCCCAAACCTGGCGGCCGAGGGATTGTTTCGCGGTGCCTCCCTTTACGAGGCCCAGGCGGCCCTGCAGGGGGCCGATCCCAAGAAGCGCACCGATTCACTCCAGAACGCGATCAAGTATGACAAGCGCTGTCTCGATGAGTATCCCAATAGCGAGTGGGCTCCCAAGTGCCGCGAGCGCCTGGCGGCACTCACCGCTTCCCCCACGAAATAAAAGCCGACGATCGCCTTACGGACGCGGATGTATTGATTGACCTTTTCTGCCTCCACATGCTAAAAGAACATATCGCTTCTATGAGTGTGCAATCCCGCATCTTCTGCATCATGGTGACCGCACTGGGCCTTGCGCTCTCGGGCTGCGAGTCCACTCCCAGTTCGAGGCCATTCGTCGCGGAAGAGAATCTCGCCAATACCAAGGAAGAAGCTCTTGCCCTTGCCGAGGGGCTTCCCTCTGCCGAGGAGGTTGTCCCTGCCGCCAAGCCCACCCCTTCCGTGGCCGTCGTCGCGGCGGAACCCAAAAAAGCGTATGTGGAAGAGACCGCGCTCCGCGACTCCTCCACCCCGAAGCTCGCCGCCACACCCCCGTCGGTCGAGTCGCCCTTCGATGGGAGCATCGTCTTGCTGAACCTGCAGAAGGGGTTCGTGATCGTGGACTTTTCCAAGAGCATGATGCCCCCGATTCGCTCCGAACTCGGAGTGTACCGGGGCGGCATCTTTGTTGGCAGTCTTCGCATCACTCCTCCGTCGAAGCCCCCGCTGGTTTCCGCGGATATCCTGACCGGCGCACTGCGCCGCGGCGACACGGTCAGGTAGGCATCCTTTCCGATTTCCAACCCAGAAACCAACCGTTGATCCCATGCGCTTCCTGACTCTGCTTGCCTCCGCGCTGGTCCTCCTCGCCGGTGCGCCCCGCCTTGGCGCCGAGACCGCGGACGACTTCCTCAAGGCCTACTTCCTTGTCCAGGACGGGGATGCGGCGGACAAGGGTTCCGACTCCGCGAAGGCCATCGAGAAGTACGCCGCGGCGCTCAAAATCCTGAGGGACATCAAGAAGGCGAGCCCGGACTGGAATCCGAACATCATTGCCTACCGGGTTAAGTACTGTTCCGAGCGTATCGCGAAGGCTGGCGGACGGATTGAGCCCGAGGAGGGGGGGGCTGCCCCTGGGGCTGTCCCGTCCCCCGCCCCGACGCCCGAGGCCGCCCCGCCTGTAAACACCGTACCGAAGGACGTCAAGCCGGCGTCCCCCGAGGAAGTGGGGACCCCGCCCCGCCCTTCCGACCGCGTCGCGGAGTTAGAACGGGAGCTTGACCGCGCGCGGCAGGAAATCACCAAGCTCCAGCGCGAGAAGGGCGACCTCGAGAGCCGACTTCGGAAGGTGGAGGAGGATCTCCGCTCGGCCGGCGCCAGTGGTGACGAGCGGCTGCAAAAACTTATTCATGAGAACGACGCGCTCAAGCAGCGCCTTGTGGATGCCGAATCACGCCTGAAGGGCGTCGGGTCGAATGCCGAGGACATTGCGGCCGTGCGCGGGGATCTTGCCAAGGCCCAGGAAGCCCTCGATAAGTTGCGCCGCGAGAACGAGCAACTCAAGATCGCGAACACCACCCTTAAGGGGGAACTCGAGGAAGTGCGCGGGCAGCTCCGCACCGCCACGGCCGGACCTGCCGCCAGCGTTGCCCCCGAGGTTCTGCAGACCCTTCAGAAGGAGAACGCCCTCCTGCGCGCGATTGTGGATCGCCAGTACCAGGAGGATTCCCGTCGGATGCAAGCCCGCGACACTCTTGCGAAAGAACTCGACGAACTCGGTAGCCGTACCGAATCCATCCGCCAGCAGATCAAGGTGTTGGCCAGTCCTCTTTCATCGCTCTCCGACGAGGAGCGCGCCCTTCTGAAGACCCCGGCGGCCATGCCGCGCGAGGATCCCACGAAGCTCAGCGGCACGATCACCTCCTCGAAGAAGGAGGCCTCCGGCGGGTCCGCCTCAAAACTGAGCGGCGACAACTCCGTCCTTGCCAGCGATGCCAAGCGCTTTTTCGCGAAGGGGGATCTCGAAGGGGCGGCCGCGAAGTACGAGCAGATTCTCAAGACCGAACCGGGGAGCGTCTTCGCCCTCTCGAACCTCGGGGTCATTCGCTTCCGCCAGGAGCGCGTCGAGGAGGCTGAGAAGGCCCTCCAGGGGGCGCTTGCGGCCGACCCGCAGGATGCATTCTCGCTGTCCGTGCTCGGCATTGTCCACTATCGCCAAGGGCGGTACGACGACGCCGTGAGCGCGCTCACCCGCGCCATTTCGATCAACCCAAGCAACCACGAGACGCATAACTACCTCGGAATTACCTATAGCCAGAAGGGCTACCAGGAGGCCGCCGAGAAGGAACTGCTGAAGGCCATCGAGCTCAAGCCCGATTACGCCGACGCCCACTTTAACCTCGCGGTGGTTTACGCCTCCCAGAACCCCCCTTCCGTCGAACTCGCTCGCAAGCATTACCGCCGCGCCGTCGAACTCGGTATGCAGAAGGACCCCGAGTTGGAGAAACTGCTCGTCAAGTAGCGGGCAGTTTGCCCATGTGGCACGGTTGAGGCGTTTGACGGCTTGGCCCTGTCGCGTAGATTGTCCCCGTGCTTTCCACCCTCGCGGATCTTCCCATTGGCACTGAGGGTCGCGTCGCTCGCCTCGATGGCGCTCCTGCCGATGCCCGACGCCTCGTTGAGATGGGCCTGACGTCCGGGGCCCGCATCCGCGTGGTGCGACAGGCTCCCCTGGGCGACCCGATCGAGGTTTCGGTGCGCGGTTGCCGTTTCAGTATTCGGCGCGCCGATGCGTGTGCGGTCATTCTCCTCCCTCCCGACCATGTCTGAGCCGCTCGATGGGCGCCACAAGTCCGGCGTGCCTCACATCGTCCTCGCCGGCAACCCGAATAGCGGCAAGTCCACGGTCTTCAACCTCCTCACGGGACTCCGCCAGAAGGTGGCAAACTACCCGGGGGTCACCGTCGAGAAGAAAGAGGGCCTCCTTTCGCTTTCCGAAAATTGTGAGGTGCACGTGGTGGACCTCCCCGGCACTTACTCCCTCAACCCCCGTTCGCCGGACGAGGAGGTGGCCCACGACGTGGTGCTGGGCTTGCGAGAGGACACTCCCCCGCCGGATCTTCTGGTCGTCGTGGTGGATGCCAGCAATCTCGAAAGGAATCTGTTCTTCGCGTCGCAACTCCTCGGGGTGGGGCGCCCCGTGGTCGTCGCGCTGAACATGATGGACATGGCGCGCGCCGCAGGCTTCGTGATCGATGTCCCCGCGCTCCAGGTCGAGCTCGGAGTTCCCGTGGTGGCCATGGCCGCGAACCGCGGCGAAGGTGCCGCGGAACTCCGCGCCGCCATCGCCGCGCAACTCAGGGCACCCTCCGTGCCCCGTGAGAGAGTCCCGCTTTCGCCCCACATCGCGGCCATCGTGGATAGGGTGGAGCGCGCGCTCGCGGAGGACGGCCTCGCAAAGTTGAACCAGGCGCGAGGCGAGGCCCTTCGGCTGATCAGTTCGGAACAAGCGTTGGCCCACGGCGCGGTCGGTGGGTCCGCGGCCCTCCACGCAGCGGTGGAGCAAGCGCGACTCGACCTTGCCGCGCATGGGGTTGCCTGGCACACCCTGGAGGCGGAGAAGCGCTACCTTTGGATCGAGTCGGTCCTTCGTCATGCCCGACAACAGCGGGAGGTGCCCGAGAGCGTCACCGACCGCCTTGACCGCGTGCTGACCCACCGGGTCTGGGGCCCCGCGGTCCTGCTGGGAGTGGTCATGGCCGTTTTCGCCGCGATTTTTCACCTCGCCCAGTTTCCGATGGAGGCGATCGAGGGTGTCTTCGGATGGATCGGCCATGCCGTGGCTCGTCGAATGCCGGAAGGGATCCTGCAAAGCCTCGTGGCCGACGGCGTCCTTGCGGGCGTCGGAAGCATTCTCGTCTTCCTCCCGCAAATCATGCTCCTGTTCCTCTTCCTCGGCATCCTCGAGGACTCGGGCTACATGGCTCGGGTGGCGTTCATCATGGACCGCGTGATGGGGCGGGTCGGGCTCCACGGCAAGGCGTTCATCCCCCTCGTCTCGAGTTTCGCCTGCGCGATCCCCGGGGTGATGGCCACGCGCACGATCGAGAATGCCCGGGATCGTCTTGTGACCATCCTCGTGGCACCCTTGATGTGCTGTTCCGCCCGGTGGCCGGTGTATTTTCTCCTTGCGGGTGCATTCATCCCGCCCATCAAGGTCTTCGGTATGGTCCCGCTACCGGCGATCGTGATCTTTGCGATGGTGGTCATGGGCGTTGTCGTGGCGATTCTCATGGCGGGCTTGTTCCGACGGACGATTGCCCGCGGGGACATTCCCTCATTGATCCTGGAACTTCCCCCCTACCGCCTGCCGGCGTTTGGGGCCGTGGTTCGCGTGATGGTCGAGCGGGGGTGGATTTTTATGAAGAACGCCGGCACGGTGATCCTCGCGATCTCCGTGGTTCTCTGGGCCTTGAGCACCTTCCCGCGAAGGGAGGGGGCAACGCCCGCCGAGCAGGTGCGCCACAGCTTCGCGGGAAAGATTGGGCATCTCGTCGAGCCGGTGATCCACCCCCTCGGATTCGACTGGAAGATCGGGATTGCGATTGTCGCGAGTTTCGCGGCGCGCGAGGTGTTTGTGAGTTCGATGGGGACGATCTACGGGTTGGAGGCCTCCGACCCGGACCACCCTGCCGACCTGCGCGAGCGACTCCGGGGGGAAGTGGACCCCTCCACGGGAAAGCCGTTCTTTACGCCCCTGCGCGCGGTCAGCCTGATGGTGTTCTATGTCCTCGCCATGCAGTGCATGAGCACGGTGGCGGTGGTCCGCCGCGAGACCAACGGGTGGAAATGGCCGATCTTCCAACTCGCCTACATGAGTGCCCTCGCATGGATCGCGAGCTTCCTCGTCTGGAACGGGGGCCGGTGGCTCGGTTTTTCCTGAGGTTTGCGTTCGACCGAGTCCGGGCGAGAGTCTCCCATGCAGGAAATCGTCGCCATCGTCCTTGTTGCCGCGGCCGGTCTCTGGCTTCTGCGTCGGGCGTTGGTCCGCCCGGGGGGAACCTGTGGCAGCTGCTCGGATTGCGGGGATGCTCCCGTCGCTGGCCGTTCATGTCCTTCGGCGAAGCCTCCCCCGAAGGAATCTCCGACAGGTTCTTGAAAGGCCGTTGGTTACGCGACAAAATTATTGGGCTCGCGCTCAGTTTCTCTCTCCCGTGCTGAGGACACCACGGGTTACCGACGGTAGCCCGCCGTGTCCCCACGGCGGGAACACCAAAATTTGTCGTGCACCCACGGCCCTTGTCGTTCACCGAAGAGCTTTCCTTTCGGAAGATTTTCGATAAAGCTTCATCTTCTCGTGCCCGGACATCGGGCACTCTGGAAACTCATTCTCAAAAATACCATGAAGCCAAAGAATATCGCGGGGCGACCGACGGCCGCCAGCACCTTGGGCAAGGACGACCTCATCCTGGTTGCTGGAGCGGGGGGGTTCATCGGCGGCAGCCTCGTGAAGCGTTTCCACGAGCAGGGATTCACCCGCATCCGTGCGGTGGACAAGAAACCGCTGCCGCGCTGGTACCAGCGCACGGACGGGGTGGAATGCCTCTGCCTTGATCTCAGCGACGAGGCCAACTGCAAGAAGGTCGTCGAGGGCGCCGTCGAGGTCTACAACCTCGCCGCCGACATGGGCGGCATGGGCTTTATCGAGCGCTTCCGCATCGAGTGCCTGCGCAGCATCCTCATCAACACCCATCTCATCGAACACGCCTGGCGGGCGGGTGCCCAGCGGTTCTTCTACAGTTCCTCCGCCTGCGCCTACAACACGAAGCTGCAGGAGGATCCGAAGTGTCGGGCGCTCAGGGAGTCCGACGCCTACCCCGCCTTTGCCGAGCGCGGCTACGGCTGGGAAAAGCTTCTCTCCGAAATGTTCTGCCAGGAGTACTGGGCGGAGCGTAAACTCAAGAGCGGGATCGCCCGCTTCCACAACGTCTACGGGCCCTGGGGCACCTGGGACGGCGGCCGCGAGAAGGCCCCCGCCGCGATTTGCCGCAAGGTCATCGAGGCGAAACATAGCGGAAAGCTCGAGATTGAGATCTGGGGCGACGGCACACAGACCCGGAGCTTCATGTACATTGATGACTGCCTCGAGGGCATCGACATGATTACGCACAGCGAGGAACTCATCGCGACCCCGATCAACCTCGGTTCAAACGAACTCATCTCCATCAACCGCCTCGTGGACCTCGCGGAGGAGATCGGCGGGGTGAAACTCAAGCGGAACCACAAGCTCGACGCCCCCCGCGGGGTCGCCGGCCGCAACAGCGACAACACCTTCATCAAGAAGATGCTCGGCTGGGAGCCCTCCACTTCCTTCCGCGACGGCCTCGCGAAAACTTACCAGTGGATCGAGGAGCAACACCTCGGGCGCAAGGCCGGCAAGCAGACGGTCAGCGACGCGCTCTGAGTCGTCGGCGCGTTGACCATCACGATTCAGCAAGTTTCCATATCCCCAGACCCCTTTTCATGAACGAAACCATTCGCGATCTCCGCTACGAACGCCAGCCCCTCAACGCCATTTTCTCCCCGCGCACCGTGGCCGTGATCGGTGCTACCGAAAAAGTTGGCACGGTCGGTCGGACCATTCTTTGGAACCTCATCAGCAATCCGTTCAACGGCACCGTCTTTCCAGTCAACCCGACACGCTCCGCCGTGCTCGGTATCAAGGCCTACCCGAAGATCTCCGCCGTCCCCGAGCGCGTGGATCTCGCGGTGATCGTGACGCCTGCGCCCACGGTTCCCGGCATCGTGGCGGAATGCGTCGCGGCCGGCGTGCGTGGCGCAATCGTCATTTCCGCGGGCTTCAAGGAGACCGGGCCCGAGGGCGAGAAACTCGAGCGCCAGATCCTCGATGAGGCCCGCCGCGGGAGGATGCGGATCGTCGGCCCGAACTGCCTCGGGGTGATGTGCCCGGTCACCGGCGTGAACGCCACCTTTGCCAGCGGCATGGCGCGCGCCGGCAGCGTCGGCTTCATCAGCCAGAGCGGCGCGCTCTGCACCGCCGTGCTCGATTGGAGCTTACGCGAGAACGTCGGCTTCAGCGCCTTCGTCTCAATTGGTTCGATGCTCGACGTGGGGTGGGGGGATCTCATCAGCTACCTCGGGAACGATCCGCGCACCGAGAGCATCGTCATTTACATGGAGTCCATCGGCGACGCGCGCAGCTTTCTCTCCGCGGCGCGCGAGGTGGCGCTTTCCAAGCCGATCGTGGTGATCAAGGCGGGGCGGACCGAGGCCGCGAGCAAGGCGGCCGCCTCCCACACCGGCGCCCTCACGGGGAGCGACGAGGTGCTGGACGCCGCTTTCCGACGCTGCGGCGTCGTGCGCGTAAACTACATTTCGCACCTCTTCTACACGGCCGAGGTGCTCGCCAAGCAGCCTCGCCCGCGCGGGCCGCGCCTCACGATCCTGACCAACGCCGGCGGCCCCGGCGTGCTGGCCACCGACGCGCTCATCTCGAGCGGTTGCGAGCTGGCCGAGCTCACCAAGGGGACGATCGAGTCCCTGAGCGCCATTCTCCCAGGGCCGTGGAGCCACGGGAACCCCGTGGACATCCTCGGCGATGCAAGCCCCGAGCGCTACGCGAAGGCGCTTGAGATCGCCGCGAAGGACCCGAACAGCGACGGCCTCCTCGTTGTCCTTACGCCGCAGGCGATGACCGACCCGACGCAGACGGCCGAGCAGCTCAAGCCCTACGCCAAACTGGCGGGCAAGCCGGTGCTCGCGAGTTGGATGGGCGGCGGCGATGTCGAGGCGGGGAGGGTGATTCTCAGCCGGGCCGGAATCCCCGCCTTCGAGTACCCGGACACCGCGGCGTGGGTGTTTCAGTACATGTGGCAGCACAGCGAAAACCTGCGCTTCATCTACGAGACCCCGCTCCTGCCCTCGGACACCGCGGAAGATGCCCCCGATCGCACGCGAGCCGAGAAAATTATCGCAACGGTGAGGTCTTCCGGAAGAACGATCCTCACCGAGTTTGAGTCGAAAGAACTCCTTGGCTGTTACGGTATCCCCACCGTCCCGACCCACATCGCACGCTCCGTGGATGAGGCCGTGCAGCTTGCCGGGAACATCGGCTATCCAGTCGTTCTCAAGCTTTTCTCGGAGACGATCACCCACAAGACCGATGTCGGGGGGGTGCAGCTTAACCTCGCGAATGCGAAGGCGGTCCAGACGGCCTATCGCGAGATCGAGTCCTCCGTGCGCGAAAAAGCCTCCGCGGCCGACTTCCTCGGCGTGACCGTCCAGCCGATGGTGAAGCTCGATGGTTACGAGTTGATCATTGGGAGTAGCCCCGACCCCCAGTTCGGCCCCGTGCTTCTCTTCGGGATGGGCGGGCAGCTTGTCGAGATCTTCCGCGACCGCGCGCTCGCGCTGCCGCCGTTGAACACCACCCTTGCTCGAAGGATGATCGAGAGGACCCGAATCTACCGCGCCCTCAAGGGCGTGCGCGGCCGTCCGCCGGTGGACCTCGCCGCCCTCGAGCGGCTCCTTGTGCGGTTCAGCTATCTCGTGGTCGAGCAGCCCTGGATCAGCGAGGTGGATATTAATCCCCTGCTTGCCTCCCCGACACGCCTGATCGCCCTCGATGCGCGGGTGGTCGTCCATGGCGCCGATGTGCCCGAGGTGAAGCTTCCGCGTCTCGCGATCCGCCCCTATCCCTCGCAGTACGCCCGCTCGTGGACGATGCGGGATGGATCGAACATCATGATCCGCCCGATCCGCCCAGAGGACGAGCCACTCCTGGTCAAGTACCACAAGAGCATTTCCGAGCGTAGCTTCTACATGCGCTATGCCCAGAAACTGGAGTTCAACCAGCGCGTCGCGCACGAGCGCCTGTTGAAGGTGTGCTTCAACGACTATGACCGCGAGATCGCCCTCGTGGCGGTGCGCCGTGCCGTCCAGGGAGGGCAGGAGATTCTCGCGGTCGCCCGCCTGAGCCGAATTCACGGGGCAAACGAGGGTGAGGTGGGGATCCTCGTGAGCGACCAGTTCCAGCAACTGGGGCTTGGCAGTGAGATGCTCGGGCGACTGATCGAGATCGGGCGGCAGGAAGGTCTCTCCCGCGTCCTCGCCACCATGCTCACCGAGAACCAGGAGATGCAGAAACTCTGTGTGAAGCACGGCTTCCAGGTTTCCACGCTGCCCGGCGGCGCCTTTTGCAAGGGGGAGCTGAATCTGGAGGCGCCCCGCCCCGCGGCATGATAGCCTGAAGGGCGTCCATGCGCCCCCTTGACCACACCACGCGGGCTCCGAACTTCGTCGTCCGCCCCTATCAGTCCGGCGACCGGGAAGCCGTGCGTTGCCTCTGCTGCGACACGGGTTTCCTCGGCGATCCGATCGACCCCGTCTTTTCCGACCGGGAACTCTTCGCCGATTACCTGACCCGCTACTACACCGACATCGAGCCCGAGTCCTCCTGGGTCGGCGTGAAGGATGGCAAGGTGGTGGCCTATGTCCTTTGCTGCGCGCGCTGGCGGCGGCACGCTTGGTGGAGCGTGGGTAACTCCCTGCGGCTTGCCGCCTGCGGCGTCGCGAAGCTTCTCGCCGGGCGCTACAACGCCGCCTCTCGCCATTTCATCGCATGGGTTCTCTGGCGCGGCTGGCGCGAGTCGCCGGCGGCTCCCCCCCGGTCGGCGCACATGCATTTCAACGCGCTTCCCGAGCACCGTCGAATTCGCATGGTCGCCGATCTCGTCATCGCCATGCTGGAAACGCTGCGGCAGCGCGGGGTCAAGCGCGTCTACGGCCAGATCGCCACCTACGACACCCGCCGCTCCGATCGCCTCTACGAGTACCTCGGCTGGAAGGTCGTGGACAAAAAGCCCATCACGAAGTACGAAGGCCTCGTGGACAAGAAAATCTACCTCAGCACCGTGGTGAAGGAACTCTGATTTGTCTCGATGCCCCGTGACGCTTGACCCCTCACTTTCCGACCTGCTCCCGAAGCTGGTGACCCCCATTCCGGGGCCGCGGTCAAAACGCCTCGCCCGTCTGTTGAAGCGCCACGAGGCGCCGACGGTCACGCTCGTTTCCGCGGAGACTCCCGTCTTCTGGGAGCGCGCCTCGGGGGTCAATGTCTGGGACGTCGATGGCAACCGATTGGTGGATCTCGTGAGCGCCTTTGGTGTCGCCTCGCTCGGGCATGCGAATCCCGCGGTGGTTGCGGCGGTGCGACGGCAGGTTCGCCGCCTGCCCCACGCGATGGGGGATGTTCACCCGGGGAGCATGAAGGCCCGCCTGTGCCGGAGGTTGTCGGAGCTGACCTTCGAGCGTTGGGCGGGCAGACGGAAAAAGGGCCAGGTCCTTCTCGGGAATTCGGGATTCGAGGCGGTCGAGGCAGCGCTGAAGACGGCGCGGCTCTTCACCCGAAAGCGGGGGGTGATCGCGTTCGAGGGGAGTTACCACGGGCTCGGCTACGGGGCCCTCGAGACGACCTCGCGCGCGGAGTTTCGCGAGCCGTTCGCGGACCAACTCGGGTGTTTCGCGGCGTTCGTGCCCTTCCCGCGGCGTCGGTTCCCGGACCGCGACGAGGCGGAGGAGGCACGCCTGCTGAAGGAGGTGGAGGGGCGCATCCGCGCGCTGGCCGCACGGGGGGATTTCGGAGCGATCCTCGTGGAGCCCGTGCAGGGCAGGGGCGGGGAGGTGGTGCCGCCGCCCGGATTCCTGCCGATGCTTCGCCGTCTCTGCGACCGCCATCACCTTCTCCTTATCGCGGACGAGATTTACACCGGTTTCTGGCGGACGGGGCGATGGTTTGCGGTCGAGCACTCGGGCGTTATCCCGGATCTGGTCTGCCTTGGGAAGGCGCTCACCGGATGCCTGCCGCTTTCCGCGTGCGTGGGGAGCGCGGATGTGATGGCGGCCTGGCCCGAGAGTCGGGGAGAGGCGCTCCATACCAGCACCTTCCTGGGAAACCCGGTGGCCTGCGCGGCGGCGCTGGCCTCGCTTGCGGAGTTCGAGAAGTTGGGCCCGTCGCTGCGGGTTGAGGAAACGGGAGAGGAGCTTCTCTCGGACCTGCGCGCGGCGCTGCGCGGCGCCCGCGGTGTGCGGGAGGCCCGCGGGCTTGGCTTCATCTTCGGGGTGGAGATGGAGCCGGGCATCGGGCTCCTGCCCTCCACTGCCTGCGACCGCCTGCTCGCGGAAGGATGGGTGGTGCTCCCGAGCGGCCCAAAGGGAGAGGTCCTCGCTCTGGCGCCGCCGCTGGTCGCGCCGCGCGCCCTGTTGGCGGAGGGATTCGCGCGGGTTGCCGCCGCCCTGCGCTGAACCCGGGGCGATTTCCCGTTGTGTCAGCGCGCGCCCTGCTCCTTCTTGTCGAACGCGGCGTCGAAGGCGCGGGCGCTCGTCGGGAAGTCGAGCTTGCGGACAAACTGGCACGCCTCGGTGGCCCCGTGCTCGCGGTCCATGCCGGAGTCCTCCCACTCGACGGAGAGCGGGCCGCGGTAGCCGAGGTCGTTGAGCGCGCGCATGATCGGCTCGAAGCGGATGCTGCCCCGTCCAAGCGAGCGGAACTCCCAGCAGCGGCGCGGGTCACCAAAGGGGAGGTGGCCTCCGAAGATCCCCGAGTTCGCGGGGCGGGGGCTCCAATAAACGTCCTTCATGTGGACGTGGTAGATCCGGTCCGCGTGGCGGCGGAGGAACTCCACGTAGTCCACCCACTGGTAGCCGAGGTGCGAGGGGTCGTAGTTGAACCCGAACGATTTGTGGCCCCCGAGTGCGGCGACGGCGCGCTCCGCCGTCACGGTGTCGAACGCGATTTCAGTCGGGTGGACCTCGAGGGCGAACCGGACGCCGCACTTCTTGAACTCCTCGAGGATCGGCTTCCATCGCGTCGCGAAGTCGGCAAAGCCGTCGTCGATCTGCGAGGGCGAGGTGGGTGGGAAGCTGTAGAGGAGATGCCAGATCGAGGAGCCGGTGAAGCCGTTGACGACCTGCACGCCGAGGTTCTTCGCAGCGTGCGCGGTGAGGATCATCTCCTCGGCGGCACGCTTGCGGACGCCCTCGGGCTTGCCGTCGCCCCAGATGTGCGGGGGGAGAATCGATTTATGGCGCTCGTCAATGAGATCGCAGACAGCCTGACCGGCGAGGTGGTTGGAGATTGCCCAGGTCTTGAGGCCGTGCCTGGCGAGGATCTCGTGGCGGCCGTCGCAATAAGCCTTGTCCTTGGAGCCCTTGACGACATCGAAGTGGTCGCCCCAGCAGGCGAGTTCGAGGCCATCGTAGCCGAAGGACTTTGCCTTGGCGCAGATCGTTTCAAACGGGAGGTCGGCCCATTGGCCGGTGAAGAGGGTGACGGGGCGTGGCATGGGAGGAGGGGTAAAGAGTTAGGGAGGGGTCGGGTGACGGGGAAGATGAACAACGAAATGGGCGAAATGAGAAGGCGAAAATGGGGTGGGAGGGAAGGCTTGTCTGGAGTCAGCCACGGATGAACACGGATTGACACGGATTTCCTTCCTCTTCGCTTGGGCTGAGGTCAGGGGGGTGCGGCGGGAGCAGCGCGGAGCCAGAAGATCTTCTGCACGGGGCAGCGGATGCGGGCAGAAGGAAGGGACTTGTCGCCGTTGAGGAGGCGGTGGATCATCCCCTCCTTCGCGCCGTCGCCAATGAGGAACCACGCCTCTCGAGCGCGGTCGAGCGCGGGGTAGGTGAGCGTGAGGCGTTGCGCGTACGGGGGCGGGCCGGGGGCGGCCACCGCGTCACGTTCTGTTTCGCCGAGCGCCGGGCTACCGGGGAACAGCGAGGCGGTGTGGCCGTCGCTCCCGAGGCCGAGGAGGACGAGGTCGAAGGTTGGCGACTCGCCGAGGTTCTTGCGCATCTCCGCCTCGTAGCGTTGCGCGGCCTCATCGGGGGGCAACTCCGTGTCCCACGGATGGAAGCGGAACCGGCCGCCGGCTTCCGCGAAGCTGTCGTTCGCCATCCGCCCGTTGCTCGCGGGGTGGTGGGATGGCACGTAGCGTTCGTCGCCCATCCACCACTCGATGAGCTCCCAGCGAAGCGGCTCTCGCGCGAGCATGCGGTAGAAGGGGATGGGCGTGTCGCCGCCGGAGAGAGCGACGTGGGAGAGCGGGCGGTGCGCCAGGGCCGCGCGCTGGGCGGCCCGGAACGCGGAGCGGAGCGCCGCGAGCCAGTCGGTCTCGGTCGCGAAGGCAAGGAGTTCGATCATGGGGGAGGAGAAGTGAGAAGCCACGGATGAAACACTGATTTCCACGGATAGAGGAGTACGCCGTCCCGATACATCGGGACGGCGCGTTCCGTCGAGAGGATTGGAGATCTCAACCGTTGCTGGAGTGCGGCAAGTCCGTGTCAGCGGACTTGCCGCTTGTCGCCTGCCATCCGTGTTTCATCCGTGGCTTTCCGTATTCTCAGTCGTACTGCACGGGCTGCCACTCGCGGCCGTCGCGGGCGAGGAGGGCGTCGGCCTCGGTGGGGCCCATGGACCCCGGCTCGTAGAGAGGGAGGGTGACACGTTTCTCGGAAGCCCAGGCGCCGCGGAGGGCGTCCACCAACCGCCAGGCGTTCTCGACCTCGTCGTGGCGGGTGAAAAGGGTGGACTCGCCGGTGAGCGCGTCCACGAGGAGCCGCTCGTAGGCTTCGGGAAGGTAGCGGGCGAAGTCCTCGCGGTAACGGAAGTTCATGTCCACGTGCTGGATCATGGGGAGGCCGGGGGACTTGGTGTTGAACTGGAGGTGGATTCCCTCGTTGGGCTGGATGCGGATGCGGAGGCGGTTGCGGTCGAGCTTCGCCCCGCAGGCGGCGGCGAAAAGGACGCTCGGGGGGCGGCGGAAGACGATGTCGATCTCGGTAAACTGACGGGTGAGCGCCTTGCCGGTGCGCAGGTAGAACGGCACGCCTGACCAGCGCCAGTTGTCCACCTCGAGCTTCCATGCGACGTAGGTCTCGGTGAGCGACGCGGGGTTCACTCGTGCCTCCTGGCGGTAGGGATGGACCGGGTGGCTGCTGATCACCCCGCCGCGGTACTGGGCGCGGACGCTGCGGGCAAGGAGGTCCTCGGGGCGCGGGGTGGGGATGGAGCGCAGGACCTTCACCTTCTCATCGTGGATCGCCTCGGCATCGAGGGAGGCGGGGGGTTCCATCGCGACGAGGCAGAAGAGCTGGAACATGTGGTTCTGGAGCATGTCCCGCGCGGCGCCCGTGGCGTCGTAGTATTCCCCGCGGGTCTCCACGCCGAGACGCTCGGCGGCGGTGATCTGGACATGATCGATGTAGCGGTGGTTCCAGAGCGGCTCGTAGATCGAGTTGCCGAAGCGGAAGTAGAGGAGGTTCTGGACCGTCTCCTTGCCGAGGTAATGGTCGATGCGGAAGAGGGTCTCTTCCGGGAAGAAGCGGTGAAGCGTGCGGTTGAGTTCGCGAGCGCTGGCGAGGTCCTCGCCGAAGGGCTTCTCGACGATGAGGCGGCGGGGGCCGGGGCCGCCCTTCCTCGGCGCGAGCCCCGCCAGGGAGAGTTGCTCGGCGACGGTCCCGAAGTAGCTCGGCGCGGTGGCGAGGTAGAAGAGGGTGCGGTCGCCGAAGCGCGACGCCTCGGGAACGGAGGCGAGGCTTTCGCGGAGGCGCGTGTAGAGGGAGGGGTCGCCGAGGTCGCCCTGCACGTAGTAGATGTGCGCGGCGAACTTCTCCCATGCCTCGCGGCTCACGGGGCGGACATGGGGGACGTGCTCGAGCGTGGCACGCAAGTCGGTGCAGAACTCCGCGTCGGTCTTGTGGCGGCGCGCGCAACAGAGGATCGCGGAGCCCTCGGGCAGGCGACCCTGCTTGGAGAGTTGGTAGAGCGCGGGGATGATCTTGCGGTGGGTGAGGTCGCCCGTTGCCCCGAAGATCACGATCGCGGTTGGCTCCGCCTTCGGGGTGGCCGGGCCGAGGGTGCACGCGCTCGCAGGGGTCTCCGGAAGGAGCGGGGAATCCATGACGTGGAGATTGTAGCACAGGAGGAAACGGGGCGATAAGGGGAAACCGGAACATGGGGAGGAGGGGATAGGGAGAATGAGCAATGACCAACGGACGATGGTTTCGGTTTGAAGCCCCTTCTGGGGCTGTGCGAAGGTGCGGGCGCATGAGACCCGTCACTTGGGGCATCACGCTGGCGCTGGCCGGCGCGGGCTGGACTGCGCATTCCGCGCGGGCCGGCGACGGGATGTTCAACACCGTGAACGTGGGTGGCAGGAGCTACGTGAATGTCGCCGACATGGCCCGCTTCTACCGGTTCGACGGCAAATGGAAGACGGCGGGGACGGATGTCGTTCTCCGGTCGAAGTCGCGTAATTTTCATTTCCGCGTGAACAATCGCGAGTGCTTCGTGAACGGGGTCCGGATCTGGCTGAACGATGCCCCGATCGAGGCGCGGAACAGCCTGCTTCTCAGCGAGGTGGACGTCCTCAAGACGCTCGACCCGGTTTTTCGTCCCTGGTCGGTGCGCAAGCTGGGCGTGAAGACGGTGATGCTCGATCCCGGCCATGGCGGGGAGGACCAGGGGACCACGGGCCTGCGCGGGACGCTTGAAAAGCACTACACCCTGGACCTCGCGGCCCGGGTTGAGAAGCTGCTTCGCGCCGCAGGTTTTCGGACCCTGATGACGCGACGACGGGATGCGTATGTCTCCCCCGAGGACCGTGCGGACATGGCAAACTCAAGCAACGCAGATCTCTTGGTGAGCCTGCACTTTAATTCAGCGAAACCGGCGCGCGGCCCGCGTGGGGTGGAGACCTACTGCCTGACGCCGGCGGGATTGAGTTCCACCGGCGCCTTCACACGGCGGTTTGGATTCGGACGTTTCGCGGAGGAACCCGGCAACCGCTCCGACCGCAACAACATGCTTCTCGCTTTTCTCATCCAGCAGAATCTTGTGGACGGCATCAAGGGAGCGGAGGATCGCGGGGTGAGGCGGGCCCGCTTCCACGTGATCAAGGCGGTCGATGTTCCCGCGGTGCTTGTTGAGGGCGGCTTCCTCTCGAACCCCGAGGAGGAGAAGCTGGCGCTTACCCCCGCCTACCGCCAGCAACTTGCCGTGGCGATCGCGAACGGGATCATCCGCTACGCCCGCGCGATGAGTTTTTCGGCGCAGTGAGGGGGAACAACGGAGCGACGAGGTGGTCAGGGGGGGCATGTTTGCCCAATCCACCCGTTGCCACGGGCCTCCGGGGCTGCTAGAGTTCCTCACCCGTGAAACCGAAGCTCCAGGGCAAAGAGGTGCCGTTCGAGGATGCCATGTCCCGTCTTGAGAAGATTGTGGACGAGATGGAAACGGGCGACCTTCCGCTCGAGGAGGTCCTCCAGAAGTATGAGGAGGGCAACCGCCTCGTGAAGCTCTGTGCCGCCCGCCTGAACGAGGCCGAGAAACGCATCGAAGTTCTCATGAAGGAGAAGGACGGCTCGCTTTCCCTCAAACCTCTCGACGAGCCGGTCGACGAGGAGGATGAGCCTGCAGCTGTCCCTCCCGCGAAAGGCCGCGTCGGCGCAAAAACCGCCGAGGGCGAAGGAGATCTTTTCTGAACTGGGGGGATGCCCCGTACCGATTGAACCATGCCCACGCCGATCCTTGATTCCATCCAGCAGGTTTCCGACGTCAAGAAGCTGACCATCCCGCAGATGGAACAGCTTGCGGCCGAGATCCGCGAGGAACTGGTCGAGGTCCTCTCGAAGACCGGCGGACATCTCGGTCCGAACCTCGGAGTTGTCGAGCTTACGATCGCGCTCCACCACGTCTTTGACTGCCCGAAGGACTTTTTTACCTGGGATGTCAGCCATCAGGGCTACGTCCACAAGATGCTGACCGGACGGCGCGATCTCGTTCGCCGGATGCGGCAGTTTGGGGGAGCCTGTGGTTTTTTGATGCGGGCGGAGAGCCCGTTCGACCATTTCGGTGCCGGGCATGCCGGTACCGCGCTTTCCGCGGCACTCGGCATGGCCACGGGGCGGGACCTGAAGGGCACGGACGAGAACGTGATCGCCGTGGTCGGCGACGCCGCGCTGACCTGCGGGGTGACCTACGAGGCGCTCAACAACATCGCGCACCACACGAAGAAGCTGATTGTCATCATCAACGATAACAAGTGGTCCATCGCGAAGAACGTGGGCGCGATCGCGAGCTACCTGAACAAGATCGTCACCAGCCCGCGCTTCACTCGCTGGCACAAGAAGACGGCGGAGCTCCTCGAGCGCTGGAACTGGAAGGAGTTTGTCCGCCTCGAGCGCAAGGCCGAGGGCGTGGCCAAGGGCCTGCTCGTCCACGCCGCCGCCCCCGGTGACGCGGGGACCCCCGCCGTGCTCTTCGAGGAGATGGGCCTGCACTACTACGGCCCCGTGAACGGCCACAACCTGACCGAGCTCATCAACATGCTCTCTTTCGCAAAGGCGGCGGAGGGCCCCGTGGTGCTCCACGTGCTCACGGAGAAGGGGCGCGGTTTCAAGCCGGCCCTCGACAGCCCCGAGCCGTTTCACGGCTGCGGAAAATTCGATCCCGACTCGGGCGACTTTGCCAAGAGCGACGGTCCGCCGGCCTGGAACAACGTCTTCGGCAGCATTGTCACCAAGCTTGCGGATGTGGACTCGAAGCTCTGCTGTGTCACGGGGGCGATGCCCTCGGGCACCGGGCTGAACCCCTTTGCGACGGCTCATCCGAGGCGCTTTTTCGATGTTGGGATTGCCGAGGAGCACGCCGTCCTTTTCGCCGCGGGCCTTGCCACGCAGGGCTGGCGTCCGGTCTGCGCGATCTACTCCACCTTTCTCCAGCGCGCGTACGACATGATCATCCACGATGTCGCCCTGCAGAATCTGCCGGTGATGTTCTGCATGGATCGCGCCGGCGTGGTCGAGGACGGCCCGACCCACCACGGGATGTACGACATCGCCTACCTGCGGCCGGTTCCGAAAATCCTCCACATGCAGCCGAAGGATGAGGACGAGTTCCAGGACATGCTCTACACGATGCTCCTGCACGCGGGGCCGAGCGCGATTCGCTACCCGCGCGGTGCCGCAGCCGGCGTTCCGCGCAAGGAGCAGCCGCGCGCGCTCGAGATTGGCAAGGCCGAGGTCATCCGTCAGGGGGATGTTTCCGATTCCCGCAAGGGGCGTCGCGCCGTTCTCTGGGGCCTGGGTAACATGCTGCGCATGGCCGAGCAGGCAGCCGTACTCCTTGAAAAACAGGGGGTCGCTTGCACCGTGGTGAACCCGCGCTTCATCAAGCCTCTCGACACGGCACTGCTGGAAGCGCAGGCGCGCGTCGCCGACGTCGTGGTCACCTTTGAGGACCACACGGTGAACAGCGGGTTTGGGAGCATGGTGGGCGAGGCGCTCGATGGGGTCGGCAGCCAACTGACGGTGGTCAAGGTGGGATGGCCCGACCTGTTCGTCGAGCACGGGGCGATTGACCTGCTCCGGAAAAAGTACGGCGTGACCCCCGAGGCCGCCGCGGAACGGACGCTCGCGGTGTTGAGGGGGTCCTGAACCGTGAACTTGGGTAAAATGGCGCTCGCCGCGCTGTTTTTTCTCGCGATGGCTGGCTCCGCGGGATCCGCCGACACGGTGACCTGCGAGCGCTCGGTCGAAGCCTTCGATCCAGCCGACCCCTCGCGACTCATTGGCCACTTCGACCCGCCGACGATCTTGGAAATCGAGGGGGTGGCGATGGAAGGTCGCATGCTCCGCGTGCTCTACAAGGGGGCGGATGGGCGCCAGGTGCGGGCCCTCTGTCGCGCAGCAGAACTTAAGGTCGAGGTGGTGGCCCCGGATACGGCGAAGGGCGACGCGCCGACGAAGGAAGGCGCTCCGTCAGGCGGAGAGGGTCCTGGTGAGGCCCCCTCCCTGAAGATGCTCCGCGAGTTCAGCTCGTCTCTCTGGGAAACCTCCCCCTCGGATTTTGCGCAGCAGCACGAGCCGTTCGGTTTCCGCTGGGTGGCCGTCGGCGAGTCGCGCGAGATGCGCTCGGATCGCCCCCTGCGCTTCCTGGACCGTCCCGTTTACGAGACCCTTGCCCGCTTCCAAAACCAAAAACTTCAGGAGGTGAGCCTGCTCTTCTTCGGGCGGGGCGACGCGGGTCGGGAGATGGATGAGCGGGAGTTTCTGGACACGAGCAAGCAGATGGGGGAGGCGCTCGACCGTTGGACGGGCTCTCGCGGGCTGGACGCCTGGGTCCCCGTCAGCGCGACCGACACAAAGCGGCGTTCATGGTTCAGGCCCCCGTTGCGGTTGGACCTCGAGTGGTGCGTCACTCGGGGGGTGCACGAGACTCGCGGGGCCATGGAGACGCAGCGCATCTCATTTCGCACAGAGTTCATCCGCCTCGTCGCACGGCCTTTCGACGGCAAGGGGGATCCCTCGCAGCTCGTGAAACCCAACTACCAGGGCCGCGGGGTGACCGCCATCCGTCGCAGCGAGGTGAAGGAGCGCGTGAAGCGCGGCCCCGACGGCGACGTCTCTTTGGAGGGGATCCCGATGGTGGACCAGGGAATGAAGGGTTACTGCGTTTGCGCCACGGCGGAGCGCGTGATGCGCTACTACGGGATTGAGGTGGACCAGAACGAACTGGCGAAGGCGGCCGGTGCCCTGACCATGGGAGGCACGAACTCCGACGACATGGCCAAGGCCCTCCGTCGACTCGGGGACCGTTTCTCTCTTGGGGTGACGGAGCTGATTTCCTTCGATTTTCAGAAGTTCCTGCGTGGGGTGACGGCCTACAACCAGGCGGCACGGCGAAACAAAGCCCCCGAGATCCACCTGCCGCAAAGCGGAACGATCATGATCCAGCAGGTGTACGAGGCGATGGATCCCGCGATCCTTCTCGAAGTGCGACTGAAACGGTCGAATGAGCGCACCCAGTTCCTTTACCACGTGCGGACTGCGATCGAAAAGGGGGCGCCCTTGCTTTGGAGCGTGCGGCTTGGATTGGTGACCGAGCAACCGCCACTCCCCCAGACGTCGGGCGGCCACATGCGTCTCATCATCGGCTACAACGAAAAATCGGGAGAAGTTCTCTATTCGGACTCGTGGGGCGCGGGCCACGAGATGAAGCGCATGTCGCTGGATCACGCCTTCGGCATCACCGAGGGGCTTTGCACCGTGCTCCCCGGATCCTGAACACCCCGGGTTTTACCTTGCTCGGACGCCGGGTTTTGTTAGGTTCCTCGGAAGTTCATGCCGACGTTCAAGTACACCGCGATGGACGCGAAGGGGGGGGAGAAGACGGGCACCCTCGACGCGGACAACCAGACGGCCGCGATTGGCTCGCTGCGCGAGAAAGGTTTCTTCCCGACCAGCGTCTCCGAAGTCGGCGCGAAGAAGAAGGAGAAGGAATCCAAAGGCGGCTCCACCTCGATTTCGAAGAAGCCTGCCGCCTCCAAGGGGGGCGGGGGCGTGAACATCAACCTCAGTTCCCTGTGGGGTGGGAGCGGGGTGAAGGCGAAGGAGTTGGCCATTTTTACGCGCCAGCTCGCCACCCTGGTGGATGCCGGCCTCCCGCTCCTGCGCGGGTTGACGGTGCTCCAACGCCAGGAGAAAAACCCGGTGCTCAAGAGTGTCCTCGGCGAACTCACCACTTCCGTCGAAAGCGGCTCCACTTTCTCAGAGGCGCTCTACCTGCACCCCAAGATTTTTAACAAGCTCTACATCAACATGGTGAAGGCTGGCGAGGTGGGCGGCGTTCTCGAGGTCGTCCTCAACCGCCTCTCCCAGTTCATGGAGAAGGCCGAGAAGATCAAGGGCAAGATCAAGGCCGCCTCGTTCTATCCCGCGGCCGTGCTTGTCATCGCCGTCGGCATCCTCTCATTCCTGATGATCAAGATCGTCCCCCAGTTCAAGACGATCTTTGCCGACATGCTCGGGGGCACCGAGCTGCCCGGATTCACCACCTTCGTTCTCGGGTTTAGCGAAAAGGTGAAGGACAACTTCGTGGTTGTTGGCGGCGGCCTTGCGGGTCTCGTGGTCCTTCTCAAGATGTATGGCAAGACCCAGGCGGGCGCCCTTGTCCTCGACCGCCTCACCCTCATGGCGCCCGTCATTGGCGACCTTACTCGAAAGACCTCCATCGCCCGCTTTACCCGCACCCTTGGCACCCTCATTGCCAGCGGCGTGCCCATCCTCCAAGCCCTCCAGATCGTCAAGGAGACGAGTGGCAACCGCGTGATCTCCGACGCCGTCGGTAAGGTCCACGACAGCGTCAAGGAGGGTGAGAATATTGTCCAGCCCCTCGAGGCCTCCGGCGTCTTCCCTCCCATGGTGATCAGCATGATCGACGTCGGCGAGACCACCGGTGCCCTTCCTGACATGCTCATGAAGATCGCCGATAACTACGACGATGAGGTGGATAACGCGATTACCGCCATGATCTCGCTTCTCGAGCCGGTGATGATCGTCTTTCTCGCCCTCGTGGTCGGCAGTATCGTGATCGCCCTATTTCTGCCGCTCATCAAGATCATCACCACCCTCGGCCAGGATAGCGGCGGCGGCGGATGAGTTCGAACGGGGGGCGTTCATGCCGGGGGGGGCAGCGCGGAAACCTTCCCGTGCTTGCCCGTAAGCCCCACGGGCACGTTGGCTTCATGAAAACGAAAACCGACTCTCTCATTTCCACGAACTACGAGGCCGCGCGGGCTACCTTTGCCGCGCTCGGAGTGGACACCGGTGCCGCGCTCAAGCGCCTCGCCCGCATCCCGATCTCCCTGCACTGCTGGCAGGGGGACGACGTTGGCGGTTTTGAGGTGAGTGAGACCGGTCTCACCGGTGGGATCATGGCGACGGGGAACTATCCCGGCCGTGCGCGGACCCCTGAGGAACTTCGCGCCGACCTCGAGATGGTCTTCCGCCTCCTGCCGGGCCGCCACCGCCTCGCCCTCCACGCCCTCTACGCCGAGACGGGTGGGAAGCGTGTGGACCGCGATGCCCTCGAACCCTGCCACTTTCAGGGATGGGTGGACTGGGCGAAGAGGCAGAAGGTCGGGCTCGATTTCAACGGGACTTTTTTTTCGCACCCGAAGTCGACGGACGGCTTTACCCTCTCGCACCCTGACGAGGGCATCCGCCGCTTCTGGATCGAGCACGGGATCGTGAGCCGTAAGATCGGGGCCTTCATGGGGCGTGAGTTGGGCACTCCGTGCGTCTGCAATCTCTGGATTCCCGACGGATTCAAGGATACCCCCGTGGACCGAAAGGCGTACCGTGAGCGGCTCCGCAAGTCCCTCGACAAGGTCTTTGCCGCCGACATGAACCCCGCGCACCTCCTCGACGCCGTGGAGCCGAAGCTCTTCGGCATCGGCTCGGAGAGTTGCGTGATCGGCTCCCACGAGTTCTACCTCGCCTACGCGGTCGAGAACGGACTCCTCCTCACTCTCGACACGGGGCACTACCATCCGACCGAGGTCGTCTCCGACAAACTCAGCGCGGTACTCACCTTCCTTGACGAGGTGCTCCTCCACGTCAGCCGCGGCGTGCGCTGGGACAGCGATCATGTGGTGTCGCTCAACGAGGAACTGGTCGCCCTCGCGCAGGAGATCGTGCGCAGCGGCTATCAGGATCGCGTTCACGTCGGCCTGGATTACTTCGACGCGAGCATTAACCGCGTGGCCGCCTGGGTGATCGGGGCGCGCTCGATGCTCAAGGCATTGCTCATCGCGCTCCTGGAGCCGACAGCAAAGCTCCGCGCGCTCGAGGAGAAGGGCGACTACACCGGCCGCCTCGCGACGCTCGAGGATCTCAAGGGCCTGCCCTATGGCGCCGTGTGGGACCACTACTGCGCCGCGTCGGGCACGCTCCCTTCGATCGAGTGGATCGACGAGGTCCGCCGCTACGAGAAGAAAGTCCT
>CAZZBZ010000002.1:60576-63289 GCA_964653025.1 uncultured Verrucomicrobiota bacterium
AACGCAAAGCACTGATGGTCTGGGGAGGATGGGAAGGTCACGAACCGAAGAAGTGCGTGGACCGTTTCGAGCCGTTTCTCCGCGAACAGGGATTCGACGTCACCGTCTCCAACACGCTCGACAGCTACCTCGACGAGCCGTTCATGCGGTCGCTCAGCCTGGTGGTGCCCGTCTGGACGATGGGGACGATCACGGGCGAGCAGGAGAAGGGCTTGCTCGCCGCGGTGGATTCCGGGGTCGGGATCGCGGGTTGGCACGGGGGGATGGGTGACTCCTTCCGCAACAACACCAGCTACCAGTTCATGGTTGGCGGCCAGTGGGTGGCCCACCCCGGCAACATCGTCCGCTACAAGGTGAAGATCACCCGTCCCGAAGACCCGCTCATGAAGGACCTGCGCGACTTCGAGATGGAGTCGGAGCAGTACTACCTCCACGTGGACCCATCAAACGAGGTTCTCGCCACGACCACGTTCACGGGTGAGCACAAGGCGTGGATCGACGGCTGCGTGATGCCCGTAGTCTGGAAGCGCCGCTGGGGGCAGGGGCGAGTCTTCTACTCCTCGCTCGGCCATGTCGCGAAGGACTTTGACGTCTTCGAGGCGGCCGAGATCGTCCGCCGCGGAATGCTTTGGGCGGCGCGGTAGCGAGGAATGCGCGTGGGGGACAGGGAGGGCGGGCCTTCGTAGCCGGGGTCGCCGACCTTGGGCCGCGGTCAACGACCGTGGCTACAGCAGAGGGCGCGTCATCGTCGGGACTCTTTCTCTGTCTTCTGTAGATGGGGTTGCCGACCCCGTTCATCCTGCAAGGAATGATTTTTCGGGGGGTGCAGCGGAAGGGACGGCGGCCCCTCGTCGTCCGCGTCGGCGGGTGAACGCCGCCGCACCCAAGATTGCGGATGCCACGAGCACGAGGCTGGTCGGCTCGGGGACGGAAGTCGCGCTCCACGCGAGGCCGTAGGTGAGGGAGTTGGTGGAGTTGCCCCCAAAGTTGTACACGGCCCCTTTATTCACCACGCGGATCACGTAGCTCCCGTTCGTGGGCGCGTTGAACGAGAGGAGTTCGACGTTGTTGTAGGTGCTGGACGAAGCGGCGATCTCCTCCACGGGGGTGCCCCCGCTCGCAAGCCAGACCTCGAGGTCGAGGTTGAAAAAACTCCCATAGGACACAGTGAAGGCGTTGGTATCGAGCGAGCCATCAGTGAACCAGTCAAGGGTGACGTCGAACTTTCCTCCGGTCGGGGTGGGCATCGAGAGGAAGTAGTCGTTGGTGCCGCCAGGGGCGACGAGGCCGTAGTCCCAGCCCACGGGGCTGACGGCGCCACCGCCGAGGCCGGCGACGTCGTGGGTGCCGTCGGTGTACTGGGTGAAGGCCGTGGAGAGATCGAGGCGCCCGGCCCCCGTCGCGAAGTCGAGCGACTGGGTCGTCACGAGGAGCCCCCCGAGGTTGTGAAGCCCGTTGCTCCAGCCCGCGAAGCGGTCAGCGGAGTTCATGAGCACGGCTTTGAGCACCCGGGCATCCACCGCATTGCCGCCCCCGTAGAGGGATTTTCCCGCGTCCACGAGGAGCCCGGCGCCGCCCGCGACGAGCGGGGCAGCGAAGCTCGTGCCCGCATTATTCACGGAGTAGAGGTCTGTTTCGACGATGTTGTTGGTGTATGCAGCGAGGATGTCGTATTCCCCGGGGGCGGCGAGGTCCACCGAAGCGCGTGCATTGGAGATGATCGTGCCGCTCGACCCGACCGCGGAGGAAGGGAGGAAGAACTCGTTCGGCCCCGCGCTCGAGAAGGTGGAGACGGTTTGAAAGGGCGGATTGTTACTGAGTCCACCGTAGGAGGCCACGGTGATACGGTTGAACATCGTGGCGGGGGAGTTGAGCGGGGCACCGCTTCCGTTGCCCGCGGCGAAGACGATCGTCTTGCCCGATTCGGCGGCGAGGGCGTCCAGCGCACGGGCCTCAAAGGTGTTGCCGTCCGAGCCTTCGGAACTGCCCCAGCTTCCGTTGATCACGTCGGCGGTCGCCCCGGAGACTCCCGTGCGGAGGGCGGTGAGGTAGGGAGAGAGGAACGAACTTTCGGTGATGATGAACGAGCCGTCGGACTGGATGTTCGTGGCGATGGCACCGCTCCACAGGGTGGAAAAGGGTGCGATCCCGAGCTTGATTATGCTCAAGGAGGCCTGCCCCAGGTTATCATAGATGTACGCGCCCCGTCCCGCGAGGAGGTGCCCGACCATGGTGGCGTGCCAGTTGGTGAGGCTCGATTCGGCCGTGCTGTTGGGAAGGTAACGGACCTGCCCCTGAGAGAGGGCTTCATGGCCATTCCAGACCCAGCCCCCCTCGATATTGGCGATGGTGGCGGTATCGCCCCAGTAGCCGTTATTGTAGAAAGTCGTGGCGCCGATAAAGTCGTTCAGGAAAATGACGTAATTAAATTTATCCAGGCCCTGATCGTACTCGGCGGCCCATATGGCGCATGTCGGGCGGGCCGCGAGCAGCAGCAGCGCCGCGACGAGCAGCGCGGCGTGGGCGAAGGCGGCCCGGGTCGTGGAGGGGGAGTGGGACATGCAGGCGCCCGGCCCAAGGATTGGGGCCGGCGCTGGGCTCTCCTAGCACTTTTTATTTTTAAAAACCACGCGGAAACGGTCTCGAACTCGCGTAAAGGCGCATTATATTTCTGCTGGTTTTTGTAGTTACTCAGCTTCGCCTGGGCACGACG
>CAZZBZ010000002.1:63389-114804 GCA_964653025.1 uncultured Verrucomicrobiota bacterium
CGCGCCGTAGAGGCGCTTTGGCCTCGCAGGCGGGACGAGGGCGTCCCACCTCCAGTTCAGGCATTCCTGCCGGGAATCCCGCGGCGTGGTCAGTGGCGGCGGCGCAGGAGCAGGGCCGCCAGCGCCGCGAGGCCGACCCCCGCCGCACCGAGGGCGGTCCCCACCTCGGGGACCGGCTTGGGCTGGAACGCGCTGGTGAAGAAACTGATGGCCTGGGCTGCCGGGTCGTTCTGGGCATTTGAGGCACTCCCGTAGGTGAACTGGATACGGTCCACGACGTTCGTTCCGAAGCTGATGAAAAGGTTCCCGTCTCCCGACCCGGCCCCGGCGTCCGGCACCGTCGCGTTGCCGGTTGCTGTCCGGCTGGTCCCGCTGCCGGCGAGGGTCACGGAGGGCCCGTTCGTGAGCGTGGTCGCACCGACGGTTGAGCCGTCGAGTCGCGTGCCCCACATGTTGCGAATCTGGTCCACGTAGGTGAAGCGGCTGCCCGACGGGCTCCCGACGTCAATGTCGAAGATGAGGAAGGAGGCGGTGTCCACGCCGTTCTGGTAGTTGAAATCCACGGTGATCGTGATGGCCTGGTTTCGGTTCGCGTAGTCCACCAGGAGGGCGAGCGAGGGTTGCACGGGGGCGGCCTGCCCCCCCTCCTTGAAGGTGCTGATGTCCGGGGTCGGGTTGCCGGTCTGGCTGTCGTTTCCGAACTGGGCGGTGTTGCCCGAAACGCTGATCGTGATGTCGTTGCCCGGGTTGCCCGAGTCGATGTCGTAGGAGTTTGTGAGCGAGCCGGGTGTCCAGGTCACGGCCGACCAGTCGATCGAAACCGCACGCGCCGACGCGGCGGCGCAGGCGAGCGCAAGCGCAAACAGGCTGGAGAGTAGGCGGCTCATAAGGATGACCATGTCAAGTAGCCACTTGGATTGTGGAATATGGCAAGGGAGTTGTCAAAGAGAGCACGAGGGCGAGCTGGGTCGGTTTAAAGCCGAGCCTTGGGCCGAGGCGATCCCAGAACGGCATCCAGCGGTCCTCGCCGACGAGCTTTGCGGCGAGACCAAGGCCGAGGCTGACGGCCTGGGCAACGAGTCGCCCGATGGGGTGTTTCCATGCGAAACAAGGCTGGAGCCAGTAGAGTGCAAAGTCCGTGGCGAGACTCCGACGCATTTGCAGCCCGGCGCTCTTGACCCAGCGTTCCACCTCCCCAGGGCAAATGAGGTGAACATGATGGGGGTCCATCCTCCGTTCATTCAGGGGAAGTAGTACAAGCAGTTTTCCCCCCGGCGCAAGGCAGCCCGCAAGCAGCGAAAGAAGGCGGACCGGGTTGTCGAGATGCTCCAGGACATGGCTGCAGAGGACGAGGTCGTAATGCCCACGGAGAAATGGATGCTCCTCCCACCGATCCAGTTCGAGAGTGGAGAGATGGACCTTTTCGAAACCCGTCGCACGCAGGTGCCCCTCGATTTCCCGAACGGCGATGGGATCGATCTCGACGCCAAACAGCTCCGCGTCACGCGGACAGGCGCGCAAAAACGACCCGGCTCCGAACCCGTAGTCGAAGATCCGTTTTCCTTCCATGCAAATCCCTTCCTCGCGGAGCAATCGCAGGAGCAGCATCACCTTGGCGCTTCTCATGTACGCGGCGTGGTGCAGCGAGCTTTGGCGGCCGCGGTAGCAGCTTGTAAAGCCTTCCTGCTTGGCGAGGGAAACGGCATCACCCATGCCTGAGAGGCTAGCAGCATCGGTCCGCGTGGGCCATTCCTCAATCCTTCCCGGGTGCGCGACAAATTGATTGGTGTTCCCGCCGTGGGGACACGGCGGGCTACCGACGGTAGCCCATGCTGTCCCCAGCACGGGAGGGAGAAATTGACCGCGAGCCCGACAAATAGGTCGCGCACCCATCCTTCCCGTGGTCCTTGTTGTCGTTTGATTCCCATGGCCCACCGTGGAAAGCTTGTGCATTGCGGTTTGAGGCCTTTCGACCGCTGTTCCTGATCGCTCTCTCCCCCGTCCGTCCTTCAACTTCTTGAAAATCTGCCACGTCATCACCCGGATGATCCTCGGGGGCGCGCAGGAGAACACCCTCCTCACGCTGGAAGGCCTCCGCCGCGACACGCCGTGGGAGGTTCACCTCGCCTATGGTCCTGAAACCGGTGAGGAGGGCAGTTTGGTGGACGCGGCACGCGCCCTCGGCGTCGTTCTCTGTCCCCTCCGCTTCATGAGGCGCAATCTCCACCCCCTTGATGACGCCCGGTCGTATTTTGAACTCAAGGGGCTTTTTCGACGGGAACGCTACGACCTTGTCCACACGCATAGTTCCAAGGCGGGGGTCCTCGGGCGCGTGGCGGCGCGGCGCGCGGGCGTGCCGTGGATCGTCCACTCCATCCACGGGCTGGCATTCGACGCCTGGCGCCCCGCCTGGCGCAACGCGATCTACGTCCGCGCCGAGCGGTGGGCGGCCCGTCACTGCGATGCGATCGTCTCCGTCTGCGACACGATGGGAAAGATCGCCCGCGAGGCCGGTGCCGGCGCGCCGATCATGCGCACGATTCCGAGCGGGTTCGCCTTCGGGGACTTCCTGCGCGTCCCCCCGCGCCCTCCATGCAGTCGTTTCGTGATCGGCGTGATCGCGCGGATGTTTCCCTTCAAGGGCCATGAGGAGGCCATGCTCCTTGCCGAACGCGTGCTCCCCGAACTCCCCGACACGGACTTCCTCATCGTCGGCGACGGCCCACTCCGTGGCTTGTGGGAAGACTGGGTAGTCCGTCATTCGAAATGGCGCTCCCGCGTGGTGTTTGCCGGGCGCGTGGCACCCGGGGAGGTTCCCTCCTGGCTCGCGAAGATGGACCTTGTCCTCCACCTCTCATGGAGGGAGGGACTCGCGCGGGCAATCCCCCAGGCCCTCGCCGCCGGGCGTGCGGTCTGCACCACCGATGTCGGCGGGGCCGGGGAACTTATCGTGAACGGCCGCACCGGATGGCTCGTGCCCCCCGGAGACCTCGCGGCCGCAGCAGAAGCCGTTCGTATGGCGCACGCGGACCCGGCGGCCGCGCGGCGGATGGCGGAAGCGGGGAAGCGCCTCGTCGAGGAGAACTACGACACGCGGGTCATGCAGCAACGGATCCTGGATCTCTACCGCGAGTTGGGGCTGGGTTGATTCTCCTAGCAAGACCAGTCAGACTGGACGGGAATCGGAATCCGAATTGTAGGGCAAGCGCTCCCGCTTGCCGTCCGTTCCGTAGGGATGGCAGGCGAAAGAGCGCCCGCCCTACAGTCAGAGCCAAAAAAAACGACCCGGCCCCGCCTTGCGGCGGGAACCGGGTCGTGTTGAAGTTTGAACGGTTCGGAAGGCTCTCAGAAGCCCCACACGGCCTGCACGAATACTGCACCGAGGCCGGCTTCGGCCTTCTGGTTGTTGCTGGCCGAGTACTTGCTGTAAAGGGCATCAAGACCCACGCGGACGCCCCAGTTCCTCGAGAAGTCGTATCCCGTGTAGAACTGTCCCTGGATTGCCCACCAGTCATCGAGTGCCGAGGCCGAGGGCGTGATGCCCAGATACCAATCCCGCGAGATGTTGATCTTCGCGTCGAAGCCGGCGAGCCAGGTCATCGTCCATGCGGTGTCGCTGCTGCTGTAGGGATTCGTTTGGTAGCCGCCCGCAACCCCGATGGCCGCCGGATCCGCCACGGTCACCGAGGTGCCGGTCCCCTTCACCACTGCGATGAGAGACTTGCCGCCGACGAAGGGCATCACCTTGAAGGTCTTATCCTTGTAGATGTCGTAGCCGAACACATAGTCGACCTGATGGAGTTCCATTTCCGACTTGAAGCTGGAATTCTTGGGGAAGTATGCGCCTGCGAAGGAAATGTCCGTCGGGAGCGTCTGGGTCTTCGATGCCTGGTCGTACTTGTATCCCAGGTTGAAGTGCCAGTTCTTGATGAACTGCCAATCCATGTCGAACTGGGCGCCCACGTTGACGTCATCGAGACCGAGGTCGCGGCGGAGGTCCACGGTGTCCTTGGCGGTGCGACCGATGGCCGCGCCGATTGCGCTGGAGCCGAGGCGGAACGAGCCAGCGGTTTCAGTCACGCGGGGCCCGAGACGGATCTCAAGTTCTCGGTCGGCAGGCAACTCGCCCTGCAACTTCTTGCTCATCGTCGGCGACGACTTGGGTTTTGAGCGCAACGCATCGTCTGCCCGTAGTGACGGCACTGCGAGAAGAGCGACCAGAGCCCCTGCAATGATGTATTTATTCATGGATCTTCTTTGAATTGAACAACTTGCGCGGATTCTTCCGCGTTTCATGGTTGATGGGGAGACTGGTCAATTGACGCGAATATTGTCAACAGAAAAGTAACAATTCCTAATCCTCTCTCAAAACAGGCTGGCGGACCCTCCCTCATTTGAATAGCATGTCGCCTTCATGAGTGACGCCAAGTTCCGCATCCTGATCCTCGACCACGTTTCTCCCCGCGGCGTGGAGGTCCTCACCTCCGAGCCCTCTTTCGAGGTGGTCGTGAAGCCCCCTCTCAAGGAGCCCGAGCTCGTTGCCGAGATTGTCGGGTTCGACGCCCTCGTTGTCCGCAGCCAGACCAAGGTGGGCCGCGCCGCGATTGCGGCAGCCCCACGCCTGAAGGTGATCGGCCGCGCCGGCGTTGGTGTGGACAACGTGGACGTGGACGCCGCCACCGAGCGCGGAGTGATCGTGATGAACACCCCGAGCGGCAACACGATTTCCACCGCCGAGCACGCCTTCTCCCTCATGCTCTCGATGGCTCGCTCCATTCCCCAGGCCCACGCCTCCATGCGTGAGGGGAAGTGGGATCGCAAGAGCTTCACCGGTGTCGAACTCTACAACAAGACCCTGGGCGTCATTGGCCTCGGTCGTATCGGCAGCGAGTTTGCCCGCCGCGCGATCGCCTTCGGGATGCGCGTCCTCGCCCACGACCCCTTCACCTCCCTCTCCCGCGCCCGCAGCCTCCAGGTCGAGATGGTGGATCTCGACGATCTTTTTACCCGCGCCGACATCATCACCGTCCACATGCCCCTCTCCGAGCGCACCAAGAACATGGTGGGGCGCGACGCCTTTGCGAAGATGAAGAAGGGCGTTCGCATCATCAACTGCGCCCGCGGTGGTATCGTGGACGAAAAGGCCCTTGCCGACGCCCTCGGCGAGGGCAAGGTCGCCGCCGCCGCCCTCGATGTGTACGAGCAGGAGCCCCCGCCTGCCGACCACCCCCTCCGCGCCTTCCCGCAGGTCGTGATGACCCCGCACCTTGGTGCCTCCACCCACGAAGCCCAGGAAGGCGTTGGGATCGAGATCGCCGAGGCCATCCGCACCTTCCTCCTTAAGGGTGAGGTCCAGAACGCGGTCAACGTCCCGAATGTCGACTCCAAGACTCTTGCCGTCATCCGCCCCTACCTTCGCCTCGCCGAGCGCCTCGGTCGCGGCGTCTCCCAACTTGCCCCAGACCGCGTCGAGGAACTTACGGTCAGCTATTGCGGTGCCGTCAGCGAGGTGAACACCCAACCCGTCACCCGCCTCGTGGTGAAGGGTTTCCTCGAGCGCATTTCCGGTCGCGACGTCAACCCGGTCAACGCCATGGTCACCGCCTCCGGCCTCGGGATCCGCATTACGGAGAACCGCACCGTGGCTCTTGGCAGCTACACCGATCTCATCCAGGTGAGCGCGCGCCGCGGCAGCGAGACCGCCTCGATGACCGCCACTTTCTTCGGTTCCGTCGAAAATCCCCGCATCGTCCGCATCAACGACCGCACCGTCGAGGCCGCCCCCGAGGGCGTTATTCTCCTCTTCGCGAACGAAGACTGCCCCGGCATCATCGGTCGCATCGGCACCATCCTCGGTCGCCACAAGATCAACATCGCGAGCATGACCCTCTCTCGCGAGAAGCTCGGCGGCCCCGCGGTCACCGCCCTCAACCTCGACACCGAGCCCCCGGCCGAGGTGATCAAGGAAATCGCCACCCACCCCGACATGCACTGGGCCAAGGTGGTGAAGCTGTAGGAGTTGCCGATTTCTGATTGCTGATTTCCGATTGAAGAGCAATGGGGCGCGGACGACCGATTGAAGTTGGCCCCTCTTCACCGCCTTCTTTTCCTCGGCCATTTTTCATTGGCCGTTGGTCATTTTACATCGCTCCCATCTTCCCGCTTACCGCTCACTGCCACCCATGCGTATCTGCGACGTCACCCAGTTCTACTCGCCGGTGAGTGGCGGCGTGAAGCGCTACCTTACCGAGAAGCGGGACTACATCGCCCGGCACACCTCCGACGAGCATGTCCTCGTCGTGCCAGGACCGCGCAACACCGCGAGAACCGAGGGCCGCTGCACCCATGTCGAGGTTGCCTCACCGCGAGTCTCCTTCACTTCCCACTACCGCTTCGCGTGGAACGCCCGCCGCGTTGAGCGCCTCATCCGCGAGGCGAAGCCCGATCTTATCGAGGCGGGCGAGCCCTACCAGCTCGCTTGGGCCTGCCTCCGCGCGGGCCGCGCCCTCGGTGTTCCCGTCGTCGGCTTCTACCATTCCCACTTCCCCGAGAGCTACTTCCGCACCGTTCGCCGCTTTGGCGGACGCCCTGCCGGCGCCCTCGTGGATGGTCTCTCCCGCCGCTACATCCGCCGTCTCTACAATCGCTTCGACCTCACCCTCGTCGCCTCTCCCAAGCTCCAGGGCGTTCTGCGGAACTACGGGGTCCGCAACACCCGCCTCGTCCCTCTTGGGGTTGAGACCGACATCTTCGAACCCTCCGCACGCGACCCGCTCCTTCGCCGTCGCCTTGGAATCCAGGACCGCCAAATCCTCCTCCTCTTCGTCGGGCGCCTCTCCCGCGAGAAGCGGATTGATCGCCTGGTCGAGGCCTTCTCCATCATCCGCCACTACGCGGGCGATCGCTTTGCCCTTCTCGTTGTCGGCGAAGGCGCCGAGCGGGCCCGCATCGAGGAGGCCCGCCGCGCCAACCCCGACCTCCACTGGATCCCCTACGAGGGGGATGCCCGCAAACTCGCCTCCGTCTATGCCTCCGCCGACCTTCTCGTCCATCCGAGCCCGTGCGAGACCTTCGGCCTCGTCGTCCTCGAGGCACAGGCATGCGGCACCCCCGCGGTCGCCTGCCGTGGCAGCGGGATGGATGACCTCATCTTCGGCGGCCCGGGCTTCCTCGCACCGGAGATGACGGCGGAATCCCTCGCTCGGACCGTGCTCCACTGCTATCAGGGCGATCTCCGCGAAATCGGCGTATGCGCCCGCAAGTCCGTGATCGAACGTTATCCTTGGAAGACCGTCTTCAAGGGCCTCTTCGAACTTTACTCCGGCTGCGTAAAACGCTGAAACGCTCGGAAATGGCCCCGATTCCTACCCCCTGACTCCTTCAAGTTCTCCCTATGCATATTCTCATGGTTCATCTCCGCACGAAACCGGAGTGCATCGAGGCCTTTCGCGCCGCGACCCTCGAGAACGCCCGCAACAGTCGCAAGGAGGCCGGCGTGGTCCAGTTCGACCTCTTTCAAATGGCCGAAGAACCGACTCGCTTCATGATCCTCGAGATCTACCGCGAGCCCGGCGACCACGCGAAGCACCGCGAGACCGCCCACTACCTCAAGTGGCGCGAGGTCGTGGACCCGATCATGGCCGAACCCCGTCGCGGGGAGAAGTGGCTCGACTGTGCCTGAGTGAGTGGGAAAGCCACGGATGGAACACGGATGGCAGAGATGAGGTGTGAGGTCCGCTACACGGACCTCGCGCCGACCCTTGTCCAGATGAACCCCCGGATTCTCCCGAATGGTATGCGGATTCCGTGTAGCGGAATCCGCATGCCTTCCTCCATCCGTCCCGCGACTGCGGGATCCGTGGCTTCTCCATCTCTGCCATGAAAAGTGACGTACCAGCTTTTTGGGAATTTGCCACGGCGAACCGGATCTTCTTTGGTGACGGCACGCTTCGCGAGGCACCCGCGATTATCGCCGCATGGGGCAATCGGGTTCTCCTCGTCACGGGGAAAACTTCTTCGCGCGCGGAACCCCTTGCCACCGCTCTGCGCGCCGCGGGAGTTGCCGTCGAAACCTTCTCCGTCCCGGGGGAGCCGACCATCCCTATCATTCGCGAGGGGATCGCCCTCGCCCGTGCGACGCGGGCGGAGGCGGTGATCGCGTTCGGGGGAGGAAGCGCACTCGACGCTGGTAAGGCGATCGCGGGCCTCGCCGCGAACGAGGGCGACCTCCTCGACTATCTCGAGGTCGTTGGCAAGGGGCAGGTTCTCACGGAGCCCGGCCTGCCCTGCCTCGCGATCCCGACCACCGCTGGCACGGGAGCTGAGGTGACGCGCAACGCGGTGATCGCCTCGCCCGAACACCGGTTGAAGGCGAGCTTGCGGAGCCCGTTTCTCCTCCCGCGCGCCGCGATCGTGGACCCGTACCTCGCGCATGGGCTGCCGCCGCCGATCACCGCGGCGACGGGAATGGACGCGCTGACCCAACTCATCGAGCCGTTCGTCTCGCCGCGAGCGAATCCGATGACCGATTCTCTCTGCCGCGAGGGAATGGCGCGCATCGCGCGATCACTCCGACAGGCGTTTCGCGACGGCTCGGATGCTGCAGCGCGCGAGGACATGGCGCTGGCGAGCCTTTTCGGGGGGATCGCGCTGGCAAATGCCGGGCTCGGCGCGGTCCACGGTTTCGCGGCGCCGGTCGGGGGGATGTTTTCGGCACCGCACGGGGCGATCTGCGCGGCGCTCCTCGGGCCGGTGACGCGCGCGAACGTGGCCGCGCTGCGCGCGCAGGCGCCCGACTCCCCCGCGCTGGCGCGCTACTGCGAGGTCGCGCGGATTCTCACGGGGAAGGCCGACGCCTCCGACGAGGACGGGGCTGCGTGGCTCGGGGAGCTCTGCCGCGACCTCGGGATCCCCGGGCTCTCGGCGTGGGGCGTGGCCGCGAAGGATTTTGACGAGGTCGCCCGCAAGGCGTCCGCGAGCAGCAGCATGAAGGGCAATCCCGTGGCGCTCGGGCAGGAGGAGCTGATGCGGATCCTGGTGGCGGCCTTCTCCAGAGAATTGTAGCAGGGCGGCGTTCTACGCCGCCGATCCTCCGATAAGCGGCGGCCCCACCGCAGGGCGGTGGCAAGGGACGCTGCGCGGCGCCTGGCTGTAGACGGCCTCGGTGAGGCCGTGGGATGCGGGGTCAGCGACCCCGCCTACAGCGGAAGGCGGGGGCGGCGGCCATGACACGCGAGCCGCGCGGGCTCCCCGATGAAGCGCCCCCGCGCGCGAACCGCTTACGCGGGGATCAGGGGCGTTTCAACAGTCTGGTCGATGCGCGGATTGCGTGATACAATGTCGCCCGGTGCTTGAAGTTCCCAAACGTCACTCGTTGATTGATCAGGTCGCCGAGAGTCTGCGGCGCAGTCTGCACCTGCCTGAATGGGCCAACGGCCTGCCCCCCGAGCGCGCCCTGTGCGACCGCTTGCAGGTGAGCCGACTCACCTTACGTGCCGCCCTGCATCTTCTTCACCGGGAGGGCAGGCTGAAGTTCTCCGAAAACCGTCGCAAGCGCGTTCCGGTCCGACACAAGGGCGCCCGGCGGCCCAGCGAACCCAGGGTGATTGCGTTCCTTTCCGCCGAGCCGCTGTACGCACATGCCCCGGCAACAATTTTCAGAGTTCATGAACTGCGCCGTCATCTCCAGGACGCCGGGTACGGGCTGGAGTTTCTGAACGATCCGCGCCTGCTCGGAAAAAATCCCACGAAGGTGCTTGAGGCGCTGGTGCATCAAGTGCGCGTGCGCTGCTGGGTGCTGCACTGGGCCAACGCCGCCGTCCAGCGATGGTTCGCGGAGCGACAACTGCGTGTCGTGGTGATGGGTTCCTGCCACGAGGGGATCCGCTTTCCTTCGGCGGACATCGATTACCGGGCGCTCGCGCGTCATGCCGTGGGCATGTTCCATCACCTGGGCCATCGCCGTCTGGCGTTGCTGGGGCCGCACCGAGGTCTCCAAGGGGAGTTGGCCCGTGAACAGGGATTCCTGGAAGCCGCACAGAGCCGGGAACACGCGGGCGCTTCGCCGTTGATCCTGCGGCACGACGGCAGCCAGGAAAGCATCCGCGCCATCGTCAACGCCCGGCTCCGTTCCCGGACCGTCACGGCAATCCTGGCCGCGGATGCGATCCATGCGCTGAGTTTGATGACCTGTCTGACTCACGCAGGGCTGCGGCTGCCCGAGGATATTTCTATTATTTCCGCCGACGAAGAGTGGTTTCTCGATCACGTCACGCCCACGGTCGCCCGCTATCGCATGGACCTGGGCTTGTATGCGCTCCGGGTTTCACGGATGGCGCTGTCCCTGGCCGAGAAAGGGGACATCCCCAACCGCCAGGTGCTCATTGTGCCGATATTCCAGCCGGGTGAGTCCCTTGTGGCATGTCCTGAACCGGATGTTTCACACGCCCAAGGTGAAATATCCGCCCGAAGGGCCGAAAACGCCTTGTCCCCCAAGGCGTTTCGGGGCAGCCCCGCCCTGCCCGTCGGGGAACACCCTGTTCCCCGAAGGGCAGGGAGGCTCGGCCTCGCATCCCGCCCCATCCCAGGGGCGGGATGACGAGGCGCATGTTTCACCCCTGGGAAGGTGTGAAACATGCGGGCTGAACCCCTGACGGGGGCTCGTTTGGTTCACAAATAGTACCGAGACATTTGCATTGCTGGGTCAATGAACCTCGGGTACCGTGTCCGCCGAACCTTAACAAAGGAGTTCAACATGAAGAGAATCCTCGTGGTATGCGCAGGCTTGCTCGCATTCGTTTCCCCGTCTTTCGCAGTCGTCAACACCTGGACCGGCGGCGCCTCGGACGGCCTGTGGGCCACCGCGGGCAACTGGGACCAGGGCCACGCGCCCACCGCGGGCGAACACATCACGATCGGTGACGGGGTGGGCGTGATCAACCTCGGCGGCGTCACTCGAAGCGTCGGAACGGTGACCGTGAACCTCGGGAACTGCACCATCAGCAACGGAGTTCTGGGAACCGCGGTCAACACGACGCTGATCGCCAACGGGACCCGGTTCGCGCCCAATTCCGGAGGCCTCGAGAATCAGGCCGGTAACGCACTGGGCAACGTGACCATGAACAATGTCAGGTACAATAAGGATCAGGGGACGTATGGCTGGGTGGCGAACCAGGGGAAGTCGATGTCGCTGAGCAGCAGTTTCATTGATTTGGTGAATGGGTATCTCAATGTGGAGGGCGATTCCGGATACGGGCCGGCCACGCTCGGCATCAACGGCGGCACCAATTACGTTCAGGCCCTGACGATGAATAACAACTGGAATTACAACACACTCCAGGCAAACGTGAACCTCACGAACTCCATCCTCCTGGTGCGTGGCGGCGGAGCCAATCTCGGGAACTATGGACCCGCCACGGTCCGGCTTGTCAACAGCACGCTCGGAACCTATGCGGGATACAGTTCAGCGATGAATTTCCGCAGCAACGCCGTGCTCATCAGCGACGGGGGCGTGTTGACTCCACGCGGCAACTTCAGTCTCGCCATGACCAATCAGGCCCAGTGGAGCGGCGACGTAACCCTCCGGCATGTGACCGGGCTGACGGCCAGGAACTTTGAGGTGGCCGGGGTCGATTACGGCATCACCAATTTCAACACCGCCGCGGGCGCCAACTACTCGTTGTCCCGCCTGCAACTCGGCGAAACCGGGCTGGGCTCGACCATGACTTTGGTCAACACCAACGACAACAACACGGGCACTGCCGGCACGGAGGCATTGTACGTCGGCACGCTCGAGTTATTGGCCAGCTCGACCATCAACCTCAACGGCCTGAACCTGTACTATCAGCAGCTCCAGACCAACAGCTTCAGCCTGACCGTGAACGGCCCCGGCGGGTTGTTCATGATCCCCGAACCGACCGCCTTGGCGCTGCTGATGCTGGCCGGGCTGGCGCTGTGGCGGCGTGGAGCGCAGCGCGTGGAGCGCGGAGCGTGAGGCGTGGGAACGCAAAGACCTTCCGACAATCGATACTCGACACTCGGCCCTCCGCATTCACGTTGATCGAGCTGTTGGTCGTCATCGCCATCATCGCGGTGCTGGCGGCGCTGTTGTTGCCGGCGCTGAGCAGTGCCCGTGAGACCGTCAAGATGACCGTCTGCGCGAACAACCTGCGCCAATGCGGCCTGGCCGTTCGCATGTATGCCGGTGACTACGACGACGCGATCATCCCGTGTTATTGGGTGGACATTCCCGGCGCCGTTTACCCGCGGCAATGGTACGTGTCCGCCAACTATCCCAACATCGGTTCGCCGTTTACCTTCTACCTGATGCGCGATCCCAACAAGTGGTTTGGGGAGACAGGGACGGCGCGCTGTCCGAGCCATCTGAAGTATCAAGCGGGCATGTACGAAGGCAGCTACGCGATAAACATGTACACCAGCTGGACCTACAACTTCAGCGATCCCGCCGGCGAAACTCCCAACTGGCCGAAGTTCGGACGGCTGCGCGAGCCGCAAAACGCCATCTACATGGCGGACAATCTCCGCATTCCTCTGTATGGGAATTGGGATGTCATCACCTATGCAGGCTTCTATGGATTCCGCCAGAACTACGCCAATACCCGGCATCGCGGCGGCGCCAATTTCTTGTTCTTCGACGGCCGCGTCGAGTGGCTGGCCCGCAAGGACCAGCAAGGCGCTCCGTCATTCTGGAACAAGGTCGTCATCAATGGCCAGTTCTAGCAGGGCGCTGAAAAACGCCATGAGGCGTCATTCCGAGGCCCGCGTAGGCGGGACGAGGAATCCTCCCCCTCCGAAGGGTCCACGTTAGAGATTCCTCATGGAGCCTGTCCTGAGCGCAGCCGAAGGGCTCGGAATGACAAAGTCTGTCACCCCGAGCGCCTGCCCCGCTCCTGGCGGGGGAGCGAGGGGTCTCTTGCCTTTCTTCCGGGCAACCACCATGGCTTGGGTGTGTGTCACTCTGTTCCGCAGTCCTCAATAGTCCGCGTCTCCCGCGACCTGGTCCATTTCTCGACGACGACGCCTTCGGCATGAAACCCAATCCGCCCGACCAGTTCCTCGGCTCGGTGTTCAGCGGGTACAATCCCGCGAGCCGCATGATCCGTCTCGCCAATATTCATTTTCACGCCGAGTTTGACGGTTCGACCGGCGCGCTGACCGGCTTGTCCACGCCGGGGATGACCACGCCGCTCATCGAAGCGTCCTTTGTGCGTTACGTGTGCGACGGCATGGCCTGCGTCGAAGCTCCCGTCAACGCCGGCGAGCACGCCCTATAAGTTGTCTCGTTGGAACAGACGACGGATCGCATCCGCACCATCCTTCGTGGGCCCCAGGCGGAGATTGAACGATGCTACCGCTGCGCGCCCGACAATCCACTGCTGCACATTTCCCTGATCGTCCGGGGGAGGAACGCCGTGGCCGACCTGCGCGAGCCGCGCTTTCCGTACGTGAAATTTGCGGAGGACTTCCTGAGTGTGATCGAAGGCGACGAGCGCGACCTGTTCTTTGACGGAGCGGAATTGGGACAGGGACGCGAGCTTCCTTGTTGGCGCGTGTTCTTCCGTCCCGGTCATCGGGATGGCGTGCTGCTGGCGACGCGGTCGAAACGGATGATGAGCCACATCCAGATCTGGCCGCGCATCGAAAAGGCTCTTGAATGCCGTCCACATGTGATGTGCAACTACACCAGCGATTACAACCTGTTCAATCGTCCCCTGCCAATCGCCCCAGGTACGCGGTACGAGATGGAGTTTGAAATCGGGCCGTGGCGTGCGACCAAGCACGAGCAGTTGCTCGACGCGGCGAAGCTGCGCGAACCGGTCCAATTGCGCAAGCCGTCACGCCCGCGCAAACGGGGCGTCGTGGCATTGCACGGAAAGGTGTTCGCCGCAGTGGACCTCGCTCCGAAGCGAGCCATCGCGCAGGGTCACACTCCGGACAAATGGATGGTCACCGACGAAGCCAGTTCGCGCCACGACCGGGTGTTGTTCGCCAATGGCGGATGCCGTCCGCCACTGTTGTCCGTCGCTCCAAAACTTAAGGGTCTGCATCACATCCATGTCGGCATCGGCACTGGTTGCCGCGCGTTCGTTAAACTCAGCAAGGAGACATTCCCGCGCTACCGCTTCGTGGGCGGCAACAGCGATTTCTTCCTGCCGTTTGAGCTTCACCTCGGCAGCCGACACAAGCCCGGCGAAGTGGATTGCGGCGTCGCGGACATGTCCGGTCAAACCGTGACTTTCGGCGTGCCGCATACGCAGCAGATCGCCTCCATGCTCGACTACATCCGCTTCGAACCACTAACCGACGCGCAGGCCAAGGCTCATCGCGCCCGCAGCGCCCGGAAGACCGCCATCCCTTTGACCGGCTTTGCCGACACGTACGACATCGGTTACTTCTGGGGCGATGCGGTCGATCCGAACACATTGCCCTACCGCGCCAACCTCTGGGCGCACGCCCAAGCCGGCTTCGACCGCGTCTTCTGGCGGATCGACGGAGAGGCTACTGATTTCCCCACCAAGACCGGCACGCTGCGTCCGATCTCCTGTTGGGCGCACAATGCCTACGAGCCGCACGCCAAGGCTTACAGCCTGATGCTGCACCGTCACGACCTGTTGCGCGCCGCCGTGGACACGGGACGCGAGCACGGGGTGGACGTGTGGGGTTGGATGCGGTTCAATTCCTATTTCTCCGGCGTCCGAAGCGAGTTCTACCATCGCCATCCGGAATTCAGGGATCACAGCGAGAGCGGCCACCTGCTCGACTTCCGTTTGAGCCTGGTATTCGAGGAGGTGCGCCGACACAAGATCAATATTCTCGTCGAAGCAGCCGAGTACGGGTTGACGGGCTTGAGCCTGGGTTTCCTGCGCCATCCGCCGATTCTCTGCTATCACCCGGTGTTGGTTGAGAGCTACCGGCAGAAGCATGGCGTCGAGCCGCCGCGCGATCTGACGGCCGACTTTTTTCAGCATCTGACCACGTTGCCCGAGTCCACGCCGGAACATGAGCGCTGGTATCGTCATCGTGCCGAGCATGTCACCCGGTTTGGCCGGGAACTCCGCGCCGCGCTTGCGGCCAGGGGACTGCGCCACGTGAAGGTAAGCATCTGGGTTCGGCCGCAGCACTGTCTGTTCGACGGCGTTGACATCGAAGCATGGCTGGATGAGAAACTCTGCGACGAAGTGGTGGCAGGCCCGTATGCCGGCGACATGAAACTGCTTATCCCCAAGCCCCAGTGGAAGCAGCGCGTGCAGTCCTGCGTGCCGTTGATCGGCGGCATCAACGTCGCCTCCCTGGCGTTCAAAACGTCAGCAACGATCGCCAAAACCGAATGCGACCGTTTCATCCGCGAAGGCTACGACGGCATCTGCACCTACGAGTCCAACGATGCGGTTGTCATGCCCGAGATGATCGAATTGTATCAGAGCCTGAGGCTCACAAGATGACCAGGGAGAAAGCAGATCTTCCACCCTCGGCCGAACTGTTCCACAAAGCCAGTTGGATTTGGGATGACGGCGATCCGTTCAGCTACCATCGGTACCTTCGAGCACGGAAAGCGTTCCGGTTGGCCGGGGGAGAAATGGGCAAGATCGCGAAAGGAGCCGAGGCTTGTCTCGTCCTGACTGCAGACGCGATGTATCAGGCGTTTGTGAATGGCCAGGTGGTCGGCCATGGTCCGGCGAAGTCCGCGGAAGGCAGACGCTCCGTGGACTCGTACGACATCGCGCGTCTGTTGCGGGTGGGAGACAACGAGCTTGATGTGTTGGTCTTGAGCCTGGGGGTTGGTACATACACGTATTGCATCGGGAAGGCCGGTCTCATCTTTGAAATTCGCGTCGCGGACCGGACTTATGCGAGTGACAGCTCGACGCTGGTCCAGCAGGAACAACAGCGTCAGCGAAGGACTGCACGCCGGTGGTATCTCCCATGTCTGGAAGATGTGGACGCGACCGCGCAACAGGACTCCGGCTGGCGACACGCCGCCGTCGTGCGCCGTGGGGTCCAACTCTACGCGCGGCGAGCTCCCCTCCCGGCTCGTGAACCGCTCTTTCCCAGGGCGATCGTTGCCGCAGACCGGGTCAAGCTTCCCAATTTCAGCGTCAGCCTGCGCGCGCGGCCCTATTTGACCGAGGGGGCTGAGCAGAAGAAAAGTAATCGTGATGCCAAGCCTGCGTTCATCGTGACGGACGTGGTCTCCCCGATCGCACAGGAACTTCGTCTGACTCCGACGCTTGGCAATGTCGGTTGGTTCATCGAGGGCAGAAAATTCGTTGATGGGTCCGGCTGGTCGTTGTGGGATACGGCTCGCGCCCGGTCTCGGATTCGACTCAAGAAAGGATCGAATCGCCTGGTCGGCCTGCTTTATCCAACCGGATTCGAGGATCTCAGCATCGCCGGACACACGCGGCGACCCGTGAAATGCAAGAACCCATTCGGCAAGGGTTGCTTTCAAGTCATCCCGGCGGAATCACTCCCACCGCGCACGCAAGAACATCTCGATCCCGTGGATTGGTCCGCGTTGCGAGATCGAATGCCCCGGATGGATCCTGCCCACACAATGATCGAAGGCAACGCCCACGATCTGGCCGTCGGGGCTGAGTTCCAGACAGGAAGCGACGCGGCTCTCTCCCGGTTGCTGGCAAAGTCCGCTTCCGCTCCGCTGGAGTTGCCGGCAGCGAGCCACGACCATGCCGTTCGAGTCATCGTTGACCTCGGCGTCGTGCGCAATGGATGGTTGGCGTTCGAGGCGAACGGGCGTCGAGGCAACCGTCTGATCTTTTCGTTTGCCGAAGCGATCGAGACCGGTCCGCCACTCCGTGTCCAATGGCCGTCGGGCTGCAACAATGCGTTGACGTATCGTCTTCGGGACGGCCATCAAACATTTGAGAGCTTCCTGCCCTACGGCGTGCGATATATCGCGATTCATCACACGGGCAAACATCCCGTGCAGCTCGCCAATCTGCGTATCCTCACGGCGAACTGTGGCAGCCGCCCGATTGGATTTCTGAACAGCTCGGACGGACTCTTGAACCGGGTCTATCAGATCGCAACTCAGGCCGTGATCGCGGCTACGGACGACACGCTGACTGATTGCCCGACGTTTGAACAAGCGAACTACAATTTCGACAACCGCACCGCTGCCATCGGCGACGCGTTCACCTGTGCCAACCATGCCGTCACGCGCAACAGCATCACGGTATTCGCGGAAGACCCGCGCTTCCGCGGGCTGGTTCGCTGTGCGTACCCCAGCTCGTGGGAGAAGACGATTCCGCTCTGGTCGTTCCACTGGATTCTTTGGTGCAAGGACTATTACGAATTTACGGGAGATACCGGCTTTGTGCGGCGCATGATGCCGCGTATCGCGGCGGGCATCGAGGAAGGACTGCAACGCATCGGTAGCAGGGATTTGCTTGAGTGGGCTGGCGTCTGGCATTTCGTAGAATGGGGGCGCGGCCGGGATGACGACCACGAGATCAACACCGCCGAACAGGCAGGTTTCGTTGCCGCGCTCAACGCAGCAGAATCTCTGGTGCGCGTGATGGGAGGACGGCATGCAGTCCGCCTGCCTGCCTGGCGGTTGGTCCGTTTGAAACTGATTCACGCGGCGAATCGTCTCCTCTGGGATCCGGCTCGTCGAGCGTACGCCGACAGCTTGCACGCAGACGGCTCGCTTTCGCCGGTGTCGAGCCAGGCCACGAATGCGATGGCTGTCATTTGCGGCGTTGCAGACAAGCAACAAGCCCGTTCGATCGTGACACGAATTCTTCAGGACGATCCGGGTCTGCTGCGGTGTGGTAGTCCGTACGGATTGTACTACGTTCTGGAGGTGCTCGATCAGTTCGGGGAGGTTGAACGCATCTTCGAGATCATTCGACATCGGTGGGGAGACATGGTTCGCGCCGGCGATACGACGACATGGGAAACCTTTGCGGAGTATGGTCACGGAGGCTTCCCCACCCGCAGCCGCTGTCATCCATTCTCGGCTTACGTGGTGAAGTATCTTGTAAAATACCTGCTGGGGCTCGAACCTCTTCGCCCGGGATTTGCCACCTTTCGAGTCTGTCCACAACCTCCGCGCTCGGTTGCCTCTTGCGAAGGGGCAGTGCCTACGCCGGCAGGTCTCATCCGAATCGGCTGGCAACGAACCGGCAGGACTTTCCGAGTGAATGTCGAACACCCTCCTCAGCTAAAGCACCTGAAGCAATGATCTACAAATCAAGTAATCCCCTGACAACACATTTGCTGATCGCCACAGTTGTCGTTGCCCTGTTGTTCTCCCCGACATCAAGTGCCCTGAGTGCCGGCGAGACCGCGACGATCGTTCACGTGTCCGCAAAGGGCGACGATGGCAATCCGGGCACGGCGGAGAAACCCGTGGCGACCGTGCAGCACGCCGTCCAGTTGGTGGATAAAGCGGGCGGAACCGGTGAGGTGGTGATTCACGGTGGACGCTACTACACCCGTGTTGACCTCCAGAATCCGAAGATGCCCGAGGGACAACCGGTGCCGCCGCTGGTGATCCGCGCTGCCGCCGGCGAGGAAGTCTTTTTCGACGGCAGCATCCCCCTCACCGGCGCCACGCCGCTACCGGACAGCCCGGGCGTGTACACGGTGGAGGGGCAATTCCCGCTCGGCACGCCGCCGAGCATCTGGGAACCGGCCACGCGCACGCGTTACCTCGTGGTCGCCGACCTCGCCGCAGTCCGTCAATTCAACGCCACGTGCACATTGAGCGATCCCAAGACCTGCGCGTTCCGCACCAGCGACGGCGGGCCGCCTGGCGCGAACAAGGCGCTGCGGAGCTCCCATCTCTTCGGCATTTTTATCCAGCGCAACAATGTGACGGTGCGCGGGATTCATTTTGAGAACTATCTCGGATGGTCGTACGCGTGCGGCGTCTGCAACCAGTCGGCGAAGAACGTCACCATCGAGTCCTGCACCGCGGCGAACTGCGTGCGCGGCTTCATCGTGGGCCCGGGCGGGGCGGAGGATACGACCTTTCGCGACTGCGAGGCGCACGACGTGGGCGGCGGTCTGTACTCGAACGGAAAGAACACCATCGTCGAGCGTTGCCGCTTCACCAAGGTGCGCGATGGGTTTGAGATTGACCAGGGCAATGCCCAGGACGACGCAGGCATCCAGCTTTACAGCCCCGCCAGCGCCGGGGCGGTGCGGTTCAACTTCGTGCGCGGGTTTCATCACGGGATCTTCGTGAAGGCGGGCGGCGCAACCTACTTCGTCGAACACAACACCCTCGTGGACGTCGCGGACGGCTTGTTCAACAACACCTGGGCCAGCGGCGATCCGTCGCAGTTCTGCCGAAACGTCATCGTGGATGCCCAGGCGGCGCTGCTGTATCCGCCCGCGAAGGGGTTTCCGAAAGGAGCGGCGTTCGACCACAACCTTGCCTGGAGCGAAACGCATCGCACCAGCCTGGAACAAAACCTCGCCGAGGTGCGTCGCGCGGGAAGCGGCGCGAACAACCAGCACGCCGATCCAAAGTGTGCCGACGCGGAACACGGCGACTATCGCCTGCTTACCAACAGCCCCGCCATCGCGCTCGGGCAGAACGGCGTGCCCGCGGGCGCATTCGGTGTCGTGCCGGCCGATTACGTGTGTGCCAACCCGCCCACGCTGCGTGTCCAGACACGGCCGCCCATCACTCCCGGCGGTGCGTACGGCAAACTCTTTTTCGACCGCGATCCGTGGATCGGCGGCGGACGCGAATTCGTGAAGGAACTTTCGGCCAACACAGAGGCAACGGCATTGCTCACACCGAACCGCGATCTCACGCTCACGCTCACCGCACGGCATCCCACCTCCGCCATCGTCAAGGTGAAGACGCAGGTGGACGACCAACCCGCGGTCGAGGCCGGGTTCAAGCCCGAGATCACGGTGCAGTTACCCGACACTGACGGCTTGTATCGGGTCAAGGTCAGCGCGCAGAATGCCGCGGGCCAATGGTCCGAGCCGGTGACCTTGCCCATTGCGCTGGCGCGCGCCGCTCCGCGCCTCGTCTCCGCGCCGCGCGTGAGTACCAGCCGATACGGGGCGATTGTCGTCTTCGAAACCGACCGTCCGGCAGTGGCGCGCGCGCTTGCCTCCGACGCCGGGACGCCGTTGCCCGCGCCCGATTCGAACCGGGTCGTCGAGCGCCAGTACGATTCCAATGCCGGGGGCATGCACACCCGCGAATGGACCGTTCCTTCCCTTCGGCACGCCGTGGCCATTGCCGAGCCCGGCATGAAGCCCGGCGCGACGTATTCGTATCGCATCGAGGTGGCCGACCCAATCGGCAACAAGACCGTGGGCGGCGAAGGGAAATTCACCACCGAAGGTCGCGCGCGCGTCCTCCACGTGGCGATGAACGGGGCGGATGCCGAAGACGGGGGCAGCGTGAAGAAGCCGTGGAAAACGTTGCAGTTCGCGCTGGATCGGGCGCTTCCCGGCGACACGGTTCGCATCGCGCCCGGACTGTACCACGACAGCGCGAGGCTCTTTCGCGGAGGCCGGCCCGCTGCGCCGATCACCATCGAAGCCGCCGATCCGAATACGGTGACGCTCGACGGCCTGAAGCGCGTGCCGCATTTGATTCAACTGCTCGACGCGCCGCACGTGGTCATTCGCAACCTCAACGTTCGTTGGTTCACCAGCAGCGGGATTCACATTGACCGCTCGCCGTATGCCCGGATCGAGCGCTGCCGGTTCATCAATCAGGCGTGGGACAACAATTTCTGCACCGGCTCCGGCGTCGCGGCGTACCACTCGCCCCACGGTACATTCACCCACAACATTGCCGCGCGGATGGAGGTCGGGATTTACCTCCAGCGTTCGCCCGAAGCGAGCGTCACCCACAACTCGACCACCGACATGATGTACGGCGGGCTCGGCGTAATCTATTCGTGCCGGAACACCGTGGTGAAGAACAACGCCTTCTGTTTCACCGGCAACGACTCTGTTTACATCCTCGAAGACAACGCCGCCGACTTCCGTTCGATGCAGATGGATTACAACAACCATGCCTGCAACGTCGCCGCCATTCCCAGGAAGATGCCGTTGAAACCGTTTCTGCGGGACGGCAGCAAGGCGATCATCCAGGCCACCGTCCAGGGCTACGAAAGCTCCGTGAAGCTGACGTTCGAGGATCGTCTCCTGACGATGGAGGATTGGCGGAAGTTCTCCGGCAAAGATGAGCACAGCATCTTTGCCGATCCGAACTGGATCAACCCCATCGCGGGCCGCTGGGACGTCGAGAAAGACAGCCCGAACATCGGCGCGGGCGAAAACGGCGCGACGATCGGAGCGATTGGATACGTGGGGGATTTGAAGTAGTATGCCCCGCATGCTCTTGAGTGTCGCGATCCGTGCAGGGATTGCTCTGCTCATCGCCGGATTCGACGTCGGCGCACAAATAGCATCGTTGAGCACGAACTCGTCATCACCGGTGCGTATGGCTTACGATTGCCGGCGCGCCACCACGCCGCCAACCATTGATGGCGATTTATCTGACGCGTGCTGGTCCGGCGCGCCGTGGGCGCTCATTGGCCAGTCCCAGGCGCGAGCAAAGCTCCTCTGGGACGATGTATTCTTGTATTTCGCCGCCGAGATCACCGATGCCACGCCGCGCCGCGTCCACAAGGATCGCGACACGAACGTGTGGGAGGACGACTGCTTTGAGATCTACCTGAGTCCCGACCCGCGGAGCGGCGCCTGTTACGAGTTGGACTTCAACTCCGCCGGCGCGATCTTCGACGCGCTCCGCTTTCCCCGCCTGCTCCCCGGGTGGACCGCCCCCAGCCTGGAGGCGCGCACGCGGCCCCGCGAGGGAGGCTGGACCATCGAAGGCCGGGTGCGCCTCGATGAATTCGTCGGCGCGAACCATCTCCCGCCGCATCACGACGGTCGCTGGGGAATGAACCTGTATTGCCTCGACGCGCCCGCGCAAGGAGGAACACCGGCGGAACACGCCTGGAACCCGACCGCAGCGTTCGAAGACACCCGCCGCTTCGGGGTGTTGCGATTCGTGGATGACGAGGGCCACGCGACGGATCGACGCTCGGCAGAACTGGCGCGGTTCCTCCTGGAGACGAACCGCCTGGAAAGCGCGACCCCGGTGATCGGCCCGAACACCGTCGTCTCCAGCCCGGCCCTCGGTGCGTATCCGCGACAGGAAAAGGGGTGGATCGCCGCGGGCGGGTTCGGCCGCTTCACGCCGGTTCAGGCCGGGCCGGGCACGCTTCCTTGCTGGCGGGCCCGTCCCAACCGCGGCGATGATCCCACGCGGGTGGAAGCGGTCGTCGAACGCGACAGCGTGCTGGCCGTTCTCGGCCGGATGGCGCCGGAGCACGTGGCGTTGATCGAGCAGGGTTCGGCGGACGGCGTGTGGCTGAGCGTCCGGGTGGGCGAACAAGCGAGCCGGCTTCACCTTCGGCGCCCCGATTGGCGCGCGATCACCCTGCCGGTGAAAAGGGGCGACCGGGTGCGGCTGGTGGTGGACGCCGGCCCGGCTCGTAATCTGACCGGCGACAGCGTCCAGCTCTCGGCGCTCCTCCTCCCGCCTCACGCGGCCGACCCCGGTCTTCCCGACGGCTGGCGGGCGTTCGGCGAACCATGGATGACGCGCCCGGATCCCATGGGCAAGCGCGCGGCCATCCGCGTCACGGCCACGGACCATTTCACGGGGGCGCGGCATGAGATTCCCGTCACGCCCGGCGCGACGCTCTACAGGGTCACCGGCCAGGTCCGTGGCGAACTGACGGGCACGACGCGCGCCCACGTCGGCATTGACTACCTCGACAAGGACGGCAAATTCATCCGTCAGGCCACGACGCGATACGCGCTGCAGGACCACCTCCGATGGGGGTTGCACAACTTGGGCGGCAAGTCCGACTGGGCGCGCTTCGTCGCCTACGCCTACGACGTGCCGCCCGAGGCGGCGACGCTCTCGCTCTGGCTCGGCGTCAACGCTTGGGAAGCGCCCGACGCGGACGGGAGGGCTTGGTTCGCCGAGATCGAGGTCGAGGCCGTGCCGCGGGACGAGCGATTCCTCCTCGGTTTCCCGCCGTTGACGTGGAAGCCGGACAAGCCCGCTCCATCCCGCAAACGCGGTTACGCCCTCTCCTGCACCCCCATCGCGGCGTACCAGCTTCCGACCATGCCGCCGCCGGAGGCGAAGGACGCGCGCGCCCTGGAGACGATCTCCTGGCCCGGCGCCATCGAGGCGGTGTCGTTCACGATCCACGCGTTCGAGGACCTGGGCGAAGTGCGCGTCGAGGTGTCCGATCTCAAGGCCGGCGGCAAGGCGACGATCCCGGCTTCCCGGATTGATGTGCGCAAGGTCTGTTACCTCGACCGGAAGCGCGACCTGATGATGGGCCATGAGTACCTGCTTTCGCCCAACCACCTCGAGCCGTTCGAGAAGCTCGCCGTCGCGCCGAACCAGTCGCAGCAATGCTGGCTCACCATCCGCGTGCCCGCCGACGCGGGGGCGGGACGATATCAGGGCGCCGTCCGCGTCGTGCCGCGGCGCGGCGATGTGAAGACGATGAAGCTCGCGGTGGACGTTCTGCCCATCCGACCGCGGACGCGCCCCGGGTTGCTGCTCGGCATGTACAGCTACTACATGAAGAACGAGACGCCCGCCCAGTTGCGCGCGATGCTCGAAGACATGCGGGCGCACGGGATGACCACCACGTTCCATTTCAACGGTGGCATCAGGATCCCGATCGAGCCCGATCCCGACGGACGGGCCGTGATCCGCTGGGACCAGCCCAACCAGTTGCGCGATTTGTTCGACGGCTATCGCGACGCCGGGTTCACGGAGCCGCTGCTGCTCCTCGCGCCCGATGCCATCTTCGAGGCGGCGAAGAAATTCGGCGGGGAAAAGCGCTTTGCCGCAGTCTATCGCGACCTGTTTGAGCAGGTTCGGACCGAGGGCGCGACACGCAGGTGGCCTGCCTTCGTGGTCGCGCCGTACGACGAAGGGTATCCCTACCCGATTGCCGACGTGCGATTCGAGCGCACTCGCGTGTGTGCCCCCGCCTTGCGCGCGGCGGGGATTCCGATCGCGCTGCACGCACTCAATCATCCGACCGAGCGCGCGTTTCGTTTCGCGCGGGAGTTTGAAAACTGGACCGACGTGAACCTGCTGACGTTCTGCCATTCGCCCGTTGCCGTGGGCCCGACCTATCGCGGCTACGAATCCTGGGCGCAATACCGGGACGCGATGCGCAACCAGGGTCAGCGCGTGCTCTTCTACAACCCGGACACCACGGGAGTGCATCCCGAGGCGATGCGTTTCATCTACGGCGTCGGGCTGTGGCGATTGCAGGCCGACGGCGTAATGGACTGGCACTACAACGAACACACCCGCGGCGAGGCCTACACCATGGAACGGAAACAGCGGTTTGCGCCGATGGATTTCGTTTTCTCCGCCGCGGACGGTCACGCGGGCGGCCCGACCATCGGCTGGGAAGCGGCGCGGGAAGGCGCCAAAGACTATCAACTGCTCTACACGCTTGATCGACTGATTGCCGAGGCGCGGCAAGCGGCTAACTCGGGTCTGTGCCGCAAGGCTGAGCAGGCGAGCACGGAGGTGAATCGCTTTCTGGATAAGCTTCGGTTCGACCAACTCGATTCCACGGGTGCGCTCACGCTGGGGCGATGGGACACCGAGGAGGTGGATGATCGCGACGTCAAACACCTGCGCGGGCAGTTCAAGATTCCCAACGGCTTCGCGATGGAAGATTACGATCGCCTGCGGAAACTGGTGTGCGAGAAGATCGTGGAATTGTCGCTTGGTCATCGCACCATGAAAGAACGATGATTGCGATCTCGATGAAAGACATGGTTTAACCGGCCACCAACTGCAGGAATGAGGTGTAACGACGATGTACTTTAACGAAGGCATAAACCCAAACGAGATTGGCGACTTCGAGGTCGTCGAAAAAGACGGACAACTGCACGTCTTCTACCTGATGCTCCCCAGCCATGACGGAGTCGGGCACCTCGTCAGCGACAACGGAATCGACTGGCGACCGTTGCCGACGGCGATCCGCACAGGCGATCCCGGCGAGTTCGATAGCGACCAGATCTGGACGATGGGCGTGTGCAAGTTTCGCGGCACGTGGTTCATGCTCTATACAGCCAACCTGAACAACGGACTTTCCCAGGTGACAGGTCTCGCGACGAGCAAGGACCTGATCCGTTGGACGAAGTACAAAAAGAACCCCGTCGCTGCGCCCGATCCTCGCTGGTACGAAGCGAAGCAGCGCGGCCGATATCGGATTGATTGGCGCGACCCGCACATCATCGAGCGCAACGGTAAGCTGCACGCGTTCCTGTGCGCGCGGGAAAACAAGGGCTTGCTCAACCATCGCGGGTGCGCAGGCTATTTCACGAGCATCGATGGCTACCACTGGAGAGTTCAGCCGCCCGCATGCACGCCGAGGAACTGCTACGACTACGAATGTCCGTCGGTGTTCGAGTTGGATGGACGTTACTACATGGTCGCGATCCACGGCGGACACGATCGCATGACATATCGAGTCGCGGACCGGGTCGAGGGACCTTATCGCCGCTTGCACGACGACAGTTTGCTGCCGAAGTGGAACATGTCCGTGCGCCCGTGCGTGTGGCGCGGGAACACCTACCTCTTCCACTGGAATCGCGGCACGCGCGATTGGGGTGCGCATGCGGGGCAGGGTTTCGCGTGCATCGCTAGTCCGAAATGCGTGCGTGTGGCGAAGGATGGCTCGCTCGTCGTGGAGAGCTTCGATTGGTCAGCGATTCACAAGGGGAACACCGAAAAGATGACGGCGGTAACACCGGGCAAGGGATGGTGCGGCACGTGGCGCTGGAAAAGGGGTGCGCTGGTGGGCGAGAGTTCCACGGGCACCGGCAACTGGGTCACGCGAACCGAGTATGAGGACTTCGAGATCCGGGCTGAAGTGCAACTCGATTCAACGCGCAGCGCGTGCGAGTTCGGCCTGGTATTCCGCGCCGCCGAGACAGGCGATCAGGCGATGTATGCGCGATGTGTTCCCAGCCGCTGCAGCGTGGAACTGGTAAAACAAATCCACAACCGTAAGAACGGCCCCGAATCACTCTGGCGCGGACGCAGCGTCGTGCAGCATTTTCATTTCACGCCGAGCACAGACGGGAAATACACGCTGCGCCTGGTCGCGTTTGGCCCGATCATTGAGTTCAACGTTAACAGCCGCCTCGTGATCTCGGATCTCTCGTTGCCTCGACGCCGGGGTCGCCTCGGCGTGTTCCTCGAGGACGGCAGAGGAGTGTTCTCAGACATCACCGTCACGCGGTTGCGCGCGCCACGCACACGGTGGGATTGGTAAATCAGCGTCGTCCCATTGAAACGGATTCCCGCATGAACCTCAGGCCCTGCTCCACCTATTCCTTGATCGTCCGCGACCCGAAGACGGGATGGCTCGGTTCCGCCGTCGCCAGCAAGTACTTGGCGGTGGGTGGGGCGGTGTCGCATTCGCAGCCGGGCGTCGGGATCGTGCACGCGCAGTTCTGGTGCAGCCACGACGCGGCGAATCGCATCCTTGCCGCCATCGCAGCGGGAACGCCGCCGCCGGCCGCGCTCAACCAGGCGATCGCCGCCGACCCGCTGCCGCACAAACGCCAATTGCTCGTCATGGACATGCAGGGCTGCGCCGCCGTGCACACGGGGGCCGACGCCACTCCCGAGCATCACCTGACCATGCAAACCAACCTCGTCGCCGCGGGCAACACGTTGGCGTCAAAAGACGTCGTCGAGGCGATGGTGCGTTCCATCCAGGCGACGGGGGGGCAGCCGTTGATCCTGCGCCTGATCCTCGCCCTCGAAGCCGCCGAGGCGCTGGGCGGGGACCATCGCGGCAAGCAATCCGCCGCTGTCCGCGTTCTGCAGCCGATGGATCGCCCCTGGACCGACGACGAGATCCTGGATTTTCGGGCGGACGACCACCCCAATCCCATCGCAGAATTGCGCCGGCTTTACGAACTCTCACCGAAAGGCAAATGACGATGGCCGCCGATCAAAAATCCTCGCCTCAGCAGAGGCGAGGCCTCGCCCAAAGGGCTGGGAAAATCAGAAATCAGAAATTCTACCTCCTTACCGACCTGGAAGGACCCGCCGGCGTCTCGCTTTGGTCGCAGACACGCGAGCCGTCGAACGTGAACAAGCTGTTCGCGATGAACCTGCTGACCGAGGAGGTCAACGCCGCGGTCGCGGGAATTCTCGACGTGCATCCGCGCGCCGAGGTGCACGTGCTGGATGGCCACGGGGCGATGGGGATCAACGCGGGTCGATTGCATCCATGGGCAAAGCTCTGGCTCGGACAGTTTCCCGATCGTCTCGCCGGGCTCGATTCCTCGTATCGGGCGGTCTTGTTCGTCGGCCAGCACGCCATGGCAGGCACGCCCGACGCGCCGTTGTGCCACACCTATTCTTCGCGCGAGGTCGAGTCCTACCAGCTGAATGGCGAGAAGATCGGCGAGTTCGGTTGCCGGACACTGCTCGCAGCCAGCGTCGGCGTGCCGGTCATCTTCCTCAGCGGCGACGACAAGGCCGTGGCCGAGGCGAAAGCGTTTCTCCCCAGCCTCGAAACCGTCACGACCAAAACCGGCGGCGGCGTCCAGTGGGCGCTGCACTTGAGCCCCACCGAATCCAGGGCTTTGATCCGGCGCGGCGTGCGGAAAGCCGTGAAGGCCCTTGCGCGCGGTCGTTCCTCTCCTCTCCCCGAGCGGAAGGCGCCTTACGAGCTTGTGGTCACCCTGCTGCCGGGCGCCCAAGTGGAAGCCCTCGTGAAACGCGGGGGCCGCCGGGTGGGACGCAACAAGGTTGTGTTCCGCAGCAAGAGCCTGCTTGATCTGCCGATCTGACAATCTCGACCACGCGCGCGGCTTCGGGACGGGTCATTCGGCGCAGAACAGCTCATTCACCACGTTTTCGAGCCGCAGGATCCGCGAGAAATGCTGGGTCTGGCCCCGGGTGGCGCCCACGGGCGTGGCGGAGCGGAGGGCGACCTCGGCCCATCCCCAATCGTTGTAGACGACGTAGGCGAGGTTGAGACGTCCCACCGTGAGATCTCCCTGAAGTAAAGGATCGGGCATCACGATCGGCCCGGTATCGATCTGCCAGCGCCGTTGCTGGTGCGGGATGTTGCACACCTTGATGGGGTAATCCAGGCGGACCTGCGTCTCGGTGCCGGGCTCGGTGTAGGTGGTCCGCCCCGTCATCACCTTGTTGCCGAGGATCGCTTCGCGGATCTCATCGTGGGTCTCGATCTTGCGCACATTCCGCAGGCGGCGCAACGTGATCTCCAGCTTCTGCATCCGGGCGCCCTTGCCGTCCTGCGTGCTCATACTCTCGCCCAACCGGTGCGCTTCGCGAACGTCCTGGGCGGCCGAGGCGTGGCATTTCTGCATGAGGAACTCGTCGTTGTGCGAGGCAATCATCCAAAACAACGAGGTCGGCTCGATCACCAGGCCCGCCTCGCGGTACATCCGCTCGGCCAGGCACGGGGCGGCCAGGTGAAATTCCTTCGTCGCGCCCGCCCTGGTCAGGGCACAGCTCGCCTCCAATTGCAGCCGCGGCGTGTGGACGGAGTGATCCGTTGTGAATTGCAGGAAGCTTCGGGCAAAATCAGTGGTGTTCACAGGTTGCCTATCCGTTGCTCAGACGAACATCAAAGTCGGGACGGCGTCAAGCGAAAATTCAACCGGCAACGGGCTCAGGTGTAAACGGCGCCTGAAAAGTGCGGCAGGGGGCGGCCGTTCTCCGGCGCGGTCTGCGGTCGGCCGAGTGGACCAAGGGGCTTCCTCCGGAACGGCTGTTGTGCGACCGCTTGCAGGTGCGCCGTCTCACGTTGCGCGCGGCACAGCCGGGTGAGTCGCTTGCGGCATGTCCTGAACCCCTGACGGGAGCTCGTTTGGTTCACAAATAGTACCGAGAAACCTGCATTGCTGGGTCAATGAACCTCGGGCACTGTGTCGGCCAAGGCTTACAAGGGGAGTTCAACATGAAGAGAACCATCGTGGCATTCGCAGGCTTGCTCGCATTCGTTTCCCCGTCTTTCGCAGTCACCAACACCTGATGCAAGCTTCTATGGATTCCGCCAGACTTACGCCAATACCCGGCATCGCGGCGGCGCCAATTTCTTGTTCTTCGACGGCCACGTCGAGTGGCTGGCCCGCAAGGACCAGCAAGGCGCTCCGTCATTCTGGAACAAGGTCGTCATCAACGGCCAGTTCTCGTCCGCGTCTCCCGCGTTCTGGTCCATTTCACCGCACCTGGTCCTTGCTCGCGGCCCTGGCGCTCGCGGCCGGTCCTCTCGCGCTTGGAACGGAGTCGGACCAGACGGTCGCGCTCAAGCCGCGCACGTATTCGACGCTGCACAGCATTGGCGTCGAATGGGACATCGAAGGCGACGCCAATCACAATGCCACCTGCCAGGTCGCGTATCGCCAGCAGGGCCGCTGGCGATGGCAGACCGCGATGCCGTTGATGCGGGTGGACTACCGCGGGTTCTCCTACGAAATACGGGCCGATCGCGCTTACAACATGCTCGCGGGGAGCGTTCTGTTTCTCAAGCCGGGCACGCGTTATCAGGTGCGTCTCACACTCTCTGATCCCGACGGCGGCGGCCAGGTGGAGCAGTTCGGGATCGCCACTCGACCGGTTCCCGCCATGCCCGCGGGGAGAAAGTTCCACGTCATGCCCGGCGACGGCGGCGGCACGGGCACGCAAGCCGATCCATTCCGAGGCCTCGCCGTCGCCATGGCGGTCGCGCGATCGGGCGACACGTTCCTGCTGCACGCCGGAGATTATGGGCGGTTCGATCTTCACCGCGTCGGCGATGGCGGCAACGCTTACATTGTCTGGAAAGCTGCCGGCGACGGCGACGTGGTTTTCAATCACATCGATCTGCGCGTCAGCAACACCTGGCTGGACGGCCTGACTCTGAAGGGCGAACACGGCGCGGGTCTCGTTGCCAAAGACAAACCCGCCAACTGCGTGGTCACCCATTGTCGCTTTCTCGGTTTCAACTATGCCATCCAGATGTTTGAAGCGGGCGACGGCTGGCACATCGCCGACAACACCATCGTGGGCGACCGCGACCCCGCCCAGCCCGAGGGCAACGCGGTCGAGGGCGAGGGCATCGAGCTGGGCCACACCAGCCATCACACCGTTTGTTACAACACCATCACGCACACGGCCGATGGCGTGTCGTATCCCGGACGGAATTGCGACATCTTCGGCAACGACATCTTTCAAGTCACCGACGACTGTCTCGAACCCGATTTCGGTTACGCCAACAACCGGATGTGGGGCAACCGGGTGCAGTCCCGCGTGACGGGCATCAGCTTCCAGCCCATGTTCTGCGGGCCGTGGTACATCATCCGCAACCAGGTGATCGCCCACGGCCAGGTGTTCAAGATGCTCGCGTGCGATCGCTTCGTCATGGTCAACAACACCTTCCTCGGCAACGGCATCCTGTGCAACTTCGCCTTCCGCCTGCTCTCGGCCTTCTCGCGCAACAACCTCTGGTACCACGCGGACAACCGGTACAACGTGTGGGCGGCGCATCTCTGGTCGCCCCAGGAAACGGAAGCATTTGCGCCGCAAATTAACTACGACGGCGAACGGAGCTTTGTCACCAATCGTTTGACTGATCTCGACTACGACGCCTTCGGCATGAAACCCAATCCGCCCGACCAGTTCCTCGGCACGGTGTTCAGCTGGTACAATCCCGCGAGCCGCAAACAGGAAAATCTCGGCAACGTGGCCGGGCTGACAAGACTCCTCGGCGTCGAAACCCACGGCATGGACATCGACGCGGCGGTGTTCGCCAACTTCACCATTCCCGATGACCTCAGCGATCCGTATCCGGAAGGCAAGCCCGTGACATTCCTGCTTTGTCCTGACGGCAAGCTCACGGACGCCGGCGCGATCGTGCCGAACCTGCACGACGGCATGTTCAGCGGCAAAGCGCCCGACATCGGCGCGAATGAAGTCGGCTACCCGTTGCCGCACTACGGCGTGCGCAGCTCGGGGGACATGGCCGGGCACGACCTATACTGGGTGCTGCCCCGCGAGCGTTGACGAGCGACGCCATGATCCGTCTCGCCAATATTCATTTTCACGCCGAGTGTGACGGTTCGACCGGCGCGCTGACCGGCTTGTCCACGCCGGGGATGACCACGCCGCTCATCGAAGCGTCCTTTGTGCGTTACGTGTGCGACGGCATGGCCTGCGTCGAAGCTCCCGTCAACGCCGGCGAGCACGCCCTATAAGTTGTCTCGTTGGAACAGACGACGGATCGCATCCGCACCATCCTTCGTGGGCCCCAGGCGGAGATTGAACGATGCTACCGCTGCGCGCCCGACAATCCACTGCTGCACATTTCTCACCGATTCCGCGCGGGGCAAGATCCTGGCCGGGAACTTCCTGAACTTGCTCCCGGCTCCACTCCGCCCGATATTGTGAACCGCATGGGAACGGCTTGGCTGCTGGACGCCGCGGCCGACGCGGGGCAGGCGCCGGTCCGGAAGACGGCGGCCAAGATGGCCGCCCTACAACCAAAGCGGCGGCCAACATGGCTGCCTCACATTCTGCCTGTAGATGGCGATTTCTCGCCGCCGTTCTTTTCCGGATTGGCGGCCAGCCCCGAATTCGTTCGGGGCCGCAGACGGGATGGCCGCCCTACAGTTCAGAAGATCATCCCAACCAATCCCTTATGGACAAGGCCTCCGCTCAGGGCGCCTTCTTGGCCGCGGTGATCATCGGCCAGGTGTCGGTGCGGAAGGGGAACGTCGGGAGGACGGCCTTGTTCACGAGATTGGCGGTGTTCGGGTTGTCGGCCCAGGCGTAGCGGGCGGCGACCGGTTTTGGCACGGCGGTGCTGCTGAGGACGACGGTCTCGCCCTCGATCTTCGCATCGGCCCAGAAAAACTTCTTGTCCTCGCCGGCGATGGCAAAACCCTTCGGGGGAGTGCCGTCGCGCGTGGCGAGGCCACCGCCGGGGTTGTCAAAGGAAATGCGGATCGCGGCACCCTCGACGGCCATGGACTTGTAGGTGGGGCCCGAATCCACGATCTCCTTCTTCCCGTAGACGCGCGCGAGCGCGGCGAGGGCGAGGCGGCGACCGACCTCCTGCTTGTTCTTTGGATGGATGTCCTTCTCCTCGCCGACATCGATGGCCGTGGCCATCGCGGTGTTCGTGAGCGAGAGGGTCATCGCCTGCGCCTCGCGAAGTTCGGCCCAGGTGCTGTCCGCGGGTTCTGGCTTGGGGGCCATGTAGTTTGCGAGTTGGACGAAGTAGAACGGGAAGTCTCCCTGTCCCCATGCCTCGCGCCAGGCACGGATCATCGCGGGGAAGAGGGCGCGGTACTGCTCGGCGCGGGAAGCATTGGCCTCGCCCTGGTACCAGATCGCGCCACGGAAGGCGTACGGGACGAGGGGGTGGATCATCCCGTGGTAGAGGTTTGCGGGAATACCCGGAGACTCGGGGCCCGGCGGCGGGCGGGCGAGGCGCGGCGCGGGCTTGCCCTCGGCCTTCGCCTTTGCGGCGGCCTCCTCCCATTCCTTCTTCAGGCGGGGGAGGTCCTCGTCGTATTTCTTCTTTTTGTCGGGGTACTCGGCAAGAATCTTGTCCCAGTTGGCGAATATGGACTGAAAGCCAGGGCTGGCCTTGAGGGTGGCGAGGGGGGTCCATCCCTCGGCGGGAGTGCCGCCCCAGGCGGTCTGGATGATTCCGACCGGGACGCCGACCTCGCGTTGGACATCGCGCGCAAAGAACCAGGCCACCGCGGAAAAGGAGGGGGCGTTGCCCGGGATCGCGAGCAGCCAGTTCGCGGTCACGGAGGCCATGGGCGTGTTGGTGGCGACATGCGGAAGGCGCATCAGGCGGATCATCGGGTTGGTTGCCGCGGCGATTTCGTTGGTGCTGTCCCGCACGCTCCCGAGCGCCATCTCCATGTTCGACTGGCCCGAGGCGATCCAGACCTCGCCGACAAGGACGTTGGTGAACTGGAGTGCCGCGCCCTTGCCCTTGATCTCGAGGGCGAGCGGCCCGCCGGCGGACAGGGGCGCGAGCTTCGCCATCCACTTGCCGGAGGCGTCGGCCACGGCCTTCACCTCCTGCCCGGCGATGGCGACGGCGATCTCCTCGCCCGGCGCAGCGGTGCCCCAGACGGGGACAGGTATCTCCCGCTGGAGGACCATGTTGTGCCCAAAGATGGAGGCGGCGGCAAGGACGAGGCTGGCGGCAAGGTTGGTCATGAGAGTACGCGCGATTGGAGACACGCGAGCGTTGTCAGGGAAGGATAAAATGGGGGGACGTCACCGGGAACCGCGGTTGGAGTTCCGCGCAACTACGCGTGAACTGGAGATTCCCGTCTTCGGCCATCTCGCGGGACACTGTCGAAAAAGCCCATACGGCAACCCTTCACGAACCACGGGAGCTCTAGCTCGAATCCTTCGCCTAGAACGAGTAAACGACGTTCACGGCGATCGTATCCTGGTCTTTGCGGAGGTCGTCGGAGCCGTTGCCTACCGCGCCGAATCCAGCGTTGTTCGCGTCTGTCCAGTCATGCCGCCATTCGACGCGGACCAGGGTATCCTTCCATGCGTTGAAGGCCTGCGTCAGCGTAAAACCGTACAGTTCCTCGGAACCGGGTTGAGTGGAGGCAGTGTAGGGAACCAGCGGGGACAGGGTGTATCCGTCCAGGGCGCCGCTGGACGGGTCAGTCCGGTACCAGGTCACGCCGAAACGGCCGGATGTGGAGGTCCAGTTGTTCCAGTCCCACTTGCCATAGGCGGTGAGGGCCTTGGCATCCGCTTGGGCTGTCTGGGTGGGGGCGACCCCGTCGGTGGCCATCGTGTCGTGGCGGTTCAGGAAGTCGATACCCAGGGTCATCGCCGTGATACCGAGGGGTTTCGTCCACGTGCCGCCCACATTGTAGGTGTAAGAATTTTCGCTGTTGGATGAGGTGGCAAACGTATTGTCGTTTCCGTACAACCCCGTGACAAAGGCGGCAAAGTCTCCGACGGAGGTCATCGGCACGGTCACATCCACGCGGCCGACGAAGGAGAAGTCGGTGTTGTAGTTTATGGCGCCGCTGTTTGCGGCCAGGGCGTCGAACCCGTTAATCACGCCAACCGTGGTCGTCACCGTGTCGTTCCAAGTGTAGCCGAGCGTCACACCCGTCTGGGTGGAAGGCGACAAGCGGCAGGCGTCCGAGCGGGAGAACTGCCAGTTGGCAGAGCTTTCGATTGCCTCGTAGCCGATCAGGGTGACCATCTTGCCGATCTTGAGATCAAGTCCACTGCCAACCGGGATGCCGAGATTCACATAAGCCTGTTCGAGGAACAGGTCGCTGTCGTTGCCGAGGGCGCCAGCGGCCTTGTTGGCATTGAGCACGTTCGCGTCCTCGCCGAGAATGCCGTCCACGCGGAAACCTGCGGGGAACTTCGAGTCGTCTTTGGATTTTTCGATCGTCAGCTTAACGGCGTTTAGGCTGAACGCGTCGAATGCATTGTCGAATACGCGTCCGGTGTTCTGGGCTGAGGATCCCGCAACGGGGCCGCTCTGGGAACGGTCCGCGAGATTAACCACGTAGCTCGTGTCAACGTAGCCGCTGATCTTGATACCGGAGCCCTCGACTCCGCCGCCCGCCCCCGCGTCCTTGAGCTTCGCTTCAAGTTCGGCGATGCGGGTTTCAATCGACTCTTTTTCGGTCGCTTTCGCATCATCCGCAAGGGAGTGGGCGAGAGTTCCGAGAAACGCCGCGAAGGCGAGCCTGATGATGAGGCGGGATTTTTTCATGGGGGATCTTGTCTCTACAGCATGGCGCGGCTCAAAGAGGGGGAGAGGCATGGTGTCACCCCGCCGCGGCGCGGAGCATTTCGCGGGCGTGCTTGAGGGCGGTGTCGGCGGAGCCGCCGAGCATGCGGGCGAGTTCCTTCTCGCGGGGAGCGCCCTCGAGGCGTTCGATCACCGTGAAGGTGCGGCCCTTCTCCACCCGTTTCGTCACAGAGAGGTGGGCGCGCGCATGGGCGGCCACCTGCGGGAGGTGGGTGATGCAGAGGACCTGGTGGCGCTTGCCGATGCGGGCCATCTTTTCGCCGACGCGGCTGCCTACCTCGCCGCCGACGTTGGCGTCCACCTCGTCGAAGATCATCACCGGGACCTCGTCCTGGTCGGCGAGGGCCGTCTTAAGGGCGAGCATGATGCGCGCCATCTCACCCGAGGAGGCGATGTCGCGCAGCGACTTGAGTGGCTCGCCGACGTTGGGCGAGACGCGGAACTCGATCACATCCATCCCGAGGGCGGTCGGCTCGGACGGGGTGATCTCAGCGGCGAACTTCGACTGTGCGAAGCCGAGTTCGCGGAGTTGGGCTTCGACGCGGCCGCAGAGGCCGGGGATCGCCTTCTTCCGCGCGGTGCGGAGCTTCTCCCCTAATTTCACGAGCGCCGCACGGGCCTGATCGAGGGCGGCGTCGAGTTTTGCCAACTCGCCGCTGCGTCCCTGCAAGACGCGCAGGCGCTCCTTCGCCTCCGTGCCGAAGGCGATGACCTCGGCGAGGGTCTTCCCGTACTTGCGCTTGAGGGTCTGGACAACCGTCATCCGCTCGGAGAGTTTCTGGAGGAGGTCGGGGTCGGGATTGAGCTTGCCGGCGTAGCGGGAAAGCTCGCGAGAGAGGTCCTGAACCTGGGCGCTCGCGGCGCGGTTGGCCTCCTCGAGTGCCGTGGAGGCGGGGTCGGTGGCCGCGAGGTCGCGGAGGGCGCGCTCGGCGCGCGCGAGCGCGGAAGCGGCGCTGGCCTCGCTCTCGCTCACGGCATCGAGGGCGCGAGCAGAAAGCTCGATGAGCTTCTGGCTGTTCGAGGCGACCTTGTAGTCGGCATCGAGCTTCTCCTCCTCGCCGGCATGGAGGCGGGCGGCCTCGATCTCCTTCACCTGGTGGGCGACGAGGTCGAGCTGGCGCTCGAACTCCTTGTCGTCCATGACGAGCTCCCGCTTGCGCGCCTCGATGGCACGGCTCTCGCCGAGTTTCTCGGCGAAGGCGGCGCACGGCTCGTCGAGTCCCGCAAAGCGGTCGAGGATGCGGAGCTGGGACTCGGTGCGCAGGAGCGACTGGTGGTCGTGCGGCCCGTGGATGTCCACGAGGAGTTCCCCGAGGCGTGCGAGGGACTGGAGGGTGACGGGGGAGCCGTTGACGAACTGGCGGTTGGCGCCGCCGGCGGTGAAGGCGCGCTTCACGAGAAGTTGACCGTCCTGGCAGGGCTCGGCGCCGATCTCCTCGAGGATGGAGATGAGGCCGGGGAGGCGGGCGACCTCGAAGACCGCCTCGACGGCGCAGGAGTCAGCCCCCGTGCGAATGGCGTCGCGGTCGGCGCGCTCGCCGAGGGCGAGGTTCAGCGCGCCGATGAGGATGGACTTGCCGGCACCGGTCTCGCCGGTGATGGCATTGTAGCCGGGCCCGAGATCGAGCGCGACCTCCTCGACCAGGGCGAGGTTGCGAATGCGGAGAGAAACCAGCATTGCAGCGTGTTGTATTCTCCCTTACACTCCACAGCAATCCCGAATCGGCATGAAGTCCGCTTTGTCTGAAATCCGCCCCTGGCATGCCGCCCTGCTCGCGCTTGCGTCGGCGGGCGCGATTCTTTTTCTCGGCTCCTGCGCGGGCTCGCGCCCCGACCTCGTCTGGACGGAGGACGGGCGGCAGTACGGGAAGGCTTCGTGGTACGACGACCACGGGGATCGGACGGCAAACGGGGAGCGATTCAACATGCACGCCTACACGGCGGCGCACCCCTCGCTCGCGCTCAATTCGCTCGTCGAGGTCAAAAACCTGCGCAACGGGGGCACGATCACGGTGCGAATCAACGACCGCCTTCCGTCCTATCATGAGCGGGTGATCGACCTTTCCGTGGCGGCGTTCAAGAAGCTGGATAATCTCCAGCGGGGCCTGATGGACGTGGAACTGCGCGTGATCCGATATGGGAACAACCGGTACGTAAAAACCGACACGGCGGCACCGAATGGGAAACTGTACCTGCCGGGTTCGTCGACGCGGAAGGTGTCGCCAAAAACCGCGAGGTCGAGTTAGGAAAAGCGGAAAATCGGAAAATCGGAAAAGCGGAAAAGCGGGAAAGAGGGGAAGCGGGAGGGTGGAAATCGGGAAACCGGAAAAGGAACGAAGGAGAGAGGCAAGGGTCGAATGTCGAGTGAGAAGCCCTCCGATTTCATGGGGGCGTTGTAGCCTGCGGCTACGCCTTGGCCGATTGCGTCTGGCAAGCCACAGAGGATGGCGGCACGCCGTCCCTGCCTATGCCGCGCCTTCGGCAGACTTCTTTCGGACGATCGGGGCGGCTCCCTCCTCGATCACGGCACGGTTGATGGTGACGCCGGTGATATCCTCGCGGGAGGGGATGTCGTACATCAGGTCGAGCATGATGCGTTCGAGGATGGATCGGAGGGCGCGTGCGCCGGTACCGCGCTTGAGGGCCTCGCGGGCGAGCGCGTGGAGGGCGTTGGGGGTGATCTCGAGGTTTACGCCCTCCATGTCAAAGAGCTTCTGGTATTGCTTGACCATCGCGTTGCGCGTGCCGGTAAGGACCTGGACAAGTTCGGATTCCCCGAGCTGGCGCAGGATGGAGACGATGGGGAGGCGACCGACGAACTCGGGGATCATCCCGAAGGTGAGGAGGTCCTCGGGTTCGACGAGGGTGAGGAGGGCGTCGCGTTCCGAGGGGGCGCCATCGCCGGCGAGGGCGGCGCCGAAGCCGAGCCCCTTATTTCCAAGGCGGCGGCGGATCATCTTGTCGAGCCCGACGAAGGCACCGCCGCAGATGAAAAGGATGTTGGTGGTGTTGACCTGGATGTACTCCTGGTGCGGGTGTTTGCGGCCGCCCTGGGGGGGCACGTTGCAAGTGGTGCCCTCGAGAATTTTGAGAAGGGCCTGCTGGACGCCTTCGCCGGAGACATCTCGGGTGATGGAGACGTTTTCGGTGCGGCGTGCGATCTTGTCGATTTCGTCAATGTAGATAATCCCGATCTCCGCGCGTTTGACATCGTAGTCGGCGCTCTGGAGGAGGAGGAGGATGATGTTCTCCACATCCTCGCCGACATAGCCGGCCTCGGTAAGGGAGGTGGCGTCAGCGATGCAGAAGGGGACGTCGAGGGTACGTGCGAGGGTGCGCGCGAGGAGGGTCTTTCCGGAGCCGGTGGGGCCGAGGAGGAGGAGGTTGCTCTTCTCGATCTCGACCTCCTCGTGCGCGGGGTTCCTCTTGGTATTCGCGGGGGAAAAAACGCGCTTGTAGTGGTTGTGAACGGCGACGGCGAGGGTCTTCTTCGCGTTCTCCTGGCCGATGACGTGGCGGTCGAGGACGGCCTTGATGGCCCTGGGTTTAAGAAGGGCGGGGCGCGGGGCGGGCGCGGGCGCCTCCTCGCGGAGTTCCTTGTCGAGGATCCCCTTGCAGATACCGATGCAGGAATCGCAGATGTGAACCCCTGGACCCGCGATGAGCTTTTTCACCTCGCGATGAGCCTTTCCGCAGAAACTGCAGAGGGTGCCCTGAGAGGGTTTGCTCATGGAGGGAGGATCGGGTGACGAGGGTCGAGGGGAGCGGGCGTTTCCCGCGATCGAAGCTAGGCGGTGCTTGGGGCAGCGACGGCGCCGGGAATTTCCTTGCGGCTCTTCACGACGGAGTCCACGAGGCCGTAGGTCTTCGCTTCATCGGCAGACATGAAGAAGTCGCGGTCGCTGTCGCGCTCGATCGTGGCAACGGACTGGCCGGTGTGGTGGGCGAGGATCGCGTTGAGGCGTTCCTTGAGGCGGAGGATCTCCCTCGCCTGGATGGTGATGTCCGAGGCCTGGCCCTGGGTGCCGCCGCTGGGCTGATGGATCATCACGCGGGCGTTCGGGAGGGCGAAACGCTTACCCTTGGTGCCGGCGGCGAGGAGGAGCGATCCCATGCTCGCGGCCTGGCCGACGCAGTAGGTGACCACGTCGCAGCTCAGGAACTGCATCGTGTCGTAGATGGCGAGCCCCGCGGAGACCACGCCGCCCGGGGAGTTCACGTAGATATTGATGTCCTTCTTGGGGTCCTCCATCTGGAGGAAGAGGAGTTGGGCGATCACGATGTTCGAGACGTGATCGTCAATCGCGGTCCCGAGGAAGATGATGCGGTCGCGGAGCAGACGGGAGTAGATGTCCATCCCACGCTCGCCGCGGCCGGTCTGTTCGATGACGTAGGGGATCAGCATCTGGTTGCGTTCCATGGCGGGTTCCTCCGTAAGGGGGGGTCAGGCGGCCTCGGTGGCAGCGAGTTCGACCACGCGGTCGAGAGTGCGGCCTAGGAGCATGCGCTCACGCAGGGATTCGTCGGCGCCGCGCTCCGCGAGTTCCTCGCGAAACTTACCCAGCGGGCGGCTGGCGCGTTGGGCGAGGCGCGCGATTTCCTGATCCACCTCCTCGTCCTTGACCTCGATCTTCTCGGTGTCGGCAACGCGACCGAGGATGAAGTTCAGTTTCACGCGGTCTCTGGCGCTTTTTTGGGCGAACTCGTGGATTTCCTTGCCCTTTTCGCGGAGCGAGTCGGGGTTGATGCCGCGGGAGGCATTTTCTCGGACGATATCGAGCATCGCCTGCTGGGTTTCAGCGGCGACGACGCTCTCCGGCAGGTCGAAGGTGGCGGTTTTGAGGAGATGCTCGATCACCTGGTTACGGACCTCGGATTCGGCCGTCTGCTCTTCGTCGGCCTGGAGGTTCTTGCGCACCTGTTCCTTGAGTTTTTCGAGGCTCTCAGCCTGATAGGATTTCGCGAGCGCCTCGTCCACGGGGGGGAGCTTGCGCTCCTTGATGCCGAGGATTTCCACGGAATAGGTGGCCTTCTTGCCGCCGAGATCCTTGATGCGGAAGTCCGCGGGGAAGTCCACGAGCACCTGGCGGTGGTCGCCCTTGGCGGCGCCAACGAGGGCCTCGCAGAAGCCGGGCAAGAAGGATTCCTTGTCCATACGGAGCCAGAACTGCTTGTTTTCGGAAAGGGCGCGCGCGTTGGGAGCGATCTCGACGAGCGGCTTGCCGTCGCAGACGGAGGAGTAGGAGACCACGGCGAAGTCCCCGAGGCCGAGGGGGCGGCCTTCGACATCGGCGAAGGTGGCCTGCTGCTCAGCGAGAGTCTTGAGGGCCTCGTCCACCTGCTCGTCCTTCACGGCCGGGGTGCGGCGCTTCACCTTGATGCCCTTGTAGGAGGGGATCTCAAAATCGGGGGCGACATCGAGCGTGGCCTGGAAGGTGAGGGGGGAACCGCGTGCAAGTTTGATCTCGCCGATTTCGGGAGGACCCACGATTTTCAACTTCTCCTTGGCAACGGCCTCGCGGAAGTACTGAGGCAGGAGGCGGCGGCGAACCTCGTCCTCGATCTCCTTGGCGAAGCGGCGTTCCAGTATCGGGACGGGAGCGCGCCCCGCCCGGTAGCCGGGGATCTGGACTTGCTTCTGGAACTCCTTGAGGGCGTCCTTCCATTCGCGGTCGACCTCCTCGGTGGGGACTTCGATGGTGAGCTTGCGGCGGCACGCCGCGATCTTTTCTAGGGTAACCTTCACGTGTTGTTCTCTGGGGGAAAGATCACGAGTCTAGGTGATTGCGGACGCCGGGGTCAAGTCGCGCGGGTTGCCAGTCGATTCGGCACCGACTACAGTCCGCGGCCATGCGCGTTTCCAGGGCTGCCCCGCTCATTCTTGCATCGGCCTCCCCGAGGCGTGCCTCGCTGCTGCGCAGGGCGGGGGTCCCGTTTGTGGCCGTGGACTCCCGCGCGCGGGAGAGGGTGCGCCCTCCGCGCGGTCCCGGGGGGCCGCGCCTCCTCGCGATGGCCAACGCGGAGGCCAAGGCCGCCGCGGTCGCGCGCGCCCATCCCGGGCGCTGGGTACTCGGGGCGGACACCGTGGTCGTGCTCGACCACCATCTTTTTGGAAAACCGCGGGACACTGCAGACGCGGTGCGGATGCTCGGCCGCCTGCAGGGGCGCACCCACCGCGTGATCACCGCCGTCTGCCTCTTGCGCCCCCCTGACCGGAGCTGTCGTTTTGCGGTAACGAGCCGGGTGACCTTCCGCGCGATGGACGCGGAAGGCATCCGCGGTTACCTGCGGCGCGTGCACACGCTCGACAAGGCGGGCGCCTATGCGGCGCAGGAGCATGCGGGGCTGATTATCCGCCGCGTGACGGGATCGTGGAGCAACGTGGTGGGCCTGCCGATGGAGCGACTGGGCCGCGAACTGCGTGCAGTCGGTTTTCCGTCACGGGCCCCTCGCGCAAAGCGGCTCGCATTTTTTTCACCGCCACCCTAGATTTTCCCGCGATGCCGATTTTTGCCTACCAGGCGCGCGACGATCGCGGGCACACGCGCAACGGGACGCTCGAAGCCCCCGACCAGTCCTCCGCTGTGGCGGCCCTCAGCCAGCGCGGGGTGGTCGTCGTTTCCATCAACGAGAGCGCGGCGCATGTGCGGCGTGCTGAGGCTCGCATCGACGGACGGCGTGTCGGCAAGGTGCCCGAGACGGACCTGGTGATGTTCACCCGCCAGCTCGCGACGATGGTGGACGCGGGGATTCCCATCGTCCAGAGCCTCACCGCCCTCGTCGAGCAGACCACCCATCGCAGCTTCAAGCCGGTCCTGAAACAGGTGACGAGCACCGTGGAGACCGGCGAGCAGCTTTCCACGGCGCTGGCGCGTTTCCCGACCGTCTTCGACCGCCTTTTTGTGAACATGGTGCGCGCGGGTGAGGCAGGGGGCGCGCTGGCGGAGATCCTGGACCGCCTCGCGGGATTCCTTGAGGCGAGCGCCAAGCTCAAGAAGAAGGTGAAATCCTCGATGTCCTACCCGGTCATCGTGATGTGCATGGCGATCATCATCGTGATTTTTCTTCTCATCAAGGTGATCCCCGTCTTCGCGGGGATTTACAAAGACTTTAACGCGAAGCTGCCGCTCCCGACGCAGGTTCTCATTAACCTCAGCGAGGTGCTCCGATCCGCGTGGGGCATCGTGGTGGGCTTCGTGGTGGCCGCCATCCTTGTCGGCCTTAATCGCTGGACGAAGACCGAGGGGGGGCGCAAGCAGTGGGATGCATTGAAGCTGAAGTTCCCGGTGTTCGGGCCGCTCCTTCGGAAGGTTGCCGTGTCGCGCTTCGCGCGCACCTTCTCCCAATTGATTCGAAGCGGCGTACCGATCATCGAGACCCTCAACATCGTGGCCTCATCGAGCGGGAACTGGCTGATCGAAAGCGCAACCATGGACGCCGCGAAGGCAATCGAGAAGGGCGAATCCATCGGCCCCTCGCTCGCCAAGCACCCCATCTTCCCTCCGATGATCATCCGCATGATCACCGCCGGCGAGTCGACCGGCAAGGTGGACGTGATGCTCGAGAAGATTTCCGATTTCTATGACAGCGAGATCGACGCCACCCTCTCGGGGCTTACCTCCCTCATCGAGCCGCTGCTCATCGCGTTTCTTGGCGTCGTCATCGGCAGCATCGTGCTTGCGATGTTCATGCCGATTTTCAAGCTGCACGAGATCGTCAGCCAGTAATCCTCCTTCCCGTTCCGTCCCCGTTTTGGTATTTCGTGTCCCCTGTGAGCGAGCATCAGGAAACTACCTTCTTCGTCGCCTCCGCCGACGGCACGGCGATGGAACCCTTGCCCCGCAGCGAGTTGCGACGGCGACTCGAGGCCCGTCTGCTGCGCTGGACACAGCAGGTCTGGTGCCCCGACGAGGGTAAGTGGAAACCCGCCCGCGAGGTTTCCCGTCTCACCCAGACGGCGGTTCCTGTGGCTCGACCAATATCGGTCGCCCAATCCCAGGCTCCGAGGAATGTCGTTTCCACGCCCATCCCGCGGACGGTTGCCGTAAAGCAGCCCTCCGCCCAGCCACGTGTCGCCACGGTCCTCTCCCCATCAAAGGTGCAGGTCGCCGCGAAAGCTCAGCCCGCCCCGTCTCCTCTGCCTTCCCTGGTGAAGCCGACGGTTCCGTCCTCCGTCGTCCGTGTGCCCTCCGTGGCGAAGGCGCCCACCGCCTCGCGCGTGGCGGCGAGTGGGGTGCGCGCCTCCTCCTCGATCGCGACCGCCCCGCCCGCAGCTTCGGCGGTAACCGCGAAGGCTTGGTACCAGCGCAACTCAGTCCTCTACGGGGCCGGAAGCCTGCTCATTCTTCTTGCGCTGGTCGGGATGAACTGGCTCGGTGCCGCGGTGCCTGCCCGCAAGGCCGTGGCCGATGTCGGTCTTGGGGGGCGGGCGGTCGTCACCGCGCATTGCGGCCTCTACATCCAGCCCGGTGTGCTGGTGCTCAACTTCGAGAGGCTACCTGAAAACCTTTCCTCGGAGATCTTTTTCGAGCTTCTTACCACCCTTGCTGTGCGCAATCCGACTTCCACGCTCTTTTTTACGAAGTATGACAGCGTTGCTTTTATCAAGGAAGGGCAAGTCCGCTTTCGTCTCCGGGGGGATGCTTGGAAGGCTCTTGCCGACATGAAAGCCGAGGTTCCCGGGCGCCGTGCGATGACGCTCATCAACTACCTTTACGATGCGAGCGGGAAGCCTGTCCTCGACCAGAAGGAGGACCGCATGGAATACCTGCAAGGAAAGAAAGAGAAGGCGCTGCGCGATTTCCTCGGCGCCTTTATCAAGCTCGAGGGCCCCTCCCGCCCCGCCGATCCGCCCCCGGCCGACCCGGCGCCGTGAGCGCGAAGCGACGGAAACGCTCGTCCGTGCGCGCGGCCCCCCTCCGCATCCTCTTTGTCGCCTCCGAGTGCGCCCCGTACGCGAAGGCGGGCGGGCTCGGGGATGTCGTCGCCGCGCTCCCGAAGGCCCTCCGCCGCCTTGGCCACGATGCGCGGGTGATTCTCCCGCTGTATGCCTCGATTGATCGCACGAAGCACCACCTCTCCTTCGAGCGCTCCGCCTGCGTCCACATGGGCAACCGCGAAGAGCAGTGGGTCGGGATTTACGGGGCGACGCTCGACGGCGGGGTCCCCGCCTGGTTTGTGGACTGCGAGCGATTTTTCGGGAGGCCGGGAATCTACGACGAGCCCTCCGGCGAGTACGGCGACAACGCCTTTCGTTTCGCCCTTTTCTGCAAGGCGGCGCTTCAGGCATGCAAGGACACGGGTTTTCTCCCGGACGTGGTGCACGCGCACGACTGGCCGGGGGCGCTTGCGCCGGTTTTCCTCAAGACCTGGGACCGCGTCCTCTCCCCGCTCTCGGCAACGGCGAGCGTGCTCACGATCCACAACATTGGCTATCAGGGTGTCTACCACGCCTCCGCCTTCCCCTATATCGGGGTCGGCTGGGAGCACTTCACCCCAGACAAGTTCGAGGATTACGGGAAGATCAACCTCCTCAAGGCGGGGATCGCGTTTGCGGATGCGCTGACCACGGTGTCGCCGACCCACGCTGCCGAGATCCTCGAACCCATCGGCGGCTGTGGGTTGGCGCCGTTCCTGGCAAAACGTCGAGGCGAACTCACCGGAATTCTCAACGGCGTGGACGAGGACCATTGGAACCCGTCGACTGACCGGCTTCTGCCCTCGTGCTATTCGACGCAAGATCTTTCCGGAAAGGCGGCCTGCAAGCGGGCCCTCCAGGATCAGTTCGGGCTTGATCCGCGCGCGGAGATTCCTCTGTTTGGGATCATCTCGCGCATGGTTCACCAGAAGGGGTTCAACCTCATGAAAGAGGCGCTTCCACTGGCTCTCGACACGATGGAGATGCAACTCGTTGTGCTCGGGACCGGCGACCGAGACACGGAGGATTTCTTCCAATCGCTCCCAGGACGGTTCCCGGGTCGCGTTGGGGCCTATATCGGGTTTTCCAACGAGCGGAGTCATCTCGTCGAGGCGGGGAGCGATTTCTTTCTCATGCCCTCGCTCTACGAGCCGTGCGGGCTGAACCAGATGTACTCGATGAAGTACGGGACGCTCCCCGTCGTGCGCGCGACCGGGGGGCTCAACGACACCGTGGAGAACTACGACGAGGCGACGGGCAGCGGGACGGGTTTCAAGTTTCACGATCCGACCCCAGGGGCGCTGCGCGACACGATGGGCTGGGCGGTCTCGACCTGGTTCAACCGTCCCGCGCATGTGGAGGCGATGCGCGCGCGCGGGATGGCCCACGATTTCTCATGGGCGACCGCGGCGCGGGAGTACGAGAAGGTCTATCGCCGGGCGATCGAACGCCGTCGTGCCGTTTGATGCGTGAGATTTTCTAATCGACCTCTAAGCTGGGCAACCAGTCCAACCGAATCGCTTCGTCTCAGGCTTGGACAGGGGGAGGCTCGGGGGGCGGGGAGGCGGGAGGTGGCTCCGCCGGTGCGCCGCCGCCGGCGAGCATTGCGGAAACTCTTTTCTGGACCTCTTCGAGTTGGCCGAGGGCGAGGTGCGGGTCGGGGATGAGGAAGGCTTCGCCGGTACCGACGTGCTCGTAGACGAGAATGGGCGGCTCCCCACGCTGGGTCTCACGGTGGCGGAAGATGCGTTTGCGCTCGAGCATTACCGCGAGGATGTAGCGCGCCTCGCCCTCTTCGGGGGAGTTTCGGTCCATCATGCGGCGCAGGATGGACTCGGCGTCCTGTTTAGGGAGGGGATCGGGAGGCGGCGGGGCGGGGGGCTCGTAGAGGCCCTGCCAGATCGAGACCACCCCGACGCGGGTGCGCACATCGGGGCCGCCCTGTCCCTGCCAGCAGGCCTCACAAAGATCCTCGCGGGTGAACTGTCCGACGCGGTCGGCAAGGACGGTGTGGCAGGCCTCCTTTGGTTCGAAGGGATGCTGGCAGGCAGTGCATGCGCCGCCCCGCGGTTGGATTTTCCACTCTTCCACGGCGGAAGAACCTGCCGGGAGGCGGGGAGGAAAGCAAAGGGAAAAGAAAAAGTGGAAAAGCGGAAAATGGAGAAAAGCGGGAAGAGGCGAAGAGGGGAGCAGAGGACGGAGGCGGGCTACGGCTCCTGTTTGGTGGTGCTGGCCTGCTCGGACTTCAGGGCATCGTAGGCAAGGCGGAGCTTGTCCTGTTCGAGGCGCATGATGTTCGCGAAGTCGCCGGCCATGGTGCCCACCATGTCCACGCAGAAGAGGGCGGGCTCGATCTTCTGGGCGATTTCCGGCGGGAGGAGGTGCTGCTCGGCAGCGACCGCCTGGAGGCAGTCGGAGATGGCGTTGAGCGGGCCGTTCACGTCGCGTACGGCGCGGACGAGGAGTTCCTCGCGGGCCTGCTGCATCTCGCGAAGGGTGGCGAGGCTCGACTCGAGGCGGTCATGGATCGCCTTGAGACGGAGAAGGGAACGGAGGCGGGCGCCGAGTTCGATGCGATCGAAGGGTTTTGTGAGGAAGTCGTCGGCGCCGGCGCGGATCGCCTTGAGTTTATCCTCGGTCGAGGTGAGTGCGGTGACTATGATCACCGGCATCGCGTAGCTGAGGGGGTTGGTCTTGATGCGGCGGCAGAGCTCGATGCCGTTCATCTTCGGCATCACGATATCGAGGATCGCAAGGTCGGGGCGATAGTCCTGCACGGCGCGGATCGCCTGCTCGCCGTCGGGGGCAGTGATGGGCTTGTAGCCCTCGGCAGCGACCAGTTCCGAACCCAACTCAAGGTTTCCGGGCTCGTCGTCCACCAAAAGAATGGTTGGCATGGTTAAAAGGCGCCCGGAGCGTGGACACCGGGCGGCGATTGCGGCAGGATACGATCTGGCCTAGGAATTCGCAAGACTTCACCCGATCGCATGAGCGCCCCCGCCCGCTTTCTTTCCCCGCCCCCCGAGGTTCGTCTCACGGGCGCCTTCGCTTCCCCCTTCGATAACGCGGTCGCCGCGGCGCGCACCTGCTACTCTTCCAGAGGAATCGTGAAGACGGAGGAGGTCGCGGGTTGGGCTCGGCGCGACGACCTTGCGAAGAGCCTTTACCGGGGTGGGCACCACACCGTCTTCCAGCACGCGCACTTTCAGTTCGCCCTGGCGAATGTCTCGCGGCAGTTTGTCTGGACCTTTCTTCATAGCCACCCCTTCTACAATTCGGAGCAGGTGAGCCAGCGCTACGTGGAGGTGAAGGCCGACACCTGTGCGGTGCCGCCCCTCGAGGGGCAGGCGCTGGAACTTTACCGTGGGGCGACCGCCCGTCTCTTTGATGCCTATCGGGAACTGGCGGGGGCACTGGAAAAACCGGTGTCAGCGGAATATTTTGCCCGCTTCAAGGGGCGCGCAAAGAATCCCGGCGACAAGAAAACGCGCGACGCGATCAAGAAGCGCTGCATGGAGGCGGCGCGCTACGTGCTCCCGATCGGCACCTTCACCTACCTCTACCACACGGTGAGCGGGATCACGTTGATGCGCTACCAACGCCTTTGCCGGGAGATGGACGCCCCGGCAGAGCAGTCCCTCGTGGTCGGGGCGATGGTGGAGGAACTCCTCCGCGTCGCGCCCGAGTACCGTGCGGTGTTCGAGGAACCCATCCCGATCGAGGAGATGGCCGAGCACCGTTTCTTCCAGGACCCTTCCCACGCGCCGGATCCTCGCGCACAGGAGCAGTTCATCCACGAGTTCGACGTGGATCTCGATGGTCGGGTCTCGCTCCTCGTGGATTACAAGGTGAACAACGAGAAGCTCCTCGCCGACTCGGTTCGCGAGGTCCTCGGCGTGCCGCGGACGGACCTGGGCGACGACGATGCGATCGCCCTGGCGCTCGACCCCGCGCGCAACCGACTCCTCGGCGAGGCGATGAACCTCACCAGCCTCTCCAAGGTGAGCCGTGCCCTCTTCCATCCCGGGTATACCTTCCGCAAGAAGCTCAGCCACACGGCCGACTCGCAGGACCAGCGCCACCGGATGACCCCCGGCTCGCGCCCCTGCCTTAACGCCTATCTCACGCGCGACCCGGACTACATCACCCCCGGGGTGGTGCTCGCCGATGCAAAGTGCCGCGCCCTGTACGATCGCGCGATGGCGGAGGCGTGGGAGGCGATCGCGGCGATGCGCAAGGCGGGTGCCCCGGACGAGTTCGCGGCGTACGCCCTGCCGAACGCGGTCTCCATCCGGTTCACCGAGTCGGCGGACCTGATGAGCCTTCGTCACAAGTGCGCGATGCGACTCTGCTACAACGCGCAGGAGGAGATCTGGCGGGCGGCGGTGGACGAGGCGCGCCAGGTCCGCGAGGTGAACCCGCGCATCGGGCGGTTCCTCCTGCCCCCGTGCAGCCTGCGGGATCGCGCCGAACGGAAGCCGATTTGTCCCGAGGGCGACCGCTACTGCGGAATTCCCGTTTGGCGCATGGGGCTTGACGATTACGGACGGGTGATTTGAAGTCGGGCGATGCCCACCCCCCCTTCTCGCAAGTCCCATCCTGCATCGCAAAGCTCGCCGACCACCGTTGCCATCCTTGGCGCCGGTGGACGGGGAGGCATGTTTGGGGGGGTTCTTTCAAAGCTGACCGGGCGTTCCCGCGTGGTGGCCGTGGCAGAGCCGCGGGAGGCCTACCGCTCGAAGTTTGCGGCGACGCACGGGCTGGCCAAGGAAGCGGTCTTCAGCGACTGGCGCGAGTTTGTGGCGCGCCCGAAGATGTGCGATGCCGTGGTGATCGCGACGATGGACCGCGACCACGTCGGTCCATCGGTGGCCTGCCTGGAGAAGGGCTATCATCTCCTTCTCGAGAAGCCGATGGCGGTGACGATCGAGGATTGCCGCGCGATTGAGGCGGCCCAGCGTCGCTCGGGACGGGTCGTGGCGGTCTGTCACTCGCTTCGCTACGTGAAGTCGTTCGCGACCCTGAAGCGCCTGCTCGACAGCGGGCGGATCGGGCGTCTCGTTTCGCTCGACCAACTCGAGGCGGTGGCGTTCTGGCACCAGGCGCATAGCTTTGTGCGCGGGAACTGGGGGCGCGAGGCCGAGTCCACCTTCATGCTGATGGCCAAGAGCTGCCATGACGTGGACTTCATCTGTCACCTTGTCGGGGTGCCCTGCCGCCGGGTGAGTTCGTTTGGCTCCCTTTTTCACTTCCGTCCCGAGAACGCCCCGAAGGGAAGTACGGAGCGCTGCACCGATGGCTGTGCGGTGGAGGAAACCTGTCCCTACTCGGCGATTCGCCGCTACGTGGATGGGGATCGCGAAAAGTGGCCGGCCTGTGCCGTCTCACCCGACCACTCGCGCGAGGCTCACCTCGAGGCGATCCGCAAGGGGCCTTATGGGCGTTGTGCCTGGCGCGCGGGGAACGACGTGGTGGATCACCAGGTGGTGGCCATGGAGTTTGAGGGTGAGGTGACGGCCACCTTCACGATGACCGCCTTTACCCAGAAGGGTGGGCGAAAGATCCGCCTGCATGGCACCGAGGGGGACATCGAGTTCGATGAGAATCGGATCGTGGTGCGGTCCTTTGCCTCAGGAGACACCGAGGAGATCACCGTGAAGCCCGAGGAGGGCGGCCACGGAGGTGGGGACGAGCGGGTGGTGCGGTCGTGGCTCCGCGCCATACAGGAGGAAAATCCCTCCTTGATCCTCACCAGCGCGCAGGAATCCCTGCGATCCCACACGGTGGTTTTTGCCGCAGAGCGGTCGCGCCGCGAGGGGCGGACGGTTTCGCTCAGCGAGATGGACGCCTGACCTTCTTCTTTGCGGCGCGCTCCTCACGGATGCGCTTCTGCAACTCGCGCTCGAAGAGGCGGCCGTCTATCGGGAGTTCGATCGTGCGGTTGAGCCAGGTCGAGAGGAGCATCGCGTTGCCGAGTTCGACGGAGCGGATTCCCTCCGAGGCCGGCGCGAGGAGAGGTTTTCCTTCGAGGATGGCGTCCGCGAAGTTTTGGAGGATGATCGCATGCTGGCCGTCCCACTGCGTCCCGCCGCTCGCCGACGGGATGGAGACCGTCCAGGTGGGCGGGGCTCCGAACAGCTTCTTCGTGGTGCGGCAGAACTTGCTTGTCGGGATCTCGTTGCGAAGAAAGTCGATTTTCCCATTCTCAAGGATGAGACGGCCATTCTCAGCGGCAATCTCAAGGCGGTTGGTGCCCGGCGCCTCGCCCGTGGTGGTGATGAAGACCCCGGTTGCGCCGTTCGGGAACTCGAGGTAGGCGGTCACCTCGTCCTCGACGGCGATCTTGTGGTGCTGCCCAAAGCGGCAATGCGCCCGCACGCGCACGGGCAACCCAAAGAGCCACTGGAGGAGGTCGAGTTGGTGGGGACACTGGTTGAGGAGTACGCCGCCTCCCTCTCCCTCCCAGGTCGCGCGCCAACTTCCCGAGGCGTAGTAGGCATCCGAGCGGAACCAGTCGGTGACGATCCAGTTCATGCGCCGCACCTCGCCAAGATGACCGCCCTGGATAAGATCGCGCACCTTCATAAAGTGAGCGTTGGTGCGCTGGTTGAACATCGCGGCAAAGACCTGTTTCTTTTCTCGGTGCGCGGCGATGAGACGCGCCGCATCGGCCTTATGAACGGAGATTGGCTTTTCGAGGAGGAGGTGGAGCCCGCGCTTGAGCACCTCGATTCCAAGGGTCGTGTGGGAATAGTGGGGCGTCGCGACAAGGACGGCGTCCACCAGCCCTGAATCAAAAAAGGCGGCGGAGTCGGTGAATCGGGGGACTTCCGGGGCGCGCGTGAACCGGGCGACATTCACATCGCACACGGCGGTGAGTTTCAGTCCACGAATTTTTCCATCGAGGACGCTTCCCGCGTGATGGGAGCCCATGCTGCCAGTACCAATGATTCCAAGGCGGACAGATTTCATGGGGAATGGCGATACGGCAAACGGGTTCTGGCTGCAAGTTTGAAGTGGACAGGGGAGAGCCAATTCCGTAAGAGACCGGCTCCGAGATTCCCATGCCCATGAAGAAAATCGAAGCCATCATCAAGCCGTTCAAGCTCGACGAAGTGAAACACGCCCTCGGGGAACTCGGGGTCGAAGGGATGACCGTCTCGGAGGTGAAGGGTTTCGGTCGCCAGAAGGGCCACACCGAGATCTACCGCGGAAGTGAGTACACCGTGGACTTCCTCCCGAAGGTGAAGATCGAGGTCATCGTGGCCGAGGCGATTGCCGCAAAGGCCGTGGATACCATCGTGAAAGCCGCGCGCACCGGGAAAATCGGCGACGGCAAGGTTTTCGTCTCCCCTGTCGAGGAGGTCGTGCGCATCCGCACCGACGAGCGCGGCGAGAAAGCGGTTTGAGGAACTGCCGATTTCTGATTGGCGTTTGCTGATTCGGAGACGGGCCAGAGGAGAACGCCGGGTGGATGTCGCGGTTTCCCCCTTGGGCGGCGGGGAATTCCCGTCTCTCAATCAACCATCAGCAACCAGCAATCGCCAGTTCTGTTCAGTCCAGCCAGTTGGCTTCCGTAGCGATGCGGAAGCCCCAGACGCATGCCAGG
>CAZZBZ010000003.1:0-27268 GCA_964653025.1 uncultured Verrucomicrobiota bacterium
CCATGCGCCCGTTGGGATATCTGACGCAACGCCGTTCTCGTATTTTTCCAGGAACCTGCTACAAATGAAAACGTTCCGCGGACGGGGGGTTGCGAATGCGGGCTCCCGGAGAACCAGAAACGGGCGGGAATGAATGAGGTCCCGGCCTCTTGGAGGCCAACCATGGGATCACCCGCGGAAGATTTCCCGTTCAATACCGGGCGTGGCGGCCAACAGTGGGCGCGCGCCCGACAAGGAGGCAGTATGGCCAAGGTAATACTCGAGAAGCTCAGCAAGGTCTTTCGCGACGGGAAGGGGAACGAGGTGAAGGCGGTGGATGACGTGAACCTCGTGATTAACGACCAGGAGTTCATGGTGTTCGTCGGCCCCTCGGGGTGCGGCAAGTCCACGACGCTGCGGATGGTGGCGGGGTTGGAGGAGATCAGCGCCGGCACGATCACGATCGATGGGAAGGTGGTGAACGATATTCCGCCCAAGGATCGCGACATCGCGATGGTGTTTCAGAACTACGCGCTCTATCCGCACATGACGGTGTACAAGAACATGGCCTTTGGGCTCATGCTGCGGAAGTACCCGAAGGCGGAGATCGAGCAGCGGGTGAACGAGGCGGCGGACATTCTCGGTATCCGTCAACTGCTCGAACGAAAGCCGAAGGAGCTTTCGGGCGGGCAGCGCCAGCGCGTGGCCGTTGGGCGTGCGATTGTCCGAAAGCCGAAGGTGTTCCTCTTCGACGAGCCGCTCTCGAACCTTGACGCGAAGATGCGCGTCCAGATGCGCACCGAAATCTCGAAGCTGCACCACCGCCTCTCCGCCACGATGATCTACGTGACGCACGACCAGGTGGAAGCGATGACCATGGGGGACCGCATCACGGTGATGAACGCCGGGAAAATCCAGCAGGTGGACACGCCCCTGAGCCTCTACAACCGCCCTGCGAACCTTTTTGTGGCCGGATTCATTGGCAGCCCAACGATGAATCTCTTCGACGGCGAGGTGATCGCCGCCGGCGACCACCTGTTGTTTGTCGAGAAGCGCAAGGACGGGGCGACGGGCTTTCGGGTTCGCGCCGACGGCGAGCACGCGGCCCGGCTCAAGGACTACGCGGGCGGGCCCGTCAAACTGGGGCTGCGGCCCGAGGACATCCATGAGACCAACCCGTCCGCGCCGGTGCCTCCGGGTTCCGGGGTACGCGCGCGAGTGGAGGTGGTGGAGCCGATGGGCTCGGAGGTCTACCTCTACCTGAATACCGGCGCCCACAATCTCATCGCGCGAGTGGGCGTGGCCCAGAAGGCGGACGTGAACCACGATGTGGAGGTGCGTTTCGACATGAGGAGGGCACACTTCTTCGACGTCTCCACCGAGCGGGCCATTGGCTGAGAAGAGTTTCAAGTGAGTCGCCGGGTATTCTACAGCGTCGCGATGCCGCTCAACCGCGGGGGGATGGGCTCCATCGGCTGGCATGCGGCGCGCGCGCTCCTGCGCGCCGGGCGCCTGGCGAGCGTGGTCTCCTCGGAAGTGGGAGCGGCGGGGAGTGTGCGGAACTTCGCGCGGGGCATGCCGTGGCCGATGCGCAAGGGACTGGCGGCACTGAATCGCCTCGGCTTCCACCTTGCCCACGATGTGCTTTATGACCGCTGGGTCGCGGGGCAGGTGGGTGCTGGCGTGGATTTCTTCGGTTGGATGAACCAGTCGCTCGCCTCGATCAGGGCCTGCCGCGCGGGAGGCGGGCGGTCCTTCGTCGACCGGGGCTCGGTCGAGCCGCGACTCCAGCGGCAGTGGCTGCGCGAGCAGTACGCGCGGTTCGGCCTGCTTCTCGATCCGATGAACCCGCGCAGCGTGGAACGCATGGTGAGGGAGGGCGCGGAGGCGGATGCCGTGGTGGTACCCTCCCGTCTTGTGGAAAGGTCGTACCTGGAGGCCGGCCACCCGCCCGAGCGCCTCCGTGTGAATGCGCTCGGGGTCGAGGCGGAGCGTTACCGTCCGTCGGCGGAGGCGCGTTTCGGGGGGAGGTTGCGTTTCGCCTTCGTGGGGCAGCTTTCCATCCAGAAGGGGATCCCGGACCTGCTTTCCGCGTGGGGTGATGTGGGGGGGCACGGGACGGAACTGTTGCTTGCGGGGACGATTCCCGCCATGGAGCGGGCCCATATTGAGCCGATCCTCCGTCGCAGCCGACGAGTGGAATGGCTGGGGCATTGCGACGACGTGGCCGGTCTCCTCCCCACGTGCGACGTGCTGGTGCTCCCCTCGGCACAGGACGGCTTCGGACTCGTGGTGCTCGAGGCGATGGCGTGCGGTTTACCGGTGATCGTCTCGGACCGAGTGGGTGCCGCCGATTGCGTGGAAGAGGGGAAGAACGGATTTGTTTTCCCCTTTGGGGACAAGGTGGCGCTCGCAGACCGCCTGAAGTGGTTCATGGCGGAGCCGTCGCGGGCGGCGGGAATGCAGGAGGTGGCGCTGGAAACCGCGCGCCGCCACTCGTGGGAAGCCTATGGCCAGAGGCTGCTCGACCTGCTGAAATAATCCGCTACAGATGCGGCGGATCAGGTGTACTTGACGACCTCCTCGACGGTCGTCTCCCCGTCGAAGATGCAGCGGACGCCATCGTCGCGGAGAGTGATCATGCCGAGCTCAACGGCCTTCTGGCGGATGACGACAGTGGGGGCGCGCTGGTTGATGAGCTCGCGGATGGGCTCGGTGATTTCAAGGAGTTCGAAGATGCCCTTGCGGCCACGGTAGCCCTTGCCGTCGCATTCGGGGCAGCCCTTGCCGTAGTAGAAGGTCTTGTCGCCGACCTCGTGGGGGCTCAGGCCGAGGGCCCCGAGGGATTCCTCGGTGGGCTCGTAGGGGGTGCGGCAGTTCTTGCAGATGGTACGGATGAGGCGCTGGCTGAGCACGGCTTGGAGCGTGGAGCTGATGAGGAAGGGCTCCGTGCCCATGTCGATGAGACGGGTGACGGCGCCGGGGGCGTCGTTGGTGTGCAGGGTGGTAAAGACGAGGTGGCCGGTGAGGGATGCCTGGATGGCGATCTGCGCGGTCTCGAGGTCGCGCGTCTCCCCGATCATGATGCGGTCGGGATCCTGGCGGAGGAAGGCGCGCAAGACGCGTCCGAAGGTGACTCCGATCGCGTCGTGGACATTCACCTGCATGATCCCCTCGATGTCGTACTCGACGGGGTCCTCGGCGGTGAGAAGTTTCGAGTCGACGGTGTTGATGCGGCGGAGGGCGGAGTAAAGGGTGGTCGTCTTTCCGGAGCCGGTGGGGCCGGTGACGATGAAGATGCCGTTGGGGCGGAGGATGAGCTGGCAGATATAGTCGTAGACCCGCTTTGGCATACCCAGCGCCTCGAGGTCCAGCGAGACCGTGGAACGATCGAGGACGCGGAGCACCACGCTCTCGCCGTGCTGGGTGGGGAGGGTGTTGACGCGGAGGTCCACGGGCCGCCCGGCGATATTGAGCATGATGCGTCCGTCCTGCGGGACGCGGCGCTCGGCGATATTCAGGTTGGACATGACCTTGATGCGGGAGATCACCGGCAGGGCCATGGACTTGGGGGGCGGCGTCATCTCGTAGAGGGCGCCATCCACGCGGTAGCGGATCTTGAACTCGTTCTCGAAGGGCTCGAAGTGGATATCGCTGGCCCGGTCGCGGATGGCCTGGAAGAGGACAAGGTTGACGAACTTGATGATGGGGGGCGAGTCCGCCTCTTCCTGGAGGTTGATCGCGGAGGGGCCGGCGGTGGCCTGGACCTGGGCGATGCTGCCCTCCTCGAAGTCCTTGCCGAGGCTTTCGAGCATCTCGGCGACGGAGGCGCTGTCGTCGCTGTAGTGCTCGTTGACGAAGGAGTCCACCTTGGTCGGGTCGGCGAACAAGAGTTCGACATCCTTCCCCGTGATGAAGCTGATTTCCTGGCTGGCGTTGCTGTTGAAGGGATCGCGGATGGCGATGCGGACAAGGTTGCCCTGCGAGGAGAGGGGAACGATCCCGTAAAGGCGGGCGGAGCTGGCGGGGATGGACTTTACCAACTCGGGCGGCGGCTCCGCGTCATCGAGTTCGACGAAGTCCATACCGATGAAATCGGCCACGAGCTGGAGGAGGCGGTCGCGTTCGATGAGCCCCATGTCCACGACGATGTCGGCGATGGGTTTGCCCGTGCGGGCGTTTTCCTCCTCAATCTCGGAGAACTGTTCCTGATTGAGCAGGGAGCGTTCCTTGAGGAGCTGAAGGATCAGGGTGGAATGTTCCTCGAACATGGTAACGATCAGGTGGTTGGGTTCAGCGTTTCTTCTGGGTCAGGCCTTCCTGCTCGAGCTTCTGGAACATGGCGGCGGGGTCCTGGGCCTTGGTAATGAGCTCCCCGTAGGGGATGAGGCCCCCCTCGTAAAGCTGGAGGAGGTGTGAATCCAGGGTGTGCATCCCGAACTTGGCTCCTGTCTGGATGTCGGAGGTGAGGCGGAAGGTCTTGTTGTCGCGAATGAGGGCGGCGATCGAGGGGGTGGAAATCATGATCTCGAAGGCCGCGATGAGCCCCTTGCCATCCGCGCGGGGGAGCAGGAGCTGGGAGATCACAGCCTGCAGGGTTCCGGCGAGTTGCGTGCGGATCTGGTCCTGCTGGTTTGCGGGGAACTGGTCCACGATGCGATCCACCGTGCGGGCGGCCCCGGTGGTGTGGAGGGTTGCGAAGACGAGGTGGCCCGTTTCGGCGGCGGTGATCGCCGCCTCGGTCGTCTCCAGGTCGCGCATTTCGCCCACAAGGATGATATCCGGGTCCTGGCGGAGGGAGCGACGAAGGGCCTCGCCGAAGGAGGGGACGTCCACGCCCACCTCGCGCTGGATGACGACGCTTTTCTTGTGCGCGTGGAAGTACTCGATCGGGTCCTCGATCGTGATGATGTGGACGTCGCGCTCCTCGTTGATGAGGTTGATCATGCTCGCGAGCGTGGTGCTCTTGCCCGACCCGGTCGGCCCCGTGACGAGGATGAGGCCGCGGGGCTTCCAGAGCATTTCCTTGGCGATCGAGGGAAGGCCGATCTGTTCCAGGGTCATGAAGTCGTTCGGGATGCGGCGCAGGACCATGCCGAAGTAGCCTTTCTGGCGGAAGAGGCTGACGCGAAAGCGGGAAGTGTCCCCGAAGGCGAAACCGAAGTCGGCGCCTCCCTTGGATCGAACCTGCTGGATATAGTCCTCGTTTGCGATGGAGCGCATCAGCGCCTCGGTGTCCTCGGGCGTGAGCGGGGGCGCGTCGATCGGGTGCATGCCGCCGTGGAGGCGCAGCACAGGGGGGACCCCGACCTCGATGTGGAGGTCGCTGGCGTTCTCCTCGACCACCAGGTTCAGGAGATCGGGCATCGTGACGGCCATGGTGGAAGGGGTGGTTCGGGTTTCGATTTTCAGGGCGGGTCAGTTCTCGTCGCCCATGGTGATCGTGAGGACCTCCTGCGGGGTGGTCATGCCGGCGAGGACCTTGCGGACACCGTCCTCGCGGAGGGTGCGCATCCCGAGTTCGCGGGCGCGCTGGCGGATGACCGAGGAGGAGACCTTCTCGGTGATCATCTTGCGAACCTCGTCGTCGATCACGAAGATTTCAAAGATGCCGGCGCGGCCGCGGTAGCCGCCCTTGTTGCAGTCCTGGCAGCCGGCGCCGTGGAAGAAGGTGGAGTTTTTTAGCGCGTCGGAGGAGAGGCGGAGGGCGTCGATTTCGGCCTGGGTGGGGGTGTAGGGCTCCTTGCACTTCGAGCAGATCTTGCGGATCAGGCGCTGGGCCATGATCGCGCGGATCGAGGAGGCAATGAGGAAGGGCTTCACCCCCATGTCGATGAGTCGGGTGATCGCGCTGGGGGCGTCGTTGGTGTGCAGGGTGCTAAAGACAAGGTGCCCGGTGAGCGAGGCGTTGATCGCGATGTTCGCGGTTTCCACGTCGCGGATCTCACCGATCATGATGATGTTGGGCGCCTGGCGGAGCATGGCGCGCAGGGCGGCGGCGAAGGTCATCCCGATATCCTCGTTCACCGCCACCTGGTTGATGCCGGGCATCTGGTACTCGACCGGGTCCTCCACCGTGATGATCTTGCGGTCGGGACGGTTGATCACGTTCAAGCAGGCGTAGAGCGTGGTGGTCTTGCCCGAGCCGGTGGGGCCGGTGACCAGCAGGATGCCGTCCGGCATGCCGATGAGGCGTTCGAAGGTGGCCTGGTCGTCGCTCAGGAAGCCCAGTTCCGGGAGGCCGAGCTTCAGGCTTTCCTTGTCGAGGATACGCATGACGATGCTCTCGCCGTGCGAGGTGGGCACCGTGGAGACGCGCAGGTCGATGTCGCGCCCGATCACGTTCATCTGGATGCGCCCGTCCTGGGGAAGGCGCTTTTCCGCGATGCTCATGTTGGACATGATCTTGATGCGGCTGATGATCGAGGGCTGGAGCCGTTTGGGCGGGTTGTCCACCTCGGCGAGTTCGCCGTCGATGCGGAAGCGCACGCGGAGGCGGCGTTCGAGGGGCTCGATATGGATGTCGCTCGCCCGTGCGCGATAGGCATTGGCGATCATCAGGTGAACGAGCTTGATAATCGGGGCGTCCTCGGCGGTCTCGGTGCCGACATTTTGATCAAGCTCGCCCGACGAGAGGGAGATATCCCCTTCGGTGATCTCCTGGAGCATCTTGTCCACGGTCTCTTCGGCGCCGCCGTAATAGCGGGTGAGGGCTTCCTCGATCTCCTCCTTCGGGGCGACCATCGGCTCGATCTCACACTTGAGCGCGTAGTGGAGGCTGTCCACGATGTCGAGGTCGGTGGGGTCGCTGATCGCCACCGCGAGGGCGTTGTCGTGCTTGAAGACCGGGATCGCCTTGTAACGGCGCGCGATATGTCGTGGCACGGAGTCAATCACCTCCTGGGGAATCGTATGGCTCCGTAGTGAGACGGTTTCCATCCCCGCGTGGGTTGCCATGGCCTGGGTGACCTGCATCGCGGTGACCGCGTGCTGACGGACGAGGGTGTCCACCACGTTCCCGTCGGCTTGGGGCGCGGCGCGAGCGGCCTCGACCTGATCGTGGGTGACCAAGCCCACATCTAGCAGGATTTCCAAGATGTACTGGTCGGAGGCGGGCATGAGGGTGGCTCGGATGGGAGCCGGTTTTCTCGATTATGCGGCGGGGCGCGTCGAAGTCAAACGCACGTCACGACGGCAGTTTTTCCAAGTCTGAAGGGCGGCTCACGCTGATGACCTGTGCGCTGGGTTCGATGCGGCGCATCAGACCGGCGAGGACTTCACCCGGGCCAAGCTCGAGGAAGCGGTGGAATCCCTGCGAGAGAAGGAGGCGGACCGAGTCCTCCCAGCGGACGGGGGAGGTCACCTGCTCGACAAGCCGCTTGCGAACGAGCGAGGGCTCATGGGGGAGGGCGGTGACATTGCCGATGACGGGTACGGCACCTGTGGAAATCTTTGTGGTTTCGAGGTCAGGTGCGAGTTGCTCGGCCGCCGTCTTCATGAGGCGGGAGTGGTAGGCCCCGGCCACGGTGAGGGGGAGGGCGCGCTTCGCGCCGCGGGCCTTGGCGAGTTCGATGGCCTTGGCGATCGCGGGTTTCGCCCCCGAGATGACGATCTGCCCGGGGCAGTTGAGGTTGGCGAGGTCCACGTCGGCTTCCGCGCAAACGGCCTTGAGGGCGTCGAGGGGGAGGCCCATCACGGAGGCCATGGTGCCCGCGGTGCGGTCGCATGCCTCCTGCATGAGTTGCCCTCGGCGGCGCACGATGCGGAGGCCATCCTCGAAGGTCATCCATCCGGCGGCGGTGAGAGCCGTGAACTCCCCGAGCGAAAGCCCGGCAGCGGCCTGGAAGGCGAGGTTCGGGCGGGTGGCGCGCACGGCGGCGAGGGCGGCCATGCTGTGGACGAAGATGCCGGGCTGGCACCAAGCGGTCTGGGTGAGCGCGGCCTCGGGTCCCTGGAAGCAGGTCTCGGTGAGTTTCAGCCCGAGGAAGCGATCCGCGTCCTCGAAGACCGCCCGCGCCGGGGCGGAGGTTTCGTAGAGTTCCTTGCCCATACCCACGTACTGGGCCCCTTGTCCGGAAAATAACAGTGCCAGCTTTTCCATGTCCCTTAAGAATGCCGACCGGGGAGCCGGCTGGAAAGCGGATTTTCCCGGAAAGGCATCAGGGGGAGCAGGGTATTTCTGTCGGTTTATGTGAATGCTCAGCTTCGTACGGGCACGACAAAGCGTGCCCCTCCAATCCTGTTGGCCAATGGAGGGGCACGCTTCGTCGTGCCCTCGGCAGTCCGCGGGGGAGGCACTCCGCTCAATGTCACGGCCAAACTGGCTGAGAGAAAATCCCGGCGGAACTGTCATGCGCCCGACCTCACTCCCCCGCCCAGCGGTGGAAGAGGTCGTGCTCAATCCCGAGAAGGTCGAGGACCTTGCCCACGGTGTGGTCCACCAGGTCGCCGACGCCCTTCGGTTGGTGGTAGAAGGCCGGGATGGGGGGGAGGATGATGCCGCCGGCCTCGGTTACCGCCACCATGTTGCGGAGATGGCCGAGGTGGAGGGGAGTTTCGCGGGGAACGAGGATGAGGCGGCGGCGTTCCTTGAGTGCGACATCGGCCGCGCGGGTGAGGAGGTCGCCCCCGGCGCCGGTGGCGACGCCGGCGAGCGTCTTCATGCTGCACGGGGCGACGACCATCCCGAGGGTGAGGAAGGAGCCCGATGCAATCGGGGCGGCGAGGTTCTCCGGGGCGTGGTTGGCGTGGGCCAGGGCCCGCACCCGGTCGGGCGTCCACTCCGGAAGTTCGAGTCGGAGCGTGGTCTCGGCGGCGCGGGTGAGGACGAGGTGGGTCTCGATGCCGGGGGTGGCGCGCAAGATCTCCAGAAGGCGCACCCCGTAGATGGGGGCGCTGGATCCCGAGATGCCGACGATGAGGCGGCGCGGGATCATTTTTTTACAGGAAGGGGCACGACCTCGAGCGAGAAATCAAGGGCAACCGGTGAATGGGTAAGGCTGCCCACGGAGATGAAGTCCACCCCGGTGCGTGCGATGGCGGGGATGGCCTTGAGAGTGATACCGCCAGAGGCCTCGGTTTTCGCGCGGCCGCCCACGATCTTCACCGCGCGGCGGAGCGTTGCGGGGGGCATGTTGTCGAGGAGGATGTAGTCCGGGTGGGCGGCGACGGCCTGGCGCACCTGGGCGAGGGTGTCGCACTCGACCTCGATCTTGAGGCGCGGCCAGCGGCGGCGGGCGCGGCGGATCGCTTCGCCAACCGGATCGCGGGTGTGAGGCGCGAGCGCGGCGAGGTGGTTGTCCTTGATGAGGACCATGTCGTGGAGGCCGGTCCGGTGGTTCTGGCCGCCGCCACAGCGAACCGCGTACTTCTCGAGGGCGCGAAGGCCGGGGGTGGTCTTGCGGGTATCGAGGATCACGGGTGGGTGGCGCGGGTTGGCCCTGCGGGCCGCGGCGACGTGATGCGAGGTGAGGGTGGCAATCCCGCTGAATCGCTTGAGGAAATTGAGGGCCACGCGTTCTCCCGCGAGGATCGCGCGCGTCGGCCCGGTGATCGTCATCACGGCCTGGCCCGGACGGATGGCTTGCCCGTTGCGGACATGATGCGTGACGCGGATTCCCCGACCCGCCTGACGAAAGACCTCGTGGGTGGTCAGGTAGCCGCAGAAGACGCCCGCGCGGCGTGCGATGATCCGCGCCCGACTCCGGGAGGAAGCGGGGATCGTGGCGAGGGAGGTGACGTCGCCCCGGTCGCCGAGGTCCTCGCGGAGGGCGGCCCGCACGAGGGCGCGGATACCGGCGAGGGAGGGAAGGGGGGCGGGTCTCATCTCAGGCCCCGCCGAGGCGGAACTTGGTGTGGACGGCGTTCATCGCGCGGTCGGCATCGGCGGCGTCGATGACCACCGAGATCTTGATCTCGCTGGTGGAGATCATCTGGATGTTAACCTTGTTCGCGGCGAGGGTCTCGAACATGTCGGCTGCCACGCCCGAGTGGGAGCGCATGCCGATGCCGACGACCGAGAGCTTGGCGATTCCCTCAACGGCGGCGATGGCGCCGGCATCCATCTCCTTTGCGATGGGGTCGAGGATGCGACGGGCCTTGGCGAGGTCGTCCTTCCCGACGGTGAAGCTGATGTCCGTGAATCCCTCGGTCGAGGCGTGCTGGACGATCATGTCCACGTTGAGGTGGGCGTCGGCCAGGGCCTTGAAGACGCGGGCGGCGATGCCGGGGCGGTCGGGAACCTTCGGGATGTTGAACTTGGCCTGGTTCTTATCCACGGAGACTCCGCGGATCACGACATCTTCCATTTTTCGGGTTTCTTCTTTCACGAGGGTGCCGGGGTTGTCATTCATGCTGGATCGGACGGAAAAGGGGACCTTGAACTTCTTGGCGAACTCGACGGAGCGGCTCTGCATGACCTTGGCGCCGAGGCTGGCGAGTTCGAGCATCTCGTCGTAGGAAATCTCATCGAGCTTGCGGGCGTCCTTCACGAGGCGTGGGTCGGCGGTGTAGACGCCGTCCACGTCGGTATAGATCTCGCAGAGGTCGGCCTTGAGGGCGGCGGCAAGGGCGATCGCGGTGAGGTCGGATCCGCCGCGCCCGAGGGTGGTGATCGTCCCCTCGGGGTCCGCCCCCTGGAAGCCGGCCACGATGACCACATTGCCCGCGGCGAGCATCTCGTGGGCGCGCTTCGGAGTGATGTTGGCGATCTTGGCCCGGGTGTGGACGCCGTCGGTGACGATGCCCGCCTGCGCCCCGGTGAGGGAGACCGCCTTCTGGCCGAGGGAATGGAGCGCCATTGCGGTGAGGGCGATGGTGGTCTGCTCGCCCGTGGCAAGGAGGACGTCCATCTCGCGCTCGTCGGGAGAGGGGTTTACGTCGCGGGCGAGCTTGATGAGGCTGTCGGTAACGCCCGACATCGCGGAGACGACCACGACAACCTGGTTGCCGGCCTCGCAGGTGCGCTTGACACGTGCAGCGACGTTGCGGATGCGCTCGGGATTGCCCACCGAGGTTCCGCCGAATTTCTGGACGATGAGAGCCATGCTTTGAGGGGGCGCAATTTGCCCCTGTCGCGGGGACGAATCAAGCCCAGCCTGCCGCCTTCAGGTTAAGATTGACAGGTGATGATGACCTTATCCGCGAAGGAACTCCGGGAGTGTTTCGCGCCAGGGGCGGATGGTATTACCGGTCAGCTTTTCGTAGCGCGAGGTGTCGAGGACGGAGTAGGGGGGGCGTTTGGCGGGGAGGTTGAGCGAGGCGGAGGAGATGGGTTCGACCTTGCGGCAGCGCACGGGGAAGTTGAGGTGCGGGGCCACATCGAGGAGCGCGAGGGCGAAGTCATACCAGGAAAGCTCTCCGCGGTTCGCGAAGTGAACGATTCCCGTGGCGCCGCGAGCGACGAGGGCCTCGATTGCCGTGGCGAGGTCGGGGGCGTAGGTGCAGTTGCCGGTGCGGTCATTGGCGACGCGGAGGGTTTCCTTGGTCGCGACGAGTTCGCGGAGGCGGCAAAGGAAGGTCTTTCCGCTCGGACTGAACACCCAGGCGGGGCGGACCACGAGGGCCGAGGAGGCGGCGGCGAGGACGCGCGACTCACCCTCGAGTTTCGAGGCCGCGTAGGCACCGAGGGGATAGGCAGGGTCCTCCTCATGGTAGGGGCGGCGAATCGCGCCGTCGAAGACGTAGTCGGTGCTCACGTGGACCATGCGGATGCCGCGCTTGTGGCACGCGGCTGCGAGGCGCCCGGGTGCGGCGGCATTCACCTCGAAGGCCCGCTCGCGCTCCGATTCGCAGAGGTCCACGGCGGTCATGGCCGCAGCGTTGACGACGCACTCCGGCCGGTCACGGTCGAGCACACCTTCGATTGCGGGGGTGTCGCAGAGATCGAGGGCGGCGTGGTTCGAGGCGAGGCAGGGGATCCCGCTTGCGCGGTAGTGGCGGGTGAGGGCATCGCCGAGAATTCCGCCGGCACCGAGAACGAGGCGCTTCATGGACACGTGCTCCGAGACGCCATGGTTCTCACAGGGGGGCGAATTCTTTCCGATGACGGTGGAGGGAGGGAGAATGACCGATGACCAAGAACCGATGACCAGGGAACTCCCAGGAATCCAATAAGCCAACCCCTGGATGGCTGAAGAATTTTCCGGGTTGGACCCACTTGGTCACTGGGCATTGGGACTTGGGTCTTCCCCGCGCGTTGCGTGCGGGGCGTCCACGGTTTCCGCGTAGATCGGTCCGAACCACATGTCCACGAGGCAGAGACCGAAGACCGCGCCGAGCGGGATGGTGTAGAAGAGGGCGCAGGTGACCGAGTTGACGCCGGCGAGAAAAGCGGAAGCGAGGAGGTAATCCCCGGCGTTGGCGCGGAAGCGGCGCCAGTTCTCAGCGTAGTTGAGCGCGGCCGAGATGACCGAGGCCCCGTCGAGCCAACGGCAACAGGCGACGGCGCAGAAGGGGACGGAGAACCAGAGCGCGGCGCCTGCAGCCAGACCGAGCAGGCCGTCGGGCAAACCGCCGAAGTGGCCAAGGACCAGCCAGCAAAGGGCGGTCCATGCGGCCACGGGGAGGATGAGGGTGAAGAGGGCGAGGATCAACTTCACCGCTCCCTCCCGCGCGTAGCGGGGCAGGAGGCGGGGGGTCCAGTCGGGCAACTGCTCCCCCTGGCCGGTCCGCGCGCGGCGGAGGACCTCGAAAGTGAAGCCGAGCGGGAACCAGAAGGTGAGGGCGTTGACGAGCACGAGCCAAGGGAAGGCGGCCCGCGCCCAGGAGGGGCCGGTGCCAGAGAACCACGCCGGGGCGAACGCGACGACGAGAGGGTTGATGAGAAGAATGCCCGCGAGCAGGAGCTTGGGGAACCACTCGGGATCCCGGAGCACGGTGGAGAAGCCTTGTCGGAGTTCGGAGAAACGGCGCGGTGCGGGGGAAGTCGTCAATGTCGGGTCGGTTGCTGAGGGTGGGGAGGGATCAGCCGTTCAAGACACGGAGGTACTGGCGGATGCGTGCGAGGCGGGGGCGGTCCTCTTCGATCTCGTAGACGCGCGAGAGGTTCATGAGCATGCGCAGGAGGATCTGGCGATGGGTCGCGGGGGCGAGGTGCTCCTCGCGAAACTCCTGGCCGCGGGTCACCACAATCTGGCGGCAGGCTTCCGCATCGAGCATGCGTCCGTGGTGGAAAGGGTCATAGAACTGGTTGTTCCACCGTATGATGAAATGTCCGGGTAGCGCCACGCCCTGTACCCCGAGGTCGAGCCGTCGCCCGAGGAGCACATAGAGGAGCGAGAGAGTGAGGGGGATCCCCAGCCTTCGCTCCAGGACCCGATTCAGGTAGGTGTTTTCGGCCTCGTAATACCGATCACGATTCCCGCGGAAGCGGTACTTCTCGTGGATGACCTGCGAAAGGGCGTGGATCTGGGAAGGGTTGCCGTCGAGCCCGAGCGCCAGTCGCACATCGGCGGCCATCTCATCGAGCATTTGGCGCCAGGGGGTCATGTCGGCGGCCGAATACTCGGTGCCGGCGAGGAGAAAACATGCCTCCTCGAGGTCCGCATTGGGGTCTGCGCGGAGACGGGTGCAGAAATCGAGGAAAGCCTGATGGCAGCCGCCGCGTTTCAGGCGCTGGAGGACCTCCACGAGGTGTTGCTCGGCGGGAGAGCCATGAAGTTCCCTGATCCACTCCTCGTACTGCGGGACGGCCTCGCGACCGAGGTCGAAGAGCTGCTCCTTGACCAGTTTAAGCGTAGAGGGGTCATCGTCCGCCAGCAGGCGAAAAAGGGAGGTCTTCTGATTTTCGGAGAGGGTGGTGCCCATGAACGTTTGTGCAAGCTAGCATCGATGTCGCCGCGCGACAAGGCGGCGTCGCCGTCAGCCGAGTCGGAAGTGGATCTCAGAAACCCCGAGATGTGGGAACTTCGCGGTGATGGACTTCAGGATCGCCCGCTTGTGCTCGAAGGCGATGAGGTGCATCCATGTCGAATGGTCCACGAGGACGAGGAGGCGGCCTTTTTTTAGCCCGGCCGGACGACAGTGCGCGGCGAGCGTGGGGCCCACGAGGTCCGGCCATGTCTCATCGAGGACCTTCTCCTCTCGACGGGGGTCCCCGAGGATTCCGTCGACCACCGCGTGGATGGCATCAGAGATCGAGCGGAAGGGGGACTTCTCCCCGTCGGTCCAGTCCGCGCCACGGAGGGAGGCAAGGAGAGAACGCCGGGCCGCGGCCTCGGGACGGCGGCGGAGGGGGAGCAGCTTTCGGCGCAGCTCCGGCGTCATGCCCGGGCAGGTAAAAAACTACTGGCCGTCGCTACCAATCGCTTCGACCGGGCAGCCTTCCATGGCCTGCTTGCACTGGGCTTCCTCATCCGTGGTTGCGGGCTGCTTGGTGACAAAGGAATAGCCGCCCTCGTCGCTGCGGGCGAAGTTGTTCGGCGCGGTCTCGCGACAGAGGTCACAATCGATGCACTGGTCGTCGACATAGAACTTGCCGGCGACATTTTCCTTATGCTTGTTGGCGAAATCGGCCATAAATATTTTTGGTTAGGTGTTGATGAGGCGGTGAAATATAGCAGCACGTCCACGACCTGCAATGGAAAAACCGTCGCAAAAAATGCGGAGCTACTTTTGGGCGGGCACGAGGATCCTCAGTGCGGCGGGCTCCACGCGGAGGCGACCCGGGAGGCATCCGACGAACTCACCGTCCACCTCCACCGGGACGGGGGAAGGGGAGGTGACGACCACCTCGTGTGCGTGGCGGTAAATGATTCCCGTTGTTTTGTGATGCACCCCGCGGAGGACAGCCTGGAGGTAGACCAGGAGGTCGAGCGGGGCTCGCGACTGGAAGACGCAGAGGTCCAGAAGTCCGTCACTCATTGAGGCCTTATGGAAAACCGCGAACGGTCCGCCGTAAAACCGCCCATTCCCGATCAGCACGAAGGACCCCATGATCTTTTCGGATCCATCGATTTCCAGGGAGATTTCAGGGAGGGGGTCATTCCAGGACTTGAGGGCCTCGATGACGTAGCTGAGGGCGCCCCAGCGGTTCTTTGCCTGATGGGTGACGTTGCGGACGATGTGCGCATCAAGCCCGATGCCGCCGAGTTGGACGAGGTGGCGAACCGCGGGTCCCGTCGCGCTCTCATAATCGACGCGAACGAGGTCCACGGTGGTCGTGTGGCCGGCGTGGATCACCTCCCACGCACCCTTGAGGTCGAGTGGGATGCCGAGTTCGCGGGCGAGGACGTTGGCGGTGCCGGTGGGGAGGATTCCGAGGGCGGTGTCCGTACCGACGAGGCCGTTGATCACCTCATTGATGGTGCCATCCCCCCCGGCAGCGATCACCACGGGGCTTCCCGATCGGGCAGCCTTGGCGGCCTTTTTTGTGGCGTTGCCCGGTCCCTTGGTGAGTTTTAGGCGGCAACCCCGCGAGAGCTTGTAGAGATCGAACCAGAGGGCGCCGGCGCGTTCCGAGCGCGCGAAGGGGTTAAAGATAACCGTGGGACGGATCGGTTTTCGGGAGGGTTGGGCGTAATACGGGAGAGGAGGCGAGGCCCTTTGTGTGGGAGGCGTCTCGGTCGACGGCATGGTCGCACGGATTATGTTATTCGGTCTCTTGACTCGGCGCGCACCTCCTGTGCGGCCTGGGCGGCCTCGGCGCCGAGCACGAAGATAAAGCAGGAGTAGAAGACCCAGACCATGAGCACGAGAACGAAGGCGTACGCACCGTAGATTCGGCTGTAGGAGGTCAGGCTTCCGAGGTAGAGGGCGAAGACACGTCCGGAGACCTCCCAGATGAGGCTTGTCGCGAGGGCAGCCCAGAGGGCCTTGCGCTTGGAGGGACGCTGGTCCGGCACGTAGCGATAGAGGACATAGCAGAGCAGGAAGAGGATCGGGATCGAGGAGAGGTCGGTGACCATGCCGGACCATGCGCCGAGTGCGGTATGGTCGGTGGTGGGGAACAGGATTTGTAGCCGTTTAACGGCCCGGATCACCCAGACGAGAGTGGTCGCGCCCAGGATGAGGAGCGTGAGTGCCAGGACGAGCGTGATGTCGAGAAGATAGCTCAGAAGGAGGTGACGGCTGGGCCGCACGCTGAAGACGCGGTGAAGTGCCGAGCGTGTGGAGGAAAAAAGCGAGGCGGAGGTGCAGACGAGCACCAGGATACTGATGAAGCCGAGGGATTTTTTATGGAGGAGCATCTCCTGAAGCACGGAGGAGAAACCGTCGCGAATGGCATCGGTGAAAGGCTGGTTTGGGAAGGCCGCCATGATGACGCGGTGGGCGAGATGAATGGTCTCCTCGGTGCGCAACCACATGCCGAGGACGTATATCCAGATCAGCATTACCGGCAGGAGGCAGACGAGAACGTTGAAGGCCAGGCCCGAAGCGAGGAAGAGGATGTCGTCTTGCCATATCCGCGTCCAAAGTCGAGCGGCCCACGCTCCAAGGAGGGTTGCGACCCGCATCTCGCGTTCGAGGAGACGCTCCAGCATGGTCAGACGTTGAAGCGAAACTCGACGACGTCGCCATCCTGCATCACGTACTCGCGCCCCTCGAGGCGGAGTTTGCCCACCTCGCGGGCTTTCGCGAAGGAGCCGAGTTTTACGAGTTCCTCGTAGCGGACGATCTCCGCGGCGATGAAGCCGCGCTCAAAGTCGGAGTGGATGACCCCCGCGGCGCGCGGGGCGGTGTCGCCAGCGTGAATCGTCCAGGCGCGGGACTCCTTCTCGCCGGTGGTGAGGAAGGTGCGGAGACCGAGAAGATGGTAGGCCGAGCGAATGAGGGCACCGACGCCCGATTCCTTCACGCCAAGCCCACTGAGGTACTCGGCCTGCTCTGCTTCCGCGAGGTCGAGGAGGTCGCTCTCGATCTGGGCGCTGATGATGACAGCCTCGGTGTCGTGGTGGGCTTTCACGTATTGGCGCACGGCGGCCACGTGACGCCCGGCGGGGGTGTCGGGGAGTGATTCGGAGAGGCAGGCGGCAAGGTCGCTCTCGGCGACATTGCAAGCGAAGAGCGTGGGCTTGGCGGTGAGGAGGAAGATGTTGCGGAGGACGGCTTTCTCTTCGGGGCTGAGCGCGGCGGTAATCGCAGGTTTTCCGGTATCGAGATGGGGCTCGACCTTCTCGATCACATGCACCTCCGCCTGGGCGACCTTGTCTCCGCCGCGGGCAGCTTTCACCTGTTTCTCTCGGCGGCGCTGGATCGCGGCGAGATCGGCGAGGACGAGTTCGGTGGAGATCACCTCGATGTCCCGGAGCGGGTCGATACTGCCGCTCACGTGGTGGACATTCGCGTCCTCGAAGCAACGGACGACCTGGATGATGGCGTCCACCTCGCGGATGTGGGTGAGGAACTGGTTTCCAAGCCCCTCACCCTGGCTAGCGCCCTTTACGAGCCCGGCAATATCCACGAACTCGATGGCCGCGGGCACCTTCTTCACCGAGTGGGACATCTCGGCGAGGCGGTCGAGACGGAAGTCGGGGACGGAGACGACGCCGATGTTCGGCTCGATGGTGCAGAAGGGATAATTGGCGGCGTCCGCCTTTCTTGCGCGGATCAGCGCGTTGAAGAGCGTGCTCTTGCCTACGTTGGGCAGACCGACGATTCCGGCTCGAAGCATGGGGGTGTCAGGAAATGCTAAAAGGTGAAGCCTGCCGCCGGAAGGCGCTGGAGGCAAGGCGGTTATCTTGGAAACGGCACTTGGGGGCGCGACAAATTTGTTGGGCTTGCGGTCAATTTCTTTCTCCCGTGCTAGGGACAGCACGGGCTACCAAGGGTATCGTGTTTTCCCCGGTAGCCCGCCGTGTCCCCACGGCGGGATTGGGATGTTGTGAGAAGCCAAGGTTAAAGCCTGCGACTACATTTGCATGAACCCCGGGAATTCTGATGGCTTTCGAGAACGTTGCGGTTCCGGCGCGAGTCAACGGCGGAGGGCGAGGAGGCGCATCATCTCGGAGGCGAGCCACTCGGCCTCCCGCTTGTCGCGGATCGAGTTGCCCGCCCCTGTGATTTTTCCATTCGGACCGACGATCTTGAGGTCGTGGTAAACCGTGGTTCCGGCGGTCATGCCCGTGGCGACCTTGATCTCCGCGATCTCCCCCGCGGGGATCATGCGGGACGAGCCCCACCCGAAGAGGCCGTCGGTCACGGTCGCTTGGCCCGGGGCAATCACCACTCGGGTGACCGCGAACCACATCCTTAGCACGCCGTAGAGGATGAAGGCACCGATCACGCTGAACACGATTCTAAAGATAAGGGGAGCGCCGAAGTGGAAGATCGCCCAGATGACGGCAAACCAAATGGCGCCGAAAACGGTGAGGCTGAGGGCGGCGCCAGGGTTTCGTGCCGCGGAAAAGTAAAACTCGGCACCGAGGCCGCTGGGGCGGACCCGGATCCGCGAACTTGGCGGCTGTTGGTAATGCGCCATCTCGGCGCGTTCCCGGGCGCGGACCTCCTCCGCGCGTTGGGTGGCCTCGGGGGTGAGCGCCACGCGAAATACCGGGACCTCGAACTGCGCCGAGTAGTCCACCCCCGGGACCTTTGCGAGGGCCTCCAACCGCCAGAGCAGGAGGTTGCTCGGATCGGAGCCATCGGTCTCGGCGGCGTCCGCAGGGATGGCAAAGGAGACGGGGAGGTTTCCGTTCATGTCGGGCTGGCTGGTCTCTGTGTCATCCCAGAGCACGGATTCGGTGGTGTTGCGGTTTTTTCCGGAGCCGGTGGTGCGGCGGCGGATACAGGAGAGGCGGACCTGGCATCCCTCGGCATGGAAGAAGGGTCGTGCGGGGCGGATCAATCCCTCGAGGGCCCCGCCGATCGCGCCGGGCACGGACGCCATTCCGAAGATGGAATCGCCGAACTTCCTCCAGCGAAGGGTGAGGTGGATCGCCCAGGCGAGCAGGCCGAGTCCGATGATGGGGAAAAGGAGGGCAATCAGCGCTGGGGGATTGTGTTTCTTTGCGACCTCGGCGGGCACGAGGAAAAGGATCGGCGCGCTCACCAGATTCCAGAAAATGGCGAAGATCCACGCGAAGACCACCCCGCTCTTGGTGGAGGACTTCACCAGCCCCGTCGCCCAGTCCGGGCGCCAGAGCCAGGGGGCTTCCGGGTTCTGGGCGCGGAGGTCGTCCTCCTTCGCGCCAGTTTTGCGTCCGTGGATTGCGAGAGTGAGCAGGAGTGTGCTGACACCGCAAAATACGAGCGCAAACAGGGCGAGGAAACCTGCCTCTCGGACGTTTCCCGCCCTCAGTTTTCCTGTGGCGGCGATCACGGCGAACACCCCGACTGCGCTAAACGGCAAAGAGAACAGGAGGATGGCGAGCCATCCAGCCTTCCCTTTTGGTCGGATCAAGGTCGGGTCAATGACGGGGTCCACGGGCGTAAAGGTTGAGGCACCGGTTTAATGGGCGCCGGGGCGAGGATCTTGAGAGGAGGACTTGATCGTGGACTGCAGGGAATCGAGGTGGCCGCGGACGATGGGATCGAGTGGCATCCGTTTGCGAAAATCGTCGAGGGCGCGGAGGGCTTCCTGCTCGTGCCCCGCAGCCTTGCAGCGAAAGGCGAACTCACGGAGCAGACCGAAGACGGTGCCGGTCTCGTTGCGGAGCTTCATCACCGCCTCGTGGACGACGGCCTGCCCGGCCGCCCAGTCGCCCTTCTCGCAGGCCTCGGCGAGCTGGCGCTGGAAGACTTCGGCGCTGAGGTCGTGGCGTTTTCCGCGGTTCTCGCGGACGATCTGGTCCTCCAGCAGGGCGGCGGCGCGGGAGTCGCCGGCGGCGCGGGCGAGTTCTCCCTGCTTCTTCATGCACTCGGCCTTCACGTCGGGGTAGCGCGCGAACTGGGCGAGCATTGCCTTGAGATGGGCGTCGAATTCGGCGCCTACGAGGAGGGCTCCCTTTTCGCGCCACGCATCGAGGTTCATGGAGCAGAGCTTGATCGCTGCGTCGGTCGCCGCGAGGGCTCGTGTCGCGTCGCCCCGGGAACGGAACAGACGGGCTTGTTGGAGGTGGGTCGAGGACTCCGCGTAGGCGGGGGTACCGCGGAACTCCTCGTTGAGGAAGGCGACCTCGTGGTCGCTGATCTCCTCGGAGCGCTGGGCGTCCCAGGCGGAGCCGGTAGCGAACTTGTCGTAGAGATAGCGGCCGCAGTCGGTGTTCCACTTCCCCGGCGCACGCAGGTAGCCGAACCAGGCGTGCCCGCCGCGGCGGCCTTCTCCGTGGAAGAAGAGGGTGGGGATGCCACTCGCCTTGCCGGACATGGCGGCAAAGTAAGCCTGGTCCACGCAGATGCCGCCGATCTTACGGATGTCCTCAAGGCGGTAGCCGGGGTGCGGCCACGAGAAAACCCCCATCTCCAGCCGCTTCTGGTCGTACCTCACGGAGGAATAGGCGCGTTCAAAACTGCCGCGATTGAACGGCACTGACTTCTGGGCCCAGCGCAGTTCATCGAGCGGCGCGGTGGCGTCCACAATGAATTTCAGGTCGTCCGCGCCGAGCCCGGCGAGGTCGTAGTCGGCGGCCTTGCGCTCGTGGGTTTCCACCCAGAACCGGAACTTCTCCAGTGGGGTGCTCGTGTCGGGGGCCATCTGCGATGGGGAAACCTGCCTGTGCGGGGTGGGGCGCGGGGGAACGTCCCAGACGAGGGCCATCGCCACGGCGAGCGAGTCGTACTTCGGGAAGCGGCCCGGCTCGGCGGCATGGAACTCATCGAGGAGCGCGAGTGCGGCGGGGATGCGGTCGTTCTCGCAGAGGAGGCCGAAAAGGCCGTGGGTGGCGCGTTGGCTCCCGAGGAGCCACGCGCGGGTGGCGGGGGAGAGCTTCGCGGTGGCCTCGGGATGCGCGGCGAAAAGCTCGGCCCAACGGTGTAGGCCGTCAACGCGGGTCCACGCGGGGGACTTCACCGCCTCGGTGCCGTACTTCTCGCAGAGCCAGGTGGCGAGGACGTCGCGGGTGGCCGCCCAATCGGGTGCGGTGGCGACGGCCGTGGCGAGGCGTTTGAGGGATTCCGGCCGTGGCATCCGGAGTTCGAGTTCCTGGAGCGCGGTGGCGAGGTCGGGCGGCGCCTCCTGGGCGCGGACTGGGGACAGCAGGGCGAATCCAAGACCGAGGGCGACGGCAAATCTCCGCGCGTTCATCCCATCCGCGTAGGGCAGCGGGTGGGGGGAGTCAAGGACGAGAGGAATCGGAGGAGCGGGCACGGGAGGGCACCGCCTTGAAGGGGCCTCGGGATCGGCGAATCGGGAAATCCGCCCTCCGAAAATCCTGTGAATCCTGTCGAAATTTTGGGTTCGGTGAGTTGGACCGTCCACTGGAAAAACCTCCTCCCCGGCCCACAGGTGTCGAGATCATCCATCACCTCGACATCCATAGACCCGGGAGCCTACGCGCGGTTCTCCCCTGATTGGATGGGGAAACCCACCAGGTTCACGGTTCAACCGCCTGTCCGCCAACGGCCCGAGCGCGAGTCAGAACGGTCTCTCGGCCTCGTGTCGCCTCAAAACGTGCAGAGAGATCTTCCCGCGAGACGATGTAAAGGTACTCCTTGTTCCGGAGGTGGCTGACCTTTCCCACCTTCTCCCCTTTCAGGTTATAGATCCCGATCTGCGCGCCGACGTAGCGCTTGTAATCGTGGGTGAGCGTCACCACCTGTGCTTTTCCTCCCCACAGTCCCGCGCAGAGCGCCTCCATCGCCTCGCGGTTCATGTAGCCTTCGCTGTTGAAGGAGATCACGAGGACCCGCGCGCGGACCGCATGGAGCAGGCGGTGCATGGCCGTCGCAAAGCGTGGACGCGAGTTGAAGATGCTCTGTCGCTTCTTACAATCCACCCGCTTGCATGCGACCCCGTACACCGCTGGCTTGTCCCAGCGCACGAGCGACTCCCAGGCATGGTAGTTGCCGAGGTAGGAGTGCTGGTTGTAGGGCGGGTCGATGTAGGCCACGTCCGCCTCCAGCCGGTCCGCCGCCTCGAAGGCGTCGAGGCCGTGGGCCTTTCCCTTGCCGAACTTCGCGCGCGGGAGGAGGTCGGGTACCCGGAGCTCGAGGTCGTTGTGGGCGCGCGCCGCCCACTGTTTCAGGTACGCCATCTGGACGCCCGTGGTGGAATCCACGCGGTCGGCCGCCTCCATGAGCGAGACGAGCATCACCGCCTCGAGTTCCGGCGGCAGGCCTTTCGTCGCGATCGCCTCGCGGATGGCGTCCACCCGTGCGCCGTTCTTTGGCTGGAAAAAGCGGGACTGCACGCAGAGGTTCTCGGTAAACCAGCCGGGTGCGCCCTTGAGGGTGTTGAACTCGCGGACGAGGGCCGTGGCGGCGCGGAGCCAATTCTCCCGGTCGGCCTGGACGTAGCAGCATGCGAGCGTGTGCGCGTAGGCGTTGTGGTCGTTCGCCAGCACGCGGTACCCCGCCCGTTTGAGCGCGTGGCCGACGCGCGAGGTCCCCGAGAAAAGGTCGAGCACCGTCTGCGGCTTATCCACTTGCCGAACGGCGGCGAGGATCTCCTCGATCAGGGTGCGCTTGGAACCGAGGTACTTGATCACGGGCGATTCTCCTGCTCACGGTCCGTGCCGCCCGAGATCACGCGCCGGCGGCGAGCGGGTCGCGATGGATCTCGTCGGGCAGCTTTAATAGGCGGACCTTCGGGTTGCGCTCGCTGAAAAGCTGGAGTTCCCACTCGGTGCTGAAGAGCGCGACCGGGCGGCCCCCGACATCCTCGGCGACGCGGCATCCGGTGGGGAGAGTTTCCTCACCGAGCGCGGCCCCGTCTGGCATGACGACCCACCGGATGAGTTTCCACGGGGAGGGCTCCAGTCGGGAGGGGGCGCCGTACTCGCTCTCGAGGCGGTATTGAAGGACCTCGAACTGCAGGGGGCCGACCGCGCCCAGCAGGGGAATGCGCTGCGACGAACCCTTGAGGTGAAACGATTGCACCACGCCCTCCTGGAGGAGGTGCTCCAGGCCGGTCCGGAACCTCTTGAACTGCGCGGCGCTTGGGCCGTGGAGGTATGCGAAACACTCGGGCGCGAACCGCGGGATCTCGTGGTACACGATGGCGGGATCCTCGGTGAGGGTGTCCCCGATCCCGAACCCGGCGTGGCCCACGAGGCCGATCACGTCGCCGGGAAACGCCTCGTCCACCGTCTCGCGCTCGCGGGCGAAAAGCTTGTGCGAACTGGAGAGCCGCAGGGTCTTGCCGGTGCGCGCGTGGAGCACCTTCATGTCGCGCGTGAAGCGCCCCGAGCAGATTCGCACGAAAGCGATCTGGTCGCGATGCCTGGGGTCCATGTTCGACTGGATCTTGAAGATGAAGCCGGAGAAACGGGGGTCCTCGGGCGCGATCATCCCGTCGCTGGAGGCGCGCGGGCGCGGGGCGGGCGCGTGCTCGAGGAAGGAGTCCAGGAGGAGATGCACGCCGAAGTTATTGATCGCGCTGCCGAAGAAGACCGGGCTGAGGTCCCCGGCGCGCACCGCCTCCGCGTCGAAGGTCTCGCCCGCCGTGTCGAGCATGTCCAGGTTCTCGACCAGGTTGCGATGGGTCTCCTCGCTGAGGAGGCCGCGCACCGCGGGGTCGGTGATGGCGTGGACCTGGACGGGGGCGCGGAAGGCGCCGTGCGGGGTCCGCTCGAAAAGATGCACCTGGCGGCCCGGTCGGTCGTAGACCCCGCGGAACTCCGGACCGTCGCCGAGCGGCCAGTTCATCGCGCAGACGTTGAGTTGCAGGGTCTGCTCCAACTCGTCGAGTAGCGCGAGCGGGTCGCGCGCGGGACGGTCGAGCTTGTTCATGAAGGTGAAGATCGGGATGCCGCGCAGGCGGCAGATCTCGAAGAGCTTGCGGGTCTGGGTCTCGATCCCTTTGGCGGCGTCGATCACCATCACGACCGAGTCCACGGCCATGAGCACGCGGTAGGTGTCCTCCGAGAAGTCGCGATGGCCGGGCGTGTCGAGGAGGTTGACGCAGAAGTCCCGGTAGTCGAACTGGAGCACGGTCGAACTGACCGAGATCCCGCGCTTGCGCTCGAGCTCCATCCAGTCGGAGGTCGTGGCGCGCTGGTCGCGGCGGGCGGTGACCGACCCGGCGAGCTGCACGGCGCCCCCATAGAGCAGGAAGCGCTCGGTGAGCGTCGTCTTGCCGGCGTCCGGGTGCGAGATGATCGCAAACGTCCGCCGTCGGGCGATTTCAGGGGTGGGGTTCATTCGTTCGGGTCGGGGGAATCATGATTCTGGCAGATTGCGGGGAAAATGCGAAGCGTGGGAATCGGCTTGCGGGGGGAGTGTCCGTCCCGTAAAGCTCCGCGGGTGCGAGCGATGCGAGGGATTTTCATCACATTCGAGGGTTCGGAGGGGTGCGGAAAGAGCACGCAGATTCGCCGACTCGCGGCGCGGTTGCGTCGGGCGGGCCACCGGGTGATCGTGGGGAGGGAACCGGGCGGCACCCCAATCGGGGAGAAGATTCGGCATCTTCTCCAGTTCAGCCGCGCGGGCCGCGCGATGGCGGCGGAGACGGAACTCCTTCTTTTTGGGGCGAACCGCGCCCAGCATACCCGCGAGGTGATCCTTCCCGCGCTCAAGCGTGGGGCGATCGTGATCAGCGATCGCTACGCGGACTCCAGCGCGGTCTACCAGGGCGTGGCGCGGGATCTCGACCCCCGCTTTGTCGCCGTGATGAACCGCTTTGCGACGGCTGGGTTGAAGCCGCGCCTCACGATCGTCCTCGACCTCGACCCCGTCGAAGGGCTGCGTCGCGCACGGAAGAAGACGCGGCGCTCGGACCGCATGGAGGGTCAGCGGAGGGCATTTTATCGGGCGGTGCGCGAGGGGTTTCGACGCCTTGCGTGCGCCGAGCCGCGACGGGTGAAGCTCGTGGACGCGCGGGCGAGCGTGGAGGAGGTTGCCGCAAAGGTCTGGGCGCTCCTCCCACCGAAGGTGCGGGGCAAGGGTTGACCCGGAATGCACGATCCTGGGTTTTGAGCCCCCCCCGCCCACTCTCGAGGTGCTGAAGCGCAATCTCGCGGAGAACCGGGTGCCGGGGGTCACCGTGAAGGAGGTCGCGCTCGCGGGGGAAAAGACGCGCATATCCCTCTACGCCGGTCCTTCCGATGGCGGGAGCCTCCAGGTGAGCCTTCATCCGACGTTCACTCCGGACGGAGCGCCGACCATGGTGCAGACCGGGGTTCTCTCGGAGCACATTCACGGGAATGTGGACTTCCTGAAGATTGACACGGAAGGCTCGGAACTCGGGATTCTCTCCGAGCTCAGGGACCGCGGGAAGATCCGCAACGTGTCGAAGATGGCCATCGAGTACCACCACCACGTGGGCGACCACGACGGACTCTCGGCGCTCCTCCTCGTACTGGAGGGGTCCGGTTTCGGATACCACGTAAAAGCCGGGTGCGACGTCGGGGAATACCTCTCCCCGCACCAGCAGAACATCATGGTTTACGCCTACCGCAAGGGCGCGGGCGCGGTTGGCGCAACAGCAAGTCTGCTGTGACGCGGATGAAGGTCGGCGTGGAGGGGGTCAGGCGATGGCCCGGGTCGCGATGCGAAGGACCTCCGCCTCCACGCGCGGGGTAAAGGGGGCCGGGAGGAAATAGGCCATATGGGAGGTGTTTCCCTCGTAGCCACCCTCGCGCACGATTTGGGCGGTGCCAATGTACCCGGTGGTGGCGTTGGCGTAAGCGATGACCATGGCGTACGGGGTGCGCGCCATGGCGCGGAGGACCGGCCCGTAGGGGGCGCAAACCTCGCCCTCTAGGGCGATCAACGTGAGGTGTTGACCCAGGCGCCAACTCTGCACTTCGTAGGGCAGGGTGCGTGCCGGGTTGCCGTAGGCGCGCATCTGGCGCGCCCAGAATGCGCAATGAGTCGGAGGTTCCGTTTGTGCGAGTTGCGCGAGTTCAGCGGGCGTCTTGCGCCGGCCGAAAGTCAAACCGCCGGTGGCGAGGCGGCATGCCAGATGCGGTTTTACCGGTTCCATGGCGTCGGAATCGAGCAGCAGCAGGGCCGCGTGTGCCAGCTTGCGGCCCGCCGCGCGCGCACAGGCAGGACGGTTGCAGAAAACGATTTGCTTCGTCCGGGGATTGACGTGGGAGGGTTTGACGTCGCCGGCGCACCCCTGCACGAAGAGAACGCGGCTGTCGGGGCCCAACTTGCGTTCCAAGGCGTCGCGCAGGGCACCCGGGTAATCCGGCCACCACTTGGCCATTGGCCCGCTGGTGGTGGGATGGCAGGCGTGCCCCACGACGACGATCCGGTTCGGAACTCCGGTCTTGCGGGATGCCGCAAGTTGAATATCGAGGACCGGCGTATGGGTGTCGTAGAAGCCCTTCGGGTTTGGGGCAAACAGGATCCGCCCCCGCGTGTCGGGCAACCGTCGGTTCACCCCCAACTGGGATTTCGTGGCCCCGTAACGGACTTCTGCAGGGCGACGGTCCCGCAAGGCGCGTTCCGCCAACTCCAGCAGCATGTTTTCCAGACGTCCGACATACCAGGGATTCGGCCCCCCGATCGAGAAGTTGACGCCCATGCTGATCGCCGGTCCCCAGTGGGTGTGCGACGCGACGAAGAGCACGGAGGCCGGTGGCAAACGGTGACGCCGCCGCAGCAGGTGGCGGACGCGTTCCACGCTCCCGCGATCAAACGACAACACATCGGCCGTGAAGAGCAGTGAGGTGCGTCCGCTGGCATCGGTGAGGGCCAGGGCCTGTGCGAGCAGGGGCGCCAAGGCGCCGCGAGCGGAGCGATCGACGCCATAGCCGCACATCATCACCGGCTCACCGAGACGCGGGGTGATGTCGCCCTGGGCAAACCCGATCTTCCACTGACCAGCGGACGACTTCATGGTTTTCGAAGAAGCCTGTTACCGCAACCCCCCGAGGCGGACCTCGAGCTCGGAGCTGCCGACGACGCTGATGCCGCCGGCGCGGAGGACGCGGAGGGCCGCGTCGGGGTCGTCGAAGCGGAAGACGAGGACCCCCTTGTCGTTTCGCTTGAGCGTGAAGGCGTACATGTACTCCACGTTGAGCCCCGCCTTCTCGAGGATTTCGAGAATGCCGGCGAGGCCGCCGGGCTGGTCGGGTACCTCGACGGCAACGACGTCGGTGACCTTCGCAACCCAGCCGCCCTTTTCGAGGAGGTCGAGGGCCTTCTCCCACTCCCTGACGATGAAGCGGAAGATGCCGAACTCCTGCGAGTCGGCGATGGAGAAGGTGACGAGGTTCACGCCCGCGGCCGCGAGGGCGCGGCAGGGGCCCGAGAGGCTGCCCGGCTTGTTCTCGACGAACAGGGAGAGTTGTTTCAGTTTCAT
>CAZZBZ010000003.1:27368-91183 GCA_964653025.1 uncultured Verrucomicrobiota bacterium
AGGTTGCGGCGGTCGATCACTCGCTTCGCCTTGCCCTCGCTGCGCTGGAGGGTGCGCGGCTGGACGAGATGGATGGAGGCGCGGATGCCGATCGTGCTCTCGAGGGCGCTGCCGATGCGTTTTCGGAGCTGTTCCAGCGACCCGACCTTGTCGCTGAAGACCTCGGGGGTGACTTCGACCTCGATCTCCATCTCGTCGAGGTCCTGCTTCCGGGTGAGGATGATCTGGTAGTGGGGCAGGGTTCCCTCGACCGCGAGGAGGACCCCCTCGATCTGCGAGGGGTAGACGTTCACGCCGCGGAGAATGATCATGTCGTCGCTGCGGCGGGCGATGCGGACGATGCGGCGGAGGGTGCGCCCGCACGGGCAGGGGTCGGCGGCGAGCGCGGTGATGTCGTGCGTGCGGTAGCGGATCATCGGCATCGCGTTCTTGGAAAGGGTGGTGAGGACGAGCTCGCCCTCCTCGCCGGGGGCGCAGGGCTGGCCGGTTTTCAGGTGGATGATCTCGGGGTAGAAATGGTCCTCGAAGATGTGCGGGCCGGACTGGCAGCGGCACTCCATGGCGACCCCCGGCCCGATGATCTCGCTGAGTCCGTAGATGTCGTACGCCTTGATCGGGCTGTCGGCCTCGATGCGACGACGCATCGCCTCGGTCCACGGTTCGGCCCCGAAGACGCCAACGCGGAGGCGGAGCTTTCGGAAGTCCACACCGAACTCCTCCGCCCGGTCGAGAAGATGGAGGAAGTAGCTCGGGGTACAGCAGAGGGCGGTGACGCCGAAGTCCTGCATGACCATGAGCTGGCGCTGGGTGTTTCCGCCCGAGATGGGAATGACCGTGGCGCCGAGCGCCTCGGCCCCGTAATGGGCACCAAGCCCGCCCGTGAAAAGCCCGTAGCCGTAGGCATTCTGGATCACGTCGCCTTGATGGAGCCCGCACGCGGCGAAGCTGCGGACCATCACGCTACTCCAGACATCGAGGTCCTCGCGGGTGTAGGCGACGACGATCGGCTTGCCGGTCGTGCCGCTCGAGGCGTGGAGGCGGACGATCTCCTCCATGGGGCTTGCGAAGAGGCCAAACGGGTAGGTGTCGCGGAGGTCGGCCTTTTCCGTGAAAGGCAGCTTCGTGAGGTCCTCGAGTGTCTTGAGGGAGTCGGGGGTGAGGCCCTTCGCTTCCATGCGCTCGCGGAAGAGGCTGACGCGCTCGTGCGTGCGGCGGACGATCGCCTTCAGCCTCCGGAGCTGGAGGTCGCGCAACTGGGCGAGAGGGAGGTAGTCAGGGGCGCTGGCCGAGTGGGAACCGGCCGCCGGGTCATGGGATGCCGTCATGAGGGGAGTGCGCGCCCGAGGTCGAAGGCGCGGAGGTTGAGGTCCACGAGGGAGGGCTTGAGGCGGGCGCGAATCGCATCGTGCCAGGCTCCGGGGGGAAGGTCGAGGTGTCGACTCAGGGCGCCGAGGAGGGCGAGGTTCGCGGAGCGGGGGTTCTCGATGGCGGCACCGTTGAGGAGGGCGGGGGTGTAGAGCTTTCCTTCAGGTCGGAGCCGCCACACGTTGCACTCCACCTGGTCGGGGGCGACGACGACGAGGTGGTCGGCTTCGCCGGGGGCGATCATCGGGCTGAGGACGGAGGGGCCGAAGCGGATGTCGCTGCAGACCGAGCCGCCCCGCTGGCTCATCCCGTGGACCTCGCTCTTCTTCACGTCGAGCCCGACCGAAAACGCGGCGTGGGCGAGGATGTCCGAGGCGGTGAGGACGCCCTGGCCGCCAAGCCCGGCGATGCAGACGTTGGTCACGCGGCTTTGCATTCACTTTCCTTCGCGGCGGCCTCGTACTGGCGAATTTTTCCCGCGATGAGCAGGCATGCGCGGCGCGCGACGATCACGGTGAGGTCGCGGCGGTCGAGCGCGGCGCGGAGGATGCCCTCGAAATCGCCACGGACCGGGTCCATCACCTCAACGTGGGAGATGCCAAGCCCGCGGACCGCGTCCTCGATGACGACGCGGCCGGCCCTGCCATGATCGAGGGTGCGTCCGGTGCCCGGATGCTCCTGGTGGCCGGTCATCGCGGTGGTGAGGTTGTCGAGGATCACGACGACGTGGCCGGTGGGCGGGCGGTTGTAAACCATCTCGGCGATGCCGGTGAGCCCGCTGTGAATAAAGGTGCTGTCGCCGATCACGCTCACGACGCGGCACGCCTGGTCCTCGGGCAGGACGTGGCGGAGACCGAGACCCATCCCGATGGCGGCGCCCATGTCCACCATCATGTCCATCGCCTCGAAGGGCGGGAGGACGCCGAGGGTGTAGCAGCCGATGTCGCCCGAGACGATGCAGTCGAGCTTGCGGAAAGACTGGAAGACGGCGCGGTAGGGGCAGCCTTCGCAGAGTTGCGGGGCCTTTCCGGGGATGCGGGCTGTCGACGGCGTTGCCGCAGGGGTTCCGCCGAGAAGGGCGCGAACACGGGCGACATCGAGTTCTCCGAAGCGTTCGGAACTGGGCTTGGACTCGCAGGCGATGCCCTCGGCGCGAAGGGCGTCGGCGAAGACGGGGTCATTCTCCTCGATTACGTAGAGACGCTTTACGCCGGTCGCGAACTCTCGGACTTTTCGGATCGGGAGGGGCCAGGTCATCCCGAGTTTGAGGATGGAGGCGTCCGGGGCGGCCTCGCGGGCGTGCATGACGCAGACGCCGGAGGCGATGATTCCCAGGGCGCCGTTGCCGGGGAGGATACGGTTGAGCGGGGAGGTCTCGTTCCACTCGGCGATTTCCGCGATCTTCGCGCGCAGGCGGCGGTGCGCCGGGCGCGCGTGGAGGGGGATCATCACCCGCCCCTTGATGTCGCGCTGGAAGTTCGGGGCGGGTGGAGGCGAGGAGGGGGGGTGGGGGACCACGACGGCCTGGGTGTGGCAGACGCGGGTGGTCACGCGGAGGAGCACGGGGATGTGCCAGCGCTCGGAGACCTCGATGGCGGCGAGGGTGAAGTCGTAAGCCTCCTGTGAGTCGGAGGGTTCGATCATCGGCACCGCGGCGAAGGGCGCGTAGCGGCGGTTGTCCTGCTCGTTCTGGCTGGAGGCCATGCCGGGGTCGTCCGCGGTGATGATGACGAGCGCACCGCTCACGCCGGTGTAGGCGGCGGTGAAGAGGACGTCGGAGGCGACGTTGAGACCGACGTGTTTCATCGTGACGAGAGCGCGGGCGCCCCCGAACGCAGCACCGAGGGCAACTTCGAGGGCAACCTTCTCGTTGGGGGACCACTGCGCCTTTCCTCCGGCTGCGCCGAACTCCTCAAGAATCTCAGTGGAGGGAGTACCGGGGTAGCCGGCTCCGAGGGCGATGCCGGCGTGGCGCGCGGCAAGGGCGATGGCTTGGTTCCCGCTGAGGAGGAGGCGCGGGGCGGCGCTCATGCGGCGGGGCTTGCGAAAAGCGGGAGGAGCCAGTCGGGCGGGCGTGTGGGGCGGCCCTCGGCGGTGGTGAAGGCGTGGACGGTCCAGCCCTTCGCGACGGGGGAGCCCGAGGCGGCGTGAGTGATCCCGACGGAGCAGCGGAGGCGGGCCCGTCCGATCATTTCGGCGGAGGTGGTCACGTTGAGGAGGTCGTCGTAGCGGGCACGGCCGAGGTACTCGATGTGGGCCTCGACGACAGGAAGGAAGACCCCCCGGGTCTCGATTTCGGTGTAGGGCATCCCAAGGGAGCGGAGGAGTTCCGAACGCCCGCACTCGAACCAATCGAGGGCACGGGCATTGTAGAAAGTGCCCATCTGGTCGGTCTCCCCATAGCGGACGCGCAGGGAAAAAGTGCAGGGAGCGGGCATGGAAGAATTCCTTGTACCATTCCTAGTTTATGAAAGACAAGCTTATGCAGGGCTTACGCAGTTTGAAAAAAATCGTGCATGTGAATCATAATCCTCATACTCGAGGAGGAGGGTGTTGACCTTGGTGTCGGAAAGCGTGTCGAGCCACCGCATCAGGTAGTCCTTGCGGTGCATGATGTACTTGAGGTCGAGGTGCACGCCGCGTACCGCGAGGTCGGGCCAGTCGGCAATGTGGACCTCGGGAATCGCGCCATCGCCGGCGAGGGTGATGAGCTGGCGAAGCGTGGCGCGGGCACGGAGCAGGCCGGTCGGGTGGCGGGCGACTGCCGCGGCGCCGTCGGGACCCGCGACGAGGGCGTAAGCCTCGGGAGAGTCGTTCCCTGGGGGAGTCAGCCCGGCGAGGAGGACCCCGGCGCTCTTCCCGTCCCCGAAGGTCCAGCGGTCGCCGCCGCCTTCCGTGAAGCGCCAGTTGCGTCGTGGCTTCTATCGGCGCGCCCCGAGTTGGATCTGCTGGGGATTCGGGATGAGGGGGAGGCTACGGTCGAGGAGGTCGCTCATGGGAGAAACGACAAATGAGAAACGAGAGGCGATGAAGCGAAAAGACCGTGGCGAAAACGTTTGGCCGGCGGAGTGGGCGCTCTCCGTATTCGGACGGCCTTCGCCGGGAGGCGCATCGGTGGGCGTCGTAAGGTTTGATGCGCGGAGACGGGGCTGGTAGGGTTCTTTACTTCCATGCGCCCCCTCCTGCTTCTCTGGGATATTGATGGCACGCTCCTTTCTTGTCGGACGGGGGTGGATGCGCTCCAACGCGCCTTGCTCAATCGCTACGGGGTGATCGACGATCTTTCGCGGGTGGAGATGGCCGGGCGCACGGACACGGCGATCGCGGAGGAGATCGCGGCGAGCCATCCCGGCCATTCGGTGGAGCCCGCGGGGCTCCTTGACGCCTACCTCGAGGAGATGGAGGAGATGCTGCCCTCGCGAGGCGGGACTGTTTTTCCAGGCGTGCGGGAAATCCTGGACTGGTCGCATGCACATCCCGAGGTTCACAACGCCCTGCTCACGGGCAACATCGAGAAAGGGGCGCACCTCAAGTTGCGGCGCTTCGATCTCGACGGTTTCTTCGAGTTTGGCGCGTTCGGAAGCGATTCCTCGAATCGCAACGACCTCGGACCGGTGGTTCTCGATCGGGCGCGTGCCCGCCTGAAGAAGGACTTTTCACTCGAGCACACCTGGGTGATCGGGGACACGCCGCGCGACATCGAGTGCGGACGGGCCCTCGGCTGCCGGGTGCTGGCCGTGGCGACGGGCAACTACCCCGTCGAGACTCTCGGCGCGGCCGACCTCGCCGTGCGGGACCTCTCCGACCACCAGGCGGTCATTCGAAGGATCTGTCCCAACGGCGCGTGCGCGCCCGTCCCCGCTTCATGAACCCTTCCCAACAACTCGAGGTCCTCGCCCGCGGCGCCGCCCAGTTGGTCTCTCGCGAGGAACTGGAGAAGAAGCTTCGCTTGGGCCGCCCGCTTCGCGTGAAGCTCGGGGTGGATCCCACGGCGCCCGATCTCCACCTCGGGCACACCGTGGCGCTTTCGAAGCTGCGCCAGTTCCAGGACCTGGGCCACACGGCAGTCCTGATCATCGGAGATTTTACGACGATGATCGGCGACCCGACCGGGCGCTCAACGACAAGGCCCCCGCTGACGCGCGAGGAGATCCTGAAGAACGCGAAGACCTACCAGGACCAGGCGTTCAAGGTGCTCAGTCGCGAGCGCCTTGAGATGGTCTTCAACGGTGAGTGGTTCGCGAAGATGGGGTTTGCTGACGTCGTCCGCCTCGCGAGCGCGTTGAGCGTTTCCCAGATGATGCAGCGCCGAGATTTTCGAGATCGTTTGCAAGCGGGGACCGACATCCGCCTCCACGAGACGCTCTATCCAATGATGCAGGGATGGGATTCGGTGGTGGTGAAGGCGGACGTGGAACTCGGGGGCACCGATCAACTCTTCAATATCATGGTGGGGCGCGACCTCCAGAAGGACCAGGGGCAGGAGCCGCAGGTGGCGATGCTCCTCCCGATCCTCGAGGGGCTCGACGGGACCCAGAAGATGAGCAAGAGCCTGGGGAACTATATCGGGGTCTCAGAGCCGGCGGGGGAGATCTTCGGAAAGACGATGTCGGTTTCCGACGATTTGATGTGGAAGTGGTACGTTCTCCTCCTTGGAAAATCCGAGGCGGAGATCGTCGCTCTCAAGACCGGCCACCCGATGGAGGCGAAGAAGATTCTCGCCGAGTCGCTCGCGGCACGTTTTGCCGGCGCCGAAGCTGCAAGTGCCGCGCGCCTCGATTTCGAGAAGAAGTTTTCCTCGCGCAACGCGGCGGATACCGATCTCCCGTCGCTCCCGCTGGATTCCGTGCGCGTGTGGACGGCTCCCGATCTCGCGGTCGCCAGCGGGGTGGTCTCCAGCAGGAGCGAGGCGCGCCGCCTCGTGGAGCAGGGCGGTGTGGAACTCGACGGCTTGCGGCTCGCGGACCCGAAGACCGCGGCGACTCTTCGCGAAGGAGCGGTCCTCAAGGTGGGGAAGAAACGATTTTTTCGCGTCTCCCTGAAGAGGGCCCCATGAACGTCAAGATTCTCCGCAACATCATGGAGTCGAACGACGCGATCGCGGGGAAGGTTCGCGCTCGGCTGGCGGAGCGGAAGATCGCGGCGCTCAATCTCATCGGCGGGGCCGGCTCGGGAAAGACCACCCTCCTCGAGAAGACGATCCCCGCGCTCGCGGGATACCGGGTGGCCGTGATCGAGGGGGACATTGCGGGCGCGCACGATGCCGAGCGCATCGCGCGTCTTGGAGTCCCCGCCATCCAGCTCAATACGGGCGGAGCCTGCCACCTCGAGGCGGCGCTTGTGGAGCGCGGGCTTGGCGAGCTCGACCTTGCGAAGATCGACCTTCTCTTCATCGAGAACGTCGGGAACATCGCCTGTCCCGCGGAGTTCGACCTCGGGGAAACCGCGAAGGTGGCGGTGCTTAGCGTGGCCGAGGGGCACGACAAGGCCGCGAAGTACCCTCTCCTTTTCCACGAAGCCGCCGCGATGCTCATCACCAAGGTGGACCTGCTCCCCCACGTGGACTTCGACATGGAGGCCTTTCTCGCCGACTTCCGTAAACTCAACGCGAAGGCCCCGGTCCTGAAGGTCTCCGCCCGCACGGGCGAGGGGATGGGCGCGTGGATCCACTGGGTCCAGCACGCTGCCGAGGGGGAACTCCATGTGCACTCACACTCGCACGATCACGATCACGGGCACGGCGTGCCCGGCATCGAGCCCCACCAGCACCCGCACCGTTCGGGTCGGACTTCGGTGGCGCGGGGCTGAACCCGTGTCGGGGAAGCGCGAAAATATCCGCCTTCGCCTCGCGCTGCGCGGGGCGGTGCAGGGGGTGGGGTTTCGTCCCTTCGTCTTTCGCCTCGCGGAAGAACTCGGACTCGCGGGGATCGCGCGCAACACCCCGCAAGGACTGCTCGTCGAGGTGGAGGGGACGCCCGCCGCCATCGCGTCCTTCCGCGAGCGTATTACCAAGGACAAACCGTCCCGTGCCGCGATCCACGGTGTTGAGACTTGGACGCTCGATCCACACGGGCGGAAAGGCTTTGAGATTGTGGAGAGCGACTCCGACGGGGAACGCGGCCCGTTCGTTCTGCCCGACATCGCCCCGTGCGCGGACTGCCTGCGGGAAATTTTTGATCCCGCGAACCGTCGGCACCGCTACCCGTTCACCAACTGCACCAACTGCGGTCCCCGATTCACGATCATCGAGGCGCTGCCCTACGACCGCGCGAACACGACGATGCGGGACTTTGAGATGTGCCCGTCCTGCCGGGCCGAGTATGAGAACCCCGCCGACCGGCGCTTCCATGCGCAGCCGAATGCGTGCCCCGACTGCGGCCCGCAACTCTCACTCTGGGACAGGCAGGGGAAGGTTCTCGCGGAAAAGGATGCCGCATTGCGCGGCGCGGCCCAAGCCGTGCGGGAGGGGAAGATCGTCGCGGCGAAGGGGGTGGGGGGCTTCCATCTCATCTGCGACGCTCGGGACGATGTCGCGGTGCGGCACTTGCGCGAGCGAAAGCATCGCGAGGAGAAACCTCTCGCGGTGATGGTCGCCGACCTCGCAGCGGCGCAGGCGCTTTGCGAGGTCTCGTCCGAGGAGGCGGCGTTGCTCTCCGGTTCGGAAGCTCCCATCCTCCTGCTCCGGAAATCGGAAATCAAAAATCAGAAATCAGAAATCAGCCGCAGAATCGCTCCCGCGAATCCGCGGCTGGGCCTCCTGCTCCCCTCCTCGCCGCTCCACCACCTCCTCTGCCGCGAGCTCGGTTTTCCGATTGTCGCAACGAGCGGAAACCTCTCGGATGAGCCGATCTGCACCGATGAGCATGAGGTACGGGAACGACTGCAGGGTATCGCCGACATTTTTCTCGTTCACGACCGCGCGATCACGCGCCATGTGGACGATTCCATCCTTCGCATCGTGGATGGGCGGGAGGTCATGCTTCGCCGCGCCCGCGGGTACGCCCCGATGCCGCTGTCCATTCCCTCTTCGGGGAAGGTGATTCTGGGAGTCGGGGCTCACCTGAAGAATGCGATCTGCCTTGCCCGGGGCAAGGAGGCGATCGTCAGCCAGCACCTCGGCGACATGGATACGACGGAATCGCGCGCCGCCTTCGAGCGAGCGGTGGAGGACGTCCAGCGGCTTCACGCGACGCGGGCAGCGGAGGTCGCCTGCGACCTGCATCCCGACTACGCGACGACCGCGTTTGCCCATGGTCTGGGCTTGCCCGTGGTGGCCATCCAACATCACGTGGCCCACGCGGCAGCCTGCCTGGCCGAAAACGAATGGGAAGGTCCGGCGCTGGCCGTGGTCTGGGATGGCACGGGCTACGGCCCTGACGGAACCGTTTGGGGCGGAGAGTTTTTGCGCGTTGATGGGAAAAACTGGGGGCGGGTGGCGCACTTGCGACGGTTCCGACTTCCCGGAGGTGAGGCCTCGGTGCGCGAACCCCGTCGGAGCGCATTCGGCCTCCTTGCGGAGATTGGGGCGAAGTCAATGGGGGTGGAGGCGGCCTTCACCGACGAGGAGCGGCGAGTGATTGCCTCGATGTTGGAGCGGGGGGTGAACGTCCCTTGGACGACGAGCGCCGGGAGGCTCTTTGACGCCGTGGCCGCGATCGTCGGCTTACGCCAACGCCACGCCTTCGAGGCGCAGGCCGCGATGGAACTCGAGTGGGCGGCGGAGGCCGCCGGTGAACTGAAACCGTATCCGATCCGCTTGCTTCCGCCAGTAGGGCAAGCGCGTCGCTTGCCAGGGGTGGAGGACGGCAATCCGCCTGAGGCGGACGGTTGCCCTACAGCGCAAAGCGCGTCTGGTCCGTCTTGGGTTTTAGATTGGCAACCCCTCATCGAGGCGATCCTCGCCGACGTGGCGAAGGGACGGGCTGTCCCCAAGATCGCTGCGGCGTTCCACGCTTCCCTCGCGCAGGGGATTGTCGAGGTTGCCCGCGCGATCGGGGAGAAACGCGTGGCGCTGACCGGCGGCTGTTTTCAGAACGGGGTGCTCCTCTCCCTGTCTACCCGCGCGCTCCGCGCCGCGGGTTTCCAGGTCCTCCTCCACCAACGCCTGCCGCCGAACGACGGGTGCATCGCCTATGGGCAAGTTGTGACCGCTTGCCGCCGGGGGTGTGTGCCTCTAGCATGAAGTGCCATGTGCCTTGCCGTTCCCGGTAAAATTCTCGACGTCCGTGGCGACGACCCGATCACGCGCGTTGGACGCGTGGACTTCGGGGGTGTCGCGCGGGAGGTCTCGCTCGCCTATGTGCCTGAGGCGAAGGTGGGCGATTACGTGATCATCCACGTCGGCTTCGCCCTTAGCGTGGTGGATGAGGAGGAGGCGGCGCGCACGCTTGCCTACTTCAAGGAACTCGGCGAGATCGAGGAGGGCCTCGGCACCGCCGAGAACCCGGCCGCCGGCTGACTTCTCATCGTTCATCGTTTCTCCTTCTGCATTTCCCCTGATGCGCTTCATGGATGAATACCGCGATGCGGCCTCGGCGCGGGCCCTCGCGGCGGCCATCGCGAAGGATGCGAAGAACCTTTGGACGATCATGGAGGTCTGCGGGGGGCAGACCCATGCGATCGTTCGTTTTGGGCTCGATGAACTCCTCCCGAAGAACGTCACGCTCGTCCATGGCCCGGGCTGCCCGGTGTGCGTCACGCCCATCGAGTTGATTGACAAGGCGGTGGAGATCGCGGGGAAGCCCGGCGTCATCTTCTGTTCCTTCGGTGACATGCTTCGCGTCCCGGGTTCGCGCGGCGATCTCCAGCGGGCGAAGGCGGCGGGGGGTGACGTTCGCGCGGTCTATTCCCCGCTGGACGCCGTGAAACTTGCGCAGGCCAACCCCGGACGCGAGGTGGTGTTCTTCGCGGTGGGTTTCGAGACCACCGCCCCTGCGAACGCGATGGCGGTGCGCCAGGCGCGGGACCTCGGGTTGAAGAACTTCTCGATCCTCGTCTCACACGTGCTCGTCCCGCCCGCGATCGAGGCGATCCTGTCGTCGTCCACGAACCGGGTGCAGGGCTTTCTTGCGGCGGGTCATGTCTGCACGGTGATGGGCTGGGAGGAGTATGCGCCGCTCGCGGCGAAGCACCGTGTGCCGATCGTGGTCACGGGCTTCGAGCCGACCGACATCCTGCAAGGGGTGCTGATGTGCATCCGTCAGCTCGAATCCGGCCGCGCCGAGGTGGAGAACGCCTATGCGCGCGTGGTCTGCCGCGAGGGAAATCGCCCTGCGCAGGAGATGATCCGCGAAGTCTTCGAGGTCGGGCCGCGGAACTGGCGGGGGATCGGGGCGATCCCGCGGAGCGGTCTCGCGCTGCGTGGGCCATACGTGGCGTTCGACGCCGAGCGGCGGTTTGGCGTCGCGGCGATGACCTCCGGGGACTCGGCAGAATGCCTCAGCGGGCTCGTCCTGCAGGGGGTGAAGAAGCCGTCGGACTGTCCGGCGTTCGGGACGCGCTGCACGCCCGAGCATCCGCTCGGGGCGACGATGGTCTCGGGCGAGGGCGCCTGCGCCGCCTACCATCGCTACCGCGCCCGGCAGGATTGAGCAGATCGACGGGAAGCTGCGGAGGTCACGATCTGGCGGTCCGCATCCAGTCGGGGGGCGGCTGGTTTTCCGCGAGGCGATCGAGGACCGCAAGGGAGAGGATCGCGGAGCGGGGGAGATGGAAGGGGTCCTTCACGGGTAGGGCAATGATCTCCTCGGTGGGGCGTCCCTGGCGGTCGAGGCGCTGGTGCCACTCTCCGTGGTTTGGCACGGGGTGGTGGGCCCAACTCCATTCATGGACGCGCCAGTACCATTCCATGCACCACGGTTCGCGGGTGAGGTCGTGGGCGAGGAGCAGGGCGTAGAGCGCCTCGGTGTGCGGCCACCATGCCTTTTTCTCGGCGTGCTTCCACCAAGGGGTACCTCCGTCAGCATCGATCCCGAGAAAGATGCCCCCAAACTCCTTGTCCCAGCCCGCCTCCAAGAGCCAGCGCACGACCTCGACCGCACGGCGAACGAGGGCGGCGTCCTTGCGGCGGCGTGCCTGGTGCATGACAAACCACGCCATCTCGATCCCATGCCCGGGGACCACGGCGCGGCCGGGGGGCGTGTTTACTTCCGTGTTGCCGGGGCCGAGGTGCTCGAGAACGAGGCGGCGCGACGGACGGGTATGATGGTTGATTACGCGGTCGAGGCATCCATCCACGAAGGCGAGCACATCCTGCTCAGGGGCGATCTCGGCAATCTCCTGGGCGACCTCGATGCCAATCATCGGGATGCCATGAACCCACTCGATTCCCTCGGGCTTCGAGTAGGGGGCAAAGGCGTCGAAGGCGGGATCCTTGAGCCGCGCCATTGCGGAACGTAGGGCGGTGAGCGCCTCGTCAAGGTGCTGTTTTTCACGGGTGGCGCGATAGAGTTCCCCCAGCCCATAGGCTGCAAAAAATTCGGTATAGATGCTTGTGGCGCCCTGCAGATGATTGCCTTCGCGCGAGACGAGAAAGGCGTATCCGCCTTTTGCGTCGCGCCCGTGCTTGAGGATGAAGTCGGCGGTGGTGCGGGCAACTTGGAGCAGGTCGGCCCTCGGCTCGATGCGGTTGTAGATCGCGGAGAATGACCAGACCGCGCGGCACTGGGACCACATGTACTTGTCTGTGGAAAGGAGGGAGCCGTCATCGCGCATGCAACTCAAGACCCCACCGAACTCGCGGTCGATCCCGTGTCGGAGCCAGAAGGGGACGAAGTCCTTCAGGAGAAGATGGCGCCAGGTTGAGCGGAGCTCATGGAAGGAGGGGGCTTTCATCGAACAACCTTGTAGCAGGGGCGGCAGGGGTGCGGCAACCGCGACTCCGATTAAGGACGTGAATGGGGGGTAGCGCCACAACTCGCCAGCGTACTTTCCTTGGGGTAGCCCGTCTTCCGTGACGGAGATCTGGCCGCGGTTACGGGGGCACCTACATCTCCTCGATGGTCTCGATGCCGAGGAGGCCGAGGCCGCGCTGGAGGGTGCGAGCGGTGAGGTCGCAAAGGAGGAGGCGCGTCGCCCGCTCCGGCTCCGGGGCCTTGAGGACGGGGCATGCCTCGTAGAACTGGCTGAACCGGGTCGAGAGATCGTAGAGATAGCTGGCGAGGAGATGCGGGCGCGCATCGTCGAGGACGGAGTGGACCGCGTCCCCGAACTGGATCAGTTTTTTGGCGAGGACGAGTTCCGCGTCATGGGAGAAGGAAAGCGGGGGCCGGTTCGCCCCGCGTTCCGCGTGAAGCGGCTGCCCAACGGAGAAGGACCCGCTCTGGCGGAAAATGGAGCGGATGCGAACGTAGGCGTAGACGAGGTAGGGGGCGGTGTTGCCCTGGAGGGCAAGCAGCTTCTTCCAGTCGAAGACGTAGTCGAGGTTGCGATTCTGGCTGAGGTCGGCGTATTTCACCGCACCGATGCCGATCACGCGCGCGGCGACGGCCTTTGTCTCCGCAGGAAGGGAGGGGTTTTTCTCAACGAGGATCTTGAGTGCCCGGGCCTCGGCTTCGTCGAGAAGGTCGGTCAGCTTGATCGGATCGCCCGAGCGCGTCTTGATGGGTTTCTTGTCCTCCCCGAGGATGCTGCCGAAGACGATGTGGCGCAGGGTGGGGGAGGGGCGCGACCCGTCGAGCAGGGTGTTGGCAGGGGTGGCCGCCCATTTCGTCACGGCCGCGAAGAGTTGCTTGAAGTGAAGTTGCTGGCGGCCATCGGTGACGTACAGAATCTCGTCTGCTTTCCACTCGTGGACGCGGAAGCGCACGGTCGCGAGGTCAGTCGTTGCGTAGAGGAAGGCGCCATCCGTTTTTCGGATCATCATCGGCGCAGCGTCCTTTAGTCCGGGATCATTGGGGAAGAAGACGCAAATTGCCCCCTCGCTCTCTTCCGCGAGGCCGAGTTGCTGGAACTCCGCGACGACTCTCCCGAGCATGGGGTTGTAGAAGCTCTCGCCGAGGTGGTGGTCGAAGGCCACGCCGAGGCGGTCGTACGATTTTTTAAACTCCGCGAGTGAGAGTTCCGCGATTTCCTTCCAGATACGGAGGTTCTCTGGATCGCCGGCGTGGAGCGCCGCTAACTCGCGGCGGGCGGTGTCGCGGACCGCCTCGTCGGTCGCCGCCTGCCCGCTTACGAGGCGGTAGAGGCGCTCGAACTCCGCCACGGGGTCGCGCTTCTCCGCTGCGCGGTCGAGGTGGTTCTTGTAGCCGTGGATGATCATTCCAAACTGGGTGCCCCAGTCGCCGACATGGTTGTCGGTGATCACTTCATGGCCGACGGCGCGAGCGACTCGAGCAAGAGTGTCGCCGAGAAACGTGGATCGGATATGGCCCACGTGCATCGCCTTCGCGGTGTTCGGGCTGGAGAAATCCACAACGATCCTGCGGGACTTCGCGACCGGGGCGATCCCGTGCCGCGGGTCCTCGGCCATGTCGGAGAGTTGGGCAACCACGCGGGAGGGCAGGAGATGAAAGTTGATGAACCCGGGGCCGGCGACCTCGACCTTCGCGCAGAGGTCCTCGAGCTTGAGGGCGGCGACGAGGGTTGCCGCGAGATCGCGGGGGTTCTTCTTCATCGCGGCGGCGGCAAGCATTGCCGCATTGGACTGGTAGTCCCCGAAGCGCGGGTCCTGGCAGGCGGTCACGGCGGGCTCCGCCACCGGATGCCCGGGGCAGGCCGCATCGAGCGCCGGGGAAATCGCCCGGGCCAGGATTTGTCGCATATCGTTCATGGGGCGCATTGGAGCGAAGGCATGGGCGATTTCCAATTGCCGATTTCCTTCGTGCTGGAAAAAAGGGGCAGGGTGCGCGAGGGTCGAGTGACATGAGACCCGAGAGCCTTGATTTCCTGAAGTCCCTCCTGAATACGGTGAGCGTCACGAGCCAGGAGCGTCCGGCCCAGCGCGTCTGGCGCGACTATGCGAAGCGCTTCGCGGACCGCGTGGAGAGCGACGCCTATGGCAACGTCTTCGCATGGCTTAACGAGGGGGGATCCCCGAAGATCATGGTGACGGGGCACTCCGACGAGATCGGTTTCATGGTCCAGCATATTTCGAAGGAGGGCTTCATTTATTTCACCGGGGTGGGAGGCGTGGATCCCTCCCTCGTGCGGGGGCAGCGGATGGTCATCCAGACGCGGCAGGGCCCCGTGGCCGGGGTTACCGGCACGCTCGCGCCCCACATGCAAGACCGCGATGCGAAGCCCGAGGTTCCGAAACTCCATGACTGCTTTCTCGACATCGGGGCCAAGGATGGCAAGGAGGCCGCGAAACTGGTGAGGGTGGGGGACGTGATCACGTTCGCCGCTGGTTTCGAGAGGCTGCGGGGCGAACTCGCGGTCGCGCGTGGTTGCGACAATCGGATCGGGATCTTTGCGGCGGCGGAGGTGCTCCGCCTCCTTCACGGGGAGAAGAAGCTCAACGCTTGCGTGGTGGCGGTTTCCACGGTGCAGGAGGAGATCGGTCTCCACGGTGCGGCGATGGCCGGGTACCGCGTGCACCCGGATGCGGCGCTGGTGGCCGACGTTGGGCAGGCGACCGATATCCCCCTGGTGAATCGGAAGCGATTTGGGGACGTGAAACTCGGGAAGGGGCCGATCCTCGGGATCGGGAGCGCAAACCATCCCGTGCTGGTGGAGCGCCTTGAGTTGGTGGCAAAGAAAAAGAAAATCCCGCTGCAGTTCTCGACCGATCCGCGATGGACGGGGACCGACGCGGATGCGATTTTCGTCCAGCGCGGGGGCATCCCGTCGGCAACCATCGGCCTGCCGAACCGCTACATGCACTCGCCCGTGGAAGTGATCCACCTCGGGGATCTCGAGAAGATGGCGAATCTCATGGCGGGCTTCTGCCTCGAAGCGAAGAAAGGGGAGAAGTTCGCAGTGCAACTGTGAGAATCCGTATCCGGGGTCAATCCAGTTCTTAGGCGGCGGTCGTGGCGGGACTTTCTCTTTGGCCGGTGTTGCAATAGCTACTGGCTATCGGGTCTTGAGCAGAAAAGCAGGAGAAACGCCGATTGCCAGTTCTGGAGGGAGACGCTTCTTCGCTGCCATCTATCTGCTTGTGGAGGGAGTTTTCTGGATCGGCCAATCTGAGATTGGCTATTGGCGATTGGACATTCGGCCCGTCAGGGCCGTGGCATTCCCTGCCCCTCGAACTTTGCCCCGAATCCGAGGGTGCGGGTTGAATCGAGGAGGAGAGCGGCGATGCGGGCCGAGCGCTCGGCGTCGCGCGGGCGACGCAGGAGGGTAGAGTTCCGCCCGAGGAGGGCCGCGGCGACGCCCGTGGCGGCCGGGCAGGCCATCGAGGTGCCGCTCATTGCTGCGTAGCCGCCAGGGTAGGTCGAGACGATCCCCACGCCGGGGGCCGTAAGATCCGTCTCGATGCCAACGTTCGAGAAGGCCGCGATGAAGTTCTTCCGGTCGGTGCCTCGCGGAGGGGCGATGTCGAGTGTTTCCACCGAATCTTCGGGGAAGGTTCCTTCGCGGCCCATGGCCGAGACGGCGAGGGAGAGGGAGTCGGACGCGGGGAAACTCACGGGAGAACGGTTTTCGTTTCCCGCGGCGGCGAGAACAAGGGTCCCGTGACGGCGGGCATGCTCGATTGCCGCGCGGATCACGGGGTCGGGCGCCCCGCCCCCGAGACTCAAGTTGACGAGGTCGCAGCGGTCGTGGGCAGCTCCATCGAGCGCCTTGGCAATCGAGTAGTTCGAGGCTTCCCCGCTTCCTTTTGGAAAGACGCGGTAGCTCCGGAGTTCCGCCGCGGGGGCGAGGCCCCGGCACCCCTTCGGAGGCGTGCCGCACCCCGCGATAATTCCGGCCACGTGAGTTCCATGGCCCTCGCCATTGTCCCCGAAGTCATCAGGTTTCTCGCCAAAAACCGTATTGCGGCCCCCTGTAACGTGGAGGTCCGTGTGCTTGCGGTCCACGCCGGTGTCCACGACGGCGACGCGCACCCCTTTGCCGTCGTTCGCATTCGCGGCGCCGTAGAAGTGCTGGAGAGCGCCTGGCCAGGAGGGGTCCGCGGGGCGGAGGCGGATTTCACCGAGAGAATCGAGAGGGGCGTTTCGGCGGAGAGCGCCCCAGAACGCGGACTTCGGATAGACGAGCACCTGCTCGGCGCGGGAGATCGAGGAAGGGAGGGAGAATCGTGCCATGCCACTGGCATCGGTGACCGCATCCACGCCGACACGCGCCTTTGTGTTGGTCAGGATGACCACCAGTGCGTCGCGGACGGGAGTGCCGGTGGGTGCGTCCACGACACGAATCGTCCAGCGGCGGAGGCGTTCGGCTGATCGAACCATGGGACGGAGTGCGGGGCGAACTCGTGGGGCGAGGGCGGGACGGAAGAAGCAGAGCGGCTCTATCCTCAAGCCGGGGCAGCATGCACGGAGGGCCGGGGCGTGGTCGGGACGGAAGGAGACGAGCTTCGGGCCGTCCTCGGAGATCGAGTCGAGGAGGGTGACTTTTGGGAAGCGTGCAAGGAAGCGTGGGCGGCGTGAGAAAAGCTCGCGGAGGCCCAAGGTGAGCGAGACTTCGGCGGCGCGAAAGCCGCTCGGGGGCATGAGGACGAAGCGGGCGGCGTTCATGGGCCTGAGTCAAGGGTAGACGGTAGGCGTGAACGCGGGCGAGTCGGAAAATGAATAGGGAAGCAGATGGGATGTGCCGATGTGTCGACCAGAACGTTGCGAGGGTTGTTCCACCAGATCGGCGCGAGCCGCGCCTCCCACAAAGACCACTTCTCTTCGTCTGTGGGAGGCACGGCTCGCGCCGAATGTCCTTCCAAACAACAACAATTTTGTCACGGCACGCCACCCCCGCCTCACTTCCGTGTTTCGAGTTGTTCGCAGGAGAGCGCGTTGGCATCGTATCGGGATGCCTGCTACCCGCTTGCCACAGGGATTTGCCCGGGATTTCCGCATGATTGTGGATCGGGGGAGCCGCTTCATCGTGGCGAGCCATCTGCGCCCCGACGGGGACGCCTATGGGTCCACCCTGGCACTCGCGCTCGCGCTCCAGCGGGCGGGGAAGGAGGTCGTGGCGTGGAACCCCGACGGGATGTCGGAGCGGTTCTCATGGTTACCGGGTGCCGCGGCGATGAAGGGCCCCGAGCTTTCCAAGGGCCCGTGGGACGCACGGATCGTGGTGGACACCGCGAGCCCGGAGCGGGTGGGTGGTCTTTCCCTCGCTCCCGACCAGGCTTCGCCGATCATCAACGTGGACCACCACGGGAGCAACCCGCGCTTCGGGGACCTCGTCTGGGTGGATGGGACGCGTGCGTCATGCGGGGAGATGATCCTCGATCTCATCCGCGAGATAGGGTTGCCGCTCGACCGGGAGGTGGCCTCCTGCCTCTTCGTGGCGATCAGCACGGACACGGGGTCGTTCCGATACTCGAACACGCGCCCGGCCACGCTGCGGGCGGCCGCAGAGTTGCTGGAGACGGGAGTGGACCTCGCCGAGCTTTCGCGGATGACGTGGGAGAACGAGCCATCGCGTCGCCTCGCTTTCGTGCGCGAGGTCCTCCAGACCGTGCGGTTCGAGGAAGAAGGAAAGGTGGGCCTGCTCTGGATCAAGCCCGAGGCGTATACACGTTCGGGGGCGCTCCCCGAGGATACGGAGGGGCTCATTGACCTTGTTCGCGGGGTGCAGGGGGTGCGTGTGGCGCTGGTCTTCGAGGAGGTCCCAAAGGAGGGGGTGGTCCGCGTGAGCTTTCGCTCGAAGGATCCTCGCGTGGATGTAGCGAAGATCGCGCTCCAACTTGGAGGCGGTGGGCATGCAGCCGCTTCGGGGGCGCGAGTTTCCGGGAAGGCCGCCGAGGTGGAGCTCGCCGTCCTTGCCGCGGTAAAAGCGGCCCTTTGAGCCGCGCAATCCTTGGGAATTCTTTCAAATCAAGTCGATGGGCATTGACGCTCCGTCGGATCCCGTGCTAAAGAAAACGTGCGGGGTGGAGCAGCCTGGTAGCTCGTCAGGCTCATAACCTGAAGGTCCTGGGTTCAAATCCCAGCCCCGCAACCATTTCGAGGAGGCCGGGGCCAAAAGCCCCGGCCTTTTCTCTTTGAAGGTGTCGGGGTGAAGTCTTCCGTCTCTGCTTCGAGTGGAGGGCCACGTTTCGTCGTGGCCGTCTGCCGCGATCGAGGGCACGACGAAGCGTGCCCCTCCGCTTTCGGAGAGTGCGCGACATTTTTGTTGGTGTTCCCCGCCGTGGGGACACGGCGAGCTACCCCGGCAGCCCGTGCTGTCCCCAGCACGGGAAAGACAGTCCCAGAGTACCAACATTCTCGTCGCATCCACTTTCATAGAGATAAGCATTCATGCTTGCATCCCATTAAAAGATGATTTAAAAGATATCTATATGAACCTCATTGCCATCAAGGACCTCAAGCAGCCACGGAGGCTCAAGGAGCGGCTCTATGCGGAAAAGGAGCTTCTTCTCACGAGCGACGGACGCCCGGTGGCCGTCCTCCTCCATGTCGAGGCCTCCGAGAACCCCGAGGGGATGCTCCTGGCGGTGCGCGACGCACGGAGCCGTCTTGCCCTGAGCCGGGTCCGCGAAGCGGCGCACCGGAGCGGGGCGGCGAAGATGTCCCTCGCCGAGATCGAACGTGAAATTGCCGCCGTCCGGGCCGTGCGGCGGGACCGTCCATGATTCGGGCGGTGGTGGACACGAACGTCCTCGTCAGCGGCTTTCTCTCACCCTTTGGACCGCCGGGGCGGATCGTCGAGTGGCTGCGTGCGGGGGAGGTCCATGCGGTGTTCGATGACCGGATTGCGGCGGAATACGCAGACGTCCTTGCGCGGCCTGCGTTTCGTTTGCCGCCGGCAGAGGTCGAAATCGTACTGCAAGCGATCCGTGCGCACGGGTTCTGCGTGACGGTTCCTCCGTGGGCATCAGTGACCGTCAAACTTCCGGATCCCCATGACGCCCCCTTCCTGGACTGCGCCCGGGCAGAGGGCGTGCCGCTCGTCACGGGAAACCTGCGGCACTTCCCGAAAACCGTCGCTCACGGAGTGGAGGTCCTGAGCCCGTCGGAGTTCATCCGATGGCATGGAGTCGCCCAAACTTGACTATTTCGTTCCGTCTCAGCGCATCCAGGCCTTCACCTTCGCGACCACGTTTTCGGGGGTGAAGCCGAACTCTTTTGCGAGAACCGGGTAGGGGCCACTCGCACCGTAGCGGTCCATCCCGAGGAAGAGGCCATAGGCGCCGAGATAGCGTTCCCAGCCCATGCGCACGCCGGCCTCAATCGCCGCGCGCGGGAGTTTTCCGAGGACCTGCTCGCGGTACGCGGCGGGCTGCTTTTCGAAAAGCTCCCAACTCGGGAGGTTCACCACACGAGCGGGGATCCCCTCGGCCTTCAGAGTTTCCGCAGCGGCCAGCGCCACCGCGACCTCGGAGCCCGTGGCGAGGAGCGTGAGCTTCGCGCCGGGTTCCTCGCGAAGGACGTAGCCGCCCTTGAGCAGGTTCTCGGGAGCGGGGTACTTCGTGCGGTCAAGGACGGGCAGGTTCTGGCGGGTGAGCAGAAGCGCGGTCGGGCCCTGCGTGTTCTGGAGCGCGGCGATCCACGCCCAACCGGTCTCGCTCGGGTCCGCGGGGCGGATCACCGTCACGTTCGGCATCACGCGCAACGAGGCGGCCTGCTCGACCGGCTCGTGCGTGGGCCCGTCCTCGCCGACGAAGATGGAGTCGTGGGTGAAGACGTAGATCGCCGGCAGGTGGCTCAGGGCGGCCATACGGATCGCGGGTCGCATGTAGTCGGCGAAGACGAAGAAGGTGGATCCGAAGGGAATCAGCCCGCCATGGCAGACCATCCCGTTGAGGATCGCACCCATCGCGTGCTCGCGGATCCCAAAGTGAAAGTTCCGGGCGGCGCGATTCTGTTTCGAGAAGGAGCCGTACTCCTTGATGTAGGTCTTCGTGGAGGGATGCAGGTCGGCCGAGCCCCCGACGAGGGAGGGGATCGCTGCCATGAGGGCCTTGAGCACCTCGCCACCGGTGTTTCGGGTTGCGGCGGGCTTGGCGGGGTCGATTTTCGGGAGCTTCGAGGCGAGGTCGGCGGGGAGGATGCGATTCCATCCAGCATCCCAGCGTGCGGCGCGGGCGGGGTCGGTGGCCTTCCATGCGTCGAAGTTGGCCTTCCACGCGGCCTCGGCTTCGGCGCCACGGCGCTTGACCTCGGCGAAACGTTCACGCACGGCCTCGGGGACGAGAAACTGGGCGTCCTCGGGCCAGCCGAGGTTCTTCTTGGTGGCTTTCACCTCCTCGGCGCCCAGCGGTTCGCCGTGGGCCGAGTGGGAGCCGGCCTTGTTCGGGCTGCCGAAGCCGATGGTCGTCGTGCCGACGATCACGCTCGGGCGGTCCTTCACCGCCTGGGCGGCCTCGATGGCGCGTGCGCAGGCCTCGCGGTCATGCCCGTCGATCTCCTGCACATGCCACCCGTAGGCGCGGTAGCGGGCGGGGACATCGTCGCTGTAAGCGAGCTCGGTGCGCCCCTCGATGGTGATGTGGTTGTAGTCGTAGAAATAGATCAGCTTGCCGAGACCGAGGTGGCCCGCGAGGGAGATTGCCTCGTTGGTCACGCCCTCCTGGTTGCAGCCGTCGCCAAGGATGGCCCACGTGGTATGGTTGACGACCGGGTGCTCCGGGGTGTTGAAGGCGGCAGCAAGGTGCTCCTCGGCGATCGCCATGCCGACGGCGTTTGCCGCGCCCTGGCCGAGAGGGCCGGTGGTGGTCTCGATGCCGCGAGAGAGGTCGAACTCGGGATGCCCGGGCGTCTGGCTGCCCCACTGGCGGAACTTCTGGAGCTCCTCGAGGGGGAGGTTGTAGCCGCTAAGGTGGAGGAGGGCGTAGAGGAGCGTGCTCCCGTGGCCGGCGGAGAGAACGAAGCGGTCGCGGTTGGCCCAGCGTGGGTTGGCGGGGTTGTGCTTCAGGTAGCGGGTCCAGAGCACATAGGCGAAGTCCGCGCAGCCCATGGGGAGGCCGGGGTGCCCCGAGTTGGCCTTCTGGACCGCGTCGATCGCGAGGGTGCGAATCGTGTTGACGCAGAGTTGGTCGAGGTCGCGCCCGGTGAGGCCCTTGCCGAAATTCGAATGGTCAGTCATGGAAGCCCCATCAAATAGCGGTTTTGCTTATGCGAGGCAAGCCGTCGGTTCAGAAGAGCCGCGGATGGAACACGGATGGCAGAGAGACAACGCCAGGTCCGCCACACGGACCTGGTATCCACTTCAGGGACAAGACAGCAGGCTCCTGCCGTCGAGAATGAGCCGATTCCGTGTGGCGGAATCGGCAACATCCTCTATCCGTGAGCATCCGTGTTGATCCGTGGCTTTCTGTTCTGCATTTTTCATCGGACCACCTCCGTCCTTGCGGCAAATGCACGCATCGGCGAGAATTCGACCCAGAATGAGCCTTCAAATCCTGAGGATCCCGAAAACCATTGTTCTCTACTCGCGCCCGCTTTGCGGCTGGTGCCTTGAAGCCAAGGCATGGCTCGACACCCTCGGATGGAAGCATGAGATTCGTGATACGGGGGCCGATCCTGCGGCGCGCGAGCGCGCGCTCAAGGTCAGCGGTACCACCTACGTTCCCGTGATCGAGGTGGACGGGCTCGTGCTTGGGGACTTCGATACCGGCCAGCTCAAGGAGTTCCTGCGGAAGAACGGGTATCTTCGGTGAGCAGTGAGCAGTAAGCGGGGAGGTTCTCCTGCAGCGCAGGTTTCCCGGAGGGCACGACGAAGCGCCCCCTATCTCCTTCGAGAATAATCTGGGGAGCACACGCGGCTCGCATGTCGAAATCGGCGGCTCGCCGATTTTTTCCTCGGAGACTGGCCGAAGGGCCGTTGGCCAGGACACGCGGGCCGCGTGTGATCCCCGCAGAAACACGCGTCGCGATATTCGTTACGCGAGGATCAGGGAGAATAACGGCGTCTTGCCATGAAGCATGACAGGTCCGTGTAGCGGACCTGTCATTCTGTTTCTGCCATCCGTGTTTCATCCGTGGCTTTCCAGTGGAGTACGGGGACGGGCAGAAGAGGTACGGCGCATTCCTAGGGTGTAACGGGAGTGGTTTGGCGGAAGCCGTCCGTGGTCATGGTCTGGCGCTGGCGGAGATTCGTCACCCAGAAGATGCGGACCTGGTATTCGAACTCCATCCTTCGCGGCATCCAGACCTTCCCCGCGTGGCGGAAGGTTTCGTAGTGGATCACGAGGCTGCGCAGGCTCACGAGGTCCAGCCAGACGAAAGGCATCGGTTTCACCAAGGAGCAGTCGGCCTGCACGATGGTGTTGAACTCGCGTTGAACAAGGAGGCGACCGCGGAGGCGGGTGAGGACCTTCTGCTGGGGGGTCCGGGCCTTCGCTCCCTCGACGGGGTCGAAATCGAGCCACCATACCGGTCCCTGATCGGATTCGCCCTCACCAGCGAGCGTGAAATGGTAGAAGGGCATCAACTCCCGCATCTTCATGGTTTCCGAGACGCGGCGGGACTGCTCCGCTTCCTCGGGGGTCGCGTTTGTCTTGGAGCCGACGTCGAAACCGACCTGGGCATTGTCCCCGCCTGGCGAAAGGCCGCCGACCGCGTAGCTCAGGTTGCCGGTCGGGCGGTAAACGGCGGAGGAGCTTTTCTCCGAAACGACCTTGTGCTCGTCGTCGAGCTTTTGGGTGACAAAGTGCTGGGTGTACTCCCAGTGTTTTGCCTCCTCGAAGTTAATGTCCTCCTGGGCGACCACCTTCTCAATGATTTCAAGGGCGGTAGGGACCGCAGGAGAGGGGAGGGCGGCCGCGAGGAGCACGGTGAAGGCGGCGAGTGTTGGCCTTGTCAGCATGGGGGAATGCTCTTTAGAGTGCGCGAAACCCAACCCCTCCACAAGCAGGAGAACTTCCCATGCCCGAGAAACACATCAAACTCTTCATCCCTGGTCCCGTCGAGGTCTCTGAAAGCACCTGGCGGGCCTTTTGTTCTCCGATGATCGGCCACCGGGGCAGTTCGTTCGTGGATCTCTACGCCGCGATCCAGCCGCGGCTCCAGCAACTGCTTTTCACCAAGAACCCGGTGTTTCTTTCCACCTCCTCCGCGTGGGGTGTGATGGAAGCTTCCATTCGCAACCTTGTCCGTCCCGGCAAGCGCGTGCTCTGCTGCATGAGCGGTGCCTTCTCGGATAAGTGGTTCGACGTCGCCACCTCGAATGGTCTCCAGGCCGATAAGGTACAGGTCGACTGGGGGCGCGCGATTCTCCCCGAGATGATCGAGGCGAAGCTCAAGGACGGTGGCTACGACGCGGTCACCCTCATCCATAACGAAACCTCGACGGGGACGATGAACCCTCTCGCGGAGATCGCGGCGGTCGTGCGAAAATACCCCGAAACGATGCTCATCGTGGATTCGGTCTCATCGATGTCGGGGGTGAAGATCGAGATGGATGTCCTCGGTCTCGACGTGCTTCTCGCCGGGGTGCAGAAGGCCTTTGCCATGCCGCCCGGGCTGGCGGTCTTCGCCGTGTCGCCGCGCGCACTTGAACGCGCGAAGCAGGTCCCGAACCGCGGCTATTACTTCGACTTTATCGAGTTCCTCAAGAACCACGAGAAGAGCATGACCCCCTCGACGCCCTCGATCGCCCATGTCTATGCGTTGCGAGCCAAGCTCGAGGAATTTTTCACCGAGGGGCTCGACCGTCGCTTCGCCCGTCACCTCGAGATGGCGAACATCGTGCGCCGCTGGGTCGCCGAGCGCGGATTCAAGATGTTCCCGCAGGAGGGCTACGAGGCGGTGACCTTGAGTTGCATCGCGAATACCCGAAAGGTGGATCTCCCCGCGTGGATTAAGCGCCTCAAGGAAAAGCATTCCTGCATCTTCGACGGCGGCTACGGCAAGCTGAAGGGGAACGCCTTCCGCATCGCCCACATGGGCAACGAGACCCCCGACACGATGCGCCAGCTTCTCGGCTGGCTTGACGACACGCTTGCGGGATGAGTCAGGGGGAGACGACGATGCCGAAGAGGGGACAACGGAGCCAAAGAAGGCACGATGAAGCGTGCCCTTCCGAAGGAAAGTGGTTTGATCCCAACCTTGCCGATACTTTTCCAAAGATGAATCTCAAGAATCTCGCCTCCGCCGCGCTGGTCGCGCTCCTCGCGCTCGCGGCCGTGGCGCCGTCGTGGTGGAACGGCTTCGTTTACGACGACGCGGCGTACGTGACCGGAAATCCGTTTGTTAATGGGAAGGCTGACGTGAAATCCGCTTTCGTCTCGGCCCACCCTCCGGGTCGACCCGATCAGGGGCTTTACCGTCCGCTGGTGGTTCTTTCGTATCGCCTCGATGCCCGGCTCTGGGGTTTCGCGGCGCCCGGGCGATGGAACGGCTTTCATTTCACCAACGGGTTGCTCCACATGGCGTGCGCCCTCCTGGTCTTCGCCCTGGCGCGGAGGCTTGGGCTGGACCCGCTTGGGGCGGGTCTTGGCGCGGCGCTCTTTGCCGTCCATCCTGCGCCCTCGGAGGCGTTCTTTTGGATTTCTGGGAGGGCCGATCTGCTCGCCACGTTATTCTCCCTTGCCGCCACCCTTGCGATCACGGCCCATTCGGGGCGGTGGCGAGTTTCGGTGGCATTCCTCCTTTGGCTTGCCGCCTTGTTGAGCAAGGAGAACTCCGTGGTTTTTCCGTTGCTCGTGGCGGCGCTCTGGGTGTTCTTCCCCTCGCTCCCTCGGCCCTCACGGCGGATGGGGTTTACCCTTGCCGCGTTGGCCCTTGCCGCCCTAGCCGTAGTGGGCCTCCTCCGTGCCGCGGCCCTTGGCCACCTGCTACCGACACTGACCGCCTACACCGGCGTGGTCGGTTTTCTTCCGCGCGTCGGCACGGGGTTCGCCCTCCTTTGGAAATACGCGTTGCTCTGGCTCCTTCCCTTTCCCCTGAGCGTGCAGCACGACGTGCGGCCGGTCATGGGATGGGTGGGCGGCCTCGCCGCGCTCGCTTCCTGGGGGGCGTTTGGCTGGCTGGCGTGGCGACACCGCGCGCGCCTGCCCTGGCTCGGCGGAGCGGCGGCGTGGTTTGTCGCGGGGCTCCTGCCGGTGTCAAATATTATTGCCCCGATCGGCGCGGTATTTTCCGAGAGGTTCCTGTACCTGCCTTCCGCGCTCCTCGGCCCGGCATGCGTGGCCGGTCTCTACTCGCTGGCGCGTTGGGACGGCGTTCCACGGGGCGGATCACGCGTCGCGGGATGCGTGGTCGCGGTGGTCGTCGGGGTCGCGCTTTTTCTCGGCTGGGAGCGGGCCCATGACTGGCAGACCAACCTGAGCTTGTGGGAGTCCGCAGTCCGCGTCGCGCCGGAGTCGTTCCCCGCGCGAGCGGGACTTGCCGATGCGCTGCTGCGCGAGGGCCGTTTTGCGGAGGCCCATCTCCATGCGTCCGGGGCTCTCGGGAGACTGGAGGGCCAGCCCTCGTCCTACCGCCGCCTTCTCGTTCCGCGACTCATGGCGATCGATGCCGCGGCGCAGACGGGCGTGCGCCACGTCGCCTGGCAGAAGCGTTTCGCGGAGGCGAATGCGGCGGCGCGTTCCCTGCAACTCAGGGAGGCGCTCGCCCTCTATCGCGCGCTCGCGGAGGCATACCCGGAACGCGCGGAGACGCACGAGGCTCTCGGCGACCTCTACATCCGGATGGAGAACCCGATCGCGGCGCGGCGCAGCTTTCTCGAGGCCCTCAACCTCGGGAGGCAGACTCCGTCCCTCTATGCCAAGTACGGACAGGCTCTCAGCGTGCTCGGGAACAAGGCGGAGGCGGTGATGGCCTACGATACGGCCCTGCGCGCGAACCCCTCCGACGCGATCACCCACTACAACCGCGGGATCGCCCTGGCCGATCTCGGGGATCTCAGTGAGGCGCTCGCCGCTTTTCGGGAGGCCAATCGCTATGCCCCGAAGCTGATGGCGCCCCACCTCAATGCCGCGGCGATCCTTCTTCACCGCAACGAGTTCGCCGCTGCGCGCGAGGAGATCGCCCGCGTGCTCGAGGTGGATCGGAAGCAGGAGGACGCCCTCCGCTTATTGCAGCGGCTGGAAAAGGTCTCCGGACGCTCCGCACGATAAGGTCGTGCACCTCAACTTGAATAAATGAAGCGCGCCGTCGTTGCCGGTTTCATGAGCACCTGCCCCATCGCGGGCGTGGTGTGGCAGCATATTCACTACCTTCTCGGGCTCAAAAGCCTCGGGTGGGACGTCACCTACATCGAAGATTCCGCACGCCACCCCTACAACGCCGTGACCTTCGAGAGCGGCGAGGAGGCGATTCCGCATGCGGTGGCCGTGACGAGGGGGCTTGCGGAGCGTTTCGGGTTCCGATGGGCCTATCGCGCGCGTTTTACCGAACCGATGAAAGTCTTTGGCAACCTCGACGCGGCCGGTATCGCGCGGGCCTTCGCCAGTTCGGACCTCACCCTTAACCTCTGTGGCGCCCAGGAACTTCACGACGAGGTTCTGAAGTCGAGATGCCTCGTCTATGTCGAGAGCGATCCCGGTGTGGAACAGATCAAGCTCGACAAGGGCGTCGCCGATACCGCCGCCTACCTTCGCGCGCACCGTGCGCTTTTCACCTTTGGCGAAAAGGTGGGGAAAGAGGGTTGTCCGCTTCCGACCGGGGGCCTTACCTGGCTCCCAACCCGCCAGCCCGTTGCCTGCGAGCTCTGGGAGGCCCCACCCGCGAAACCGGGGACGCCCTTGCGCTTCACGACCATCGCCAACTGGGAGACCAAGGGAAAAGACATCGCCTGGAAAAACCAGGTCTACTACTGGTCGAAGACCTTTGAATTTCTCAAATTTAGCGACACGCCGCGCGCGGTGGAGAAGGACGGGGTGGAGTGGGAGCTTGCGACCGACATGAGTCGCGACCCGGCCTCGAAGGAGTTGTTTGAGAGGCAGGGGTGGCGCCTTGTCAGCCCCCATGGTCTTTCGACGGACTTCGATTCCTACCTCCGTTACATCCAGGGCAGCTCGGCGGAGTGGACGGTCGCCAAGGACCAGTATGTCCGTCTCAAGACCGGGTGGTTCAGCGACCGCACGGCATGCTATCTCGCCGCGGGAAGGCCCGCGATCACGCAGGACACCTCGTTCGACGGCGCGATTCCGACGGGGAAGGGGCTCTTTGCATTTCGCTCGGTCGCCGAAATCCGTGCCGCGGTGGAGGCGATCGCCTCCGACTACGCGGGGCAGTGCCGCGCCGCGCGCGAGATCGCTCGGGAGTATTTTGAGGCGAAGAAAGTTGTTGGCGCGATGATCGAGAGGCTTGGGGTCTAGGGGCAATATCGCCAAAGGTAGTTAAGCGTAGCGTTCATCCACCAACTGCTTCACCGCCTTTCGTAAATCACGAATCCTCACGATATGATGCAGGTCTACTTCTACGAAGCCTTTGAGGAGGAGGCAGCCCTCCTGCGGTCGGGTATGGCCAACGACCTTCGCGCCGGCTTCTCGCCGGCCACGATCCAAGAAGCCGGTCACGCGGAGCCGCCTGCCCGATTGATCAGCATCCGCACGCAGTCGCGCGTGCCTCCCGCCTGGTTCACCGGGCTCGACGGTGTCCTCGCGCGCACCACCGGCTGGGATCACCTTGTCGGCCTGTCGGTCGCCAGTGGACACCTCCCCGAGTACTGCACCCGCGCGGTGGCGGAACAGGCGATGCTCCTTTGGATGGCCCTCCTTCGCAAGTTGCCGCGGCAAGCGGAACAGTTCGCGCGTTTTGACCGCGACGGCCTGACCGGCGGCGAGTGCGCGGGACGGCAACTCCTCGTGGTTGGGGTTGGTCGCATCGGGCACGAGATCGCACGGATCGGGCGGGGCCTTGGGATGACGGTGCGCGGGGTGGATCTCGTTCGCCGCCACCCGGATATCGATTACGTTGGGGAGGAGGAAGGGCTCGCCAGAGCGGATGTCATCGCCTGCGCGATGAACCTGACCCCCGACAACCTCGGTTGGTTCAATGCCGCGCGGCTCGGCACGGTGCGCCGCGGCACGATTTTCGTGAATGTATCGCGCGGGGAACTCTCCCCCGCTGCCGATCTCGCGCGGCTGCTCGATGCGGGGGTGCTGGGCGGCGTGGGTCTCGATGTCTACGAGAACGAGCCGGCGCTGGCCGTTGCGTTGCGTGCGGGGCGGGGGAGTTTTTCGCTCGCTGGACGACCGAACGTCATTCTCACGCCGCACAATGCCTTTAACACGACCGAGGCGGTGGCGCGCAAGGTACTCCAGACGAACGAGGAGGTGCAGAGGTTTCTCAAGAGCCGCCGCTTCACGTGGCCCCCCGGTGCCTGAAAGGGGCGGGGTGGATGATTGGGTTTAGTTCTCTGCCGAGTGCAGGCCGCCGGCTCCCGCGCGGAAGGCGATGAGGCCGCGCTCGGGATCCTCGGGATCGGTCTTCGAGCAGTTCCAGAGGCAGGCCCCGCAGTGGACGCACTTTTCCCGATCAAAGGTGGGAACCTTCCCCTCAAGACCGGGCATGATCGCCTGGCCGGAGCAGAGCTCGATGCAAACCTTTTCCCCGCAGCCCTCGCAGAGGTTGGGGTAGAGAAAAACGACGTGGTCGGCGTAGCCACCCGGCGCCTGGACTTTTCCGCCGAGGAGAAGGGCATCCTGGTGAGAGACGAGGAGTTTGCCGTCGAAGGGGATCGCGGGCCAGCCGCTCCGATCCATGAGCGCCCCGTGAAGGGGAACTCCCTTTGCGGCGCACTCCTTCCTCAGTGCGGCAATCTCCCCGGGGGGGATGCGACCGGCAAACCATTTTTCGAGAGAGGGAAGGCGTTCGGCGGTGGGGCGAGGTTTCACGGGCAGCGAGAATCGCCCTCCGGAGAACGCGGCGAGGGCCATGCCGAACATTCCCGTGACCATGCCTTTGTGAAAGCCGTCGCGCGCACGGCGGGCGATCCGCGCCTCCTTCTCCACCCAACTCGCGCGCCGTCGGGTGACGTAGGTGTGCTCCAAGTTCTCACGCGTGAAGGGCTTCTTCGCACGGAGGAGTTCGGTCACCGCCTCGGCAAGGAGCGCGCCCGTGGCCCATGCCTCGTCCACACCAGAGCCGGTCAGCACGTTGGTGCTGCCGGAGCCCTCGCCGATGCGGGCATAGCCATCGCCCGCGAGCTTTGGCTCGCCGCGTTGGCCGGATTCCTGGAGCGTCTTCGCACCCCACGAGCGGAGGGTCCCTCCTTCGAGGTTGCGCCAGAGCCAGGGGTGGAGCATCCAGTGCTGGAGATAGCGGTAGGCGGTGCGCACCGGGCTGTCGAACCACGACGGCACGAAGATCCCGAGCGAGGCGACCCGGTCGGGGTGAACGTAGAGGAAGCCGAAGATCTCGGGCTCAGGGTAACCGAAGGTGTGAATCACCGTGCCGGGTTTCCAGTCGCACTTTTCGGGGAGGTTGACCACGAACTTCATCCCGACCGCCCAGTCGTGCCGCTGGGCGTCCTTGGGAACGCCGAAATGCTCGTCGAGTTGTTCGCCAACCGCGCCCATGGGGCCGTCGGCCACGATCGTGAGGGCGGCTCGGACGTCCATACCGGGGGTGAAGTTTGCCTCAGGGCGGCCTTGCTTGTCGGTGCCTTGATCCATGAGCCGCACGCCCGCGACACGATTTTCCTCGATGATCGCTTGCGCGACCGGAGAGCTGGGCCAGACCTGGGCGGTGCCCGAGGCCATCACCTGGCCGCCCGCCCACTGCATGAACTGTCCCATGGAGAGGATCAGCCCGTCGTGCTTTTCGAGGAAGGGGGGGATCCATGGCAACTTGAACGCGTGGTCCTTCACGCGGAGGGCGCGGAGTGCGAGGTCCGCGGCGCGAAGCAGGACGGGGCGTCGGCTCGCTCCCGTCGGATCGAGGAGGTAGACAATTTCCTCGCGCTCGACGTGCGCGGCCATTGGGATCTGGGCAGGATCGAGTTCGGGCAGGGTCTCTCGGATCGCGCGGGCTTTCGAGACAACTCCCGAGACCCCGAAGCCGAGGTCATCGGCGCGCTCGTAGCAGATAACCTGGAGCGGCATGCCGGGGGCCACGGCACTTTCGAGGCGCGGGGTGCCATCGGGATTCGCCACTTCGCGGGAGAGCCGCGTGAGGAATCCCGCGGTGGCCGGGCCGAAGCCGACGCAGACGATATCCGCCTCCATCGAGGGGCGTTCAGGGGTGGTGGGCGTGCTCTCGGCCATGGGTTTCCTTGCGCAGGTGTGGCGCCAGACTAGCAAGCCTGCCTCAAAATGTCATGCCTGTCGCGACGCTCTTTCCCTGTCCTGTTGAGTGGAAATACGAGCCACGGATGAAATGCGGATGTTCACGGATACCGGATGTGCCGATTCCGCCACACGGAATCGGCACGTCACCGCGAGAGAAATGCCAATTATTTTTCGGTGAAGGTGCGTCAGGTCCGTGGTGCGGACCTGGCGCTCATCTTTCTGCTATCCGTGTTTCATCCGTGGCTTCCTCCAAGCGCTCATTTCCGCGCTTGCGCCGAGGCACGGGTCGTGACCGGAATAGGCCATGAAGCGCCAACCTGCTGGAAACTTTGATTACTGGGCGGAAACGATGATGCCGCTGCGCCAGGAGGGGATTCTTCTCTGCACCGTGGATGCGGAGGGGCGACCGAATGTGATGACCATTGGCTGGATCACCGGGGGCGTGATCTGGTCGCGCCCGATCCTCACGGTCCTCGTGCGGCCGAGTCGGCACACCTTCTCGCGGATCGAGCAGGTCGCCGAGTTCACGGTGAACGTCCTGCCTCATCGCCTCGCCCCCGCGTGTGAGGTATGCGGAACGCAGTCGGGGAGGGACCTCGACAAGTTCTCGAAGACGGGGCTCACCCCGGTTCCCTCGTTGAAGGTGCGGCCCCCGTCGCTGGCGGAGGCGCTCGTTGTCTGGGAGTGCAAGGTCGTCCACCGCAATGACGTGATCCCGGCAAACCTGTCGACGGTGATCAAGGCAACGGCTTACCCGCAGGGGGACTTCCACCGCATTTATGACGGGGAAATTCTCGGCTGTTTTGCCGCGCCCGACGCACGCGAGCAAATCTCGAAACGGAGGTAGGCGGACCAGGGAGGGGAGCAGAAGACCTCACGCAAAGCCGCGAAGGCGCAAAGGTAGATGGAGAAAGCGGTGGGGCCACCATACCGGTGGGCGATGGGTAGGACGAACGCCAAGCGGAGCTTTTGGCCTACAGGGCGAAGAGATTTTCTCCTCCGGCTCTGCAGTTCTGTTCCTACCCTTGGCGGCTTTGCGACTTTGCGTGAGGCTTTTTTGTCTGCCAGCCGAAGAGGCGGTCGCGCTGGATGCGGGCGACGACGGGGGCGGGGACCATCCGCTCCCAGCCGGTTTTTCCAGTCTGGATCCGTCGGAGGACCTCGCCGGGGAGGATATCGAGGTTCGTGCGGTCGAAGTCGGCGATCGGCACGATAAAACCGTTTCCGAGCAGGTGGGCGTAGAGGTGTCGAAGGCGGGCGGGGGCCTTGAAACTCGCGGCGGACACGATCTCCCCGTGGGAGGGGTGGCGCCAAGGATAGATGTAGAGGCGTACCGCGCCGCGGAACAGCCGTCCGAACGCCTCGAGGATGCCTCCCTCGAGGTCGGTATAATGTTTTTCCTCGAAAAGCGCAGCGAGCGTCGGGAGGCCGAGGACCATCGCCACCGGCTTGTCCGTGTACCGGCGAAGGTAGGAGGCCACGCTGTGGAAGCGTGAGTAGTTGGAGATCATCACCGTGTGGCCGAGGAGGCCGAGGGTATCGACGCGCGCCAGGAAATCCGCATGGTCAATCGAGGTCTGCGTGCCGAGGAGGTGACGCAACGTCATTTCCATGAGCACCACGGGATTTTCTCCCCCGCGACGTGGGTCGGCGTGCATCTGCTTGCGGGTCCTCTCGAGCATGTCGAGAGTCACGTTGGTAATCGGGCGAAAACTTCCCCGCTCGATGAGGACCGGGCGCCGGTGGAGGACCTCCGCCGGCTCGACGACCTCGCCGGCCGCCGTGAAGAAGGCCGCGTTCGTCAGTCGCTGGTGGATGAGTTGGAGGGTGAGCAGGCGGGGGTCCACGCCCGCAAAGGCCGGGCCGCTGCACTTGACCATATCCACTTCCATCCGGTTGCGGGTCAGGCCATCCATGAGGGCGCCGATCAGCCGCGCGGGCTGGCGGTGCAGATAGAATGCGGCGTGGATGAGGTTGACCCCGAGGCGGCCGAGGGCCTCCTGCTGGCGAGCATTATCCTGATCCCAGAGGCGTGCGTGGATGACGATCTCCGAGGGTTTTGCGCGCGGGGAGGTCTGGAACCGGATTCCGAGCCAGCCGTGGCCGTCCTCGCGGCGGGTGTAGCTGCGGGTGGCCACCGTGTCGGCGAAGACGAAGAATCGCGTGCGATTGCCCCTTGCGCGATCGAGGCGCTTGAGGAGCAGGCCCCACTCGCGGTCGAGCATCGCATGGAGGCGCTGGCGGCTGACGTACCGGGGGCAGGGGCCGTAGATCGCGTCCGAGACCGCCATGTCGTACGCCGACATTGTCTTGGCGACGGTCCCCGCAGCGCCCCCAACGTGGAAGAACCAGCGCGCCACCTCCTGTCCGGCTCCGACCTCGACGAACGTGCCGTAGCGCGTCGCCTCGCGGTTGATCTGGAGCGCCTTCTCGTGCGCGCCGGCGGGGGTGGGCTTCATCGAGCCTAAAACTTCGTGGCCCCGCGCCAAAAGTCAACTAAGCGCGTCGTCGGAGAAAGGAGTTTCACGCGAAGGCTGTCAGTAGGATTCGGAGGGGATTTTATCGCGCAAAGATCGCAAAGGGCGCAAAGGGGAAGAAAGCCGCAATCCGCTCAGGCGGATTGCGGCGGTTTCGCTTCAGGGAGGTTGTTGGCCAAACGCGTGATGCCGTCCTTGATGCGTTCCGCTCCGAAGTTAATGAGGAGGCCAAGGCGTTTGTTGGACATACGAAGGTAGGTCAGGAGTTGTTTCGCGTGGATTGGCGCGGTGGCTTCGACTGATTTGAGTTCCAAAATCACGAGATCGGCGACAACCAGATCGGCGCGAAAGCCTTCATCGAACGTCATTCCGCCGCAGGTAATCGGCACCGCTTGCTGACGGACGACCTTCAACCCTCGTGCGACGAGTTCTCGGGCAAGCACAGCTTCGTAAACAGATTCCAGCAGACCAGGACCAAGATTCTTGTGAATCTTGTACGCCGCATCCACGATCTCCCGTGCCACCTCATTCTCGGTCATGGCAGTATCCTGAAACGCTCCTTGGCCCGGGACAAGGAGCGTTTGCTTTGCGTTGCTTTGCGAGCTTTGCGCGAAACTCTGTCTGCTCCTGTCTGTGTTCCCTGCGTGAGCCTGTTTGGCCCTTACACCGGGTAGTCGAGGGCTTCGGGGATGGTGACCCTTGTGAGCGCGTCGGCGGCACGGTCTTTGGCGAGACGGGCGCCGGTGAGGCACCCGTCCAGCTTCATTCGCAAGCGCTGGAAGCCTTCCATTCCCTCGAAGCAGGCGCAGGGGCCGGCCTTGGCGGGGTGTTCCTCACCAGCTTCCTTTACGTCGCTGGATCCGCGCGCGGCACCTGCGATGCCGGGGATTACCCCCTCGAGCGCGTCAAGGTCCTCGGCGGCATAGCAGCCGGCGCACGCCTCGGCCGTCCACGCGGGATGCTCGTTGTAGCCGAAGACGAGTTCGGCGCAGACGCGACCCGCCTCGCCGGAGGCGCGCGCGGTCTGCACATGGCAGAGGTCGGTCAGGAAGCCGAGGACGCCGGGCAGCGCTTCCGCGAGCGTGGGTGAGGCCGTTCCTTTCGACTCGAGCTCCATCACATCCAGGACCTGCTGTCGTGCGGCGAGGATCCAGCACAGGGCGTCGGCGAGGGGAAAGGTCACTCCTTGGCGGTTTCCCTGGTAGAGCTTGTTGCCCTTCGCGTCGGTGGTTTTCTGGAGATGATCGAGCGTCCAGAGCCACAGGATCATCGCGGTGGCGAGGGTGCAGGCTCCGGTGTTGGGGCGTTCCCCGGCAATGCGCCGCATCTCGGCGATCCACAGGCGGAACTGCGCGAGGAAAAGCTCGCCGGTCATCGTGAGCGAGAGCTGGCGGCGCTGGACGGCCTCCGGACCCTCATAGGTCGCCTCGAGCTGGGCGTCCATCCACTTCTGACCGAGAAATCCGGGGCAATCCTCGGTAATTCCGTAGCCGCCCATGAGGCTGACCGCTTCACGCATCATGGTGGCGCCGTGGCCCGTGTTCCAGAGCTTGCAGGCAGGGCAGAGGACGTTCGCCACCGAGTCGAGCAAGGCGAAACGAACGAAGGGATCGGCGCGCAGTTTCTCAATCTTTGCGAGGTCGCGTTTGCCTTCGGGCTGGGCTTCGAGGCGAAGGAGTTCGAACGCGTCCTGCTCAATCTTCATCATCGCCTTGAAGGCGGCGCGGCCCTTGATTCCCTGCGCCGCGAACGCGGCATCCTTCTCGCGCTCAAACGGATCCAACTCGTCGAAGATGCGCGCGGCGGCAAAGCCGAGCGAGGCCGCGGCCTCGCCGGTCGCCCAGATGTCCACGAGGCGGTGGAGCACGTCCTCCTTCTGCTGGAGGCCGAGGTCGTGGCGCGGGGAGCCGGGCTTCGTGGCATCCCCGCCTCGGAAGCGTCCGCGCTGGTAGCGAATGACCGGCTCGACCGCGGAAATGAGTTTTGCGGCCGTCATCAGGCCCACGGTTACCCGCGTGCGGCGGAAGACCGCCTCGATCAACTCGCCGTGGTTGTAGTTCGGGATGATCACTCCGTCCTTGACGGTGTATCCCCCGACGATGCGGCTGGCGGGGATCTTGAGGCTGAAGGCCGGGTCGCGAGTGGAGGAAAGCTGGTGGACGAGCTTCTTCGCGGGCGTGCCGCGATCCCAGGTGCCCGGGTCGTCCTCTTCGAGGATGACCATGCAACTCCCCTTGATCTTCGGATCATCGGAATCCACGGCGGCAGTCACGAAGTTGGCGAAGGCCATGTTCGTGATGAAGCGACCGCGCTTGTCCACATGGAGGATGGGTTCCTGGCCCTCCTTCCATTCGGCGATGCGGACCTTGCCCCCGAGGAGGCCGGTCTCGACGCCGACGTAGGGCAGGGGCTCGGTGAGGGCGAAGGCCCCGCGCATCTGCTTGCGCTTTTCGCCGGGCTTGAGCGGGGCGGCCGCGGTCATGTAGCGATCGCGCTGGTCCGGGGTGCCGCGCTCGTGGATTGGGGCGAGGGCGAGGTTCCCCGCGAGGCTGCACGTGGCCGCGCCGCCATCCACCCAGGCGAGCTCGAAGGCCGCAAGGGCGAGGGCCATGCTCTTCGGCCCCTCGATAAAGCCGCCGCGTTCGGGGGAAAGCCCGGTCGCGGTGATCCCCGACTCGTCGAAGGCCTTGAGGAGGCGACCCTTCTGCTCGGTCCACTCGTGGGAGTTGCGCGCCCCCTCGGCGACCAGGCGGGCGACCGGTCCACGGGCCACGCCACGTGCCGACTGCACCAGCATCTGGAGGTCGTAGCGGTCGGCGTAGCGCCAGAGGATCTGGCGCGTATCGTCGCCGGGCAGGGTTTGGAGGGTGGGCCGTTCGGTCGTGGGAGGTGGGGTTGCCATGGCTGGATTTGAAAAGAGGCGAGCAGAGTAGCCTGAATATTTCACACTCCGCGAGTCGAAATATCTGCTCGACCAGGACCGATGCACCCCGATCCGTCCACAGAAAAGCCACGGATGAAACACGGATGGCAGACATGGAATGCCAGGTCCGCTACACGGACCTGGCATTCCTCGTGGACAAACACCAGCATCCTGACCCGGAGGACGCGCCGATTCCGTGTGGCGGAATCGGCGCATTCCCCTATCTGTGGAAATCCGTGTTTCATCCGTGGCTCCTTCTGGTTCGATTCTGCCAATCCTTCCGGGTGAACCATGAGTGTCTCGTGCGTCGCGCTTGCGCAGCCCTCTATTTTCTGCGACGAAAGCCGTGATGAAAGCGAAGCGTGCGGAGCGGACGCGGGTGGGCCTCGTGCAGATGCGATGCGGGCCGTCGCCAAAGGAGAACCTCCGCCGGGCCATCGAGGGCATCCGCGAGGCGGCCGGGCGGGGTGCGAAGATCGTCTGCCTGCCCGAACTCTTCCTCTCCCAGTATTTTTGTCAGTCCGAGGACCACCGCCACTTCCGCCTCGCCGAGGCGGTGCCGGGGCCGACCACCGCGAAGCTCGCGGCCGAGGCGAAGCGCCGACGGGTCGTGCTCATCGCCTCGCTCTTTGAGAAACGGGCGAGGGGGCTCTATCACAACACGGCGGCCATCCTCGACGCCGACGGAAAGCTGCTCGGGAAGTACCGCAAGATGCACATCCCGGACGACCCGCTCTACTACGAGAAGTTTTACTTCACCCCCGGCGACCTCGGCTTCTGCGCGTGGGAGACGCGGCACGGAGCCATCGGCGTCCTCGTCTGCTGGGACCAGTGGTATCCGGAAGCGGCGCGACTCACGGCGCTCCAGGGTGCGGACCTGCTCTTCTACCCGACCGCAATCGGCTGGCATCCGAAAGAGAAGGCGAAGCACGGGAAGGCGCAGCACGAAGCATGGGAACTTGTCCAGCGCAGCCACGCCGTCGCAAATGGCTGTTTTGTCGCGGCGGTAAATCGCGTCGGCCACGAGCGCCCCGTGGGCGGGGACGGAATCGAGTTCTTCGGGCAGAGCTTCCTCGCCGACCCGTCGGGACAGGTCGTCGCGCGGGCCAGCGCCTCCCGCGAGGAGGTAATCGTCGCCGAGGTGGATTTTGCGAAGGTCGAGGAAGCCCGGACCCACTGGCCGTTTCTCCGCGACCGGAGGATCGACGCCTACGGCGGGATTACCCAGCGTTTCCTGGACACACACAGGGCGAGCGGTGGAGATTTAGCCACGGATGAAACACGGATACGGAAAAAGCGACGCCAAGCGCGCTGACACGCGCTTGACGCAACTTTGCCGGTAAAACGACATTCATTCTCCTCGCGGGAACGCGCCGATTCCGTGTGGCAGAATCGGCGCATCCTCCGTCCGTGGCCATCCGTGTTTCATCCGTGGCTTTTGGAACGAAATCGGGTTCTCGGAAACCGGAGTGACGTGAGAAAATCGGCTCTCTCGCCTTCTTCGTTTCGTTTTTCGCTTGATTGAATGCCCCGGCCCGGCGAGGGTGTCGCCGCTTTCGCGCGAGTGGCGGAACTGGCAGACGCGCACGCTTGAGGTGCGTGTGGTTTACACCGTGGGGGTTCGAGTCCCCCCTCGCGCACCATTTTATTTCAGAGTCATGGAGACCTCTTGGTGAAGGGTGGAGACGCCCCTCCCACGGGGTAGGGAAGGCGTGGGCGGGACGCGAGACCGCGGCCCCGCTTAAATGATGATAACCCTAAACGGAGGGGTGTTTACACCCGTCCCGAGGGGAGGGGGTAGCGGAGTGGCCCGCCAAGTGCGAGGCCCATACGCCGACTGCGGGCAGATGCCGATCATCTGCGCCGCTGCAAACGAACTCCTCGACGCACCGTGCGACCCGCTCTTCGAGATCGTCCCGCCGCCAGTAGCCCTGGTTCCACCCGAGCCCTGAAGAAGGCATGGGTGAGGGGACACGTTGCAGAGGTCTTGGCAGGAGCCTACGCGGGGACGCTCCGCCCGCAGCAGTTTTTGAACTTCTTCCCGCTGCCGCAGGGACAGCGTGCGTCGGGCTTGGTGGCGCGCGCGGCCTCGCGCGCCCGGAGAAGATCCATGATCTCCGCGGGAGCACGGCTGGCGCGGAGCATCTCCGTCATGGTTTCCATCGTGGGACCGACGTGGCGGAAGAAGCGCTTGTACCCGGCGCAGAGGTAGTTTAGTCCGCCCTCGCCGTCGGGGGTCTTGAGGAAGCGGTGTTTGGGACATTCTCCGTTGCACGCGAAGCGCACGTCGCACTCGCGGCAGACGCGCGGGAGGGCGCCCTTCTTGTCGGAACCGAAGCGCCGCTGTGCCTCGGAGGCGACGAGCTCGGTAAGCGGGATTTCCATGAGATTGCCGCGACGGTATTCGGGATAGACGAAGTGGTCGCAGGCGTAGAGGTCCCCGTTGTGCTCGAGGGCGAGGGCGTCCCCGCATTTCTCGGCGAAGACACAGAGTCCCGAACCCTGCCCGGCCCAGATCCCAAGGGTGACGTCGAAGAGTTGGACGAAAACTCTACCCACGTCGCGGCGGACCCATTCCTCGAAGATGGCGACGAGGAACTCCCCGTAGTCGGATGGTTTCACGCTCCACGGGGTGACGAGCGGGTGGAGTTCGCCCACGCCGTGTTCGGGGGGGAGGGCGAGATCGAGTCCGAGGGCCTGCGCGCTGGAGTCGGGAAGACGCTCGACGAGGGGAATGAACTGCATGAAGCCGGAGCCGGCCTCCTTGAGAAAGCGGTAGACTTCGAGCGGTTTGCGGGAGTTGTGGGCGCCGACCACGGTGAGGGTGTTAAACTCCACGCCATGGCGCTTCAGGCAGGCGAGCCCGGCCATCACGCGGTCGAAGCTGGGCTTGCCGGCACCGTCCACGCGGTAGCGGTCATGGATCCCGTGCGGGCCGTCCACGCTGAGGCCGACGAGAAACTTGTTTTCCGCGAGGAAGGCGCCCCACTCGTCATCGAGGAGCACGCCGTTGGTCTGCATCGCATTCGAGATCCGTCGGCCGTTCGCATGGCGCTTCTCGATCTCCACGACGCGGCGGAAGAAGTCCACTCCGAGCAGGGTCGGTTCGCCCCCCTGCCAGGCGAAGAGTACGTCGTCGCCGGGTTGTGCGGCGATGTGCTGGCGGACGTACGACTCCAGCACGGCGTCCGACATCCGGTAGTTCTCGCCGGGGGGATGGAGGCTCGTCTTCTCAAGGTAGAAGCAATAGGAGCACTTCAGGTTACAGATCGGCCCGATGGGCTTCGCCATCACATGGAATCCGCGACGGGGAGTACGTGATGGACTGGGGGATGCCATGGAAAGGTCCCACCGATAGCCCGAAAACCGTCGCACGACAAGTGGCGGGCCGTCTCTTCCCCCTTCCGCAAAAATAGGGCTCTCAACTTCCTCCGTTGGTGGAGGTCTTTTCGGACTACGGTCACCTGGCCATGACGGGCGATCCGCATTGTTGAAAAATACCTCGGCGCCTTCGCCCTGAAGGACACGTTGCGCGAGCGCGTGCTGGCGGACGGAAAGCACATCTGGAAAATGCGCGTCGTGCCCCTGGGCGAGGGGCAGGTGGATTTCGCTGCGCGGTTCAGTTTGCTCAAGACCGCCGGGTTCGACGGGCCGGTCAGTTTCCACTGTGAATACGCCGAGCTGTCGGTGGAATCGCTGATCGACCAGGCGCGACTGGACGTTCGCTACATCTCCGGGATGCGATTTCGAGTGTGACCATGCCTCATGCCAAGATTGAGGGTTTCTGATTCAGGCTCCGTTCAGTTCGGGAAGCATTCCTCGGCCGAGGCAACTTCGGAGTCAGCTTCTTCTGTAAAGCTGGATTCTCCATTTCTCCGTGCAAGGGGTCGAAAGGTCAGTTAGGTTGCGCCGAGATGCCACGGGACATGAGTTTTCAACCCGACTACCGACATTTCGCCGAGGTGATGCGGAATGTAAAGCCGTCGCGGCTGCCGCTGTACGAGCACATCGTCTGCCCCGCGATCATGGAGCGCATCCTTGGCGTCGAGTTCGAGGGCTTGACCGATGGGGATGCTGCTGGGCAGCGGGAGTTCTTTCGGCAGTTCTGCCGGTTCTTCCGCGAGATGACCTACGACACCGTGTCGTACGAGGTGTGCATCTGCCATATCCTCCCGGGGGGAGGGGCGCTGGCCGGTGGCAAGCCCGGCCCGATTCAGAGCCGGGCGGACCTGGAGGGCTATCCGTGGGAGGAGCTTCCGCGGCGCTTCAAGGCGCTGGCCGAGCCGCAGCTTGACGCGCTGCTGGCGGAGATGCCCCCCGGTATGAAGGCGGTCGGCGGCATCGGGAACGGCGTGTTCGAGATCAGCGAAGATCTGGTGGGACTGGAATACCTGCCGTTCCTGGAAGCGGATGATCCCGAGGCGTATCGGGACCTGTACGTCAGGATCGGGGACCTGATGGCGGAGCTTTGGGCGTGGTTTCTGGAGCGCTACGGCGATGGGTTCGTCGCCTGCCGGTTTGGCGACGACCTGGGTTTCAAATCCTCGCTGCTGACCCATCCTCGAACCGTTCGCGATCACATCCTCCCGCAGTACCGGCGGATCATCGAGCGGATCCACTCGTGCGGGAAGCCGTTCCTGTGGCACTCCTGCGGATGCATCTTCCAGGTCATGGAGGACGTGCTCGCGCTCGGCATCAACGCCAAACATTCGAACGAGGATACGATCGCGCCCTTCGACCGCTGGATCTCGGATTATGGCACCCGCATTGGGTTGCTCGGGGGGTTCGACATGGACTTTCTCTGCTCGAAGACACCGTCGGAGATCGGGGCGCGCGTGCTCGAGGATGGACGGCGATTCCGTCGGTTGGCGCGCGGCTACGCGCTCGGCTCGGGCAACTCGATTCCCGACTACGTGCCGGTCGATAACTATCTGGCCATGGTCCGGGCCGCCCAGCAGCTTCGCGCGGACGAAGCGCGCGGGGAACGGGGGCCTTAAGGTCCTTGTTCACCTGTAAAGATGAGCCTGACTTCCCGCGAACTCGTCCTCCGGACACTGAGCTTCCAGGATCCTCCCCGCGCCCCGCGTGAACTCTGGACCCTGCCCATCGCCCGTCTCGAGAACCTGTCGGAGTTCGACCGGGTCACGGCGGGGTTCGAATCGGATTTCCAGGGAGTTCTGGGCCACGAGCGTGTAAAGGCGCCCACGCGGGGCGATCCCTACCTCCGCGGCCTCTACACGGACGCATGAGGCGCCACCTTCGAGAACATCCAGGACGGGGTGATTGGCGAAGTTCGCGACCCGCTTGTGAAAGACTGGGCAGTCGATGCCGCGAAGGTCCACATCCCCGTGGAGTGGCTCGCCGTGGAGCGCGACGCGGTGAACCGTGACTGCGCCGCGACAGCGCGATTCACGCGCGCGGCGGCCACCCCGACAAGGCGTACTGATGCTCCGTTTCAGGTTCGCCGCTTGCGGTTCCTTCGGATCAAGGCGAGACGTTGCTGCACGCATGCGGCCGAACGCAGAGGGTCTTCCGGCGTGTTCATCGCGTAGTCGAGTAGTCGCTCGATCGTTGAGGTGGCGACGTGGACCCGCGTGTCGGAAGAGGCGTAGTAGATGAAGACGCGGCCGTTCTTGCGCGCGATCGCCCCGTTGCAGAATAGGACATTGGCCACGTCACCGACGTATTCGTCGCCGCGCGGTGCCAGCAGGTAGCCGCCCGGCTGGCGGATGACTCGGTCGGGATGGTTGAGATCACAGAGGAAGGCGTACAGCACGTAGCGCAAGCCGGCTGCGGTGTTGCGCACCCCATGCGCGATGTGGAACCAGCCCTGCGCGGTCTTGAGCGGAGGCGGGCCGGCGCCGTTCTTGAGTTCCTTGATGGTGTGGTAGGCCTTGGGATCCACGACGATCTCCTCGCGAACCACCGCCCCCTCCACGTCGTCGGCGAGCGCCCAGCCAATGCCGCCGCCATCTCCCAACTCGACAAAGCCGCTTTGCGGCCGTGTGTAAAATGCGTACTTTCCGCCGACGAACTCTGGATGGAGCACGACATTGCGTTGCTGTGCGGAGGGCGACTTCAGATCCGGCAGGCGTTCCCACCTCTTGAGGTCTTTCGTCCGTGCGATCGCGCCCTGGGCGATCGCCGCGGAGGTGTCCCCGCACGCGGCATCCTGATCTTTGCGTTCCGTGCAGAATAACCCATAAATCCAACCGTCCTCGTGGCGGGTCAATCGCATGTCGTACACGTTGACGTCGGGCTTGTCCGTCTCCGGCATCACCAACGGTTCGTCCCAAAAACGGAAGCCATCCACGCCATTCGCGCTCTCGGCCACGGCGAAGAACGACTTGCGGTCGGCACCCTCGACCCGCGCCACCAGCAAGATCCTGCCGTTCAGCTCGATCGCACCCGGGTTGAAGACCGCGTTGATCCCCAGCCGCTCGATCCAGCGGGGGTTGGTGGACGGATCGAGGTCGTACCGCCAACTGAGCGGCACGTGGTCGGCGGTGAGCACGGGGTGCCGGTGCCGTTCGAGGACGCCGTTGTACCAGGTCGTGTCCACGGGGTTGCGCCGCCGCAGGAGCCGTTCCTGCGTCGCGCCCAGCTTCTTCAAGGGGTCCGTTCTCACCAGCACGCATTTTTCCCAGACGACGCGGGCAGCGCAAGCCGATACCCGGCTTTATCGGAACAGTGATACTGAACATCTTTGTCCGCGTGGACGTTTACTTCACGAAGGCGGACGGTTCGCGGGTGTGCGAAAAGTACTTTGCGAAACCGGCTGCTGGCGTTGGCGGAAAGCGCTTCTTCGGTGAGACCGACTGGCGCCTCTTCACCTACGCCGTCGAAGCCCCGCCCGAGACCGCCGCGATGCACGTCCTGTGGCTTTGCCAACTCGATGGAGCGTCCCCGCAGGCCAACGGCACCCTTCTCTTCGACGACGCCTCCGTCGAGACTCCCGCCGCGCACTGATGTCCCATCCGAACGAGGGGAAAGATGGGCGTGGTTAGTTTATCGAGCCTTCGGATACTCGTTGCCGAGTAGGTACAACGGCTTCTCATTCTCCTCGATGGCTGGAAACCGGCCCACGGGTTCAAGGAACCGGTTGTCGGCCCGGTCGTCATTCACTTTGGAGACCTCGCCCAGCAGCACCCGCCCCATGCCTGGCTCGCCCCAGAACTTGTGATACTGTCCGACCGTGAGCGTGATGCTGTCGCCGGGCGTCACCCGGATCACCGCCCCGGCCTTCACCTCGTAGTTTCGTCCGTCCATGGAAACCGTGACCGGTGTCGCGGCGAGCCGTTCGGCTTTGGTCGAGTTGTAAACCTGGACCATCAGGTTGCCGCCCCCGCGGTTGATGATGTCCTCCATCTTGTTCCAGTGAAAGTGAAGCGGCGTCACCTGGCCTTCATCGACCAGCAATAGTTTTTCGGCATACGGCTTCAGGTATTTCTTCTGGCGCAGGCTGCCGTTGCGGAGGGTGAACAGCAACAAGCCGACCTTGTGATAATCGCCACTGCCGAAGTCGGTGATATCCCACCCCAGCATGTTGTCGCGGATCTCATCGTACTCGTGCCCCTTGCGCCGCCACTCGGCGGGACTCCAAAACGCGAACGGCGGCAACCGAAACTTCATCCGGTCGAGAAACTTCACCGCGCTGCCCATGATGGCATTGATTTCAGATCGTTTCATTGCGAGTTCTCCGTTTGACGGTTCCTGTGCTTGTAAAAATTATCCAGCAATAACTCGTGGTTTCCGAGCGTAAAACATAGGGCTCCGGATCGTTGCCCTGTTGTGCTGGTAGTGAATGCGAAATGTACTCACTCCAACAACAGCCCGCGCGCCGTGATTCCCCACGCGTGACCCTGATTCGTGTGCAGGGCGAACAGCAAAGCGTTCTTACCTTTCTTCCATTTAACCGGCACGCGGAATTTGTCGGGCTGACAGGAATTCGTCGAGTTGTGCTGACAGTCCACGGTCCTACCGTTCACCCACGCCTTGATCGGGCCGTCCGATCCGTAGAGCAGCAGGCCGGGGCCAGCTTTGGGCACGGCGATGAAGCCGCGCACGTACACCAAGCCGTCATTGCTCTTGCCGTAACGCGGACGGATGTCGTGTAAATTGTGCTTTTGGTTATACTCGATGGGGGAGAACTTCACCTGCGCCGTCGGTCGTTTGGCCTGTAGGATGTGCGCGATCTTCGGTAACAATAGACTGGCCTCGGACACGAGCAACGGCGCCTGATTCGCCAGGAATTTACGGCGCAGCCTGGACACCTCGCGCTTCAACGCCGGCAGGAAAACCTTGGCTAGAACTTCCGTCTCGCCACCGACTTCGAGCATCTCGAGCAGGACCTGCGCGCCGTCTGAATCGGGGTAATCCTTGATGATGGCGAGCGCGTCCCGGTAAGCAGCGACGAGCGCCGCGTAGCTGTCGAGCAACCGTTGGGCGACCGGGAGAAAATCTTCAGGCCGAACCAGGTCGGACTGTATTTTTTTCCAGTCGGCATAAGCCCGGTACAGCGGCGCGTACTCGACGACGGCTTTCATGGTCGCGCTGAATCTCGCGGCGTTCTCGTTGAGCGATGCGCCGCCGAACACGCCCCGTTTGACATCGTAGGGTTCCTGCTGCCAATCGTCATCCCGGTAACGGTCGCGGTCGACTTTCTTGCGGAAATCCGGCACTTCCATCGGTTGCCCACCGGCGCGGGAGCTCCGCAACGCCTGGATGCCGGGAATGGTCACGTCGCAACTGCTGTAGATGTTAAACGGCCCTTTCTCGTCGGTGAAGATTTCGCGGGCGAAGTAATACAGCGTCCAGAAATCGCCGCCGGCGTGGCCGGTCTGCGCGGCGAGTTCGCCCAGCCCTTCCCAGCGCGGATTGACCCGCAGCATCGGTGCCGTGCCGGCCGCGCCCAGTCGGAGGCGCAGCCCGTCGTGGCCGATTTCAAACGCGCCGCGCGTGCCCCAGATGCGCTGTTGGTGGGTGTCGTTGCTCGAAGCGCCCATCACGTTGCGGACGACCCCGCCATTGCTCATTTGGATCAAGGATGGCGTCATCGTGCCGGTGTCAGCGCGCTCTCGCAGATAGCCGGCGAGGTGGGGCGCGCAGGCAAACGCTTCAACCATGGTCGGTCGCGTGCCGGTAATCACCATCACCGGGCCGAGCGAGTGCGTGCAGTAGTAGTGGAAGTTGATCCAACTTCGCCAGTTGTGAACACTGTGCCCGGGCTGGATCGGGACGCCATCGATGTACGTGTACGCGAGCGACCGGCATTCATGAACATACTCATACTCCGCGTACATCATATCGCCGAACAACCCTTCGTTCCAACGTTTAGCCAACCACATGTTCGCGGCGGAGAAGGGGTAGTTCTCGGCGAGGTTGTACACGAGGCCGCGCTTTTCGACTTCCTCGACGAGTTTTACGCCTTCGGACATGGAGAAAAACGCGGTGACTTCCGAGAGCACGTGTTTCCCGGCTTGGAGGCATTTGATGGCGTGCGGGCCGTGGGCCGGACAGAACGTGGCCAACAGCACCGCGTCGAAATCCTGTTTGAGAAATTCCTCCTCGTTGGCGGTCACGAATGCGCCGGGGCATTGTTTAAGGAAATTGACGCGCATGTGCTCGTTGAAATCGCAGCCAGCGACCACGTCAATATTGAGAGACTTGCAGGTGTTGAAGAAACTCATCCCGCGCCCCAGTCCCCAAATACCGAGTCGGATACGTTTGTTGTGTGGAAAAACTTGCGTCGGCTTGGTTGGCTTCATGGCTGGGAGTCTGCGGACGGGTTATTAGTCTTCAATCGAGTCGGATCTTGCCGGTCACACGATTATTTCATCACGGTGGTTACAGGAAGTTCCGATTCATTTTGCTTTGGCCTTCTGCGACGTTCGCGAACGCTACGGCGCGCTGACGGGAGGCGGGGGTGCGGGCGCGGCGTGTTTCTGCCGGTCGCGCGCGAGGAATGAGCGTGATGGCGGGGTGACGCAGCGCCAGCCGGTCTCGATGCGCAAGATGAGGATCAACTCCTCATACACCTCCTCGCACCGCTCGGTCGGCTTTTGGTCGTGGTGGATCAGTTTGTGGTCGATTGCCGCGTGCGGGCAACCGCCTCGCCTCCATCCTATTCATCCCCATCCCTTGCGGCTTCTGAAGTCGTGGACGGGGAGTTTCGAGAACGGAGCGGTCGGGAGCGTTTGATTGAACCTCCGGTGACGACAGCAAAGGCGTTGTGGTTGTGGATGCTCTCGAAGTTGGTGGCTTCCACGCGGTACCAAAGGACGCGCTTGTCGCGGCGGACGAGGACGGCGACATTGCGAACAAGGTCCTCGACGAAAACGGGGTGGTCGTAGGCGCGCTCGGTGACGTGTTTCTCGTCGCTGCGCTTGAGGAGCGAGTAGAGTTCGCAACTCGCGGCGCCCTCCACAAGGCTGATGAGTTCCTCGATCCAGATCGTGCGTTTCGAGCGGGTTTGGAGGAGGACCTCGCCACGCTGGTTGTGGGCGCCGCGGAGGCTGATCGCCTTGGAGCAGGGGCAGAGGGTGGTCACGGGAACGCGCACCCCGAGGACAAAGTCGATCTTCCCGTTGCAGGTATGGGCGAGGAACGTGGCCCCGTAGTCCATGAGTCCCATCGCGCCCGAGATGGGGGCGTGCTTCTCGATGAAGTAGGGGAAGTCCATGCGGAGGTGCGCGCAGGTGGCGTCGAGGCGCTTGCGCATCCGGCGGAGAATCTCGGGAATATTTTCCACGTGGACCACGCCGCCGTGCTCGTTGAGCACCTCCACGAAGCGACTCATGTGGGTGCCCTTGAAGTGTTGGGGCAGGTCCACCGACATCGAAATTGTGGCAATCGTGTTCTGGGTCTTATGCGCGAGATCCTTGACGATTACGGGGTAGCGGAGGTCGCGGACCCCGACCCGGTCGATGGCCACACCCCGCTGGTCACGTTCGCTCTGCTTGTCAATCATGGGGGAGACCTTAACCGACCCGGTGGCTTTCGTCACGCATTCGGGAGGGAGGGCGCCCGCTCGCGTAGGAACCAATCTACGAAGAGGGGGATCCCCTTCGCGACCGGGGTGGCGGGAGCGTAGTTGAGGAGACGACGGGCCTTGGAGATGTCGGCGAAGGTGCGAGGAACGTCGCCGGGCTGCTCGGGCTGACGGTCGAGCACGGCCTTTTTCCCGAGGGCTTTTTCGATGAGCGCCACGAGTTCGGAGAGGCGCGTCACCTGCGACTCGCCAAGATTGATCACCTCGTAACCGAAATGGCGGGTGGTGGTGGCCACCACGCCCGCGACGATGTCGTCCACGTACGTGTAATCGCGTTCCGAGGTGCCGTCGCCGAAGAAGGGGATCGGCTGCCCGCGCAGGATCCGATCGGTGAACTGGTAGATTGCCATGTCGGGGCGCCCGCGCGGTCCGTAGACGCTGAAAAAGCGCAGGGTGGCGATATCGAGGCCGTGGAGGTGGTGGTAGCTGCGGCAGAGAGCCTCGGCCCCGAGTTTGGTCGCCGCGTAGGGAGAGACGATGCTTGGTACGGGGTCGCCCTCGGAGAAGGGGACCTTGGGGTTTAGGCCATAAATGGAGGAGGTTGAGCCGAAGGTGAGCTTCCCGATCCCGATCTCGCGCATCGCGTCGAGGAGATTGAGCGTCCCTTCGACGTTCACGCGCTGGTAGAGGAATGGGTCACGCACCGAGGCGCGCACTCCCGCGCGTGCGGCGAGGTGGATCACGGCGTCCGGCTTCGCCTCGGCAAGGGCGGCGCGGACGGCCGCGCGGTTCGAAATGTCTCCCTCGACCAGTCGAAAGGCGGGGTTTTGTGCGAGGAGCGCGGCGTTCTGGCGCTTGAAGGCGGGGGGGTAGTAGTCGTTGAAGTCGTCCATGGCGATCACCTGATCCCCCCTTTTGAGAAGAGCCGCCGAGACATGCGAGCCGATGAACCCAGCCCCGCCGGTAACAAAAATGCGCATCCGTGAAACCTAGAGAACGCGGAGCGCGGGCTCAAGGGAGAAGGGGAGAGTGAGCAGCCACGGATGAAACACGGATGGCAGAAGCAGAATGCGAGGTCCGCTACACGGACCTCGCATGCCTCAGGGGAAAATGCCTGCAGCCTCCTGCGGAAGATGCGTCGATTCCGTGTAGCGGAATCGGCGTATTCCTCTATCCGTGTTTCATCCGTGGCTTCCTCTGATTCCCTTTCACCCATCGTGCCTCGCCTTGCGGGGGATCCGGTGCGCGCCTATGGTTTCTCCCGAATGAACCCCGCCATCGCGAGAAGCATGGAGCAGGCCGGTCTGCAGGCCATCGCCGCCAAGGTCGAGGACGGGGTGCGGCTCGACGATGCCGACGCGGCGGCGCTTTATTCGGCGCGGGACCTCAACGCGGTGGGCTGGCTGGCCAACCGGGTGCGCGAGCGGAAGAATGGGAACAAGGCCTTTTACATTATCAATCGCCACATCAACTATTCGAACCTCTGCATCCTTTCATGCCAGTTCTGCTCGTTTGCGCGAAAGAAGCGGGACGCGGATGCGTGGGAGTACACGGTTGAGGAGATGGTGGCGAAGGCACAGGAATCGCTCGCGCTCGGGGTCTCCGAGCTTCATATCGTCGGGGGCCTCCATCCCTCGTGGAAGTTCGACTATTACGAAAGGATGCTGCGCGAGCTGAAGGCGCTTTCCCCGTCGCTGCACCTGAAGGCCTTCACGGCGGTCGAGATCCTTCACCTCGCGTGGGTTGGACGGATGAGCGTGAGCCAGGTCCTTGAGCGCCTGCGCGCGGCGGGACTCGATTCGCTGACGGGGGGCGGGGCGGAGATCTTCTCGCAGCGGGTGCGCGACGCGATCTGTCGGGGAAAGGAAACCGCGGCGGAGTGGCTGGAGGTCCACCGCATCTGGCACAAGGCGGGCGGGCGAAGTACCTGCACGATGCTCTATGGCCACGTCGAGACGATCCCCGAGCGGATCGAGCACCTGAGGCTCCTTCGGGAGTTACAGGACGAGGCCGCGGGCTTCACGGCGTTCGTCCCGCTCCCGTTTCATCCCGAGAACAACGCCCTCTCAGGGATCGCGGAGCCGACAGGATTTGAGAACCTGCGCAACCTCGCGATCTCCCGCCTCTACCTCGACAACTTCGACCACATCAAGTGCTACTGGATCAACCACGGCCTGAAGCTGGCGCAGGTCTCGCTGAGCCACGGGGTGGACGATCTGGATGGCACCGTGATTGAGGAGACGATCTACCACATGGCCGGGGCGAAGACTCCGCAGAAGCAGACCGCCGACGAGTTGGTTCGCGCGATCCGGGAGACGGGGCGTGAGCCCGTTCTCCGTGACTCGCTCTATCGGGAGGCGCGTTTCCCCTCCCGCGGGGCGTGAGGGCTAATCCTATTCAGGTCCAGGACGGCATCGGCTGGTGTCGCCGCAAGTCTTCCACCACGGTGACAACCGTGTCGGCGTCCACGTGGTGGATGCCCTTGGAGCAGGCGATCTCGAGGGCGAGGCGGGCGAGGCGGTTGATTTCGCGAGGGATCCCGCGGCTGGCCTGGAAGACGCGTTCGCTTGCCGCCGGCGCGAAGACCTCCGCACGGGGGCAACCGGCCGCGGTCAGGCGATGCCCGAGATAGAGCCCGACATCCGGCGCTGCGAGGGGACGGAGGTGATAGCGGAGGGAGACACGCTGGTCCACGGCGGGGATGCGGGCCGTGAGGTCGCGCAGCTCGGGTTGGCCGATCAGGAGCACCGTGAGCGCGCCGCGTTCGCGCTCGTTGAGGTTGGTGAGGGACTTCACCTGGCGGAGGACCTCCGGGGCCAGGTCCTGCGCCTCGTCGAAAAGGAGGACGAGGCTGCGCCCGTGGACTTCGTGGAGCTGGTGGAGGCATTCCGCGACGAGTTCGTAGAGATCGTACTCGCCCCGTGCGCTGGAGGCCTTTTCCCCGAGGCCGAAGGAGGAGAGGAGGCGGCGGAGGTGGTCGGCGAAGGGGAAGGAGGAGTTCTCGAACTGCAGCACGCAGTGTGCGCCGGCATCCACCCGCGAGGCGAGGACCTGGCGCACCATGGACTTGCCGCAACCGACCTCGCCCGTGAGCATTCCGATCTGGAGGGTGCGCTGGTTTACCAGGTACTCGAGGCGGGCGAGGGCCTCGGCGTGGCTGCTGCTCGGGTAGAAGAACCGCGCGTCGGCGACCGACTCGAAGGGCTGCTCGCGCAGTCCCCAGTGTTCGATGAAGGAGTTCATGCCGTTATCCGAGACTCGGCGGAAGGGGACGGCCCGGCAAGCTCAAGGTAGAGGTTGGCCATCGCGGCTGCGGCGCGTTCCCACGAGTAGAGCGCGGCGCGGCGCAAACCCGCCTCGCGCAGGCGCGCACGGAGGGCGGGATCCTGCGCCACGCGGCCAAGGGCCCCGGCGATCTCCGACGGAGCCAATGGATCGATTCTCAGGGCGGCGTCGCCGGTGACCTCGGCGAGGGCGCCGCAGCCGGAGCAGACGACGGGGCAGCCGCAGGCCATCGCCTCGACCGGGGGCAGGCCGAATCCCTCAAAAAGGGAGGGGTAGACCATCGCTTCCGCCCCGGAGTACCAGAAGGGTAGGTCGGCGGCGTCGACGAATCCGGCGGCGGTGATGTCCGCACGGAAGGGGGACGCCGCGACGCGGCGGTGGACCTCCTCGGCCCCGTGCCAGTCCGCGCCGCCGAAAACGAGGCGGTGCGGCAGGCCCGTGTGGCGCTTGAACTCCTCAAAGGCCTCCACGAGGCGGACGTGGTTTTTCGCGGGGTGCTCGACGCGGGCCACGTAGATGAAGTAGGGCGCGCGGCGTGCGGGGTCGTTCCCTCGCCAGACCTCCACCGCGGCGGGATCGGGCGGACGGAAGCGGGCGTGGTCGATCCCGTTGGGGACGACTCGTAGCTCGGAACGGGGCATGCGAAAATGAAGGGCTACGTCGTCCGCGGTGGCGTCGCTCACGGTCACGATCCGGTCCGCATTGGCGGCGAGCGCGGGGACGACGTGGCGTCCGTAGAACATCCGGGCCGCGCTGTACTTGCCGCGCACGGCGAAGGCGGCGCAGTCGTGGACGGTGGCGATCTGGGCGCAGGGGGGGTGCCAGACGATTCTCCGGTAGCTTGGTACGTGGAGGACTTGGACCCCGAGGTGTCGGAGCTGCCGCCGAAGGGCGGTCTGGTGCCAGAGGATGTCGGCCACGGGGTGGCGACATCCCGCGGGGGAGGGAATCCAACGAAAGCGGTCCAGCCACGCCTCAAAAAGGGGGCGGTCCCCCGGCAGGCCGAGGAGGAGGATTTCGAGTCCCGGCGAGCGCGCGTGAAGCGCGCCGAGGAGGCCGAAGACGTACTGGCCGACGCCCGAGCGCCCTCCCTGCACGACGCTCGTGGAAATGGCCACACGGACGCTCATGGCATCAGGTGGGAATCCACCCGGGCGATACGAATGACGTTGGCGACGTTCGCCGGGACTTGGACCAGTTGGAGGGCCCCGCCCGCGCGGGCCACGGCGAGCTTGCGGCAGTTGAGGAGGTGCCCGAGGCCGGAGCTGTCCATGAAGGTGACTTCGCGCATGTCCACGCGGAGGGTGCGTGCGGCGGGGTGGGCGTTCCAGAGCGAGGGGATCATGTGCTGGTGCCCCTCGATCCAGCGCAGCGTGATCTCGCCGCGGAGGCGGATGACGAGCACGGCCCCGCCTTCCTCCTCGCGGGCATCGAGCAGTTGGTGAAAGCGGCGTGTCTGGAGGCGGCGGTGCGCGTCGTTCGGGTCGTCGGAGATGAGGAACACCCGATCGAGGTTGAAGTCGTGAAGCAGGCCCCGGACCGGGGCCGAGGGATTGCAGAGGGCGAGCGCACCTCCTTTTGCCCGGACCTCCTTCTGGATTTTCAGGAGCTGGCCCATGCCGGTGCTGTCCATGAAGGTGACCCCCGAGAGGTCGAGGACGATCCCATCCTCGGGCATGGGTTGGCGGGGCCACGCGAGGGGATCGCCCTGTTGCAGGCGAGCGGCATCCACGCGACCCGACCAGGTGAGGATTCCCCCGATCGTTTTTGGGGACGCCGTCGCGGGCGCCGGGAGGGCGGCATGGAGGCGGGTCCTGCGGAGCTGCCGCCAGAGGCCCACGACGAAGAAGGCGAGGTCGAAGAGGTAGCGTCGAAAGAGGCGGCGGGGTTCCTGGCCGAGGCGAAAGAGCCACTCGGTACCCGTGCGCCGCATCCAGACCGGCGCGCGGGCGACCTTGCCGGCGATGAAGTCGAGGCTCGCGCCGATCCCGATCGAGCAGGGGACGCCGAGGCGGCGGTGGTTCATCGCGATCCATTTCTCCTGCTTGGGACAGCCAAACGCGACGAGCAGGATGTCCGGCCGCGCGGCGATCACGCGGCTCACGATCGCATCATGGTCCATCTCGAGAAGGGAGGCATGCGGAGGGGCATCCATGCCGACTACCTGGAGCTTCGGATGGCGGCGGAGGAAACTGTCTTTGGCCTCGTGGAGAACCTCCTCGGTGGAGCCGAGGAAGTAGAGTCGCCAGCCTTCCTTCTCCGCGCGCGCCGCGAGGCGGGGGAGCATGTCCGACCCGGCCGCGCGTTCGCGGATTGGGGCCCCCAGCCAGCGGGAGGCCCAGACCAGCGGGGTGCCGTCGCATAGGACGCGGTGGGCGTCGAGCAGGATCCGCTGGAGCTCGACATCGCGGCTTGCCTGGGCCGCGAAATCAAGGTTTGCCGTGGCGAGGTAGGCGGGCTGCCGTCGGGCGATCATCCGCCCGATCTCGTCGAGGGTCTCTTCGATCGTGATGTCGTCGAAGAGCACCCCGAGGATGACGACGGCGCGCGGTTCGCGCGGGGTCGTGGAGGCAGCCTCGTTCATCGAGGGAGGCGGACCGAGGAGGCGATCAGCCGAGAAGAAAAATACGGTGGAGGCGCAGCACTTCCACGACCGTCTGCACAGCGGGCGCGGCGTGGAGGAGGCGGATGGAGCCGCCATCTTGGGGGAGCCTGCGGTAAAGGCTGAGAAATGCCCCGATCGCCGTGCTATCCACGTAGGCGACCTTCGCCATGTCGACCACGACCTGTCGGATGCCCTCTCCCCAGTGGCTTTCGCACTGGGCCTTGAAATCCCGCGCGCAGGAAATGTCGAGGCGGGTCGCCAGCGCATTGAGATGCAGCGTGTCGCCACTGCGTTGGGCCTGGACGAGTTCAGCCATGCGCGGGATCTTGTCTTGATGCGCCCGCGCGGGCAAGCAATAAGTGGAGTTGATGCGGCTCCTCTACGTACACGAGGTGATGGGTGGGTTGGGCGGGGCTGAGGCCAACGCGGTCATCACAGCGGGCGAACTCAAGCGGCGCGGCGCCGAGGTGGGGTTGGTCTGGATGCGACGGAGCGGCCGGGGCGAGGCCGAGTGGCAGCGCGTGTTCTCCTCGAACTGGGCGGCGCCCGAGGACGAGGCGGGATGGCAGCGCATCCTCGGGGAGTTCCGCCCCGATGCGGTTTACATGCACAAGTGGGAACATAACCCCTCGCTGGCGGCGCTGGGGCGGAGCGGGGTCCCCCTCGTCCGCATGGTGCACGACCACGATCTCTACTGTCTGCGGAGCTACAAGTACCACCCGCTGACGCGCCGCATCTGCTGTCGGGCGGCGGGGCCCTGGTGCGTTTTTCCATGCCTCGCGCCGATCCGCGTGCGACGGGAAAAGTTTCCCCCGATCGGTTTTGCCAGTTACCCGGCCAAGCTGGAGGAGATCCGCCTGAATCGCGCCTTCCGCCGACACCTCGTGGTGACGGAGTACATGAAGGGGGAACTCGTGGCGAACGGGTTCGATCCTGCGCGGATTGAAATTTTTCCGCCGGTGCCGAGACCAGTCGATCCCCTCGAGAGCACGTTTGGGCCACGGAACCTCCTTGTCTATGCGGGGCAGATCATCCGTGGGAAGGGGGTGGACGTGCTGCTCCGCGCCCTTGCGCGGCTCCAAGAGCCCTTCGAGGCAGTGATTCTCGGGGATGGCAACCACCGTGGCGCGTGCGAGCGGTTGAGCCGACGGCTGGGGATCTCGGGAAAGGTGCGTTTTGCCGGCTTTCTCCCGCAGCCCGAACTCCGCGGCTACTATGCGGAGGCGACGGCCGCTGTGATCCCCTCGGTCTGGCCAGAGCCGATCGCCACGGTCGGGCTGGAGGTGATGCGCTACGGCCTGCCGGTGGTGGCCTTCGACGCGGGCGGGATCCGCGACTGGCTGCGCGATGGAGAAAACGGTTTCCTAGTGCCATGGATGGATGACGCGGCGTTCGCGGATCGCCTGGGGCGCCTCCTGCGGGATAAGGGGCTGGCGCGGCGCATGGGGGAGGCCGGGCGGAAGATCGTGGCGCGGGACTACGATTTCGACGCCTACATCGGACGGCTGGAGGATCTATTCCGCCGGGTGGGCGGCATGCCCGCATGAAGCGTGCCTTCGTTCTCGGGATCGCCGGGGGGACCGGGTCGGGCAAGTCGGTGTTCGCCCGACGGATCGCGCGGTCACTGGGACGGAGGGCCGTGGTCCTGCCGCTCGACTGGTACTACCGCGACCGCTCGGCGGCACGGGGCGCCGCGAGGCGGAGCCTGAACTTCGATCATCCGAGTTCGATCGAGGGGGGGCTTGTAGCGCGGCACATCCGCGCGCTGGCGCGGGGGGAGACCGTGCGCGCCCCGCAGTACGACTACCGCCGGCACCGGAGGCTCGTTCGCACCCGCACGGTCGTCCCGGCAGCGGTGGTGATTGTCGAGGGACTGTTTGTGTTTGTCGACCCAGCGATCCGCCGACGGATCGACCTCGGGATCTACCTTTCTGAGCCAGCGGATGTACGCCTTGCGCGCCGGCTGCGTCGCGACGTGGGAGAGCGGGGAATTTCGGTTGAGGAAACCCTGCGGCTGTACTTCCATTGCGTGCGCCCCATGCATGAGCGGTTTATCGAGCGGAGCCGACGCCACGCCGACGAGGTGTGGGAGGGCGGCGGTCGCGCGGCGGTGGTCCGCCGCCTTTTGGCCCGCCTGCGCCGCGAGGCACGGAAACGAACGCCATGAGCCTTGGCCCGATCCTGGACGACCGCGAGCTGGTGGACTACTGGCTGAACGTTGCCGGTGGGGTGGGGCGTCGGCGCGCGGCCTTCACCGCGATGAGGAAGCGCGTGGGCTGGTTTCTCGTGGTCGGCTCCTCCCTCGCATTGAAGCGGGGCCTCGACCTCGTGCTTTCGCTGGCGGCGCTGCTGGCGCTCCTCCCGGTGTTTGCGGTCGTGGCCCTGCTGATCAAGCTCTGGGACCGTGGCCCGGTCTTCTTTCGCCAGACGCGCGTGGGCAGGGGAGGCCGTCTTTTTCCCATGCTCAAGTTCCGTTCGATGGTGGTGGATGCCGAGAAGTTGAAGGAGGCGCTGGCGGCCAAGAACGAGATGGCCGGAGGAATCACCTTCAAGATGAAGGACGATCCGCGCATCACCCCGCTGGGACGCTGGCTTCGGAAGTTTTCCGTGGACGAGCTGCCGCAGTTCTGGAACGTGTTCGTGGGCGACATGTCGCTGGTGGGGCCGCGTCCGCCGTTGCCCCGGGAGGTCGAGCAGTACGGGGTGCTGGATCGCCAGCGCCTCGGGGTGCGGCCCGGTCTCACCTGCATCTGGCAGGTGAGCGGGCGGAGCCAGATTGGTTTCGAGGGGCAGGTTCGCCTCGATGTCCGGTACATCCGTTCGCAGACGCTTTGGACGGACCTCCGTCTCCTGGTCCGCACCGTGCCCGCCGTCCTCATGGGGGAGGGCTCCTTCTAGGTCATGATGAGCGTCCGCCTCATCGCTCCGGACCTGAAGGGGGTGGACACTCTCTGGAGGAGCCATCGCCCCTTCGTCCTCTGGCCGGTGGGGCCGCAGCCGCTGCTCGGCTACTGGATGGACGAGATGGTGCGGCGAGGGGTGAGTGAGGTGAAGATCATGGTGGCCGACCGCCCCGCCGAGGTGCGTGCTTTCATCGGGGATGGGGGATATTGGAGTCGCAAGGTCGAGGTGGTGCCGTGCGCCGCGGAGCCGTCACCGGAGCCCGGGGACGAGGTCATGCTGGGTTTACCCCGTGGGGCGCGCGTGATCCGTCCCACGGAGGCGCGAGAACTCCTTTGGCACTGGCTTCGCCTTCAAGAGGAATGGGCGGCGAGCGTGGAGGTGGGAGAGAAAACTGTTCTTTGTCGGCTTCCTTCTGGGGCGTGCGTCAGCCCCCACGTGCGCATCGCGGAAGGGGTTCGCATGGAACCGCCGTGCTGGATCGGGGAACGCGCGGTGATCGGGAAGGGGGCGCGCCTGGGCCCGGGGGCCTTCGTGGGCGAGCGCTGTGTCATCGGGGAGGGGTGCGAGGTCGTGGGGAGTGTCGTGCTTCCGGATACCTTTGTGGGGGATCGCGTGGGGTTGAATGGCTGCGTGGCGGACGGGGGCCTGCTCGTCAACATCCGCCTGGGTGCGAGGGTGGAAATCGCAGAGCGGTTCCTCTTTTCCTCGCTGCGTCCGTCCGCGCGCGGTCCCGGCGTGGCGGCACGCCTGGCGGCGCTGCTGGCCTGGGCGCTCCTGCGCCCGTTCGCCCCGCCGCCCGCGTCCTGTCGTGCATGGGAGTGTGCGGGGCAGGACGGGCGGAACATCCTCCTTTGCGAAGGGAACAGCGGGCCACTCTGGCGGCGGCGCCATTCCTGGTTGCTGCACGTGGCCGCCGGGCGGATGCGGTGGATCGGCGTGCTGCCCCGGTCTCCCGCCGCATGGGAGGCGGTGCCGTCCGATCTCCGGGATGCCCTACGCTCCGCCATGCCCGGCCTGGTCTCGCTCGCGGACGCGCATGGTTGCCACTCGGCCGATCACCCCGAGGAATGGGTGCATGCGGCCTACCAGGCCCTGGCCGTCGAGGGCGGAGTGCGCCGCATGCTTGCGCGGCGGTTGGTCTCCCTTCTCAGAACGGTGCCCTCCCATGGATGAGCGCCTGTCATATCGCGAGGTGGCGCACTGTCGCGTGCCGGCGAACACCGCCGAAACAGCCCGCGTTGCGGAGTTGTTGAAGGATTATTGCTCGGCGCGCGGCATGGATGTCGAGTCACGGGAGACTCTGGATCTCCTGCTTTCGGAAGGCCTGAACAACGCGATCGAGCACGGTTGCGAGGGGCACCCCGGGGAGCAGGTCGAGGTGTCGTGGGCGTGGCGGCGGGAGGAGTTCGAGATTGAGATCGCCGACCCCGGCAACTTCATGCCCTCCGGTCCCGCGTGTCTCCCGGATGATCTCCTGGCGGAGAGGGGGCGCGGACTCTACCTGATGGAGAAGCGGGCGGACTCGGTCGAGCACCGTCAGGAGGGGGGGGGGCACATCCTTCGCATCGTGAAGAAGGTGGCGTGCCCATCGCTCGATCTGGTGCGCGCGGAGGAGTCCGAGCAGACGATTACCGCGATGGCGGACGATCTTTCGGTGGCTTATGAGAGCCTTTCGGTCTACTCGCGACTGGCCACGGAACTCGCGGGCCTGCCCTCGCTCCAGAATTTTTCTTCGGCCGCTTTTCGCCTGATGGGGCCGCTGGTGAAGGCGGCCGGGGCGATCTATCGCACGGCGGCGGCCGGTGTTTTTGACGGGGGCTCGTTCAGCTACGGTCCATGTGGGGATGTGGCTCGTCGGGATCCCGCCGAGGGGTCGCTGGAAATGCGAGCGCTGGTCGGGGGAGTGGAGCAGACCATCGAGTCGCGGAGGAAGTTGGAGGCCACGGATCCCCTTCACGGGACGGAAGGCTGCGCTTTTTGCGTACCGGTTTTTTTTCAGGGGGATGTCCTTGGGAATCTGGCGGTGTTTCGTTCGCGTGGGGAGGATTTCTTTACGGCCGGGCAGATCGGGGTGGTTCGCGCGGTGGCTGAGTTCCTGGGCGTGGCTACGGCGGCGGGGAGGATGCAGGGACAGCGCCAGACACAGCAGCGCGCGGCGAGGGAGATGGAGATCGCCGCCGAGATCCAGCGATCGCTCTATCCCCCGACCCATCCCTCCTTGGGCGGCTATGAGACCTTCGGACTTTGCGAGAGCGCCCAGGAGGTGGGCGGGGACTACTATGACGTAATTCCCGTTGGGCAGCAGGGGCTCCTGCTCGTGATTGCGGATGTGATGGGGAAGGGGATCCCCGCGGCGTTGATGGCCGCCGTATTTCGAACCGCGGTACGGTCTCGCCCTGAACTCGCAAGCTCCCCCGCCAACCTCCTGCTGGATGTGCGCCGCCAGATGGCAACCGATCTCGATCGCCTCGGGATGTTTGTGACGGCCCAGATCGTCTATGTGGACGTGGTGCGCCACTGTGCGCTTGTGGCGAACGCGGGGCATTGCCCGCCGATTCATTGGTCCGCGGAAAAGGGTGCCCAACTGATCGAGGAGGGAGGGGGGCCACTGGGAATCGACGCCGGCGACGCATCTTCCGTGCGCGTGCCGATGGCACAAGGCGACGCCCTCGTCCTGCTCACCGATGGGATCTACGAAGTGGCCCCGCCCGGAGCGCCCAACCAGACCCTCGGCATGGCCGCCGTGGTTCCCGTGATCGCCCGTCTCGCTCGCGGGAGCCCCTCCTCCATCTGCACGGGCCTGCTCGAGTTTGTCCGGGCACACTGCGAACGGTGCGCCCCGACGGACGACCAGACCGTGGTCGCCGTGCAGCGCCTTCCCCTACTTTCCCCATGAAAACCATCCTGATTGTGGACGACGAACCGCACATGCGACGCCTGATCGAGCATAATGTGGTGAAGGCGGGCTTTCGCTGCGTGGCCGCAACGGATGGCGCGCGGGCGCTCGCGGCGATGAAGGCCGAGAAGGTGGACCTCGTCGTGCTGGATATGTTGATGCCGGTGCTTGACGGCCTCGGCGTGCTCCGTGAAATGCGCGTGTCCGACGAACTGCGCGGCGTTCCCGTGATCATGCTCACGGGGCAGGGGCAGGCTGGGCCGCAGCAGGAGGCGAAGGCCCTGGGAGCCTCCGAGCTCCTCACCAAGCCTTTCAGCCCGACAGAACTGATTGGACACATCCGCCGCCTCACCGGGGAGGGCGTGGAGGCTTCATGAAGCCCTGGGCCGCGTATCGAGGCCGGTCTTGAAACCCGTGTCGCGTGCGGTAATCATACGGCGATGACCGCGCCCGGCGACGAAATGCAGGTCCGCAACTGGGGGAAGGCCGCGGCGACGGTCGCCCCGCGCCCTGCTCCGCAAGTTTCCCTCCCGGAGCCTTCCCCCGATACGCCGCATCCCGCGCCCGCGCCCGAGTCGGCGTTCCATGTGGACGTGCTTCGCCTCGCGGGTGCGGTCCTTCGCAGGTGGCGCTGGATTCTCCTTGCGGGAGTCATCGGACTTTTCGTCGGCGGGATGAGCGTCTATCTCAAGGCGCGAACCAACTACAAGGTGACGGTAAAACTGATCCGTAAGACGGCCACGACGTCGTTCCGTGCCGGGCGCCTGGGGGAGGCGTACTCGCCACCGCCCCTGAAGGGTGCCACGCTGATTGCCGCCGCGGCTTCCTACCCGGTGCTCCAAAAGGTGGCATCGAAAGCCCAACCCCCGATTTCTGTGGAACAACTCAAGGGGGCCGTGGAAGTCCTGGAGGAGAAGAAGACCGATCTGATTGACCTCAACCTGACCGGTTACGTGGGGAAGGAGGCGACCGCCCGCCTAGCCAACCTGTGGGCAACGGAGGCGGTCGAGTACACGTGCGAGATGCAGGCGAAGGAGAGCCGTGAAATTCGGGTCTACCTTGAGCAGCAGGTGGAGGCGGGGGATGCGGAGATCGCCGCGCTCGATCAGAAGATCCTCGAGGCCACTCGCAAACAGGGCTCGGTGAACGCCCAACTGGAAACCGATGCCTATCTGCGCTCGCTCACGGGCGTCGAACTCCAGTTTCACCACGCGCGTATCGCGCTGGAGACGATCGACGCGAAAATCGAGGCGTTGCGCCAGGCGCTGCGTCGCCAGAGTCCGGCCACGGAGCGGCTCCGGGAGATGCAGCAGCGGCTGGAGGGGCTCCGCGCGCAGTACACCGAGGAGAATCCGATCGTGATCGAGGCCCAACAGAAGTTTAAGTCCCTCCAAGATGAGACCGAAAAGCAGAGGAACTCCCGTGAGATTCCTGAGTCCGCGTTCACCGGCACCGGCATCGGGAACTCGCTCTACCTCGAGTTGGTGCAGCTTGAAAACCAGAAGAAGTCGCTGTCCCACGAGAAGGAGGAGTTGAGCAAACTCATGGACGAGAACCGTGAGCGGCTGAGGTCCATCCCCGAGAAGGCGATGAACTACCAGCGGTTCGTGGAGAGGAAGCAGTCGCTTCTCGGTGCGCAAGAACTGCTTTCCAGCCGGTTGCAGGAGGCGCGACTTTTTGAGGGGAAGGCGCCGGGATATCTCCAGATCGTCAGCCCTGTGAGCGCCGCGGAGGTTTCCGCCAGCAGCCGCGCATTCAAGACAGGACTCGCCGGGGTGGCGCTCATGCTGCTCGCGATGGGGGTGACGGTGGGCACTGTGGCCGGGCGCGAGTTCATGGATTCCACCCTTCGCACGCGCCGCGAGGCCGCGATGGCGATGGGCGGGCCGCCGATATGGATTTTGCCCGTCCGCGCGGATGATGGGGAGGAGGCGCACCACATCTCGGAAATCTGGAGCCGTTGGATCGGGGCCGGTTTCGGCGCTTCGCAGACGCGCGTGGTATGGTGCCCCTCGCCCGGCGCCCTCGAGGAAAAGTTCTGGTTGCTGATGCTGAAGGAGGCCCGGCGCCTCATGCCGCGCCTGGTCGTGATCGATTGCGGGGGGATTCCCCTCAAGAGCCTCGCGGAACTCCCGATGATGGAGGGGGATGTGATCCCGGGCGACGGAGTTTTTCTCGCAATCTCGTCGCCCAGTAAATCTCTTCTCCAAGCGGCCGGGTCCATCGCGGAGCGGGCCTCACGGATCGCACGAGGGGGAAACGAGGTTTGGTTGCGGGTCTGTGGCCCGGTGCAGGAGCCGGGCGCCACGGTCGCCCGCCTGCTCGGGGATGCCCTGCTGCTGGTGGTCGCGGACGCGGAGCCCAGGACGTTCTGGCAACAGCAAAGGGGCCTCATCGAGTCCAATAGCATTCCCCTCAAGGGGTACGTCTTCCTCGGGGATCGCCCGACGTTTTCCTTTCGATGAAACACGCGCTTCGCCTGGTCTTCTGCTGCGCGGCTCTGGGGGCCGGTGCCCCAGCGGCGGAGCCGGCGACGGGGAGCGGCGCCTCCTGGCGCGAGCGCTACGAGTTGGGGCCGGGCGATCGCCTGAATATTTCCTTCTACGGAAAACCGGAACTCCGTCGGGAACTCGTGACGGTGACGCCGGATGGCTGCGTCACTTACCTGCAGGCGAATAACGTGAAGGTCGAGGGCTGCACGATCGACGAGGCCCGCGAGATCATCGAGAAGGATCTGGCCCGCTTCTACCGCGAGCCGCACCTCATGCTGGCGCCGGCGGAACTTCGGAGCAAGCGATACACGATTCTCGGCACCGTGCCCGACCGGGGGGTCTACCCTCTCGACCAGCCCGTGACGCTTCTTGAGGCCATCGCAAGGGCCGGAGGCATCGAGACCGGGCTCTTCGAGCACCGCGCGGTGGAACTGGCCGACTACTCGCATTCCTTCATGGTGCGGCAAAGGAAGCGGCTCCCCGTGGACTTCGAGGCGCTTTTCATGCGCGGGGATCTCGCCCAGAACATCGCCATCGAGCCCGGCGACTACATCTTTCTCGCCTCATCGGTGTCCAACGATTACTATGTCCTCGGCGAGGTGGTGCGCCCAGGTTTCCAAGGTTATTCGAACGATGCCACGGTGATTACGGCCATCGCCAAGCGGGAGGGTTTTACCCAGTCAGCCTATCGCGAGCGCGTGCTCGTGGTGCGGGGAAGCCTCCAGCAGCCCGAGACCTTCGTGGTGAACGTGAACGAGACCCTCAAGGGAAATGCACCGGCCTTTCGCATCCAGCCAAAGGACATCATCTTCGTGAGCCGTCGCCCCTGGCAGAAGGCAGAGCAGATCCTCGATCGCGCAGTGGTCACTTTCATGGAATCCGCCGCCTCCGCGTGGGTGAGCGCCAACGTCCCCGTGGGGATCCGCGACCGAAGCCTGCCCAAGACTGATTGGAACCAATGACGCGCATTCCCCAATCGTTCTTGTGGCTCACGGCGCTTGCCGTCGGGTGGCTTGCCGGTTGCTCTCCGATGGGGCCACGCTTCGACCCGCACGCATCGCTTCCCGAGGGAGAGGGCTTTCAGGCCGTGGGCTCCCGTCCCACGCTCGCCCCCGAGTTGCTCAGGGCGGATTCCTCACCCTTTCGTCTCGGGGTGGGGGATATCGTGGAAATCGAGATTGCCGGGGTCCCCGATACGCGGGAGAGCACGTTTGTTACCCCGGACGGGAAGCTCTTCTACAATCTTGCCGGGGGGCTGAAGGTGGAGGGGATGACCCTGGGGGAGGCGCGGGCGGCGCTCATCTCCCGTTTGAAGCGTTACTACGCGAGCCCCGAGATTGGGATCACCCTCAAGGAGGTGAAGAGTCGCCGCTACTGGATGCTGGGCAACGTCAGCAAGCCGGGCCTCTATCCCATCGTGCAGCCGACCACGCTCATCGAGGCCATCTCCGTGGCGGGGGGAATCCGAACCTCGCGGTCCACGGGCACGACGATCGAGATGGCGGACCTCTCGCACAGCTTCGTCGTCCGCGATGGGGCCGCCCTTCCGGTGGACTTCGCGGCCCTCATCTCCCAGGGCGACCTCAACCAGAATATCTATCTCAAGCCGGGGGATTACATCTACCTGCCCTCCGTGACCAGCCAGGAGATCTTTGTGCTTGGGGCGGTGCGCGCGCCGAGGGCGGTGGGTTACAGCGCGGGCATGGGGCTCGTTGCCGCGATCTCGGACGCCGGCGGGCTCGCGAAGAACGCCTACGCCCAGCGGGTGGTCATCGTGCGCGGCAGCCTCGCGAAACCGACGGTGGCCACCGTGAACTTTAACCAGGTTGCCACTGGCAAGCAGGCGGATGTCCGCCTCGCCACCGGCGACATTGTCTGGGTGCCCAACAGCCCCTGGGAGCGGGTGGAGAGGTATGTGGATGCGATCATCGGCACCGCCACGCGGACCATCGCCGCCAACGAAGGGATGCGCTTCGCGGTGGGCCAGCGCGCCGGCACCGTGGGGACGAGCATCAACGTCGGGGGGGGGTCCACCCCGTCGTCCGACGGCGGCAACTGAAACTCGGCCCGCGGGATGAAAGGCCTCATCATCTTCTGGGCGGTGGCGGCTTTTTTTATCCCGGTGGGTACGTGGTTCTGCGCGAAATGGTCGTGGGCGCGTCGCCTGGTGGTGATCGGGATGATCTGGAGCACCTGCGAATCGAGCCGTCTCTCGATCAACTTCGTCTCACGGGAGTTCTACCGTGCGATGAGCCGTGGTTTTGAGGTCTGTTCCGCCGATCTTTGCGCGGTCGCCCTGTTGCTGGCGATGATCCTTCGCAGGAAGCGGGAACCCCTCCGTCTCTTTGTTCCGCTCTCGCTCCCCTTTGCACTCTTCTTCGTCATTGGAGTTTGTTCGTGGATGACGGCCGCGCGCTCGCTGGACGTGTCCCCGCTGGCCACGTACATCCCCTACGACCATTTCGAGACCCGACTCTATCCCTGGTTCGAGCTCTTCAAGGTCGCCCGCGCTTTCCTCGTCTACTTCGTGATCGTGAACTACATCCGTGATGAGGCCACCCTGAAGACGGTGGTTTCCGGGTTGGTGATCACGGCTGTCTATCTCACGGGCGTGGTCCTTTTCGATCGCTACGTCCTCGGGATCAACC
>CAZZBZ010000004.1:0-70684 GCA_964653025.1 uncultured Verrucomicrobiota bacterium
GGGCCCCCGTCAATTTCTTTGAGTTTTAATCTTGCGACCGTACTCCCCAGGCGGCGCACTTAACGCGTTAGCTACGGCACGGAAGGGGTCAATTCCTCCCACACCAAGTGCGCACCGTTTACAGCGTGGACTACCAGGGTATCTAATCCTGTTTGCTCCCCACGCTTTCGTGCCTCAGTGTCAGTTGCATTCCAGAGAGCCGCCTACGCCACTGGTGTTCTTCTTGATATCAACGCATTCCACCGCTACACCAAGAATTCCGCTCTCCTCTCCTGCACTCTAGCCCTGCAGTTTCGGGCGGCGTTCCACCGTTGAGCGGTGGGATTTCACGCCCGACACACAAAGCCACCTACGCACCCTTTACGCCCAGTAAATCCGAACAACGCTCGCCACCTCTGTATTACCGCGGCTGCTGGCACAGAGTTAGCCGTGGCTTCCTCTTGAGGTACAATCCGATACCATTGATGTTACCGCAGGCATCTTTTTCCCTCATGACAGGAGTTTACGACCCGAGGGCCTTCATCCTCCACGCAGCGTCGCATCGTCAGGCTTGCGCCCATTGCGAATGATCCTCGACTGCAGCCTCCCGTAGGAGTCTGGGCAGTGTCTCAGTCCCAGTGTGGCTGGTCGTCCTCTCAGACCAGCTACCCGTAAGCCTTGGTGAGCCGTAACCTCACCAACTAGCTGATAGGACGCGGGCTCCTCCTCCTGCGCCAGGTCCTTGCGGATCCCCAGCTTTGGTTTTCAGATCATTAGACCCTTAACCACATGCGGTATTAGCCTCGATTTCTCGAGGTTGTCCCCCACAAGAGGGCAGATTGCCCACGTGTTACTCACCCTTTCGCCACTGAAACCTCCACACTATTGCTAATGCGGAGATTCCCGTCCGACTTGCATGTCTTATCCACGCCGCCAGCGTTCGTTCTGAGCCAGAATCAAACTCTCCGTATAAAAGCCTTGCCATGACCAACCTTGCGGCCGGCCAAAGCGAAACGCTTACGTCGAACTTTTGATGCTGTATGCCGCCCCCGGTTGCCCCGAAAGGCCCCGGTGGCGGACTTTTTGATAGTCGCCCGATCCCGCGTGAGCGGGACCGGATCTCTACTCAAGTTCTTTGACGAATCGCACCTTCAATCTTCGCGCCCCTTCGAATGAACGAAGGGGATCGTTATCAGAGAACACTCGCCCCCGCTCGCTCCTTTGAACCAGCTTTAGGGACTCCCAGAAGAATATGCGAACGCACGCTCTTCGATTAAGGGATTTTTAGAATACATGAACCCACGGAATCCGTCAAGGGGTTCAATGCACTTTTTTGAAAATACTTTTTGGCCGCGTTTTCCCCTCTGAAAACCGCCTCATCTCCGCCTCGTGAGCCGCGCGATTTCCAGATCCGCGTCCTTCGCTCGCAGGTCCTCGCGCCGATCCGCGTGCGTCTTCCCGCGGCATACCCCGAGGAGCACCTTTGCGTATCCGCGCGCGTTGAAGTGCACCTTCAGCGGCACGAGCACAAGCCTCTTCAGTGTCGAGGCCTGGTGCAACTTGCGAAGTTCTTCGCGGTGCATGAGCAGCTTGCGGGAACGCTTCGGATCGTGGTTGTTCCGGTTTCCCTGGGCATACTCTTCGATATGCGCCCCGTGCAACCACGCCTCCCCCTTCTCCACTCTCGCAAAGGCCCCTTGCAGCGAGGCCTTCCCCAGACGGAGGGACTTCACCTCCGTGCCTGTCAGCGCGAGCCCGGCCTCCAGCGTCTCCACGACCTCGTAGTCGTGTCGCGCCCGACGGTTCAGGATCTCTTTTGTGTCCATGCCGGGCAACCTCCCCGCGACCACGGGGCGGCAGCCCCGTCAAGAAGCGCGTTTGCGGCGCGTCTTCGGGCGCGTCGTCTTCTCGCGCGGGGGCGCAGCCGGGATCTCGAAACCAACCTTTCCCTCGGCAATCTCGCGAAGGGCCATATCCATCAGGGACATGCTTACCTCCACAGAGACGAGGGGTTTGTGGCCCTGGCCGAGTTGTCGCACGCGTTGCGACACCATGTTGACCAGGATGTTGGGGTTGCTGACCTGCTTGAGGGCAGCGGAAATAAGGGCGCTCTTCATGGGAAATAGGTTCAGCGGCGCACGATGAGGGCCATCACACGAGCCTTCAGACGGTTGCCGGCGTTGCGGTGGATGACCCCCGCCTTCACCGCTCGGTCCACCCAGGAGACCACCTCGCGACCGTACTGGGCCGCACGCTTGGGATCGGCCTTGGTCATTGGAGGGAGGGTGCGCAGACCCGTGCGAACGCGGGCCTTGGCGGCTTGGTTTCGGGTACGCTTGCGGGCATCGGAACGCGTACGTCGGGCGGCGGAGGTGACTTTCTTTGGCATGGAGGTTCGGGAAAGGGCTGCGTAATCTTCGGTAGCCGAGGCATCGGGCACGCGGAAGCGCGCTCGCACAACGGCAGGGAACCTTCATTCCATGCGCATCCTCCTTGTCAAAGCAATCAAATTCTTTGCCGCGCTCCTCTTGTTGCCTCTTTTCCCGCCGGTCGTCCTCTCGGCTTGGAATCTCGCCAACCGAATTCCTCGAAAAAATTTATTCCTCGAAAACCCGCTCAGCCTCGCCCTGGGAGGCCTCACGCTGTGGGTGGTGTTTGCGGCGCTGTTCCACCTCCCAACGCGAATCTACGTCTTCGCCCACGAGATGACCCACGCCCTGTTTATCCGCCTGTGCGGGGGGCGGGTGAAGCGAATCTCCGTCGGACGCGACTCCGGCTACGTGATCGCCGACCGCACCAATTTTTTGATTGCGTTGGCCCCGTATATTTTTCCGTTCTACGCGGTGATTCTCGGTCTCGCCGGCGCCGTGATCGCGCTCTTCACCCCGCTCGGACCGTGGGTCTTTGCGCTCTGGGCGGCCATCGGCGCCTCGCTGGGCTACCACTGGACCATGACCCTGAAGATGCTGCCCACCCGCCAGAGCGACTTTAGTTCCCAGGGCACCTTTTTCTCATTCGTCTTCATCGTGCTTGGCAACCTGCTCTGGATCTACGCGCTCCTGGTGCTCCTCCCCACCCCCGCAGGCGCCGTCGAAAAGCTCTGGAACCTCGCCATGGCCGCAGGCCGATCCTACCAGGAAACCACTCTGTGGCTGCTCCACCTAGCGGGGAGATGATGCAGGTCCGGGAGGAACATTTACTGGTCTTGGGGTGGTAGATCAGTGGATCATTGAAGAAGTCACGATCCCCGCGACCGCGGGATCCGTGGCTTCTCACAGGTCCCCAAACTCACCCCTGCGTTTCTTGTTTCGCGAGGAGGCGATTTCGTCTTGGATGACAGCGTGATTGCCCTGGTGGACTACGGTATGGGAAACCTGCGCAGCGTCGAGAAGGCGCTCGTCCGGGTCGGGGGTGAGGTCCGCCTCATCCGCGATGCGGCCGGGGTGGCGGCGGCGGACCAGGTGGTCCTGCCTGGGGTCGGGGCCTTCGGCGACTGCATGCGCAATCTCGAAAACCAGGGCCTCGCGGAACCGATCCTCGCGGCAATCCGCGAGGGGAAACCTTTTCTCGGAATCTGCCTCGGCTACCAGATCCTCTTCGAAGGAAGCGAGGAGAACCCCGCCGTGAAGGGGCTCGGCCTCTTCCCCGGGCGGGTGGTCCGCTTCCCGACAGGACCGCTCAAGGTCCCGCAGATCGGCTGGAACCGCGTCGCCTTCGCCCGCCCCGAATGCCCGCTGTTCCGCGGGGTGCCCGATGGAGGCCACTTCTACTTCGTGCACTCCTACTACCCGTCGCCGCGGGACGCCTCACTGGCGTGCGGGATCACCACTTACGGCCTGGAGTTCACCTCGATGATCTGGCGCGGGAACGCTTTTGCTTGCCAGTTTCACCCGGAGAAGAGCCAGGGCGTCGGGCTGAAGCTGCTTGAGAATTTCGTCCGCCTCGTCGCCTGATTCGCGGCCGCTCTTCCTTGGAAGCTCCTTGGGGGGCGAAGGGGATTCCCGACTCCCCGACCGGCGGGGCTCCAAGGCTCTCGCGCATGCGGCGCAAAAGGAGGTCGGCGTCCACGGGCTTCGGGAGAAACGAGATTTCCCTCTCGTTGAGCACCTGGCGCATCACGTCCGCGTCGGAATAGCCGGACATGAGGATCACGCGGGCGCTGGGGTCCATCTGACGGACCTTCCTCGCGAGGTCGAGGCCGTTGAGGCGGGGCATCGCCACGTCCGAAAGAAGGATCGGAAAACGGGACGGGGTCGCCTCGAAAAGGCGAAGCGCTTCCGCCCCGTCCTTCGCCATGACCACGCGGTAGCCATGCTCACGGAGGATGCGGCCCACCACCGCGCGAACCTTGGAATCATCCTCAACCAGGAGCACGGTCTCTGTCCCACGCAAGGAGCTTTCGTCGACTTTTTCTGGAACTGCATGGACCGCGGGAACCGGACATCGCGGCAGGAGGATGGAGAACTCGGTTCCCTCGCCCACCCGACTCTGGACATGGAGGTAACCCTTGCTCTGGTGCACGATGCTGTGGACGATCGCGAGACCGAGCCCGGTGCCCTTGCCGCGATCCTTGGTGGTGAAGAAGGGTTCGAAGATGCGGGCCTGGACCTCGGGACTCATCCCGCAGCCCGTATCGGCGACCGCGAAGATCGCATAGTCGCCGGGAGGGGCACTTGGAAAACGGGCATCGGGGCCGTCGAGCGTGCAGGGAGATGTCTCGATACGGAGGGTGCCCTCCTCCCTCATGGCGTCCCGCGCGTTCACAACAAGGTTCATGAGGACCTGGAGCATCTGGTTGTGGTCCGCGACAACCCAAAGGGGAAGCGGGTCGGGCCGCGTCACGATCTCGACATGCTCAAGGACCAGGTGCCGCGCCATCTTGAGGACCTCGCCCACGAGCAGGTTGAGATCGAGGGGTTGCAAGTGACCCACCTGCTGGCGGCTGAGGGAAAGGAGTTGCTGGGTCATCCCGGACCCACGGCTGACGGCCCGACGGATCTCCTCGATCAGGGACCGCACAGGCGTATCCTCGGGAAGCCTCTTGAAAAGCAGGCTGGCACACCCCCCGAAGACCATGAGGAGGTTGTTGAAGTCGTGAGCAATCCCCGCCGCAAGCTGTCCGACCGTTTCCAGCTTCTGGGATTGGACAAGCTGGGCCTGCAGGGCCAGCTCATGGGTCACGTCGCGCTTGACGGCTACGTAGTTGACGATCTTTCCCGCACCATCGAACACCGGGGAAATCGTGGCCTCCTCCTCATAGAGGGTGCCATCCTTCCTCTTGTTGGTCACGTGCCCGGCCCAGGTTTCCCCGCGGGTCAGGGTCTGCCACATCTCCTGGTAGAAGGCGTTATCGTGTTTACCGCTCTTGAGGATGCGCGGGGTTTGGCCGAGGGCTTCGGCGCGGGAATAGCCGGTGACTTTCTCGAACGCCGGATTGGCGTAGAGGATCGCGCCATCGGTGTCGGTGATCACGATCATCTCCGCGGCCTGCTCGATCGCCATGGACTGGCGGCGAAGCTCCATCTCTGTGCGCTTTCGTTCGGTGATCTCCACTCCCACGGTGAGCACACAGGGTTGCGCCTCGACCTCCAAGGGGGCAAGCGACAGGAGGACGTCCACAACCTGCCCGTCCTTCCTTCGCACACGCGCCTCGACCATCGACGGGGATTCCCCGATTGCGATCGCGTGCACCATCCGTTCGCGAGACTCGGGCTCCGCCCAGATCCCCAACTCAATGGAAGTCTTCCCGATGACTTCTTCGCGCGTCCAGCCCAGAAGCTGGCAAAAAGCCTCGTTCGCCTTCAGAAAGCGTCCATCGAGGGAGGCGGTGATCGAAATCGCGGCGGGGCTCGTACGGAAGACTTTCGCAAGGGTCTCCTCGCTTTCCGCGAGGGAGACCTGCGCGGCACGGTTTTGGCGGCGGCCCTCCACCTCGCGGAGTTCGCGGCGGACGGCGGGAACCAGGCGGCCAAGGTTCCCCTTCATGAGGTAGTCGTGGGCGCCCGCCCGCATCGCGGCCACCGCCATTTCCTCTCCAATGGTCCCCGAGATCAGGAGGAAGGGAAGGTCCTGCCCGGTCGCTTTGAGGTCCTTCAGCGCGTCCAATCCGCTGTAGGAGGGAAGACGGTAGTCGGCGAGGACAAGGTCCCAAGTGCCTTCCGCAAGCGCCTTCTGGAAGGCCCCCCGGGTCTCCACCCGTTCGTGGACGACCTCGAAGCCACCCGCGCGCAACTCACGGAGGATGAGAAGGGCGTCTTCCTCGACGTCCTCGACCATCAGCACCCGGAGTTGGTCGGCCATGGGAAGGATCCTCGTGAATCTGGCGATTACTTGCGAAAGGGATGCTCGTTGATGAGGAGCCAGTAGACCCCGAGTTCGCGCACCGCCTCGGAGAAGCGATCGAAGTCCACCGGCTTGCGCACGTAGCTGTTGGCGCCGAGTTCGTAGCTCTGGATCACGTCCTGCTCCTCGCGCGAGGAGGTGAGCACGACCACGGGCAGAAGTTTCATGCGCGGGTCGGCACGAATCCGTTTGAGGACCTCGAGGCCGTCGACCTTCGGCAGTTTGAGGTCGAGCAGCACCACGGCGGGAACCACGGCGGGGTTGCGCGAGGCGAACTTCCCCGTGCAAAACAACCACTCAAGCGCCTCGGCACCATCACGGGCAACGATCACCTCGTTTTGGATTTTGTTTCTTTGGAAGGCGCGCACGGTCAGCGCCTCATCGTCAGGACTGTCTTCGACCAGCAGGATGGGTTGGGTGTTCATGGGAATGGCGGAGGTTGAGAGGTTCAAGGGTTCACGGTTCAACGGTTCAACGGCTCAGAGAACTTACCCGCTTGTGGCGGATTCACGGTTCATTGCTCAAGGTGAAGAAAAAGGTAGCGCCTTGCTCGACCGCTCCCTCGGCCCATGCCCGACCGCCGTGACGGTGGACGATGCGCTGGACGTTGGCGAGCCCGATCCCGGTCCCCTCGAACTCTCGCGTGGCATGGAGTCGCTGGAAGGGAGCGAAGAGTTTGTCCGCATAGGTCATATCGAACCCTGCCCCATCGTCGCGGACGAAGAAAACAGGGGGCGAACCGACCCCGTCCCCGCCTCCGGGAGGCCGAACGCCGAACTCGATCCTCGCCTTCGGGTGGCGCGCGGTGAACTTCCATGCGTTGCCGAGAAGGTTCTCAAGGAGGATCCGGGCAAGGCCCGGGTCGGCGCGTGCCACCAAGCCGGGGGTAATCCTCCACTCGACGACGCGTGCGGCCTCCCCGTGCCCAAGCTCCTCCGCCACCTCCCGCGCAAGGACGCTCAGGTCCACGCGGCCGAGGTGCATCTCCATGCGGCTCACACGGGAGAGCTTGAGCAGATCATCAATGAGCAGGCCCATTCGCTGGCTGGCGGCGCGGATGCGGCCGAGATGCTCGCGGGCGGTCGTGTCCAGTTGTCCCGCGCAGTCCTCCAGAAGCACCTTGCTGAACCCATCGATCCCCCGGAGCGGGGTGCGCAGGTCGTGGGAGACCGAGTAGGCGAAGGTCTCGAGTTCCTTGTTCGCGGCCGCGAGCTGGGCGGTCCGTTCTGTGACGCGTCGCTCGAGCTCCACGTTGAGCGTAAGGATCATCTTCCCCGCCTGCCGTTTCCACCAGAGCACGAGCGAGAGGCCGATGATCACCACCAACCCCGAGGTCGCCAGGAATGCCCATGCGGTCTCCATTCGGAGCGGGGCGAAGATTTCCTCCGCGTCCACCTTGGCGACCAGGAACCAGGGACTCCCGGGAACCCGTCGGATCGCCGCCAGCACCGGAAATCCCCGATAATCCTCCCCCTCCACGATCCCTTCCTCGCCGCGGATCGCCATCGCCGCCGGGAGTTGGGGGTCGTTGACAGGGAGACGGAGGGTCAGCGCCGTTCCCTTCCGGTGACGGAGTTCGTTGAGGTAAAGGACGTCCTTCCCCTCCTGGCGAATCAGCAGGGTTTCCGCGGTCCGACTCGGGACCGGCCAGCCCTGGATCAGCGGATAGAGGAAGCGCTGCGGGTCGACCCGGCACACGAGCGCCCCGGCACCTTGAAGCGGTACGTAGAGGTTGAGGTGCGGCACGGGAATCTCGCGGGAAGAATGAAACTCCGAGAGGGCGACTTCCCCCTTGCGTAATACCCGAATCGCCTCGGCCGAGGCTTCGGCGGGCAGCTGCATCCCATCCAGCCCGGTGGCCAGCCTCGGGCGTCCCGAGGCATCCAGCAACAGCACTGCACGGTAGTCATAGCGCGAGGCCATGGCCCCCAACCAATGGCGGATCGGCTTTTCCAGGACGGGCGACGGAGAACGCAGATAACGGGCGATGGCCTCAACCTCCAGCGGGGTCCGCGCGGCGACAAGGCCGTCCTCCATCCGTTCCCGTCGCCACTCGACGATCTGGTTAATTTTGAGTTCTGCGATTGCGGCGAGTTGAACGGCGGCCTCGTTCTGTAAGATACGGCACTGGTTGCGATGGTATCCATAGCCCGTGGCGAGGACGAGCGCGGCCAACACGAGGAAGACCGCCGCGGGAACGGCCCGGCTGGGTCGGGCCATAGTCTCCCTCAGAGGCGGCGACGCCCCGGTCGACCGGGCAGCACCTAAGTCTTCGGATCGGCTCATGTTCTCCGGACGGAAACGGGAAGACGCTCCGCCAATAATCCCTCCACGAATCAGGGTTACCGTAAGGCGAAGACCCCGTCCATGCAATAATCAAGAGGCTGCGATTCGACTCACCCTCCCATCGCAAACATCACCTTGCCGGCGCGGCCACCGGCCATGGCGAGTTCGAGCGCAGCATGCGCCTCGGCGAGCGAAAACTGCCGCGCCACCGGAATCTCCAGTTTCCCGGCACGGACGAGCGCCGAGATCTCCGCGATCATCCCCAGCGCCCGCTCACGCGGTGCGTCGCGAAACCAGCGCGACACCCAGAACCCGCGGTACTGGAGATCCTTGAAAATCAGCGGCCCGGCCCCGACCGCAAAGGGCTGCTTGCTCATCCCCCCATAGGTGACAAGCACCCCGCCCGCGCCGAGGGCGCGGGAAAGATTCAGCGCGCTCTCTCCACCCACGGCATTCAGCGCGAGGCGGATCGGGCTCCCGTTCGTGAGTTCCTTCACGCGACGCCCGAGGTTCTCTCCTTCGGGAAGAACGATGTCCGCGCCAATCGCCTTGAGTTCAGTCTCCAACTCGGGTCGCCGCACGAGGTTAAGGGTCTTCAGGCCGCGGTGCCGCGCGATCTGGATGACGCAGCGCCCAACCGCGGAGTTCGCCGCGTTCTGGGCGATCCAGTCGCCGGGTTCGAGATTCACAAAATCCTCGAGCATCCGCCACGCGGTGGGCGGGTTCACGGTGAGCCCGGCGGCCTGCTCAAGGGTCAACCCCTCCGGTAGCGGCAAGGTGTCCTTCGCCTCGGCCACGAGAAACTCCCGCCACGTCCCCAGCCCTGGCGAAGGACGGACCACCTGCCCGACGCGAAGCCCTTCGACCCCCACCCCAACCTCCTCCACCACGCCGGCTCCTTCGCCCCCACCAACGGCCGGCGGTGGGCGAACCGTGCCGTAGGTCCCCTCGATCGTGTTCAGATCGGCGGGATGGATCAGGGCGCGCCGCATCGCAATGAGCACCTGTCCCGGCCCTGGCCGGGAGACCTCCTCGCGTTCCATCGCAATCACCTCAAGGGGAGGGCCGTGGCGGCGAAAGACGACAGCGAGCGAGGAACGGGAATCGCTGGGGGGAGGCATGGGCGTGATTGTGCGCACGGGGCGCCGAGACTACAATCCTTCCTCACCTCGAACCATGACCCGCCTCATCTCCATCTCCATCGACTTCGACCTGCTCACCGCTCACCGCTTACTGCTCACTGGCGAATAGCCATGATCCGCCTCATCTCCACCGACTTCGACGGGACCATCTACGATGGGGCCGCCCCGGACCCCGTGGACCGGGATCTCGTGAAGCATCTCGACGAGGTGCGGGCCGGGGGTGCGGTGTGGGTGATCAACACCGGGAGGCTTTGCCCCGATGTGCTGCTTATTCTCTCCACGCTCGGGCTCGAGACGCGCCCCGACTTCATCGTCTCGGTGGAGCGTAACATCCATCGCCGCACGGGATCGAGCTACGAGGAACACGAGTCCTGGAACCGAACCTGCCGCGAAGACCACCAGGTACTTTTTGGGGCTGCGAAGCCGGGGGTTGAGCGCATCCGACGGCGAATCGAGGCGGAGCTCGATGCCGTGCTCTACCAGGACGAGTGGTCTCCCCTCTCCATCATTGCGAAGTCCCCTGAGGACGCCGACCTGATCCATCGCTGGACCCTTGAAGAATGCGAGCAGGTCGCGGGCCTTCGGATCGTCCGCAACACCCAGTACTTCCGATTCGGTCACGCCGACTACAGCAAGGGGACCGCCCTCGCGGAAATCGCCCGCATGCTCGGGTTGAAGCCGGAGGAGATTTTCGCGGCGGGCGACCACTACAACGACCTGCCCATGCTCGACGGCGTCCACGCCCATCACGTCGCCGCCCCGTCGAACGCCATTGCGGAGGTGAAGACGGCTGTCCGCAGCGCGGGCGGCCACGTCTCCCGCCACCCCTGCGGACGGGGCGTGCTCGATGCCTTGCGCCGACTCAACCGACCCACCCAACCCCAACGCACAAAATCATGAAACGAGAACAAGTTGCCCAGATGCTGGACCTGTCCGTGCTTCGCCCCGAGTCCACCCGAGCCGACGCCCTCGCCGGATGCCGCCTCGGCATCGAGCATGGTGTCAAGTCCGTGATCGTCCTGCCCTGCTGGATCGACGATATCGTCGAAGCCCTCCGCGGCAGCAAGGTGCTGCCCTCGGTGGTAATCGGCTTTCCCTTCGGCGGGGAAACCCCGGCCACCAAGGCCGCCAGTTCGAAGGAGGCGACCCAGCGCGGGGCGGTTGAACTCGACGTGGTTTTGTCCGTCGGAAAACTCCGCGACGGCAAGAAGGACTTTGTCCGGGATGACATCAAGGGGGTCGTCCAGGCCGCGAAAGGGGTCAACCCGAAGGCGATCATCAAGGTGATCCTTGAGACCTGCTACCTCGACGACGCACAGAAAAAGCTGGCCTGCCAGATCTCCGAAGAGGCGGGGGCCGACTTCGTCAAGACCTCCACAGGCTTCGGATCGAAAGGAGCCACGGTCGAGGACATCCGCCTCATGCGCGCGAGCGTCTCCCCGAAGATCGGGGTGAAGGCCTCCGGCGGCATCCGCGACTGGGCCGCCGCCGGGGCACTCATCGCCGCCGGGGCCAACCGCCTCGGCTGCTCGAACCCAGCGTCAATCCTCGACGGGATGCCAAAGTGAACCCATCCTGGAACGACATTCGGACGACCCGTCGGGTCGTCCCTACCGCCCGCCTCAACCCGGACTTCCCCAGATAGGGCGGGGCCGCCGGCCCCGCCACCGCCCGCCCGCACCATGAGCGCTCCCGATCTCGTCATCGACGTCGAGGGGGTTACCAAGTGTTTTGACGGCCACGCGGTCGTCAACGGCATCTCGATGCAGGTGCGCCGCGGGGAGATCCACGGCTTCCTCGGCCCCAACGGCAGCGGCAAGACCACCTTCATCCGCATGCTCTGCGGACTACTCCGCCCCGACGGCGGCCGCGGGACCTGTCTCGGGCACGACCTCCTCACGGGAAGCGACGACATCAAGCGCGAGGTCGGATACATGACCCAGCGCTTCAGCTTCTACGAGGACCTCACCATCTCCGAGAACCTGGACTTCGTCGCGCGTGTGTACGGGGTGCCCGACCGCCGCGGGACCGTGGACGCCAGCCTCGACCGCCTCGGTCTTCGGGACCGTCGCAACCAGCTCGCCGGCACGCTCTCGGGTGGTTGGAAACAGCGGCTCGCCCTCGCTGCCTGCCTCCTCCACAAGCCCCGCCTCCTCCTCCTCGACGAACCGACCGCCGGCGTCGACCCGAAGGCGCGACGCGACTTCTGGGACGAGATCCACCGCCTCGCGGCGGAGGGCCTGACCGTGCTCATCACGACCCACTACATGGACGAGGCGGAGCGCTGCCACCGCCTCGCCTACATCGCCTACGGGAACATCCTCGCGCGCGGAACCTCGGATGAGGTGGTTGCCGCGGCGGGACTCACCACCTGGGCGGTCTCGGGTCCGGGCCTCGGAAAGCTCGCCTCGCAGCTCCGTAACTTGCCGGGGATCGAGCAGGTCGTTGCCTTCGGGAACACCCTCCACGCCAGCGGCCACGACGCCGCCCGCCTCGAGGCCTCCCTCGCCCCCTTCCGCACGGACCCGGCGCTCCGCTGGCAACGCGCGGAATCCAGCCTCGAAGATGTGTTCATCAGCCTGATGGGGCGCGCGGAGGACCGCCGATGAGTTCCAATGTTCAAAAGGAGACATTCCTGATCATCGGGGAGCATACGCGACTCGCGTGTCCAAACTCGGCGGCCCGCCGATTTTTCTCTTCTCGGATTCCGTTTGGCGAGCCGCCAAACGGGACACGCCAGCGGCGTGTGCTCCCCGATCCATTCCCCACCTTTGTAGGAGCCGCTGCCAGCGGCGACCCGAAATGGGGGGCCTGCCGACTGCATGGTGCGAACCCTCGTGGCGTGGCGCATCCCAATTTCCTTTCGCCTCTGGCAGCGACTCCTACAGCCCCGACCGACTGAGATCCAATGTCTGCTCTTCAATCAGAAATCAGAAATCAGAAATCGCCAATCTGGCAGCGCTTTAGCGCCGCCAGATTTGTTGCGATCCTCGTCAAGGAGTTCATCCAGATGCGGCGGGACCGCCTCACCTTCGGGATGATGGTCGGGATCCCGGTGCTTCAACTCGTCCTCTTCGGCTTCGCGATCAACTCCGATCCCAAGCACCTGCCCACCGCCGTCCTCGTCGCCGACCCGGGCCCGTTCGCGCGGACACTCGTCGAGGCGATGAGCAACAGCGCCTACTTCGAGATCGTTCGCTCCCCCGCCTCCGAGCGCGAGGCGACCGCGCTCCTCCGCTCGGGACGCGTCCAGTTCGTGCTCACGATCCCCGAAGACTTCACCCGCCGCCTCGTGCGCGGGGAACGCCCCGCGGTGGTCCTCGAGGCCGACGCCACCGACCCGGCCGCCACGAGCAACGCCCTCGCCGCGCTCGACACCCTCGCGCGCGAGTCCCTCGACCGTGACCTGAAGGGCCCCCTCGCCGACCTGCGCGCCACGCCGGGCCCCATCGAACTCCGCATCCACCGCAAGTACAACGAGGAGGGGATCACCGCCTACAACATCGTCCCCGGCCTCATGGGCGTCGTGCTCACGATGACGCTCGTGATGGCCACCTCCCTCGCGATCACGCGCGAGCGCGAGCGCGGCACGATGGAGAACCTGCTCTCCACCCCCGCTCGCCCGCTCGAGGTGATGCTCGGCAAGCTCATCCCCTACATCCTCGTCGGCTACATCCAGGTGGCGCTGATCCTTCTCGCGGCGCGCTTCGTCTTCGGGGTGCCCATCATGGGCAATCCCTTTTGGCTGGCGCTCTTCGCCCTCGCCTTCATCGTGGCGAACCTCATGGTCGGGATCACCTTCTCGACGCTCGCCCGCAACATGCTCCAGGCGATGCAGATGTCGTTCTTCTTCTTCCTGCCCTCGCTCCTCCTCTCGGGGTTCATGTTCCCCTTCCGCGGCATGCCCGGGTGGGCCCAGGCCATCGGCAACCTCCTCCCCCTCACCCACTTCAACCGGATCGTCCGCGGCATCCTCCTCAAGGGCTACGGCCCGCTCGACGCCCTCCCCCACCTCTGGCCGATCACGCTCTTCCTCCTCGTCGTCATGGTGATCGGCCTGAAACGCTACCGCCGAACGCTGGATTGACAGGGAAAGACGCCGCGCGACATGGTCCGGGAGTGACAGGCTTGGACCGCAAGCTGCTCTACGGGTGCGCGGAAACCCTCGTGCTGGCCCTGCTCGCCGAGGAATCGAGTTACGGCTCAGTACTCGCCGACGACGATGGGCTTCTCCTGCCCGATGCTGCAGAGGCGCACGGCCCACGCGTCGAGGGCGGCCTTGCGCTCAGCCTCGGCGAGGCGGACGGGCGCATAGACGACCTGCGGCGCGAGCACCTCAAACCCCGTGAAGCGGAAGACCCCGCGCTGGATCCGCGCCGAATCTGCCATGAGTCTCCGTCTCGCGTCTCGGATCTCATGTCTCGGGCCGCGGGGCACAGAGGGCGACGCTCACGCCATGCGGTTTACCTGCCCGCCCTTGGTGACGTGGGCGATGAAGGGCGGAGGTACGCGAAACGCCCCGCCCTGATTGGCGTTGACTTCGCGCCCGAACAGGATCCGAATTGCACGCCTCCTGAGAGGAGGAGGTTGAAGCCCATGGAACGCCCTCGACTCCATCTGACACGCGCGGGGAGGTCCCTCGCGCTCTTCGTCGCCTTCTGGGCCCTTTCCCCGGTCGCCCCGGCCCAGGATCCGTACTCAAACGCGATCGAGCAGGCGAAGGCGTCGCGTACCGTCTCAAACGACGCGGTCTTCTCCCAACTCCGCGTGATCACAAGCGACCTGCTCGTCCCCCTCGTCACGCCCACCGGCACCTTCCCAATGATCCGCGTCTCCACGATGACGCGGGACTTCGGCTACAGCACCGCCACCAACCGCCAACCCTTCCACGTCGCCACCAACCGCTTCAGCTGGGTGACCCTCGATGGCGACCTGCGCAACTGGTACCACGACAAGGGCCTGCCGATCTCGAACAACGCCACGATCCGCAACTCCATGCTCGAAGCCCTCGGCATGCAGCACAACACGAACTACAACGTCCTCACCTTCCTCGTGAGCCCCAGCGCCCTCACGCGCCCCGCGTTCAACCCCTCGATCTCCACGAATACCGCGCCCATCTGGAACGCGTCGAAGCCCTGGGACTTCGGCACCGGCACGGGGCAGTACGACTTCGTCGCCAACGTGACCGATGCGGTCTCCTCGAACTTCTGGGCATGGGCCGGGGGCGTGAGCTACCCGGGACCGGAGAATTTCACAAACTGGCACCTCGGCTGGAGCACGGAATCCTACGCGAGCGCCAACCCCAACAACCTGTTCCCCTTCACCGGGCTCGGCTTCACCTGGAACTGGAACACCAATGCGAGCCTCGAAGGATTCGCGCTCAGCGAGTTCGTCGTCAACAGCGATACCGACTTCTACTTCGACAGCTACCTGACCCCCTACGACTACGTGGTAATCCCCGAGCCGGGTGCCCTTGCCCTCCTCCTGGCCGGCGGTCTGCTGTTTCTCGGCTGGCGTCGCGTTCCTCCTTCCTGATCGCCCTCTGTCGGCAAGGTCGCGAACTTCGCGCCGCGGTCAACGACCGCGGCTACCGACGGCAAGCGTGGCGCTTACCCTGCAGTACCACCTCCCTCATCCCACGGCGGATCACCCTGCGCGCCGGGGACCCCTACGACTTTGCCTTCTTCTTCGCCTCTTCCTTGGCAGCCCACTCTTCCCACGACTTGCCGGCGGCGGGATCCGCGCCGGTGAGTTCGATCTTCGCGATCTTCGAGACGGGGATGAGCCGCTTCTCGTCTGAGCCCGCGAGCATCATCTCGACGAAGGGCTCGGGGCAGCGCGAGGTCGCCCGCGACTCCCGGTTGAACAGGAAGCCCGCCACGTCGGCGCCATCCTTCAGGGTCACGGTGACGTCGCCGCGGTAGTTGTACGCCTTGTCGATGGTTTCGGTGAGGTTGTTCATCGGATGGATGGGTCGAAAGATGGCATGGGAGAAGACGAAGGTTCTCCTCAGCGCCCGGCTCCGGTTTTTTCGTTTTCCTTGGGCTTGTTGGAGGCGCAGCCGCAGCCCGAGGCGCAGTTGCCCATGGAGGCCCCGCCGTCCGTCACGGGCGCCGCGTAGGCGAAGTCCGCGCCGACCGGCTGGCTGGACTTGAGGCCGAAGAGCGTGAGCTTCACCGTGCGCGCAAAGTGGCGGAACGACGAGAAGGTGGCGTCCACCGCCGTTGCTTCGTAGCCGCTGTGAACCATGCAGTTCGCGCACTTCGGGTTGCCGGAGTGATAGCCGTAGCGCGACCACTCGGTCTCCTCGATGAGTTGCTGGAAGGTGGGCACGTAGCCTTCATCGAGCAGGTAGCACGGTTTCTGCCAGCCGAAGATGTTGTAGGTGACCATTCCCCATGGCGTGCACTCGAAGTCCTGCCGCCCCATGAGAAACTCGAGAAAGATCGGCGACTGGTTGAAGGCCCATTTTGGATTCGGGTCAGAGAGGATCTTCGTGAAGAGTTCCCGCGTGCGGTTGCGCGCGAGGAAGTGCTCCTGGTCGGGAGCGTGCGAGTAGCTGTAGCCCGGCGACATCATCATCCCCTCGACGCCCATGGCGGTCATCTCGTCGAAGAAGGCTCGGACGCGCATGGGATCCGCCCCTTCGAAAAGCGTGGTGTTCGTCGTCACGCGGAAGCCACGCTTGAGCGCCTCGCGCGCCGCCTCGACAGCAGTCCGGAAGGTCCCCTCGCGGCAGACGGCGTGATCGTGCTCCGGCTCCAACCCATCGAGATGGATGCTGAGGGTGAGATACTTCGAGGGTTTGAAGAGGTCCATCCTCCGCTTGAGGAGCAGGGCGTTCGTGCAGAGGTAGATGTACTTCTTGCGCGCGACCAGGCCCTCGACGATCTGCTGGATCTCGGGGTGCACGAGCGGCTCGCCGCCCGGGATGCTCACGATCGGAACGCCACACTCCTCGACGGCCTGGAAGCACTGCTCAGGACTGAGGCGGCGCTTGAGGACGTGCTCGGGGTACTGGATCTTCCCACAACCGGCACACTCAAGGTTGCAGCGGAAGAGCGGCTCGAGCATGAGCACGAGCGGGTAGCGCTTTCGGCCGGAAAGTTTCTGCCCGATCACGTAGCGAGCAACGGTATAAGCCTGGGAAATAGGAACGGGCATGGAACTTGATGGGTTGGGAGTTGGTCAAACTACCAGCACAGGGGACGATGCGCAACCGAAGCCTGCCCGACAAGGGCTCGGACGATCGGTGTTGTTCGGCCCGGGGGAATCCCCCTACGATGAGAGGGTGAGCAAGGACTTCGCCATTCTGGACAGCCGCGCAACGCCCCTCGGCGAAATCACTCTCCGCCGACGCCGCATCCCCATGCTGGGGGACGTCGAGGTCTTCGAGGTGAAACTCGGCGAGGCGTTCCTCATGTCCAGTCTGTTCCACGAGGTGGAAGTCGCGCTGGCCAGGCTCGGTTTGGCCTCCCTCGACGCCCCTTCTCTCGATGTCGTCGTGGGTGGGTTGGGGTTGGGCTACACCGCCGTGGCAGCGCTGGAGCACGTGGCGGTGCGGTCCCTCCTCGTTGTGGAGGCGCTGGACCCGGTGATCGACTGGCACCGTCAGGGTTTGGTCCCCCTGGGGGCATCCCTGACCAGCGACGCCCGCTGCCGTTTCATCCACGGCGATTTCTTCGCCCTGGCCCGGTCGCCGGAGCAGGGCTTTGACCCCGCGCAGCCTGGGCGCCGGTTTCATGCCGTGCTCTTGGACATCGACCACTCCCCGAGCCACCTCCTGCACCCGCGCCACGGGGTGTTTTACCAGCCTGGGGGGTTGCGACACCTTGCCGATCACCTTCATCCGGGCGGGGTCTTCGCCCTGTGGTCCGACGAACCGCCCGACCCGGAGTTTCAACAAATCCTCGACCGGGTCTTCGTCGAGTCCCGAGCCCACGTCGTGAAGTTCCACAACCCCCTGCTCGGCCATGACTCGGCAAGCACGGTTTACGTAGCCCGCAAGGCGTAGCCCGTGCTTCCCACCAATAGGGAAAAACGCGAGAGTGTTTTTCTGAATTGGATCAGCGGCCGGACCGCGCCTTCGCCGCCTTCCACTCCTGCTTGGTGTGCTCCAAGCAATCGGGACAAAGCCCGTGAGAAAGATCGATGTCGAGGTGGGTCTCCAGGTACTGCTCGATCGTCTGCCAGTAGTCCTTGTCCTTCCGCACTTTCTTACAACCCATGCAGATCGGCAGCAGGGACTCGAGAGTCACCATCTCCTTGATGTCCTCGAGAGTGAGAAGCACCAACCTCCGTTCATCGAGGTCGAGCGGCGCCGCGCTCACCAGAAGATAGACCTCGGTAAGCTTGCCTTCGGAAACGAGTTGCATGTGCGTCCGCGTGCGGGCGACCTTCTCGCCCTGAAAAGCACGCGTCACGCTTTTGCGGAGCACGCAGTCATTGCAGAGGGGACCACGCCCGCAGCCCTCCGGCACATCGACGGAGTGGAGACAGTGGAGCACTTCCCCGCCACGACGACGAAACGAGATCGAGTGATCGGGGCCAAGCAGGGGTTCCGCAGCCTTGTTGTAGTCGTGGATCCGCACGTCCTCATCCACCACGAAGACCGGCAACGGAATCGTGTCGAGCACCTTCCGATAGAAACCGGGGTCGGTCGCGCACAAGGAAGTCTGGGGCGTCATTGGGAAATCCCTCCCGCGCCACTGAATGGGCCAAGAACTACTCCTCCCCCTAGCACGAACCCGGCTCGTCCGCAACCCGCCGCAGCAGGTCAGCCAGTCGGCGTGCGGTCCATGGATCCGCGCCCCCGTTCGCGGGGGCCGTCTTTTTTGGGGGACGTCGCCCCGCGCGCACCTCGTCGGAGATCGCCGCGGCGAGGGTGCGGGGATCCGCGCAGTCCACCACCCAGCCGCTCGCGCCGTAATGGTTGTGGGAGATGACCCGGCAGCCCGCCGAGCGCGCCTCCGCGATGGCCAGACCGTAGCTCTCGTGCACCGAGGAGGAGACAAAGAGGTCCGCCCGTCGGAGCAGGGCGGCCTTGCGCGACGAGGTCAGGTGCCCGGGAAACTCCACGCGGATGCGGGAAGGAACCCGCGCCGCGAGTCGACGGAGACCCCGCAGGCACCGGCGCCCCATCATGAATGCGGGCCCTCCACAGATCATCACGCGGACACGGCGCTCCCCCGTCTCGACGAGGGAAAGCGCGCGCAGGATGCGATCCAGCCCCTTCTCGGGTGAAATCCGGCTCAGCGTGACGACGAGGTACTCGTCCTCTCCCACGTCCAGGTCGGCGGAATCCCCTTCCCTCGAAGGCGCGGAAAGGTCGCCCCATGGGATGACCTCGATACGCTCCGTCGGACAGTCGGGATAGCACCGTCGGATCACCTCGCGCATCGGCTCGGAAGGAACCACGATCCGCGCGCTGTGCGCCACGCAGTCGTGCTGTTTGCGAAAGACCAGCCGCAGGAGACCGGGCAGGGGAAAACGATGCCATCCCGCCGCCCTCTCCGGCGTCACACGGCCGCGCAGGTAGATACGCGTGAAAAAATCCACCACATCCACGTGCCAGATGCTCGCCACGCGGAAGCCCGCCCGCCCAAGCGCGGCAAAGTCGGGCCCCTCGCTGAGGTCGTTGGTGAGAACGATGGTCTCCCGCGGATCGGCGCCAAGGATGCGCTTCGTGGTCGCGCGCTCGAACTCGCGACAGAAGCGCGCGTAGGCAAACTCGCCCATCTCGACGAGCGGCCGAGCGAGGCGCAGGCCGAGCGAGGACGGGCTCAACACCTCAAACTCAAACGGGCGCGCGGTCTGCCACTCCCGGGCAAGATAGTCGGCCACCGCCTTGCCCCCTCCCAAGGGCTCGGTTTCGGGGAAGTCGGCATGGGCCGCTGCAAAAATCACACGCATTGAGGCGTTAGACTGCGCGCTCGACCCACCGGGTGCAAGTTTTGGCGAGTGGCGCGGTACGACAACCTCGGAAATCAGGATCCCGTTGCCCCGACAGGACCGCCCTCACGGAGATGGAACAGGTAACCGCGATGCGGCAACATCAAAGGTCGCCGCCCCTTCCCTGCCGCTCGTCACATCGGTCGCGCGCAGCGTGTAGCGTCCCGGCGGGACGTTCAGCGCCACCGGCCACGTCCAGCGCCCCGCTCCCTCGCGGAGGACGGTGACGTCGCGCGACCCGGGGATCTCACGCCCCTGCGCGTCCTCGATCCGCAGGCGCACGGCGTGGAGATCGGCCTTCGGGCCATCCGTCTCAATCGCCAGGTCGCAGGCCAGTTCCCCTCCTGCGGCCACCTTCGCGACGGGGAGCGACGCCTTCACGCCCGCGACGGCGTAGTCGAGTACCGCGAAGACCTTGACGTGCCCCGGCGGAAAGACCTCCGCGAAGGTCCCGGCCCGTCCGAGGTCGCGGTGCGAGCGCATCTCGTACACCTGCCCCTTGCGTCCGAGGCGCACGGTGAGCGGCTCCTTCACTTCCCGCAGGAGGTAATGGGCCACGAAGAGGGTGCGCTTCGAGGGCGTCTCGTAGTACCAGGTCTCGGTGTCGAAAAGCGGTTGTCCCCCCTGCTCGATGCGGCAGCGCACCGCGATCCCGGCCTCGCGAAGGACCCGTTCGAACACCCGCCAGTGGGATCGGCGGAGGGCCTGCGGGCCCTCGACCGTCGTGCTCTTCTCCTCGGCGACGCCACCCTTGAACACGGCATTGTGCCCCTCAAGGCGGGAGTTCAACCAGTAGACCCTCCCCTTGCCCGCTTCGCGGACCGTCCACAAGGGAGTCCCGGCGGACTCGGCAAGCACCTTCACCGCCGTGGCCACCTTCACCCCGTTGCAGCAGGCGCGAAGCTTGAGCGGGGCGTCGGCACCCGAAGCCCTCATCTCCATCCCCGGGCTGGGCGTCGGACCAGCGATCTCCACGCCGGTCAGGTCCTCGATCACCGGGCGAGCGTGGGGCGCCCCATGCAGGTCGCGCCAGCCGCAACGCCCCAGCGCGAAGAGCGTGCCCCCGTCCTCCACGAATCCGCGAATGGCCTCCGCCTGCGCTGCGGAGAGGCACCCGGTTTCCGCCAGGACGAGCAGCCGCACGCCGTCCTTCCCGAGTTGCCCGGGCGCGAGGCCCTCGAGATTCACGAAGCGATGCTGGTAGCCAAGCTCCTCGATCACCGCCTTGGCCTTCTGCCCCAGCGCCCCAACATCCGCCATCCAGGAAGGGTAGGAGTATCCGATCGCGATTCCATCGTCCGTGAAACGGGAGTTGAGGATCAGGCGATCGATGCCGCCAGTGAGGTCAGGGAACTCCTCCTTCGCCAGCGCGGCGTAGCCTTTCGTGGGGCGCTGGTCGGACGTGGCCACCCCGTAGTTCCAGAAGCCGTTGTCCGTCATCGCCCAAAAGGCGCAGAAGCTCCCGCCATTGAGGAGCGACGCCCACGCTTCGGCCCGACGATCGGGCGTGATATCGAGCATCCCGTAACCCTGCCAACGGCCGTGGCACGCGCCGTCGCCAAAACAACGGAACAACTCCTCGAGCACGCCCTGCGAGTCGCCGTAGCGCAGCGTGTAACGGTAATAACGCGCGTAGCGGGCCCAATCCACCGGCCACTCCGCCCTTGGCTCGTACACCCCGTGCTCCCCCACGCTGAGGTCCGGGCTGATCTCCGCCGCCCACTCTGCGGGCGCCTTCATGTAGTGCTCCCCCGCGACAGTCCCGAGATACATCTGGAACTCCAGCCACGGCGCAAGGTTCGGCGCGACCTGCACCTCGGCACGTTTCTTCGGCACCACTTCGGAAAAATCGGCGAAGCTCGCGCCCCAGCTGCGATTGAGTTCCGCGATTCCGGCGTAACGCCCCTTCAGCCACTCGCGGAAGCCCGCCATCGTTCCCGGGCTGCGATCGAAGTCCACGGGAAACCGCCTCTCGTCATCGAGGGGAAAGAGCCGCGCCCCTTGCGCGGCGGCGGCCCGCACCGCCGCCTGCCACTTCTCCTTCATCGCCGTGATGGACGCGGCCGATGGCAGGAAGGGCGGGCTCATCGCGCAGGAGGCGTCATCGAGCGAGGGCTTCACCGGCGGCAGCGCGTAGCGTTGCTTGAGGGAGAGGCCGCCCGCGTTGGACGCCGCCGTCCCTCCCGAGGCGTAAAGCGTCTGCATGTTGTAGCTGTGCGAGTGCATGGTCAGGCCGAGGGAGCGCATCAGCGGCAGGAGGGCCTGCAGGTGAAGCGGGCGCCGCTCGGGCGCATCCGCCACGGCCAGCACGAACCGGTCCGCGTAGTCCGGTTTCGCGGGGATGAGGAACACGTCCGCGGTCGTCTCGGCAAGGACCCGCCCGCCCGACTCCAGGGTTGCCACCGCCTCGTGATAAACCGTCAGCGGCCTGAGTTTTCCCAACGGGAACTCGACCCCTTGCGGGGTCCCGTCAAGCTTCGCATTCCGCGCGTCCTCGACCACCACCCGCCCGAGGCGGTCCACGAGACGGAAGCGGAGCCGGGCATCCCCAACCTTGCCCGACCATTCCACCCGGCAGGTGCCCGTCTTTTCCGCGGGCTGGCAGGCCATCACGTCCACCTTGAGGTCCACGCCCTCCCCGCCCACCGCGCCGGCCGAGGCGAAGGCCAGCAACTTCCCCGAGGGGTCGCGCGCGAAGACCTCCAGCGCGCAGGGCCCCGCGTCGGGCCGGGCCTTCAGCGGCACCTCGCAGGAGACCGCGCCGGGCGCAAACTTTACCTTCGCCTCCCCTGCGGTCCGCTCCTCCCATCGCCGCGTGCGAACCCGCGCCTGCACGATGACGTCGGTCGCCGCGCCATCCCAGCGGAGATCCACGGCCACGCGGTCGCCGCGCAGCGCCACGCGGGTCACGCGGGCCGGCCCCTCCTTGCGGGCGGCCCAGCGGGCGAGTTCCCCAAGCGCGGCGTAGGCGTACTCGTAGCCGTGCCAGCGAAACTCCGCGACCGGCAGGGCCTTCTCTCCGGCGAGCACGCTCGTCCACTGCCCCAGGGCCGCCTCCCCGCCATCTCGATAGTTGCTCCAGCCGCACATCACGACCGCGACCCGCCCCTTGCCAAGTTCATAGCACTTCATGGGGGGAAGAGGGACGGCGCAGGGAGGCAGCGGGGACGACGCGAGCGACTTCGCCTCGCCAAGGAGGTTGAAGAGCTCGACCTGCTCCACCTCGCTCCTCGCGGCAACGACGAGACCCATCCCGCCTTTCACCCGCTCCATGATTTCCGCGATCAGTTCCTTCGGGAACCCAACCTGCCAATTCAGTCCGAGACTGACAAGGACCTGGGCATCGGTCGCGCGCAGTTTCGCCCGGAACCGACGGACATCCCCGAAGTTGAGCGTGTCGGGCGGGCTCTGGATCTTCGCGATGGCGTGGTAGTCGTACTCGAGGTCCGAACGCTGGGAGATCTCGCGCAGGTGGCCAAGAGTGCAGTCGGCCGGAGCCGCGAAGAACACTCGTACCGCCCCCCCCGCGTGGTTCTTCGCCAGCGGCAGGTGCGGCGTGACGAACGACCGGTCGACCGAGGTAAACTGCGGGTCGAAGGAGGCCGGCTCCACGCCGCCACCCTCGACGCGTTCCCCGCGCTTCGCCCCCGCGGGCAGCGTCGCGGTGAACGTGAGACGACTCCGCCCGACCGTCAGCCCCTTCTCCATCATCAGCAACGGGACCCCGCCAGCCCCGCTCACCGACGCGCTGAGCACGTAGAGTCCTTCGTCGGACAGGGCCATACGGCTCTCGAGCGTCGCGGTTTCGCCAGCCTTGAGCACGGCCGACAGTTCCTGGTCGAGAACGGTCCGCCCATCCTCTTTCCGTGTGCAGCGCAGGAGGACTTTGACAGAGCGCTCCCGCCCGCTCGCGAGGAAGACGCGAAGCGGCACGTTCGCCCCCGTCTTGAGCTCCGCGGTGGCCACATCGTCGGGAAATACGGGCGCCGCCCCCACCCGAATCCCGCCGGCGAGGTCGTCCTGCATCCCGTCGAGGGCGCCGAAACCGGTGAAGGGCAGAAAAGTCGCGGCGAAGGTCACCGACCCGCCCGCCGTCACCTCTCGTTCTCGCAGGCTTGCCAGGTAGGCCGAGCCGACGGTTTTCCAGAGGTCCACCTTCATCCCGTCCACATCCGCCCAGTCGAAAGAGAAGGCCGCGCCAAGACCACCCTCGCTGACGCCCCCCATCCACGCCCCGGCCAGGTCGGGCGCGTAGATGAACCTGGAACTGGACTCATCGGCGCGGTCGAGGCCGAGGAGCCTGCCGTCGGCTGCCGGCAGGCAGACGGCGGTCGCCACGCGCCCGAGCGAGAGCCCCTGGAAGATTCCCATGCGCAACCGCCGGGGCTCGGTCCCGCGGTTCTCGATGGTCGTCTCGACGCGGACCGCGGGGGTGTCCTCGCGAAACGTCAGGCGCCGACGGCAGGCCATCTGGGTGACCCACTCACGCTCTGGGTCGGGTTTCTGGGAAACTTCGAATTCCAGGACTAGGTCGTCGGCCGACTGGCGCACGACCCGGTGGACCGCGGGCAACCGCGGCCCCAGCCCGAGGTCCTCGGTAAAGAGATCGTTGCGCCTCGAGTAGTAGTTCTCCGCGCGCAACTCGACGTTGGAGGATTTGTAGATGAACGAAGATGCCGCGCCCGCGTTCGGCAGCGAGAAGGTCGCCTTGTAGAAACGGGTCTCGACCTCGACGGTCTGCGCTGGGCCGTTTCCGCCTTCGGGCAACCGGGCCACCACCCTGATCTCCGCCCGCGCTGCAGGAATCAGGAAACCCAGCACGCACGCCGCCAACGCAAGACGTCGAGGCACGCTTCCTCGCGCGCGAGATGGTAAAACGTGGTCGGGGACCATCTTCTCCCGGATTCGAACGTGGTGGCGGGGAACCCGGATCAGCGACCGCGGTTGAACTCCCGCACCGCATCGAGCATCGCCACGATGTTCTCCACGGGGGTGAGGGCCTGGACGTTGTGGATGGAGTCAAAAACGAACCCGCCGTTCTTCGAGAACACCTCGCAGCGCTCGAGAACCTGGCGGCGCACCTCCTCCTTCGTCCCGAACGGCAGCACCCGCTGGGTGTCCACCCCGCCTCCCCAGAACACCAGCTGGTCGCCAAAGCGTTTCTTGATCTCCGACGCTCCCATCCCGGTCGCCGAACACTGGACCGGGTTGATGATGTCGAAACCGCTCTCGATGATCGAGGGGAGCAGCGGCACGATTGCCCCGCAGGAATGCTTGAAGGTCTTCCACCGGGTATTGCGGTGGACCCAGTCGTTCAGCGCCTTGTAGCGCGGGAGCCACAACTCGCGGAAGGTCGCCGCCGAGCAGAACTGGCTGACCTGCGTCCCGAAGTCGGTGCCGCATACGAAGAGCACGTCGAACGAATCGCCGAGGACGCGGTGGGCCTTCCGTAGATTCGCGAGGCCAACCTCGAGTTGTCGATCGAAGATCGCCGCCACATAATCCTTCCTCGTCGCCACCGTGACGTACCACTCCGCCACGTCTCGGATCCCCTTCGGCCGCCGCAAGAACGGCCCCGGCACCAGCGCGATATCCCCAAACCCCAAACCCCCGATCCCCGCAACCACCGCGCGCCCGGAGCCCTTGACCCGGTCCACCTCGGACTTGAGGTGCGCGAGCGTCTCGTCGGAAAGCGGCGTAAACTCCTCAAGGTTGTCCGCGGGATTCAGTTTCTCCTCATCGATCGGATCCTGGCGGATGATGGAATCGAAAAAATACCCCCCCGATGGCAGGCGCCCGCTCGCCGGAACGCTCATGTCCCCCTCGGGATAGATCAGCACGTCGTCGCCCTCCTTCCTGGTGTTGAACTTGCCCGGCACGAGAACGTCCTGCCCCCAGGGCGTCCGCCATTCCTTCCAGTCCTTCGGTGCGAAGCCAAAGATGGAACCCGGCGGCATCGGGGCCGCGGTGTCGATCCCCGCCGCATCGAGAAGGTCGTCCTCGATCCATCCGAGCATCTGGTAGGGCTCGTGAACCTTCACGGGGCGTTTCGCGAGCCCGTAGTGATTCCTCAACGCCGCCACGCAGGAAACGTGCATGCCGGTCACCGGGGTGCTCCCAAAATCCACCGGAACCGGGCCGGAACGGTGGGCAAGGGCCGTCAGAACCTTCTCGCGATGCGTCATGCCGCTCCTTCTAGTGGGCGGCCCACAGGAAATCGAGGAGGAAAAGGGAGAGGCGCCACCCGTGGGTGATTTGACCCAACGCGCGGATTCTGGCATGGCTTTCCCGTGCCCCTCGCCTCCCGCTTCGCACTCGCACTGGTTCTCCTGGCCGGGAGCTCGTTCGCCGCGCCGCCCATCTTCCCTCTCAAGGACGTGAAGCCCGGACTGCGCGGCGAGTGCCACACGGTTTTCGCCGGCACCCGCGTGCAGGCCTTCCCTTTCGAGGTGATGGGTGTGGCGAAGGATTTTGCCGGCCCCGGCCGCGACATCATCTGGTGCAAGATGCTCGACGACCCCACGAAGCAGATGGTCGTCGCCGGCGGCATGAGTGGCAGCCCCTGCCTCATTGACGGGAAGAACATGGGTGCCCTCGCTTACGGGTGGACGTTTAACAAGGACCCGATCTTCGGCGTCCAACCGATCGAGTCCATGCTCGAGCTCTTCGAGTTCCGCGGCAACACGCGCGGCGGGCGCTCCCTCTTTGGCGACAAATCCTCCCCCCCACGCTCCTCCCCGGGCGTGCGGATGCTCAGTGCGCTGGCCGGTTTCGCGCTTCCCCCCGGACAAGCCCTTTCCGAACCGACCGCCAGCCCCATCCCCCTGCCCCTCGAGATCGGGGGCCTGCACCCGCTCGCCAGGGAGCCGGTTGCTCGCGCCCTCCAGGAAGCGGGGTTCTTCCCGATCTTCGGCGGCGGCGGCGCGAGCCAGGGCGGCCTGGGTGACGCCTCGGACCTGGTCCCCGGCTCCCCGCTCACCGGCCTCATCGCGCGCGGCGACCTCAGCATGGCCGCCACGGGAACCCTCACATGGCGCGACGGAGACCGCGTCCTCGCATTCGGGCACCCCTTCCTCGGCGCGGGTGCCATCGCGATCCCCATGGGCAAAGCCGAGATCATCGGGATCGTCTCCAGCTACATGCGCTCGTTCAAGATGGCCAACAAGGGACCCGTGGTCGGCACCCTCACCCAGGACCGGATGTCGGCGGTCGCCGGCTTCATCGGACGCGTCCCGAAGATGGTACCGATGACGGTCAAGGTCACCCGCGAGGGGGCCTCCCCCCGCACGCACCGGCTCGAGTTCTGCGATAACAAGTTCTTCACCCTTTCCGTCTACCAGACCGCCCTCCTCCAGTTCCTCGCAAACGTCATGGAGCAGAGCGAAGAGGGCACCCTCGCAATCCGAAGCGAGGTCCGCCTCAAGGGCGCCCCGCCCCTCGTCTTCGAGGACATGTTCACAGGGGAAAGGGGCTCCTGGGCTCTCGATTCGGTGGTGGGACCCGCCATGCAACTCGGCAGCCTGTACGCGAACGACTTCGCGCAACCCGAGATTGAATCGGTCGCCGTCGAGGCCTCCTTCCGCCCCGCGGTCCACCAGCTCTCCATCGAGCAGCTCTCCGCCGAACCCCTTGAGGCCCGTCCGGGGGACGCCGTGCGCCTCCGCGCCATCTTCCAGCCCTGGCACGGCAAGCGGATCAGCAGGGAGTTCGAAGCCCGGATCCCCGAGGAAGCCAAGTCCGGCGAGGTGCAGGTCGTGCTCGCCGACGCGGCTCGTGCCAGCCAGCTTACCGGGAAGAGCGCCCTGCGGGGCGGCGGTTTCGTCATCACGGTCGGCGGCGCGCCGGATTTTTCGACCGCCGCGCGCAACCTCGAGGAGACCGTGCTCGGCCTCAATGACCGCCGGCCCTCCGACCGCCTCTATCTCCTCGTCACCCGCGCCGCGGAGGGGCTCAACCTCGGCGAACGCCACCTGCCGGCGCTTCCCGAGTCCGTCCGCAAACTCATTGCCGGGGATTCCACCGCGGGTTCCCCCTCCCGACTTTCGACCCTGATCCTTTCCGAGACCCAGGTTCCGATGCAGGCCCGCGTCGAGGGCAGCCGGAGCGTCACCATCCGAATCAAATGAAACCGTTCCCCCTCGCGCTCCTCGCCGTCCTCGCCGCCCTTCCCTGTGGTGCCGTCCAGACGCAGAAGTCCACCCAGGATTCCTTCGCCGACTTCGCCGAAGGGGAAGCCCGGGGCACCGCTGTCTCCTCGGATGGCTTCCTCCGCCTCGGGATCGAGGCGACCCGACTCGCCACCCTCCCCGTCCCCACCGTATGGACCGCCGTGCGGGCAGCCGACGGCACGCTTTATGTCGCCGCCGGTAACGAAGGGCAGGTCTTCCGCGTCGGCAAAGACGGCAAGCCGGAGGAATACTTCAAGGCGAAGGAGATCCAGGTCCATGCCCTTGTGCTCGACCGCAACGGCGTCCTCTTCGCCGGTGCCTCCCCCGATGGGAAGGTCTACCGCATCGAGGGCCCCGGGAAGTCCTCGGTCTTTTTCGAGCCGAAGGAGAAGTACATCTGGGCGCTCGCCTTCGACGCCGACGGCCACCTCTTCGCCGCCACCGGCGACAAGGGCAAACTCTTCAAGATCACCGCCGCCGGCAAGGGCGGCGTGTTCTACGACAGCGACGAGACCCACCTGCGTTCCCTGTTGCTCGACGCGAAGAAGCGGCTCTGGGCGGGCAGCGACGGCAACGGCATCGTCTACCGCTTCGATTCGACCTCCGGCGAAACCGGCGCACCCTTCGCCGCTTACGACTCCGACTTCCGCGAGATCACCGCCATGGCGGCGGCCCCCGACGGGGCCGTCTTCGTCGCCGCCATGGGCGATGGAAAATCCTCCCGTTCCCCCGGTCTTTCGATGTCATCCATGCCCAAGCCTCCCTCGGGCGCCGCCGGAAACGCCATCGCGGCGATGATGGAAGCGTCCGCCAAGGCCGAGGACCCGGGCGGAAGCTCGAGTGGCCAGGACAAACCCGGTGCGGGCGAGATCGTGCGCATCGGCCTCGACGGGGCCACGGAGCGCTGGTGGAGCGACAGCGAGGACGTCCACGCCCTCGCCGTCACCGGCCCCGCACGCGTCTGGGCGGGAACGGGGCGCAAGGGCAAGCTCATCCAACTCACGGGGCCGAGGTCCTGGACCATTCTCAACCAACTCGAAGCCGAGACGATCACGGCCCTCTTGCCTCGCGGCGGGGAAGGTTGGATCGCCACCACCTCCACCGCCGGCGCGCTCTGGGCGTTGCCCGGGACGCCCGCGCGGAAGGGTTCCTTCGAGTCGAAGGTCCTCGATGCGCGCGCCTCAGCGCGCTGGGGGGTCGCCGACTGGCGCGCCGGTGGCGCCGGCAAGGTGCGGATGCTCACGCGCACCGGCAACACCGCCAAGCCCGACAAGGTCTGGAGCGACTGGAAACCCCTCGACCCCGGTGGGCGCATCCAGAGCCCGATCGCGCGCCACCTCCAGTACAAGCTCGAGATGGAGGTCGAAGGCGCCGGGGACGGGCCTTTCGTGGACCGCGTGGACCTCTTTTACCAGCCACAGAACCAACCCCCCCGACTGGCGCGGGTCTCGGTCACCCCTGCGAACATCGAACTCGCCAAGGCCCCGAAGCCCGAGATGCCGCTGCCGCCGGTCACTGCGGCCGGGGGCGCCGGCATGGGCGCCGCGGGCGCGAACGGTCGCTCCTCCGCCTCGACAAATCCCTCCATGGGCGCGGCCATGGACGCCATGATGGCCGCCGCCCGCGGCCCCATGCTCCAGCAGGTCAAGAAGATGGGCTGGCGTTCGGCGATCTGGCAGGCCTCCGACCCTGACAGCGACGACCTCCTCGCCCAGGTCTTCTTCCGCGCCTCGGGCGCGAAGAAGTGGATGCTCCTTCGTGGCGACCTGCGCGAGAGCTTCTTCGCCTGGGATGCCGCCACGTGGCCCGACGGGGACTACGCCCTCAAGGTCGTGGTCAGCGACCTCCCCGGCAACCTTCCCATCGAGCAGCGCAGCGACGAGATGGTGAGCGAGGTCTTCACGGTGGACAACACGGCGCCGGTGATCGTCCCCGATATTTCGCCCGAGACCCTCAAGAAGGGCTCGCTCCTCCTCGTGATCCGCGACACCACCAGCGTGGTGGACGAGGCCGAGTACTCCCTCGACGGGGCCGACTGGCGTCCACTGCTGCCCATCAGCGGCATCTACGACGCGAAGGAGAACCGCTTCGCGATCCCGATCGCGAACCTCGCCGCCGGCGACCACTACGTCAACGTCCGCGCCAGCGACTCCGCCAACAACATCGCCAGCGCCACAATCCACTTCAGGAAGTAGCTCTCAACCGCAGTTCTTGGTGTGGGAGGCGCGGCTGTATTCCCCCGAACGCATTTTCGGGGCGCGCGAATTCTGCTCCGACGCAAACTCCTTCAGATCAAGATCTCCACCCGAAGCCCCGGAAAACGACGAAACCCCCGGTCAAAGGTGACCAGACCCCATCCCCCGGCCCGCGCGAACGCTGCCAGATAAGCGTCGGTTTCCGCGCACTGTCCCTTGCGGATCGCAACGGTGACTCCACGCCACGCCGCCTCAAGCCCCTTGGGCTCCTCGATCCGAAGGAATCGATCATCTTCCATCATCAGGTCCCAGCCGCGCCAAAACTCGGCGGGAGAGAGCGTCTCCTCCTTCATCACCACGGGCTGCGTGAGGATACGCAGGGCGCTCATCTGGGCGATGCGACAGACGAGCACCAAACCCGGTGCGCGCTGCCCATCGAGCCATCGAACCGCCGCCCCCGAATGCCGATGCCGCGCATGCAGGAGCGCGACGAGGACGTTGACATCAACGAGCGCGTCCATGGCGGCGAACATCCTCCCCGTCCTCCAAGCGAGCGAGGTCGGCGTTGGTCAGGCTCATGGTTCCCGGTGCCCGGGAGGAAAAGATGGGGAACGCGGCCCGCCGCCGGCGGTATACATCTGGCACCGGGATCTCCAACTCGCGGGCCAGGGCCTCTCCCACGAGGTTTCGCAGCGTGGTTCCCCGCTCCACGGCGGTGATCTTCGCGCGCCGCACCATCTCATCGGGCAGATCAAGGGTGGTCTTCATGCGCCCAGTTTCCTGTATTCCCATATTCCTGTTAAACTGAGAACAACATCCCCATCCTCGCATCGGCGGCTTCTCCGGAGGGGATTTATCTGCACCATGATATGACATTGAACCGACACGTTTTCGTTTTCTTCCCCGAAACCCGTCGAAAACAATAACGGGAAACCTCATCAATCATTCAAGCTTGCGGCGCGGCGAGACAAGGCCCTGTCGAAACTCTGATGGGAAGGCGGCAGACGGGACCTTTCTTCCGTTCCCGCTCATTTTGCGTTTTACATTGGCCGCTGCGCATTGCTCATTGCTCCCGTGCCTTGGTCCGACCTCTCCTCCCAGCCACTCGTCTGCGACCTCCTGAAGCGGTCGTTGAAGAACGATCGCATCCACCACGCATGGATCCTCGCCGGGGAGGAGTTGGAAACCGAGCCGGTCGCGCTCGGTTTCGCCCGTGCGCTCAACTGCGAAAAGAACGACGGTGATTTCTGCGGCAAGTGCCCCTCCTGCGCCGACATCGCCGCGGGACGCCACCCGGACGTCAGCGCCCTCCGCGCCGCTTCAAAATCCCGCCAGATCCTCATCCCGCAGCTTCGCGAGTTGGAGCGCGGCATCTACCTCAAGGCCAGCCGCGCCCGCCACAAGGTGGCCATCATCCACACCGCCGACCGGATGAACGATCCCGCGCAAAACGCGTTCCTCAAGACGCTCGAAGAACCCCCCCCGCGCACCGTCTTTCTCCTCCTCACCGAAGAGTCCCAGCAGCTCCGAGAAACCGTGCTCTCCCGTTGCCTGCGCGTGCCGTTCCGCCCTGCGGCCAACCGCCCGAAGGATGAACGCGAGAAACAGGTCGAGGCATGGCTCGAGGAATTCCTCGCGAAAAAGACGGAGGCGCCCGCACCCTTCCGCGCCTTTGGCCTCGCCTCACGCCTCCTCGCGATGCTCAAGGCCCTCCGTGACGAGAAGCAGGCAGAGTTCGCCGCCGACTTCGACGACGCCGCGAAGGAAAGCCTCGAGCCCGCCCAGCGCGAGGCGGTTGAGAAGCAGATGGACGCCCAGTCCCAGGCCGAATACCTCCGCGAGCGGACCCGTCTCCTCAAGGGGGTCCTTCAGTGGCTCCGCGACCACGGCGCCCCGCTCGCCTCGCTCCGCCAGTTGGACGACCTCGCACGCCTCCTCGGGCGAAACGTCCACGAACCCCTCGCCCTCGAGGTCGCCTTCCTCCAGATCACCGAGGCCGGCCTCGGTGAGGCGCGCACCTGACGGCTCCTTCGCATCTCACCGTCCTCTAAATGATCAAACCCCGCCACCTCCTTTGCTGTCTCGCTCTCTTCTTCTTCGTCTTCGGGATGGACCTCTCCGCCGCCCCCCCGCCTGCGAAACCCGCCACATCCCCGACGGTTCACTTCGTTTCCCTCGAGGGAAAGATCACCTCCTCCCCGATCGTTGAGCACCCGTGTCCCTCCTCGATCGGGGAACCCGAACTCACGGTCCGCGTCGAGCCCCGCTTCCGCGGCCAGACCCTCGAGGGCATCGGCGGTGCCTTCAACGAGCAGGGAGGCGAGGCGATCACCCACCTCCGCGAGAAGGCCCGCGAGCGCCTGCTCACCGCCCTCTTCGACCCGAACGAGGGCGCGGGTCTCAACTTCTGCCGCGTCCCCATCGGCGCCAGCGACTTCGCCCTCTACGCTTGGAGCCTCAACGACTCCAAGGGCGACTACCCCATGACGCATTTCAGTACCCGTCGGGACGAGAGGTACCTCGTCCCTTTCATCCAGGCCGCGCGCGCGATCAACCCGGCGATGCGCCTGCATGCCTGCCCTTGGAGCCCGCCCGGCTGGCTCAAGACCACGGGCACGATGACGAATGGCGGCCAGCTCCTCGACCGTCCCGAGGTCTATCGTGCCCACGCGCTGTATCTCCGAAAGTTCGTGGAGGGCTACGCCCGCCTCGGCATCCCGATCGACCGGGTCTTCGTCCAGAACGAGCCGAACATCGAGCGCCGCTACCCCACCTGCGGGATGCCCCCGAAACAAATGGCCCGGTTCGTCATGCAGTACCTGCGTCCCGAGTTCGATCGCACCGGGGTGAAGGCCGAGATCTGGGCGGGCACCTTCCAGGAAGGCCAGGAGACCTACGCCCAGGACTGCATGGATCTTCCCGGTTTCCGCGGGGCCATCTCCGGCATGGGCTTCCAGTACAGCCACCCGGGGAGGATCCGTGACATCAGGATGCAGGACCCCTCGCTCAAGGTCATGCAAACCGAGGCGATGTGCTTCGACGGCGAGAACAGCCGCCCCCAGGCCCGCCTCCTCTTTGAGAACATCGTGGACCACTTCAACGCAGGGTGCACTGTCTACACCTACTGGAACATGGTCCTCAACGAAACCTCCCGCAGCGCGTGGGATTGGCGCCAGAACTCGCTGCTCATCGTGGACCGCAATACGGGCGGCATCCGATGGAACCGCGACTTCGCGATCATGGCCCTCGTCGGCCGTACATTAAAACCCGGCGCGAAGTGGGTCGCCTCGGCACCCTCCGCCGGCCCCAACACCGCCGCCTTCCTGAACCCCGACGGGTCCCTCGCGATCCTGCTCTGGAACGAAGGCCCCCGCGTCACCTGCGAGATCCAGGTCGGCACCACCCGCACACGGGTCGAACTTCCCGCTGATTCTCCCTGTGCGATGGTTCTCCCCGGACGATTGTTTACGCCGTAAATCCACGGGAGGCATGCCTCCACAATCCCCACTTCTTCACCCCGATTAAGGGGGAGGTGAGGCGGGAGCGAGGGCTGCGGCCAGCGCTTGGATGAAGGCGGGGCTGGTACCGCAGCAGCCGCCGATGAAGGAGGCTCCCGCCGCCTTCACCTTCAGCGCGTGCTTCGCAAATTCTTCGGGCGCGACGCGGTAGACGGCCTTGCCCTCCACCATCTCGGGGAGGCCGGCGTTCGCCTTGATCCAGATCGGGCGCTTCGTCGCCGCGCGGAGCCGCTCGCAGATCGGGATGTAGCCCTCGATTCCCTGGCCGCAGTTTGCGCCGATGACGTCGGCTCCCGCCTCGTCGAGTTCCGCGGCGGCCTGCTCGGGAGTCGTCCCCATCATCGTGCGGTCGTGCCCCTTGCCGGAGTCGTAGACCATGGAGACCACGCATGGCAGCCCGGTCGCCTTCCCCGCCGCGAGGGCGCAACGGGCCTCGGCCACCTCCGCGAAGGTCTCGATCACGAATCCCTGCGCCCCACCGGCGGCAAGCGCCGCCATCTGCTCGGCAAAGATCTTCTGCAGGTCCGCCTCCTCGATCTCACCCGCGGAAACCATCTTTCCCGTTGGCCCAACCGAGGCGAAGACCAACGCCCGATCGCCCGCCGCCTTGCGGGAGAGCGCGGTGCCGGCACGGTTGATCTCAAACAGCTTTTCGGCAAGTCCCTGCCGCTCGAGGACCACCCGGTTCGCGCCGAAGGTGTTCGTGAGGACCACGCGGCTGCCGGCCTCCACGTAGGAACGGGCGACCCGCTCCACGCGGTCGGGATGATCGAGGTTCCAGCAGTCGGGACACTCACCAGGGGCGAGGCCGAGCTTCTGGAACTCGGTGCCCCACCCACCGTCAGAAACCACGGGGATGGACTTCAGGAGGGATTCGAGGGTTGGGTGCATGGGAGGAGGGAGGGAGAGGAAAATGTAAAATGATCAACGGCCAATGAAAAATGGGCAATGGGCGGAGCGGAGAGAGGGATTTGGGCCCCAGAGCGTAAGCTACAGGCCACAGGCTTCAGGAGGGAAGCCCGGAGATAGGGGAAAAGCAAAAGGCCCGCCCCGCGGTTGGCGGGACGGGCCTTTGGGAAACTGTGTGGAACCGATCAGACGCCGAGAACTTTCCTGGCAACGGCCACGGCGGAGCTGGCGTTGTCGGCGTAGCCATCCGCCCCGATCTCGGTGGCGTACTGCTGCGTCACCGGCGCGCCGCCGATGATCACCTTCACGTTCGCGCGGACACCCTGGGTCTTGAGGCTCTCGATGGTGGTCTTCATCGAAGGCATCGTGGTGGTCAGCAGCGCGGAAAGTGCGATGACATTCGCGTTCTTCTCCTTCACGGCGGCGATGAACTTCTCGGGGGAGACGTCCACCCCGAGGTCAATCACCTCAAACCCACCGCCCTCGAGCATCGCGGAGACGAGGTTTTTGCCGATGTCGTGGAGGTCGCCCTTCACCGTCCCGATCGCAACGCGGCCCACGGGCTGGGCACCGGCCTTGGCGAGCAGCGGCTTGATCAGCTCGAGCGCGGCCTTCATCGCGCGCGCGGAAATGAGCAGCTCGGGCACGAAGTACTCGTTCGCCTCAAAGCGACGCCCCACCTCGGCCATCGCGGGAATCATCTGCTCGTTGACGAGCTTCTGCGGATCGGTGCCGTCAGCGAGGGCCTTCTCGGTAATGGCCTTGGCATCCTTGGCCTTACCTTCGAGCACGGCATTGTAGAGTTCCTTCATATTTTAATTAAGTGGGATGGGGTGAATGGGGTGAGAGAACGGGGGATTATTGGTCAGATGGGGCGGCGAACGTCAATGGAAATTCTAGCAGCTCCGTAGCCGCATGAGATTGGGAGAAACACCGGAATTCGATCTGGCACGTGCTCGATCGAATTCCTGTATTTTTGATGGGTGTCAATTGAGGCCCGTCCACGCGACTCACCGCGCCCGACGCACCGCCCCGGCGTCTCCGCGATCATAGTCCCCCATCCGCGCGAAGGAGCGCCAGCGCGCCTTGATGTCGGCGGAGGAAAGGTCGCGAATGCGGTCGAGGCTGAAGGATTCCACGGTAAACGAGGCCATCACGCTCCCAAGGACCACCGCGCGCTGGAGGGTCCCGAGGTCGGCCCGACGCTGCCGGGCGACACTCCCCATGAACCCACCCGCAAAGGCGTCCCCCGCTCCGGTCGGGTCCTGGACGTCCTCCACAGGGAAGGCAGGCGCCGAGAAAAAGGTGTCGCGCCCGAAGAGGAGGCATCCATGCTCGCCCTTTTTCACGATTGCCCAGGCGGGACCGAGCTTGAGAAGGGCCCGGCCGGCGCGGATGAGGTTGGGCTCACCGGTGAGTTCGCGCGCCTCGCCGTCGTTCATGCAAATGGCGTCCACCTTCTTGAGAAGCCGCAAAAGATCGGGGCGGGAGAGTTGGATCCAGCGATCCATGGTGTCCGCCATCACAAACTTTGGGCGACGCATCTGACCGAGGACGTGAAGTTGGAGCGAGGGCTCGATGTTCCCGAGGAGGGCGAAGGGCGCGTTGAGGCAGGAGGGAGGCAAATCGGGGCGAAAGTTTTCAAAGACGTTCAGCGCCACCGAGAGCGTTCGCCGCTCGTTCATGTTCTGGAAGTATTCGCCCGACCATCGAAAGGTTAGCCCGTGCTCAACCTTCATCCCCGCAAGATCCACGCCACGCCCGAGAAAGATGCGGCGGAGTTCCTCCGGGAAGTCCTCGCCCACCACACCGACAAGGCGGGGCTCGGCGAAGTAGCTGGCGGCAACGGCCGCGTAGGAGGCCGAGCCCCCGAGCAGGCCCGCCCGCGCCTCGCGCGGCGTCTTCACATCGTCAATGCCAATGGAACCGACAACCAGGAGCGACATGCGCGGAAGCTACACGCGACCCACGGCGCATGGCAACGCTTGATTGAGGGCGAGGCTTGGCCTTGAGTGTCCCCCAAGCCATGAGCGACTTTTTTGGGAAAGAGGTGCTGGACCGCGTCCGCATGGCGAACGACATCGTGGAGATCGTCCAGTGGCTCGGGGTGCCCCTGCGCCGCGCGGGAGCGAGCCACAAGGCGCTCTGCCCTTTTCACAAGGAGAAGACCCCCTCCTTCCACGTCAACGCACGCACGCAGGGCTTCAAGTGTTTCGGCTGTGGGGCCGGGGGCGATGTCTTTAAATTTCTCATGCTCCGCGAGGGACTCGACTTCCCGACGGCGGTGCGGCGGCTCGCGGAGCGCGCGCAAATTGTTCTTCCCGAGAGTTCGGGTTCCCCCGGCGACCGCGGCCCGACGCGAGAGCGGCGCGAAAAACTCTATGAGGCACTCTCAAAGGCGCGCGACTGGTATCACCTCCTCCTGATGCGCGACCGCCGGGCGAATGCCTCGCGGCGCTACCTGCGGGATCGCGAGTTCAGCAGCGTGGTGGCGAAGGAGTACCGCCTCGGCTACTCGCCCGGGGATGGCGACGGGCTTGTCGAATGGGCGACCGGCCATGGGATCGAGGCCGCAGTACTCGAGGAAGCTGGACTCGCGCTGCACGGACGATCGGGGTTCTTCGACCGATTCCGAAACCGTCTGATGATCCCGATCGCCGACGACTTCGGACGGATCGTCGGCTTTAGTGCTCGCCTGCTCGACCAGGGAGCGAAGGAAGCTAAGTACATCAACTCTCCCGAGACCCCGGTTTTTCACAAGGGTCGCCTTCTCTTCGGCCTCGACCGTGCGAAGCGCGTGCTCCAGGAGCGCCGTTCGGCCCTTCTCTGCGAGGGCCAACTCGACTGCATCCGCTGCCAGTCCGCCGGCCTCGGCTGGACGGTGGCCCCGCAGGGGACTGCACTCACCGAGGACCAGGCACGCATCCTGCGCCGCTACGTGGACGAGGTGGTGCTCTGCTTCGACGCCGACCCCGCCGGGCAGGAAGCGACGTGGCGCAACGCGGGCACACTCATCGCCGCCGGGCTCTCGGTGAAAGCCGCCACGCTTCCCAAGGGAGAGGACCCGGATAGCCTCATCCGCAAGCAGGGCGCCCCCGCGATGGAGAAGGCTGTCGCCGCCGCCACCGACATCTTTGAGCACCGCGCCCTGGCACTTCGGGGACAACTGGACATGCGCAATCCGAGAAACCATCGGCGAGTCGTTGAGCACATTACCCCGCTCCTCTCCCTCCTCGAAAGCGAGCCCGAACGCCTGCGCGCCGCCTCGAACGTCTGTGACATTCTCGGAATCCAGCCGGATGCCTTCCTCGCCGAGTACGCCCGCCTGCGCCGACGCGCCTCGCGCTCCCCGGGGGCCTCCGAGGCAGAGGCGGCGGCCCCCTCCGCCTCACCCGAGTCCTTCCGCTGCGCCGACCGCCTCCTCCACATCGCGCTCTCGGAGGCCCCGGCCGCGCGCATGCTCGCCGCCCACCTCTCCATGGAGTGGCTGGAGGGCTACTCGCTCGCGGAGGTCTTCGCTCACGTGCTTGCCGCCTCCAAGAAAGGAGAGTGGCAGGAGGGTTGGGGCGGCGTACCCACCTCCATCGACGACGAGACCCGGGCTCTCCTCGCCTCGGTGCTGATGCTCCCCATGCCCGGCAATCGCACGGCCCTCGTGGCGGACATCCAGGACAACCTCCATCACCTCGAACGGCAGCACCTCGTGCGCCAGCGCGACCTGGCGCTCGCCCGCCTGAAAGCCCCCGACCTTCCTCCTGAAGAACTTCAGAAACTCCAGTCTCACCTGCTGACTGTAAAGAAAGGTCTCGAAAGACTTGCCAAAAGCCTTCGCTCCCGATAGGCTGTTGAGTCCCAGTTTTCGGCTCTGCTCTCCCCGCCGCAGGATGAAATCCAAGAAATCTCCCTCCAAGACCACTTCCCGAAGCCTTCCCGGCACCGCAAAATCGCCAAAACCCGGCGCGGTCGTTCCCGCTGCCAAGGTGAAACCGGTGGCCATGAAAGCTCCTGCTCCTTCCGCGAAGCCGACTAAGGCTGCGGTGCCAGCCGAGGCCACTCCCGCTGCCAAGGCACCCCTGCCCTCCAAGGGCACCGCGGGGAAAGCCCCTCCGGTCCGTCGACCCTTGGTGGGCGTGCTGCCCGTCGGCACCCCAGGCAAGCCTTCCCTCGGCCGCGAGATCAAGAACGACAAGGTCAAGGAACTCATCAAACTCGCGCAGGAGCAGGGCCATCTCACTTACGCCGACATCAGCGACGCCCTCCCCGAGAACATGGTCAATCCGGAGGACCTGGATAACATCCTGGTCGTCCTCCGCGGGCTCGACATCGACGTCGTGGATTCATCGGACGTGGACCGCGTCAAGCGCGAGGAGCCCGAGGACGACTCGAAGATGCCAAGGTTGGACGTCCTGGACGATCCGGTACGGATGTATCTCAAGCAGATGGGGCAGGTGCCCCTTCTCACCCGCGAGCAGGAGGTGGAAATTTCCAAGCGGATTGAGGAGGCGGAGAACTCCCTTCAAGCCATCCTCCACGAGTTCGGCTTCATCGCCCACGAGCATCTCGAAATCGCCCGCAGACTCGAAGAGCACACCGAGCGCTTCGACCGCGTGGTGCAGGATAAGAAAATCGCCGGCCGCGAAAAATACGAGCGGATGCTTCCCCGCATGCGCGAGATGCTGCGGAAGGCGGATGCGGAGGCCACGCACCACTTCGATCGATTTCGACAGGGCAAACGCGCGTCGGAAACCCAATCCGCGTGGCGAGAGCACCTCAAGGCCCGCGCGAAAATCCAGGGGCTTTACCCGAAATTTTTCTTCAAGCAGAAAGCCACCGAGGAAATGGTGGACAAGAGCGGTGAGTTCCGTCGTCAGGTCGACCAGTGGATCCGCGAGCGGGACCGCCTCTCCCGCCTCCAGAGCCCCGAGTCGCGCCGCAAGCTCACCGAGGCCGCCCAGACTCTGTCGGAACTCGAACGGCGCGCCCGCCTCCCGATGGCCGACTTCGTCAAGCGCCACGACGAGATGAAGCGCTGGCTCATCCGCGCGATCAAGGCCAAGACCGAGATGGTCGAGGCCAACCTGCGCCTCGTGATCTCCATCGCCAAGAAGTACACGAACCGCGGCCTCTCCTTCCTCGACCTCATCCAGGAGGGGAACATGGGGCTCATGAAGGCGGTTGAGAAGTTCGAGTACCGCCGCGGCTACAAGTTCAGCACCTACGCGACGTGGTGGATCCGCCAGGCGATCACCCGCTCAATCGCCGACCAGGCGCGCACCATCCGCATCCCGGTGCACATGATCGAGACGATCAACAAACTCATGCGCGTCCAGAAGGTGCTCCTCCAGACCTTCGGCCGCGAGCCCACCCCCGAGGAGATCGCCGACGAGATCCAGATGCCCGTCGAGCGCGTGCGCGGCATCATGAAGATGGCGCAGCAGCCGATCTCGCTCCAGAGCCCCGTCGGGGACTCGGACGACACCAGCTTTGGCGACTTCATCGAGGACAAGTCCGCGGAAAACCCGCTCCAGATGACCTCGCACGCACTCCTTCGCGAGAAGCTTCGCGACGTACTCAACAGCCTCACCGAGCGTGAGCGCCACGTCCTCGTGCTGCGCTTCGGCCTTTCCGACGGAATCACCCGTACCCTCGAAGAGGTGGGACGCCTTTTCCGCGTCACGCGCGAACGCATCCGCCAGATCGAGGCCAAGGCGCTCCGCAAGATGCGGCACCCGACCCGCATCCACCAGCTCGAGGGCTTCCTCGACGCTGAACGCGATTAGCCCCTCTATGGCGACGGGCCCCGAGCCCCTCCCGCCCCGCTCCGCCGGGGTATTCGTCGTGGCGCTCGCCACGCTCGTGGCGCTCTGGCTTCCCGCCTTTGAAAGCCCCCTCCAGCCTGCCGACCTGCCCGCATGGCTCGCGGAGGTGCTACGACTCGATTCCTCGGCCCGCTGGCGTCCACGATGGGATTACCTCGTCGTACCTGTGCTCTTCGCGTGGGTCTCCCTTTCCACGTGGCGAAGCTGGCCTGGGGCCGCGGCCCTCGGGCTCTCCCCGCGAAATTTCTGGGCCGCCTGCCGCGGGCTCGTCCTTCCCACCCTTGCGGGGCTCGCACTCGTCCTCGCGATCGGGGCCGCCTGGGGCCAACCCCCCTCCGAGGTTTTTCGCGCCGGCTCGCCGTTCTGGAAGCGGCTCATCCCGATCCCCGCGTTTTTCCAGCAACTCGTGATCCAGGGCTGGTTTCACCGCCAGCTCATGCCCTGGCTGGGGCGCGGGAGGCGCACCGCAGCCGTGCTCACCGTCTACTTCGTCCTCCTCCATGCCCCAAACCCGGGACTGATGCTCGGGACCCTCGTCGGCATGTACTTCTGGGCCCGCAGCTTCCAGCGCCACCCCAACCTCTACGCCCTCGCTCTCTCCCACGCCCTCCTCAGCGCCGCCCTCATGGGAGCCTTCCCGAAGGCCCTCCTCCCCAGCGTCTCCGTTGGATTGCGCTTCGTCGAAAAAGGAATCGCTGCGGGCTGGTGGCCTTGGTGATTACCCGGACAGAAAATGCGAGAGGAATGGACGCCGCCGGGGGCGGCCGCTAGTGTGGTGTCCACGAAATACTTGCCGTTACAGAACTCGCACATCCCGAGAAGATTGCTCTAAATGATGGAGGGGCACGCTTCGTCGTGCCCTCTGTGAGGACCGATGGCCACGACGAAGCGTGGCCCTCCATCAAAAGAAATAATGGCAGATACTTCAAGGACAGCAGACTAGACTCCGCTCCAAGGAAAACGGATGGCCAGGACCCGCGCAACCCGAAAACCCGGACGCGGCGAGACACTCGCCGCATGGAGCGTCCTCCTCGTCCTCGCCGTTATCGCCGCCGGGGTGGGCTGGTGCCAGTCCCACTTCAACCCTGCGATACACGCGATGGCCTTCGCCACCTCCGACACCGGCCTCGCAAAGGCGCGCACCGCCGCCCCACTCGATCTTCTCGAAAAATGGCCCGCAGGAATGAAACCCCTCGGCCCCGCCGAGCGCTTCGATGCCGTCACACTTTCCGATAAGATCGACGGCAAGGCCGAACTCTACTTCTCCGCCGGGTTCAAGGAACTCCGCTGTCAGCGCGTGGGCACTGCGGGCGGGGCCTCCGAGTGGATGGAGATCGAGGCCTTCGACATGGGCGAGCCTGCCAACGCCTTCTCCGTCTACAGCGTCCAGCGCCGCAAGACCGCGACCGACGCCGGGATCGGCGACCACTCCTACTTCGCGGGCAATGCCCTCTGCTTCGTTCACGGACCGTTCTATGTGGAGGTCATCGCCACCGACGCACAACCCGCGCTCATGAAATCCGTCGCCGCAGCGGGACGGCGCTTCATCGAGGAGCACCCGGTCGCGCGAAAGGTGAACGTCGCCGACGACAAGGCCCTCTTTCCGAAGGAGGCGATCGTCCCCAACAGCTTCTCGCTCCTCGCAAGCGATGTCTTCGGCTTCGACCGCCTCGATCGCGTCTTTCTCTGCCGCGTGAAGGAGGGGAAGCAGGAGATCGCCCTCTTCGCCTCGCGCCGAGGTTCTCCCGCAGAGGCCGAAAAACTCGCGGTGGACTACCGCGCCTTCCTCATCAAGGACTGCGGAGGCAAGGACGCGGGGACCGTCCCTCCGGTGCCCGGTTCCTCGATGATTTCCCTCGACGGGATGTTCGAGGGGGTGTTCTCCTCCGGATCCGTGATGGCAGGCATTCATCAGGCCCCAAGCCGCGAGGCCGTGCTTCGCTGGGCGGAGCGCCTCGCCCGCAGCATCGAGGGGAAGAAATGATGCAGTTATCCAGGTTCACGGTTAAGGGGTTCAACGGTTCAACGGTTGGAAAGAGTATATGGAACGAGCATTTTGACGGTTTCGAGGCGTGGCAATTGAAGCGAGAACTGACTTGCAGTGTGAAATCAACCGCTGAACCGTGAACCGCGGAACCCAACAACCCGTCCGACCAGTATGAGCCACCCCGAACCCCATCCCCACCACGGCCACCCCGCCTCACGGCGGGAGTTTATCCGCCGCAGCGCACGGCTTGCGGCCGCGATCGCCGCCACCGGCACCGTCGGCGGATGGCTCTGGAACCGGCACCCGCCCGGTGATTTCTCAAAGGCTTCCGCCCCCCCGCCCCTCCCCGATTTCTCCGTGCGCGATGGCGGCCCTGCGATGAGCATTGTCACCGGCGGGGAGCGTGCGACGGCCCTCCAGCGCGGCCTCGCCGCACTCGGCGGGATCGAGCGCTTCGTGAAACGCGGCGATCGCGTCCTTCTCAAGGTGAACGCCGCGTTCGCCACGCCGGCGGCCCTTGGAGCGACGACCCACCCCGACCTCGCCGCCGAACTCATCCGCCTCTGCCTCAAGTCCGGGGCCGCCTCGGTGATCGTCACCGACAACCCGATTAACTCCCCCGAGAGCTGCTTCGCCCTCTCGGGCCTCGGGGAGGCGACGGCCCGCGCCGGAGGGCGCCTGGTCGTCCCGCGCGAAACCGATTTCCTCCCCGCGACCGTCCCCGGCGCGCGTCTTCTCCGCGACTGGCCGGTCCTGCGGCGCCCGTTCGAGGGGGTGAACAAGCTGATCGGGGTCGCCCCCGTGAAGTCGCACAACCGCGCGGGGGCCTCGATGACGATGAAAAACTGGTACGGCCTCCTCGGGGGACGGCGAAACCAGTTTCACCAGGACATCCACGGAATCGTCTCGGAACTGTCCGCACTCGTCCGTCCGACCTTCGTGGTCCTCGACGGCACGGCAAGCATGATGTCGAACGGGCCCACGGGCGGCTCCCTCGACGACCTCAAGGCCACGCGCACGATGGTGGTGAGCACCGACATGGTCGCCGCGGACGCCTTCGGGATCTCGCTGCTCGACCGGTCGCCCGCCGACCTGCCCTACCTCCGCATGGCAGCCGAACGCGGCGCCGGCCGCCTCGACTACGAGGCCCTCAAGCCCATCCGTCTCTCTCTTTCCTAAGCCCATGATTTTCTCCTCCATCCACGCGAACAACGAGGCCGCTCATCGGAGCCTCGATTCTGATCGGGGCGATGAGCGGCTCCATGCCCTGCATTCCGTTTTCGTGTGTTTCGTGTACTTCGTGGTAATCCTTCTGAATCCGTGTCCATCCGTGGCTTCCCCCTCCTCACCATGAAGATCCTCACGGCCCGCCGGATCGCCCAGGTGTTCTTCCTCGCGCTCTTCACGTGGCTCTGCGTCGTCGCCACGGTCGGCACCGCCCCGTGGCAGTGGCGCGGATGGCCGATCAACGCCTTCCTCCAGTTCGACCCACTCGTGGCCGTCGGCACCGCCCTCAGCACCCATTCCCTTTACGCCGGGCTCGCCTGGGCACTCGTCACGGTCGCGGTGACGATGCTTCTCGGGCGCGTCTTCTGCGGTTGGGTCTGCCCCTTCGGCACGCTCCACCAAATCCTTGGCTGGCTGGGCCGACGGCGCTCTCGCCCGAAGGAAAAGGTGGAGGTAAACGAGTTCCACCCGGCGCAGCGTTTCAAGTACTACCTCCTCTTCGCGATGCTCGCGGCGGCTTCGGGAAACCTCGCGGTCAATCTCCTCCGCTCCACGCGTGAACAGCCTACCTGGGCGGTCGCGGCGATCGCCGCCGGATGTGCCATCGCCCTTTTCCTCGGTTTGCGGCGGTTCGTCTCAGGCCCCTCCACCGCGGCCGCGCTCACCGTGCTCCTTGTCGGGGCCGGCGCGCTCGTCACCGGTCGCATTTCCACGGACCGCGCGATCGTCGCCTCACTCCAGACCGGACTGCTCGACCCGATCCCCCTGCTCCACCGCTCCTTCACGGTCGTGGTCCTGCCGCTCGCCGACTCGGCCTTCGGGCGAATCTGGAGCGCCCCCCGCCATTACGAAGGGGCATGGTTCATCGGCGCTCTTTTCGCCGCCTTCCTCGCGCTCAACCTCTGGATCCCGCGCTTCTACTGCCGCTTCCTCTGCCCGCTCGGCGCGCTCCTCGGCGTCTTCGCGCGCACCACCCTCTGGTCGGTCGGGATCAAGGAGGCCCTCTGCACCGACTGCGCCTCCTGCGACCGCAACTGCGAGGGGGCCTGCACCCCGACCGGCCCGCTCCGCGTCAGCGAGTGCCTCATGTGCATGAATTGCCTCGAGGACTGCCCCACCTCGAAGCCGATCCACTACCATCCGCGCCCATCGAGCAGCGGCGAGGAAACGGGCCACGGGGTCACCCGCCGCGGCTTTCTCATCTCGGTCGCGAGCGGCCTCGCCGCCACGCCCGCGCTCCGCCTTGGGGGACTCGTTGGCCCGACCTGGTCCGCCCAACTCGTCCGCCCTCCGGGCGCCGTCGATGAGGAGGAGTTCCTCGCGCGCTGCATCAAATGCGACCAGTGCCTCCGCGTCTGCCCCACCAATGTCCTCCAGCCCGCCGGCCTCTGGGCGGGGATCGAGGCGTTCTGGACCCCGTTCCTCAACAACCGCATCGGGACGAGCGGCTGCCAGGTCAATTGCATCGCCTGCGGAAACGCCTGCCCCACGGGCGCGATTCGCCCGCTCACCCTCGATGAAAAGCAAGGGAAGGGCGACTTCGCGGGGCGCGGACCCGTCCGCCTCGGCACCGCTTTCGTGGACCAGGGGCGCTGCCTCCCATGGGCCATGAACCGCCCTTGCATCGTCTGCGAGGAGAACTGCCCCACCACGCCGAAGGCGATCTGGGTGGACACCACCTTCCGCGCGGTGCGCGACGGGACCCTTGCGATCGCCGCCGTCGAGGGCGACACCTTCCGCTTTGCAACCGGGGGACACGCCCTCCCCCCGGGCCGCTACGCGAGCGGGGACCACTTCTGCCTCGCCGAGGGGGACCCTGCCCCCCGGAGGATCGTCGCGAACACCGCGGACACGGTGACGTTCGCCCCCGCTCCCGGCGGGAAGAAACCCCCGGCACCCGGCACCCGCGTGGAGATCCAGGTGCGCCTCCAGCGCCCCGTGGTGGAAGCCGAGCGCTGCATCGGCTGCGGAATCTGCGAGCACGAATGCCCCGTGAGCGGCCTCCGCGCCATCCGCATCACCGCCGAGGGCGAGACCCGCAGCGCCTCCCGCTCCCTCCTCGCCGGGCGCTGACCGCTTACCCGAATCAGAAGCCACGGATGAAACACGGATTAGACACGGATAGCGCCAATCCCGCCACAACGGGATTGGCGCACCACGCAACTACCCACGAGATCATCGGGGCCGCGTTCGAAGTTCATCGCGAACTTGGCCACGGGTTCCTTGAGCGCGTCTATCAGCGCGCCCTCCTTATCGAACTCCAAAAGCGCGGAGTCCCTGCTGAATGCGAGCACAAGCTGTCGGTTTGCTACAAAGGTACCGTGGTGGGCGAGTATCAGGCCGACCTTGTTGTCGCGGGCAAGGTGATCGTCGAGTTAAAGGTCGCCCACGAGTACAACCCCTCCGACGAAGCTCAACTGTTGAACGAGTTGAAGGCGACCGGCATGAAGGTCGGAATCCTCCTCAACTTTGGCCGCGCAAAAGTCGAGTTCAAGAGAATGGTGCTGTGATCCATGGACCCTGATCGCTTCGGAGCGGTTTCTCCGTGCAATGGAGTGCGGCGATTCCGTGTAGCGGAATCGCCGCGTCTTCCTCCGATCCGTGTCCATCCGTGGCTTCTGATTCTGCCTCTGAACTCCCCTTGCCAAATCAACCCCTTCGCGGTCCGCTTTGCCTTTTTCGGATGGACACGCGCACACCGCCGGGCGGATATAGGGACGGTCTTCGCGAATCCCAAATCACGTTTTTAAAAAACAGGAGCACTCCCTATGAAAAGCCATAAGAAATCCATGACGCGTCGTGACTTCTTCCGGGCCGCCGGCGTGGCGGGCCTCGGAACCGTGCTCCTTCCCCGCATGGCGTGGGGACAAGATCCCGCGCCGGCCACGGGGGCCACCCCTGCCGCCGCGGGCACTGCCGCGGTCGTCGCCGCGGCCATGTTGCGCCGCAAGTTTGGCAAAACCGGCGTCGAGGTTCCGATCCTCTCGATGGGCGGGATGTACGACATCCCGAACAACCAGCACATGCTCCGCCAAGCCATCGACCTCGGCGTCACCTACTGGGACACCGCCGCGGGCTACAGCAACGGCCAGAGCGAGGTTGGCATCGGGATGTTCTTTGAGAAGAACCCCGACGAGCGAAAAAACATCTTCCTCGTATCGAAGGCCTCGGGCGGCCCGACCCCGGACGCGATGACACGCCTCCTCAACCAGTCGCTCGAGCGGATGAAGACCGACCACGTGGACCTCTACTTCATGCACGGGATGAGCGGTATCGCCCAGGTGGACAAGCCGGAGATCAAGGCGTGGGCCGAGAACGCGAAGAAGGAGGGCAAGATCAAGCTCTTCGGCTTCAGCACCCACAGCAACATGGAGCAATGTCTCATGGGCGCCTCCAAGCTCGGTTGGATCGACGGGATGATGATCACCTACAGCTACCGCAATATGAACACGCCGGAGATGAAGGCCGCGATCGACGCCGGCATCGCCGCCGGCATCGGCCTCACCGCGATGAAAACCCAGGGCAAGGGCCCCGCGGACGATTCCGCGCTCGGCACGTTCACCCAGAAGGGTTTCACCCCGGGCCAGGCGAAGCTCAAGGCCGTTTGGGAGAATCCGCAGATCTCCGCGATCTGCTCGCAGATGCCGAACGTGAAACTCCTCAAGGAGAACGCCGCCGCGGCGATGGACAAGACCCAGCTCGCCGGGGCCGACCGCGCCGCGCTCGCGCGCCACGCGGAGGACAACTGCGAGGGCTTCTGCGCGGGCTGCCGTCACCTCTGCGAGGGGGCAATCGCCGCCGCCGCGCCCGTGCAGGACGTGATGCGCTACCTCATGTATCACCGCCATTACGGGATGCAGGGCGAGGCGCGCGCGATGTTCGCCTCCCTGCCCGCCGACGTGCGCGACCGCCTCGCAGCGCTCAACTACTCCGCCGCCGAGCGTGCGTGTCCCCATCACCTCCCCATCGCAAGCCTCATGCGCGAAGCCTCCGGCCTCCTCGCTTAAGGATTCCGCTAAAAATCACGGGGAACATTATTTCTGTTGCACGTGCCGCAACCATATCGAAGAAGCGGATAACAGATTTTCTGTTGCCCATGGCACCTCCTCACTCCCTTGGTGTGCGGATTTTTTTTCGGGCCCGGGGACTCATGCTCTCCCTCCTCAGTATTTACGCCATGCTCGGGGTGGCGCTCTGGCTGCTCGGTGACCGCCTCGCGCACCACCCACCCCACGGCGAAGCGAAGCGCCTGCCCGAAGAGATCGCCCTCCGCGCGTCGGACGGCGTGGCGCTCTCGGGCGTGTGGCTCCCCAACCCCTCGGCGGATGCGACGCTTCTCCTCAGCCACGGCAACGGCGAAAACCTCGACCACCTGCATTCGTTTCTCGGCGAGCTCCACGACGCAGGCTTCTCCGTCTTCTCATACGACTATCGAGGCTATGGCCGGAGCGAGGGACGACCCACCGAAAAAGGAGTCTACCGCGACATCGAAGCCGCATGGCGTCACCTCACCGGATCGCTCGGTGTGCCGCCCTCCCGTGTCATTCTCCTCGGCCGCTCGATCGGGAGCGGACCGACCCTCTGGCTTGCCTCCCGTGAAAAGCCCGGTGGGGTGATCCTCGAAAGCGCCTTCACCAGCGGCCAGCGGACGCTCTTCCCCGTCCCGATCTTTCCCTTCGACCAGTTCCCCAACCTGAAACGGGTCCGGGACCTCCACTGCCCCCTCCTTGTCATCCACGGCCTGAACGACCGCATCATCCCCGTCCGCCACGGTCGGGAGTTGTTCGCCGCGGCACCGGAGCCGAAGTTCGCCCTCTGGGTCGAGGGTGCCGATCACAACGATGTTTCCGGCGTTGCCCCCGAACTCTATTTGAAAGCGTTGCGGGATTTTGGCAAAAGGGTGGTGGGCGCGGCCGACCGCCCCTCCTTGTGACCTCCGCCCTTCGCCTCGCACTCAGCTTATACCGCCGCTTCCTCCTGCGTTTCCGGGTCATCGGGGCCACGCGCCTTCCCGACGGCCCCGCCCTCCTCGTCGCCAACCGCGCCTCGGCGCTCGACGCCCTCGTCCTTTCCACCGTCTTCCCCCGCCCCGTGATCCTCGTCGGAGGCCCCGCCCGCCCGAAAGGCGTTCTCCAGCAAACCCTCGCAGACCTCCTCGACCTCCGCACGACCGGGGAAGACCCCCTCGCCGACCTTGAGAAGGCCGCCCACGAAGCGATCGCGGGGCGCGCCCTCGTCCTCGTCCTTGCCGACCCCCAACCCACCCATCCGCCCTGCCCCTTCGAACTCCGCGACGGCGTGAAACTGGCCGCGCAACAGAAGCTGCTCCCGGTCGTGCCCGTAAACACCGACTCGTTCTGGGCCGGAACCCTCCGCTTTCTCCGCGGCCTGTCCCCGTGCCATTTTGCCGGCGCCTGCCGACGGGCCACGATCCGCGTCGGCAAGGTCCTCCCCGCGGGCAGAGCGAGTTTCCCGATCCTGCGCCAGGAACTCACCGACCTCGACGAGTTCGGGCTCGCGGCACGCACCGAGATCAATGGTCACCTCGCGTGGTCCTGCCTCGTCTCGCTCTCTCGCAAGCCGTGGCGCGAGTTCATCGTGGACCGCGTGCCCACCCGCAGGGCCCTCTCCCGGGGGAAGACGCTCGCGGTCGCCATCGCCCTCTCCCGCCGCTGGCGGCACTCGCTCCCCGGACGACGCGTTGGCGTCGTGCTCCCCCCCGGCCTCGGGGCCACCGTGGCCAATCTCGCCCTCATCCTCGCGCGCCGCGTGCCGGTCAACCTCAACTTCACACTCGGGGCCGAGGCCGTGCGCGCCTGTTTCCGCAAGGCCGGCATGCGCCGCCTCGTCAGCGCGGGCGCGCTCCGCGAGCGCTTCCCGAACTTCCCCTGGCCCGCCGACACCCTCGATATCTCCGCCGAGATCCGCGCCTGCCCGCGCGCCGCCATCCTCTTCTGGTTGGTCCTCGTCTGGATCCTACCCGCGCGCCTCCTCGCCGCGCTGCTCCGCGTGCCGCGCACCGGCGGGCGCGAGGAGGCCGCCCTTCTCTTCACCAGTGGCAGCGCCGGGGAACCCAAGGGGGTCGCCCTCACCCACCGCAACATCCTGGGCAATGTCGGCCAGGTCGCCGCGGTCGGCTTCATCCATGAAACCGACACGATGCTCGCCTCGCTCCCCGTCTTCCACAGCTTCGGGTTCACCGTCACCCTCTGGTACCCCGTCCTCCGCGGCGTACGGATGGTCACCGTCCCCTCCCCGCTCGAGGTGAAGACGATCGCGGAGGCCATCCATGACGAGAAGGTCACCCTCTCCTTCGGCACCTCCACCTTCCTGCGCCCCTACCTCAAGCGCGCGGAACGCTCCCAGCTCGCCTCCCTCCGCTTCGTGGTCGCCGGCGCCGAGAAGCTCGCCCCCGACCTCGGGCGCTCGTTTGAGGAAACCTTCGGCGTCCGCATCCTCGAGGGTTACGGCCTCACCGAGACCACCCCCGTCGCCAGCGTAAACCTCCCCGACCCCGTGGACATGACCCGCAAGACGAGCCCCGGCTGGAAGCTCGGCTCCGTCGGCTGGCTCCTCCCCGGCGTCACCGCGCGGATCGTCCATCCCGAGACCGGTGCCCAACTCGACCCAACCGCCACCGGCATGCTCTGGCTCCGCGGGGTCAATGTTTTCGAGGGGTACCTCGGCGACGTCGAACGCTCCCGCCAGGTCCTTCGCAACGGGTGGTTCATCACGGGCGACATCGCCCGCTTCGACGAGGACGGCTTCCTTTTCATCGAGGGCCGCCTCTCCCGCTTTTCCAAAATCGGCGGCGAGATGGTCCCGCACGGCACCATCGAGCAAAAGATCATCGACCTCTTCGGCGAGCGCGATGCCGAGCAGCAACCCTTCGCCGTGGTCGGCGTGCGCGACGCAACCAAGGGGGAGGCCCTCGTCCTCCTCGCCGCGCACGAGATCACCACGGATCAGGTGCGAGAGAAGCTTCTCGCCGCGGGGTTTCCCCCGCTCTGGGTCCCGCGGTACCTCTGCCGGGTCGGGAAGATCCCCACGCTCACCTCCGGCAAGCTCGATGTCCGGGCCTGCGAGGAACTCGCCCGCAAGGCGCACCCTCCGGGCTGAGTGAGGCTGGAGGATGGAGGATTCATCGGGGAGCACACGCGGCCCGCGTGTTGAGGTGGGCGACCCGCCCGCCTCGTCCGAAGATCGATTCGGCGAGCCGCCGAATCGCGCACGCGAGCCGCGTGCACTCCCCAGAACGTCATCGAGTGCATCGGTGCTCCACCGATGGGTGGGGATGGTCTCGCTCTGGAGAAGCCGCTTGCGCGAGGATCAGGACTGCCCGACGCCCCCGTCGCCCGACTTTCCGCCTACTTCGCGAGGAACGCGCGGATCTTCTCGCAGACGTAGTCCACCTCGGGCTGCGTGATGGACGGGAAGATGGGCAGCGACAGGATCCGGTTCACGAGCTTTTCGGTGACCGGCAGCTTCGGGAGATCCTTGTAGAGCGAGGTCATCGCCGGCTGCTGGTGGTTCGGCACGGGATAGTGGACGCCGGTCCCAATCCCCTGCTCCTTGAGGAACTTCGCCATCTCCTCGCGCTTCTCCACCTGGACGACGAACATGTGGTAGACAGGGACGCAGCCGGGTTTCTCAATTGGCAGTTGCACCTGGGGGAGGCCCTTGAGCCGCTCGCGGTACCAGCCCACTGCCACGCGGCGCTTCGCGTTGAAGGCGTCGAGGTGCTTGAGCTGCTCGCGGCCCACCGCCGCCTGGATCTCGTTGAACCGCATGTTGAACCCAACGATCTCGTGGAGGTACTTGTCCTTGCGCCCGTGGTTGCGGAGCATCTTCACCCGCTCCGCGATCGCGTCGTCGTTGAGCGTGAGGCAGCCGCCGTCGCCGAAGACCGTGAGGTTCTTCGAGGGATAGAAAGAGAAGGCACCGAAGGTCCCGAAGCTCCCGACCCGCCCGCCGTTCCAGGTCGCCCCGTGCGCCTGGGCGCAGTCCTCGATCCAGAAAAAGCCCTTCTTCTCCGCGATCGCCTTGATGCGGGCGATGTCCGCGGGATGCCCGTAGAGGTGCACCGGGATCATCCCGACCGTGCGCGACGTGATCTTCGACTCGAGGTCCGCGATGTCCACCGTATAGGTCTCGTCCACGTCCACGAAGACCGGCTTCGCGCCCGCATGGACGATCGGCTCGATGCTCGGGAACGCCGTGTGCGAGGGCACGAGGATCTCGTCGCCCGGCTTGAGCTTCAGCGAGAGGAGCAGGAGATGGACCGCCGAGGTCCAGTTCGAGGAAAGGACGCAGTGTTTCGTGCCGGTGTAGGTCGCGAGTTCCTTCTCAAACGCCTTGCACTCCGCGCCGAGAATGAAGTTCTCAGAATCCACCGCAGCGAGGATGCGGTCCTTGATGGTCTGGTCAATGTAAACGCGGGACAGGGGGATTTTCACGGGCGCCTTGTATAAGGGGGAACGGGGCTTGCCGCAAGCCCCATCAGCCATCTCCAAATTCATCCATAGAGCCGCCCTGGGCTCACAATCCGTGCTCGATCGCCGCCTCGCGCAGGGCGAGAAAGTTCTCGAGCGGCACATCCTCGTGAAGTTCGGTGGATGACCCGACCATCAACCGCCCACCCGCGCCCTCGATCGCTCGGTGAACGGCATCCTTCACCTCCTGCGGTTTGCCAAACGGCAGGAGCTGGGAGACGTCGATGCCTCCCGCAAGGAAGAGATGCGGGTGCCGGCGATGGATCTCCGCGACGTCCATCCCCGCGAGAACCTCGATCGGGTTGAGCCCGTCGATCCCCGCCTCCACGAGCCCATCGAGGATCGGATAGAGGTTTCCGTCGGAGTGGAAGAGCACCTTGATCCCCTTGCGATGATAGGCCGCGGTCACGCGAGCAAGGCGGGCGAAGTAGTGCTTCTTGAACCACGCCGGGGCCAGGAGCGGCCCCGACTTGAACGCGATGTCGTCTCCCGCGAACACGGCCTCGATCCCGTGGCCCTCGGGAAGATGTTCGATCCACGACACCGATTCCACCGTCTGCCGTTCGAGGACCTCGTCAATGATCTCCGGGCAGTCCGCAAGGTAGTAGGAAAAGTCCTCCAGCCCCACTTCCCCGTAGGCACCCATCAGGCCAACCCCGCGCCCGGATGGGAAGAAGAACACCTCGCCGAGCCGGCGGCGATGGTCCGCCACGGAGGCCAGGAAATCCTCCATATCCCGCGCCTTCTCCTTCGTCCAGGCCGGATCGAAGGCGTCAAGTTCCTTCCTTTTGGCGGCCGCGTAGGCATCCGAGTCCGCGTAGTGCGCGTGCTCGTGCCAGACCGTCCAACGAAACTGCCGCAGTTGCCGCCCGTTGGGCCGGACACCCGTCCGCTCGCGCTCGGGCAGCCGAACGCTTGGTCGCGTAGCATCCACCGCCGGGGCAAAGGCGCGGAAGACGACCTCCCGCGCATTTTGAAAATCGAGTTTCTCCCCGGCAAAATGGCTGATCACCGCGTCGTTTCGAAGCAGTTCATAGATCGGGGTGCGATCCGGCTTCTCTCCGCGCAACACCGCGCGGACGCGTTGGAGGGAGTCCTTCATGCGGCACCAAGTTTTACCGCCAAACGGTGTTCCCAACAATTACAATCGCCTCGCGTCACGCTCAAACCCTTGTCCTTTCCGCTCATGCCCCCCTGTCGCCGGTGGCTGTTCGATCGAGCTCCGCGTCGGCCACATGGGCGTATTGGGCCGAGAGGAAGGAGTGCGTTCCGTGGACACAATCCTTCGCGGCATTCATGGTCGAGAGATACTTCCGCACCGCACCGGCATATCGCGGATCGCCGAGGATCTGCGAGGCCTTGACCATACTGAAGAGGGCGGCGGCCCCGATGAGCGTGTAGGGCGTCCCCTTCGACCCCCCGTTGAGCCAGATACCGTCGGCGGGTTGAAGCCGAAGCATGAGGTCGGCCCACCGCCGCAGCCGATCGCAAAAATCGGACGGCCGCCGATCATCGCGAATCGCCCACTCGAGAAACGCCAGCGGCGCGAGCAGCCCGCTCCCAAAGCTGATGCTCTCGGGGCCCGTCAGACAGCTCGTGCCCGACATCGTTCCGGCCCCCGCCTGCCCCCCGAACCCGCCGTCGGGAAGCTGTGTCGCCAGGAGGCGCCCCGCCGTCTGGCGCGCGAAGTCCAGATAGAGCGGCTCCGCCGTGTAGTCCCACAACGCCATCAGGCACGTCAAAGGGTAGGCGTCGCGCCCCAGTCAATCCGATTTTTAGAATATTTTTCAAATTTTCACGTTCATCAAGATCGGCCAAACCGCCGCGAATGGGGCAGCAGTCCAGAAGGGTGGCTACAGGCGACCAAGGAGTTTGGCGATGTCCGAGAGAAAGACCGGGAGATATGCCTCCGCAAGGTGCTGGCGGTCGTCGGAAAGTGCGGCGGCGAAGCCCGCTCGCTCGATGGCGGGACGCACCTCAACCATGAGTTGGCGAAGGACCGAGGATTGCATCGGGGGATCGAGCGAGAGCAAGCCGGGTTCCTCGAGTTTGAGCCAGATCCTTTCCAGAGCGCGGAAGAGCGGGGGCCAGGTGACCCAGCGCGGATACGGCTCGATCCGGTTAAGGAGTGCCCACCAAGGGTCCGGCTTGATCCAGTACCGCTTCTCGCGCTTCGAGAGGTCCACGCGAAGATGCACGATGCCGGATTGGCTCATGTCCACGAGAGTCGTCTGGACGGCTCGCTCGAAGTAATAGGCCTCCCGCGAAATCTCGGAGGGGTGGGCGGATTCGTGGGTAAGAAGGTAAAGCAGCGTCTCGCAGCGGCTGTTGACGCCGATCAGGGCGCGAAGTTGGAGCACGAGATTGGCGCGTTCCGTGGGACGAAACGGTTGCGAGTAGCCCCGCAGCCGCGGGGGTCCACGGCGAAATCCGTAGCGGGCGAAATGGGGGTCCGGCGCGCCGATTGCGGGAGAGGGACGACCGTCACCCAGAGAGAACAGAGGTTCCAGGTCCGCCGTAGGTTCCGGGGGTTCGGCAAGTTGCTTCCACTTGGTGACCTCGGTGCCCTTGGCGAGCCAACCGGCAAGGGCGGCCAGCACCCGGCCACCGGCGAATCCCTCCTTGGTGAGGATGCGCTTGAGACGCTGGATGTTGAGGCGACGCCCGTTGATTTGAAGCCAATCGAGGACTTCGTCGAACACGCGGGCATCATGGCGCCCCAAGGTGCAGGTCAGGAGCAAGAGGGCCTCCGGATCAATGATCCAAGAATCGCCCCCCGAGATGTTCCCCGCCACGCCGAGCGCCGACCATTGGCGCCAGACGAAGTTCAGCAGGTGCTCGCAGTATTGGCGCTTAAAGTCGGAGAGTGACGGATTCATGGGACGACAGAAGCTGGAGAGCCTTCTGAATTCGTTCAACGGTCAGCTTGGTTGGCATAATGCTAGTTGTTGTGCGCCTTAAACGCACAAGTAGTATCTAATCATTTCCGCCGCCTGTCAAGTCCGATGTTGCGTCGTGCAGGGATCGAACCCCGAGGAAAAGTTCTCGGGCAGGGCGAGGCTTTACCCCCCATTCACGTCCTTGCGCGGTCGCTGAAGGCCGTAAGGCACGGGGATGACTGGAACGGAAGCTGCAAAGGTGCATGCGTGGGCTCATTCGATGAACTGCGTCTGGATTCGGGAAAGCGACCTCGTTCCTTCCGGGTTCGACGCCCTCACCGCGAAAACAGCTATTCGGTCGGGGTGAGTTGTCGCTAGGTTTTCATGGGAAAGGAGGTGAGGAGGTTCAGCCCCGCCCTTCGTCAAGGGCGCAAGGTTGTTTCCCCTTGATTTTCCCCCTTACTTGGAAGACCTTGCCGCATTGTCCATGAAGCCCACCTCCCCTCCCTCCCCTTCCCGTGCTGAGCAGATCAACGCCATGTGCGCCAAAGGTCGCCAGAAGGCCAACGCCCTCACTGATGCACAACGCGAGGCCCATCTTGAGCAGGCCATGCGTATCATCTACGGCAGCCAGCCACTCGTGAAGCATGTTCGTCGCCGTCGATAGTTGCGTCCTCATGCATCTTGCCGAAGGAGTTGAGGACACCCTCGACGCCCTCGGCACTCTCCGTCAGCGTCTCCCCACAGCCCGCATCATCGCCACGGCCACGGTCCTGCAAGAACTTCACTTCTTTGCCACCGATGACGAGTTCCATAAACGCGATCTCGCTTGTGCCGCCCTCGCGGGCCTTCGCCATCACCGCATCGAGCCCGTTAACCTGATTCCCGTGGGCCACGGCATTGTCGAGATCACCGCCAACAAACTCCGCGACCGCGGCTTGCTACCCCACGAAGAACGCAACGACGCCCTCATCATCGCCGAAGCCGCCCTCTTGGGCTGTTCCATCCTGATCAGCTCTGATGCTCACATGCTTGCCATTCCCTACACGTCGCTAAAACTCGCCCTCGATGAGTGCCACGTTCAGACCCCTCTCATCTGCTCCCCATCCAAAGTCGTTCGCAATTTCTTCAGTTGAAATTGTCCGCTCAGGGCGCGGCTTGCTGCCTTCCAACACCACTCCCGCCGCCGACTCGGAAAATGTAAGGTGCGCTAGCGTGATTTCCCCTCCGACGGAAACCAATCCCGCGTGCGGTTGCAGAACTTGCAGACCGAGAGCATCACGGGGACCTCGACAAGAACCCCCACGATCGTGGCGAGCGCCGCGCCCGATCCGGGGCCGAAGAGGGTGATCGCCACGGCCACCGCCAACTCGAAGAAGTTGCTCGCGCCGATGAGCGCGCCGGGCGCGGCGACATTGTGCGGGACCTTCAGCCAGCGCATCAGTCCGTAGGTGAGACCGGAGTTGAAGTAGACCTGGATGAGGATCGGCACCGCGATGAGCAGCACCGCGAACCAGCGTCGAGTCAGGTTCTCCGACTGGAACGCGAAGATGAGAACCAGGGTCAGGAGCAACGCTCCGATCATCAACGGGTGAAAACGGGGCAGGAACTTCTGCTCGAACCATTCCTTGCCGTGCGAACGGACCAAGGCCGTACGCGTGATCCAGCCCGCCGCGAGGGGAATCACGATGAAAACCACCACTGAGGTAATCAGGACCTTCGCAGGCACGACCACATTCGCCACCCCACAGAGGAACATCACGATCGGTGCGAAGGCCACGAGCATGATGAGGTCGTTCACCGCCACCTGGACAAGGGTGTAGGCCGGGTCTCCGTCCGTGAGGTAGCTCCAAACAAAAACCATCGCCGTGCAGGGCGCCGCGGCGAGGATGATGAGGCCCGCCGTGTACTCCCTCGCCATGCCGGGCTCGATCCAGGCCGCGAAGACGTGCTGCATGAAGAACCACGCCAGCAGCGCCATGCTAAACGGCTTGACGATCCAGTTGACGAAGAGGGTAACCATGAGCCCCTTCGGGCGTCGGGCAATGCCGCCGATCGCGCCGAAGTCCACCTTCAGCATCATCGGATAGATCATCAGCCAGAGCAGGACCCCGATCGGCACGTTCACTTGCGAGCCCTGCCCAAACTCCATCCGACTGAGCGCGGAGGTGAACCCGGGAAAAAGCTTTCCCGCGAGCACGCCCACCAGCATGCAGAGGAACACCCAGACCGTGAGGTAGCGCTCGAAAAAATCGAGGCGCTTCGGCGTGGCGAGGGAGGGCGTGTTGCTCATAGTTCGTGAGGGTTGATGGTTCTATCGGGTGACCATTGGCACGGGTAGCGTTTCAACAAATCGGCGAATCTCGTCTCGGATCCGTCTGTAGACGGCGAGCTTTTCCTCCCCGTCGGGGAGGTGCGCCGTGAGTTTTGGCGGATCCTCGAAGCCGACGTGGATGACGCGCGTCTTCCCGGGGAATACGGGACAATGCTCATTCGCATGGCCGCAGACGGTGACGACAAGCTCGAAGGCGGCCGAGCCAAGTTCATCAAGGGTCTTGGAGCGCTGGGCAGAGATGTCCACCCCGGCCTCGGCCATCACGCGCACGGCGTGGGGGTTGAGCCCGTGCTTCTCGATCCCGGCTGAATACGGCTCGACAAGGTCCCCCTTGAGGTGCCGCGTCCACCCCTCGGCCATCTGGCTCCGGCAGGAGTTTCCCGTGCAAAGGAAAAGAATTTTCAGTTTATCGTTCACGGGCTTTCTCCACCACGCTCAAAGCCCTGCCAGTTGCCGCCCAGGGATTTGACGAGCGCCACGGCCGCCGCGAAGCGTTGGCCGCGCAGGCGGGCGACGATGCGCTCGCGTTCCAGCGCCGCGGTCTGCGCCGTGGCGACCTGGAGATAGGTGACGAGACCGGAGCGCTCGCGTTGTTTGGCAATTTCAAGTTGCTTGCGGGCGGCCTCCAGCGCCGCCAGTTCCTGCTCGTACTGGCTGGCCATCAGGCGCTGGGCGGCAAGGTTGTCTTCGACCTCGGCAAAGGCCGACAGCACGGTTTGGCGATAGCGCGCGACGGTTTCCTCATACGCCGCCTTCGATCCGCGCAAGTTCGCCTGCAGCCGGCCGCCTTCAAACAGCGGGAGCGACAGCGACGGCCCGACGGCCCACAGGCGGCTGGACCAGTTGAACAGCGTTCCCGCATCAATATTCTGAAGTCCGGCCATGCCGTTGAAACGGACGGATGGGAAAAATGCCGACTTGGCCACGCCGATGTCGGCGTTGGCGGAGGCCATGCGATGTTCGGCGGCGGCAATGTCGGGCCGACGTTCCAGCAGCTCGGAAGGCAACTCGGCGGGAATCACCGGGGGTTCCCGGTCAAGCGAGACGGACGGCAGGTGAAACAGGGGGGCGGGCTGACCCGTCAGCGTGGCGAGGGCATGTTCAAATTTTGATCGCGTCAGCGTGAGGGAGGGCAGTTGCGCTTCGGCGATCTTCAACACGGTTTCCGCCTGCGCAACGTCAAGGTCGGAGACGAGGCCGCCCGCGCGGCGGTGGCGGGTGAGTTCCAGCACCTTGCGATCGGCTTCGATGATGGCGAGGAGTGCGGTCTTTTCCGAGTCCAGGGCGCGGAGGGTGAAGTAATCGGCGGCAACTTCGGCGGCAATGGCGAGACGGACGCCCTCCACATCGGCGGCATCGGCCTGGGCGGTGGCTCGCGCGGCTTCCACCTGACGTCGCACACGTCCCCAAAGATCCACTTCATAGCTGAGATCAAAGGGCAGAGTGAAGTTGTCGTAGGTAAATGCCTCGCCGGCATCCTTGCCCGTGGTGTTGACAGGACGCCTGGCTGAATCGCGCTGGCGCGTCGCCTCGAAGGCCGCGCCAATGCGCGGAAACAAGGCGGAGCGCGCCACGTCCGCGCTGGCGCGGGCCTGGGCAAAACGGGTGACGGCGGCCTGGAGTTGCTGATTGGCCTCGGCAGCCCGGGCTTCGAGACGGTTCAGTTCCGGGTCGCCGAAGACTTCCCACCAAGAACCCTTGGAAAGATCGGCCCGGGGCGTGGCGACTTTCCACTCGTGGGTTGCGCCATCGTAGGCGTCGGGCATCGTCTCCACGGCCGCCGGGCGGTGATAGTCGGTCCCGACCGTGCACCCCGCGAGCAACATGACCGCGACCCATGCGAGAAATCGCCCCGCCGAAAGCGGCCAGCGGATGCGGCGTCGGTCTCGCTTCATTGGGGTTTTCCGGGCTGCGCGGCTTCTGGCTTGGCTGCCGTGGCGATCCGCACGACCGCGCCGCTCGCCAGCGAATCGGACGGGTTGAGAATGACCCGGTCGTTGGCGCCGACGCCGTCGAGGATCTCGATGGTCGCGCCAAAATCGCGGCCAATTTTTACGCTGCGCAGCTCGACCGTGCCGTCGGGTTGCACCACCCCCACCTGCGGACCTTCCGCGCGAAACAAAAGGGTGTTGCCGGGCAGCATCAGCGGCGACGCGCCCTTGGCATCGGCAAATCTTACCTGCCCAAAGCTGCCGGCCAGGATTTCTCCGCGCGAGTTATCCACCTCGAGTTCCGTCAACAAGGTGCGCGAATCGGGAGAAATCGCACCGGCCGTGCGGGCCACCTTGCCCGTAAAGACCCGACCCGGCCACTCAGGGATCAACAGCTCGGCGGACTGGCCGGGGGTGATGGTCCGTGCCTGGGTCTGGGGCACACGCACAAAGATGCGAAGCTTGTCCGTCTGTGCCAGTCGAAACAGCTCCCTCCCGCCGCCGGCGGCAATCAGGTCGCCCACATCCACCCCGCGCACGGTGATGATGCCGGCGAAGGGGGCCGTGACATGGGCAAACAATTGAAGCTCCTCCAGCCGTCGGGCATTCGCCCGCGCGGCCTGGACGGTCGCCGTCTTCAACGCAAAGTCGGCCTGCTTTTCGACGGTTTCCTGTTCGCTGACGCTCGCGGTCTTGAGGAGCTTGGTGTAGCGCTCGGAAGTGGTGGTCGCCAGGGCCAGCGCGGCCTCGGACTCGGCGAGTTGATAGCGGGCGCGCTCGAGTTCCTGGTCGAGTTCGGGCGTTTCAATCACCGCCAGCCACTGACCCGCCTCGACCCGCGCGCCAAGGTCCACCAGCCAGCGCTTCAGATAGCCGCTGGCGCGGGCGTAAATCGGCGCTTCAATCCACGGCTTGACCTCGGACGGCAAAAGAAGTCCCGAAGACGGCTTGCCAGGCGCGGGCGACACGACGGTGACGGTTGGCAGCGCCAGGTCGCGCGTCTCCGCCATAAGCGCCGTTCGTTGACGCATCCGCGGCACCAACCCGACCGCGACCGCCACGACGATGAGTACGCCCACGACCAGCACGGCGCGGGAGAGTTTGGCCGGCGGCGGCGAAGCGGGTTGGGAAGAGGCGGGGTTCATGGCTGGCTCTGGGTCAAGGGGTGGCCGTCGCTGGGGAAATGACGGCATCGAGTTCGTCGGAGGTTTTGCCCCCGGCGTGCCGTCCCAACAGGGTGAAAACCGTGGGTACGAAAAAGAGCGTGGCGAACGTGGCCACCACGAGTCCACCGATCACGGCGCGCCCCAGGGGAGCGTTCTGCTCGCCTCCTTCGCCAAAGCCGAGCGCCATCGGCAACATGCCGATGATCATCGCCAGCGCCGTCATCAGCACCGGCCGAAGCCGTCCGACACCGGCTTCCCGGATGGCGGTGAGCGCATCCATGCCGCGTTGAAGATTGTTGCGGGCGAAGGTCACGACGAGCACGGAGTTGGCGGTGGCGACGCCGAGACTCATCATCGCGCCCATCAGCGCCGGCACATTGACGGTGGTGAAGGTCAGGTACAATCCCCAGATCACGCCGGCCAGGGCGCCGGGAAGGGCGGTGATGATGATGAACGGATCGAGCCAGCTTTGAAAATTGACCACCAGCAGCAGGTACACGAGCACCATCGCCATCACCACTCCGATCCCCAGCCCGATGAAACTGGCATTCATCGTCTGCGCCTGGCCTCGCAGGATGAGAAAATTGCCGCGGGATAGTTCCTTTTGGGCGGAGGCAACCAACGGCCGGATATCGCGCAACACGCTGCCCAGATCGCGGTCGTTAACGCCCGCCAGCACGTCGATGACGGGCATTACGTTGTAGTGATTGACGATGGGCGGGATGTTGGTGCGTCGCATGTCGGTGAGGTTGGCCACCAGCGCGGCGCCGCCCTGGCCGGCGCGGTTGCCACCAACTGGGATGGCTTGCAGGGCCGTCACGGAATCCATCGCGGATTGCGGGACGAAGACGTTGACAAGATATTGGATGCCGTTGCGGGGGTTGAGCCAGTACATCGGCTGGACCTGGCCGCTGCCGCTCAGGCTCAATAACATCGCGTCGGCCACGTCGTGCTCGGTGAGCCCCATTTCCGAGGCCTTGGTGCGGTCCACAGCAAATTCCAGACGGGGAAGATCGGCGGGTTGTTGGACGCGCACGTCAACGAGGCCGGGAACACCGCGAAGTTTTTCCGCCAACCGACCCGCAATCGCCCGGTTTTGATCCTGATTCCATCCCGAAATTTGAATATCGAATGGCGCAGATAGACCGAAGTTGATGGTCTGGCTAACGATGTCGGCCGGTAGAAAATAGAACGTCACGCCGGGGAACTCGCGATTCAAACGGAGGCGCAACCGGCGCACGTAATCTTGTGTGGGACGATGTCCCTTTTGCAGCGAAACCAGCATGTCGGCGTCGCCGCTGCCGACCAGTCCGTTGTCAATGTAGGTCAGCGGGATGCCTCCGACCGGAATCCCGATGTTGTCGAGGATGCCAACCAGTTCGGTGTCCGGAATTTCATGGCGAATGACCTTTTCAACTTCGTCGGTCAGACGGGCGGTTTCCTCGACCCGCGTGCCACTGCGGGCGCGCAGGTGCAGACGAAACTGGCCGGCATCCACCGCGGGGAAGAAATCTTGTCCCAGCCACGGCAGCAGCAGGGTCGTGCCGAGGCAAAATAAGATAAAAATCGTGGCGAACGCCCGCCGCTGCGCGAGCACCGCTCCCAGCCATCGCCGATACCCGTCGCGGAAGCGGGCAAAACCGCGCTCGAACGCGGCTTGCAGGGCAACCAACGGCCGCAGCCATGACGCGACGGCTTTGTCATCGACCTGATGCTCGTGGTAGCCGCCGCGCCGATAGAGCCACATCACCAGTGTCGGCACCAGCGTTCGCGACAGCGCGTAGCTCGCCAGCATGGCGAACACCACCGCCTTGGCCAACGGCGCAAAGAGATAGCCCGCCGTGCCGGTCAGGAAAAACATCGGCACGAACACGATGCAGATGCAGAGCGTGGCCACGAATGCCGGCAAAGCGATTTCCTGCGCGCCATCGAGAATGGACTGGATCGCGGGTTTGCCCATCGCCATGTGGCGATGGACGTTCTCGATTTCCACCGTGGCGTCGTCCACCAGGATACCGACCGAAAGTGCCAGGCCGCCGAGGGTCATCAAGTTGATCGTCTCGCCCAGCGCGTGGAGCACGGCCACCGAGGTCATTACCGACAAGGGAATGGATAGGGCAATAATCAGCGTGCCGCGCCATGCTCCGAGAAACAGCAACACCATCAACGCCGTCAGTGACGCGGCAATCACGCCTTCCTTCAACACGTCATCGATGGCCGAGCGGACGAAAAGGGACTGGTCGGCAAATTCCTGGGCCTTGAGTTCTGGCGGCAATCCGCTCAGCACCCGCGGCATGGCGGCCTTGATGCCCTTGACGACATTCAGGGTCGAGGCCTCGCCGCCCTTAAACACGCTCAATAACACGCCGCGCACGCCGTTGAGGCGGACAATGTTCTGCTGCGGTTGGTAGCCGTCATGTACCAACGCCACATCGCGCACGCGGATGACCGCGCCATTGACGGTTTTGATGGGCAGGTCGTTGAGTTCATCGAGCACGGTGGGACTGCTGTTGAGAGTGACATTAAACTCGGTGACGCCGATCTTGGCGGTGCCGCCGGGAAGGACGAGGTTCTGGGCGTTCAGCGCGTTGACCACGTCGGTCAGCGCGAGGTTTTTGGATTTCAGCGCGACGAGATTGATGTCCACGGCCACGACGCGCGACTTGCCGCCATACGGATAGGGCATCGAAGCGCCCGGCACGGTCATCAGGCCGACGCGGATCTGGTTCATCGCCATGTCCTGCAGTTCGGGTTCGGAGAACTTCTCGCTCGCAAAACTGTACTGGAGAATCGGGACGGTGGAGGCGTTGTAGCGGATGATGATCGGTGAGATGACGCCGGCGGGCATCGAGCGCAGGATGGCCGGGCCGGTCGAGGTCAACTGCGCCACGGCGGCGTCCACCGAAGCACCCGGCTGGAGATACACCTTGATGACGCCGGCCCCCTGGTAAGCGGTGGACTCGATGTGCTCAATGTTGTCCACAACCACGCTGATGATCCGCTCATGGACGAAAAGGATCCGCTGCTCAATTTCCTGGGCGCTCAGTCCGCTATAAGTCCACACCGCGCTGACCACCGGGATGTTGATGGACGGAAAAATATCCGTCGGCATGCGCAGCAACACCAACGGCGTCAGCAGCAACAACATCAGCGCCGCCACCACAAAGGTGTAGGGACGGCGAAGGGCTAGGCGAACAATCCACATGTATGGAACCTAGGGCGCGGTGTAAATGAGCCAGATGCCACCGAGGATCACCAGGCTGCCGCAGACTCCTTTGACGACCGTGACGCCCTTGGATTTCTCATTCCAATTCAAGAAATGTTGTACCAGTTCGGTAAATGTGCCGGCAAGGACGATCACCGAGCAGTGGCCGGCACCGTAGGCAATGAGGAGCAGGGCCGCGTACCACGGGGCGTTCGCGGCCACCTTGAAGGTGACCCCCAGCATCGGAGCCATGTAGGCGAACGTACATGGGCCGAGCGCAATCCCAAAAACGAGGCCAAGGATGAGGGCGGCGAGGGGCCCCTTGCGCCTCATCCCGACCTGCCCGGGGCCCGCCCACGGCATGGGGATCACCCCGAGGAGATGCAGCCCAAATGCGAAGAAGACCAGCGCGACCGCGTAGTTTCCCCAGCGCCCAACATCTCCCAGCATCCGTCCCAGCGCGGCGGTCGTGGCCCCCACCCCCGCAATGGTCACGAGGATCCCGAGCGCAAAGAGCAGCGAGATGAGGAACGCGCGCCGCGTCGAGATCCGCCCCTGTTCATCAATGAAGCCGACGATGAGTGGGATGCTGGCGAGGTGACACGGGCTCAGCACGAGGCTGAGCACCCCCCATGCGAAGGCCGCGCCCAGTGCGAAGGTGGCGGAGCCCTCGACGGCATGGGTCAGCGTCTGGAAGAGACTCTCCATGGCAGCGGCTATTTGCGTGGAGAAACGCCCGTGTCGAAGTCAAAACCAAGCTTCTTCCACTGCCCGAGGAGGTCCTCCTTCGAGAGGAAGCCCTCGTGACGCCAAAGCTCCTTCCCCGAGGGATCGTAGAAGATCTGTGTGGGGATGACGCGGATTCCATACGGCGCCCCGGCCTCACGGTTCTCCCAGACATCAATGAAAACCACCTCCATGCGCCCTGCATACGACTTCTTCAGGTCCTCAAGAATCGGAGCCATCATGCGACAGGGGACGCACTTGCCCGCCCCGAGGTCCACGAGGCGGGGAAGGCCGCTCGGGGACGGGACGGGAGATCTCGCCGCCGCGACCAAGGTTTCCGGAAGTCCGGCGGAAGGCGGACAAACGGCACTGCGCTTCTTCGCAACAATCGCCAGCGCGACCGCCACACCAACGATGGCAAGGATGGCAAGGTCTTTGGTTTTCATGTCAGGCATCGAGGTGTTTCTTGATCTCTTCCGAGGTGAGCAGCTTTCCCACGCTGACGACTTTCCCGTCGACCACGAGGGACGGTGTCGCCATGACCCCGAACCTCATGATCTCGACGATTTGCTCAACCTTCTCGATCGTCGCCTCGATCCCGAGTTCGCGAACGGCAGCCTCGGCGTTCTCGGTGAGCAGTTTGCACTTGGTGCAGCCGGTTCCGAGAATTTGGATATTTTTCATGCAAGATTGAAGAAGTGAGAAGGAAGTTATCCGATCAGCGCGTTGAACAGCCAGCCGACAAGCAGGATCCCGAGGGCCACCGTCCCGAAAAAAGTCGCGATGAGACGGGGCTTGAGCACCTTTCTCAGGATGATCGCCTCGGGGAGTGAGAGTGCGATCACGGACATCATGAACGCCAGCACCGTCCCGAGCGCCGCGCCCTTGCCAAGCAGGCTCTGGACGACGGGAATGATCGCGGCGGCATTCGAGTACATCGGCACCCCAACGAGGACCGCGAGGGGCACCGACCACCACGCCTCGCGCCCCATGATCGAAGCGAGAAAGTTCTCGGGCACGTAGCCGTGGATCCATGCGCCAACCCCGATGCCGAGGAGCACCCAAGGCCAGACCTTCCCCACGATGTCGCGGACAGCCTCCCCGCCGAGGCGCACCCGCGCGGGCCAGTCCGGTTCCACGCCTTCGGCAGCCTCGCCGACCCGTGTCTCGAAGACCCAATCCTCGATGTAGCGTTCCATTTTCAGCCGACCCATCACCCACCCGGCACCCACCGCGATCGTCAGGCCGGTTCCAAGGTAGAGGGCGGCCACCTTCCATCCAAAGAGCCCAAAGAGCAAAACAAGCGCCACCTCGTTCACCATCGGGGCCGAAACGAGGAAGGAGAACGTCACCCCGAGGGGGATTCCGGTGGTGACAAACCCGATGAAGAGCGGCACTGCCGAGCAGGAACAGAACGGGGTCACGATTCCCAGCAACGCGGCAAGGACGTTTCCCACCGACTCGCGACGCCCCTGGAGGAGGCGCCGCGTGCGTTCCGGCGTAAAAAACGAACGGACGATTCCGACTCCAAAAACCACGGCGACGAGGAGCATGAGAACCTTCGGGGCTTCATAGCCAAAGAATGCGACCGCCGACCCGATCCGGGATCCTGTCTTCAGCCCGAGCATCTCGTAGGCGAACCATGCCGCCATCGGCTCGAGATGGGCGTAGACCATCCCGCCCAATGCGACGACGACCGCGGCTCGGGCGACAAGATCGAAACCGCCCGTGCGCGGGCCTGCCGCACGGCACGAAGCCTTTTTCGGCAGGCAACCACATCCCGTGTCCGAGGCGACCGGGGGTTTGGCTGTGGCGCTCACCGCCCCCCCCCTTTGAGGGCGCGACTCCGTCGTACGGCTTCAGAACGTACGACGCGCGTCGCGCACCCGCACGCCTCCATGATGCAGGGTGTTTCGAGATGGTAGAGGACATGGGTCCCCACCCGCCGGTCACTGAGGATGCCGGCCATCTTTAAGCGGGCAAGGTGGCGGGAGATGTTGGACTGGTCCACGGGGGCAAGGCGGCAGAGGTCGTTCACGCACTGGTCCCCGCCCTTGAGCGCCTCGACGAGGAGGATGCGAATCGGGTGGGCAAGGGCCTTGAGCACCTCTGCACAGACCCGAGCGCGCATCATGTCGTCGTTCATGGCGTCCTTATATGTGCTATTGCGCATATTGTCAATATTTCTCAGCCCGCATGAGGAGAGGAGCCTCCAACAACCCGACTCCTGATTGCCGTCGCATGCGCGTCAAGCTAAGGGCGATATTTCTCCGTCCATTTTCTTCTCGGCCCTGCAGTTTACAGGGAAGCCACGGATCCCGCAGTCGCGGGACGGATGGCAGAAGCAGAATACCAGGTCCGCTACACGGACCTGGTATGCTCCATGGACAAAACTCCGATATCTCCCGGCGGAAGACGCGCCGATTCCGTGTGGCGGAATCGGCGCTCTCCTCTATCCGTGAAAATCCGTGTTTCATCTGTGGCTTCTTCTGGTTCGGTTCCGCCCATCAAGCGCGGGAACCTTGCCCGTTAGCTTGACGCCAATGCGATTGCCGTCAGGGGGACGGCTCGCCAAGCCGTCCGAATCAAACCACCTTCGCCGGCAGGTGCCGCGAACAATACTCCTCCCCATCGGCGGCGACACGGAAGGTTGCGTGCGGCTCCTCGATCTCGGTGACCCCGCAGGTCGCGCAGCGGTGGAAGGCTACCGACTCACCGAGAAAGGGCGCACGCGCCTCGCGGAACGCCTTCTGACGGCGCCCCCGGCGAAACCGCTCGGGGATCGAAAAAGGCTGGACCGGTCCCTGCCACGCGAGCGACCGCTGCTCCGCCGACCCCATCAGGAAGATGAAGACCGCGAGGATGGCGAGTTGGATGTCGCCCGAGAAGAGCCCCCAAGCGATCCCGCAGGCCGCGAGCACGCGACCCAGACCGATCGCCACGGAAGTTGCGCGCGACACGTTTGTGAAATGCCAGAGGGTGTCCCGCAGGATCCGCCCACCGTCCATCGGGAAGGCAGGAATCAGGTTGAAGATCACCAGCATCCGGTTGAGGTCGGCCATCTCGATCACCACCGCGTGGAGCATTGGCCACGAGTGCCAGAGGGAAACAGGCAGGAGATGAGCCAGCGCGCTGAACCCCAGCCAGAGCGCCACCGAAACCGCGGGCCCCGCTGCCGAGGTGAGGAGGTGGGCCGTCGGGTTAAAGAGCGGGCGGCACACCGCCAGCCCCCCGAGCGGCCAGAGAATGATGAGCGGGGCCTCCCCGTCGCACCACCGCGCGGCCAGCGCGTGGCCGAACTCGTGGAGGAGCACGCTCGCGTAAAGCCCGAAGATCACCAGCGCCCCGATGAGCATGTCGTCCCCGAACCGCCGCAACAGGACAAAGGCGTAGAGGAAGAAGGTGAAGTGCAGGCGCACCTCGATCCCGAGGAAGCGACCGAAAGGAACGCTGAGGCCGAAGAAGCTCATGGGCAGATGATCGGTTGTAGGTGGTGGGTCATCGCGGAGAGTACTGGGCCACTCCCACCCCAATGGCGATGGAAACCCCTGGGCAAGCGGTCATGTGAACTCCGTTGCGCACGCTCTGTTCCCCGTCGGATGAGAGGGGGCCTCGCGACGGAGGAATCCGAGGCCGGGGAGAAGCACGAGCACAATGACGACCCCGCTGAAGACGAACGGCGCCCACGAACCCACGTGGTCATAGAGAAACCCGCCGGCCAGCGGCCCCACGATGCGGGCGAGGCTGCCGGCCGATTGAGCCACGCCAAGCACCACCCCCTGTTCACCAGGCGAAGTCCGCTGAGAAACCAGCCCCATGATGCTGGCTCGGTTGACCCCCTGCCCCACGCCGAGCCCGGCGAGCAGGAAGAAAAGATGCCACGCCACGCGGGCGGCAGGCATGAAGGCAATCGCTGCCGCGGTGAGAACCCCACCCGCCACGATCAGCCAGCCCTCGCCGAAACGCTTCACGAGCCGGCCGATTAACCCCCCCTGCACCACGGCCATGACGAGCCCGATGTAGAGGAAGAAGAGGTTGCCCCCCAGTACCCCGTATCCAAGCTTCTCGTGGATGAAGAGCGCGAAGAGGTTTTCGAAGTTGGCGAAGCCGTAGCTCAGGACGAAGTAGAGCGTGATGAGGTAACCCGTGCCGCGCGAGGCAAACGCCCGCCTCCAGGCCTCCCAGTGCCAAAGCCCCTCGTCCCCCCCGCCTTCCTGCTGGACGGGGGCGCGGCTCTCCGTGAGCGTCCAGCAGGCCACGAGCCAGTTCAGCCCGCAGATCAGGGCCGCAACCGCCCCAATCGCACGGTACACGTGGGTGGGATGCGCGGGATCATTCGCAAGATGCGCGACCAGCGCCCCCAGTCCCGGGCCAAGGACAAACCCGAGGCCGAACGCCGCCCCGATAAGGCCCATCCCCTTCGATCGTTGATCGGGAGGCGTGATGTCGGCGATGTAGGCATTCGCGACCGCGATGTTCCCGCCAAAGAGCCCCGCCAGCGCGCGAGTGGCGAGGATCTGCCAGAAGCTGTTGCAAAAGATCAGCGCGCCGTACGACACCGCCGAGCCCGCGAGGCTGATGAGCAGGACGGGGCGCCGGCCGATCCGGTCGGAAAGCCGCCCCCACCACGGAGCGAAAATGAACTGCATCAGCGAAAAGACCGAACTCAGCGCCGTGATCTCGAGGCCATTCGCATGGAAGTGATGCGCGAAAAAGGGCAGCAGCGGCAACACGAGGCCGAAACCGACCAGGTCCACAAACACCGTGAGGAAAAGGACGCCGAGCGTCGCGCGCTGTCGCATGGGGGGCGCACTCTCGCACAAACCTCCCCACTCTCCAACTTTTTCCGCCCAGGCTGGATGGCCGGATCCACATCCTCCCCTCAATTCCCCGGTGAAAGGACGCCCTCGCCCGACCGACCGCTCGGGAGGTTTACGCGGGGAGCCGTTCCTTCAGAGCACGCGCCGCTTCGAGAAAAACCTTCGCCGAGGCCGAGGCCGGCGCGGCATGAACCACGGGCTGGCCGGCATCGCCTCCTTCACGGATTGCGATCTCGATTGGCACCTGGCCAAGGAGAGGCACTCCGAGGCGCTTCGCCTCCCGCTCCCCGCCCCCGCTCCCAAAGAGGTCGTAGCGCTTCCCGTCGCCCGGGCAGAGAAAGTAGCTCATGTTCTCGATCACGCCCAGGATCGGCACGTTCACCTTCTGGAACATCGCGGCCGCCTTGCGCACGTCGAGAAGCGCCACCTCTTGCGGGGTGGTCACCATCACCGCTCCCGTGAGGGGCAGCGTCTGGCAGAGCGAGAGCTGCGCGTCGCCGGTCCCCGGCGGCAGGTCCACCACGAGCCAGTCGAGAGGCCCCCACGCCACCTCGTGAATGAACTGCTGGATTGCCTGCGCGATGAGTGGTCCGCGCCAGATCACCGGGGAGTTTGGATCCATGAGAAACCCGATGCTCATCAACTTGATTCCAAGACTCTCGACCGGCACCAGCTTCTCGTCCTTCACCGTCGGCGATTCCTTGGCGCCCATCATGAGCGGCACACTCGGCCCGTAGATATCGCAGTCGAGCAGGCCCACCGTATCCCCCAGCTTCGCGAGCGCGAGCGCGAGGTTCACGGCCACCGTGGACTTTCCCACGCCGCCCTTGCCGCTCCCCACCGCGAGGCTCCGACGAAGATCTTTCAGTCCGTTGGGCTTTCCGAGTGCGACAGGCACCCCCTTTACGCTGAGGGAGACCTCCACCATTCCTATGCCGGGCAGTGCGCGGAGTGCCAACTCGGAGAGACGGCGAATCTCCTCGCCCACCTTTGGATCCGAGGTCGTCAGTTCCATCGCCACCACGCAACGCCCTCCCTCAAGGCGAATATCCTTCACGATCCCGAAGGAGACGATGTCCCGGCTGTAGCCGGGAAACTTCACCTGTTTCAACGCGTCGCGGACTTGGTCGGCATTCATGGGCCCGACAATCTGCTTCTACCTCCTCTCCGATGCAAGGGTTTTGCCCCCGTTCCCCGTACAGGTTCCAGATAGCCACAGATGAAACACGGATGTGCACGGATGAAGGATACGCCGATTCCGCTACACGGAATCGGCGCGTCATCAAAGGAAAGCGGATGGCATGCCGTCTTGTGCCTCGAGTTTCGGCAAGCGCGTGTCAGTGCGCATGCCGCACATCCTCTTCCATCCGTGTTTCATCCGTGGCTTCCCTTTCGCAATCTGCTAAACAACGGGGTGGCGATGACCTTTCCCCAACGGATCACCACCGCCCTCTCGCTCGGCCTCTGCGCCGCGCTCGTGTGGCATGCCCCCGCCGCCGAGGACGATCCCGCCGCGCAGGCACAACTCGCCGCCGCGAACGGGATCTTCGCGAAGGACTTCCACGATCTCGCACTCGCCGAGTACGGGAAATACGTACAGTGGTTTC
>CAZZBZ010000004.1:70784-77338 GCA_964653025.1 uncultured Verrucomicrobiota bacterium
AAGGACTTCCACGATCTCGCACTCGCCGAGTACGGGAAATACGTACAGTGGTTTCCCAACGCGAAGGGGGTTGAGGAGGCCACCTACCGCTCCGCCGAGTGCCTCCGCGCCCTCGGGAAGTCGGGCGATGCCCGCGCGGGCTACGAGGAGGTCCTCCGCCGTTTCCCAAACGGCCCCTTCGCGGCACGCGCCGAGTTCCGGCTCGCGGAGATGCTCGTCGCCGAGGGAAAGCCCGCCGCGGCGGCGCCGCGCTTTGCCTCATCGGCGTCGCGCGCGAAGGACGATTTGACCCGTCTCGCCGCGCGCTTTTCCCAGGCACAAATTCTCCTCAAGCTCGGACGGACGGCGGAGGCGATCCCGCCGCTGCGGGAACTGGCGCGCGAGGAGCGGGGGAACCCCTACCGCGGCTTTGCCCTGATCGAGCTCGGTCGAATCGTTGAGGCTTCCGGCCAACTCGAGGAGGCCCGCCTCCTTTACGGAAAGGCGCTGGAGACCGACGCGTCCTCTGAGCTTCGCGCCGAGGCCGGCCTACACGCCGCGGCAATCGAGATTCGCGCGGAGCATTGGGGCGCCGCCGCCGCGCTCCTCGAAAAGACGCGCCGCCTCCTCCCCCCCGGCGACCCCCTTGCCCGAGCGAACTGGACGCTCCTTTCCTGCTACTGGCGCCTCGGGCAGCACGAGGCGGTCGCCCGCATGGCGGCGGACCCGAAGATCGCATTCCCCGAAGAGCGACGCGGCGACGCGACCCTCCTCGGCGCCCACTCCCTGCGCGCGCTCGCGCGGCCCGCCGACGCCGCGGTCGCCTACGGCGCCTTCGCCCGCGCATTTCCAAAACATCCCGAGGCAACGAATGCGGCCTGCGAACGGGTGATCTGCCTCGCCGCGGCAAACGCGCCCGGCTGGGAGAACGAGGCTGCGGCGTTCCTCCGCGCGAGCCCGAAAGCCACGGGCGCCTCCCGGGTGCTCTACCTCCTCGCGGACCGTGCCTTCGCACGCGGGGACTTTGTCTTCGCCGCCGCCGCCTACGCGCAGATCCAGCCCGCCGCGCTCGACCCCGCCCTCGCTCCCGAGGTTGCGTTTCGCTGGGGCGCGAGCCTCGCCAAGGCCGGCCGCCACGCCGATGCCATCTCCCGTCTCGACGAGTTTACGCGAAAGTTTCCCTCGCACCCGCTGGCTCCGCAGGGGCTTGTGCTCCTCGGGCTTTCCGCCCAGCAACTAGGAAACTACGAGACAGCGATCAAGGCATTCCAAGACCTCGCCGACCACTTCCCGAAGGCGCCCGAGCGTGAGGACGCGCTGCGCCGGATTGCGCTCCTCGACGGTGCCCTGGGACGCCCTGCCGCCCTGCGCGAGGCCTACGATCGCCTCGCAAAGGAGTACCCGAAAGGCCGTTTTCTCGACGAGGCGGCGTACTGGACGGGCGCGAGCCTCTTCGACGAGAAGAAGTACGCCGAGGCGATTTCCCCACTCGAACGCGCCCGCGCGATGAACGCCCCTGCCTTCGGGGCAAATGCGACCACGCGCCTCATCCTCGCCCGATGGTTCCTCCGCCAGCGCACCGCTCTCACCAAGGAACTCCTCTCCCTCCCCGAGGGCTTCCCAACCCCGGCACCCGAGATCTGGGACTGGGCCGCGAGGCAGAGCGCCACCGAGGGCGATCCCACGGCCGCCGTCCAGCTCTTCACAAAGCTCATCGCCCACCCTGCAGGGACGCCCTTCCGCCACGCGGTGCGGCGCGCGCTCGCCGCGAGCCTCGGCGCGCAGGGCAAGTGGAAGGCCGCCGCCGAGAACCTCGATACCTACATTGCCGAGGCCACCGATCCCGATGACGCAATCGCGGGGCGACTCGACCTCGCTCGAGCGAAGACCGCTCTCAAGGACTTCGACAAGGCCCGGGAGATCGCTGAGGCGATCATGATCGAGCAGCCCGAAGGGCGGGCGAACGCCGATGCCCGCATGATCCTCGGCGAGATCCTCGACGCTCAGGGAAAACCCGTCGAGGCCGCGAAACAGTGGCTTGGCGTGGCAATTCTTTACGCGGACCCGGAGGTCACCCCGGACGCCTACACACGTGCCGCAGGGGCCTTCGAGCGGGCCGGCGACACGAACGAGGCGACTCGCCTCCGGAAGGAGCTTGCGGCCAAATACCCCGACGCCGCGCGCGCGAAACCATGAGTGGGATCCTTTCCATCGTCGCCACCCCGATCGGAAACCTCGAGGACATCACCCTCCGCGCCCTGCGCGTGCTGCGGGAATCGAGCGCCGTGATCGCTGAGGACACGCGCCGCACGGCGATCCTTTTCCAGCGACACGGAATTTCCCGCCCCATCGAGTCCTGCCCGGCATTCCGCGAGGCCGCTTCATGTGAGCGGCTTGCCGAGCGGATCGCCGCGGGCGAGCGCCTCGCCCTCGTCTCGGACGCCGGAACGCCCGGTATCTCCGACCCTGGCTCCCGCATCGTGCGTGCCTGCGTGGCTCGCGGCCTCACGGTCGAGGTCATTCCCGGTCCCTGCGCGGCGATCGCGGCCCTCTGCGGCTCGGGCCTACCGACCCACGAGTTCCACTTTGTCGGCTTCCTGCCTCCCAAGGCCGTCGCGCGGGAACGTCGCCTGCGCGAACTCGCGGCGCTCCCCGGAACACTCGTGATCTACGAGTCCCCCCACCGCCTTGGCGCGATGCTCGCGCAGGCCGCCGTGGTTTTTTCGGACCGTCCCGCGGTCATCGGGCGGGAGCTGACCAAGAAGTTCGAGGAGTTCCGCCGTGGCACAGCCGCGGAACTCGCCGCGTGGTTTGCGACGCATCCCCCGAAAGGCGAGATCGTCTTCCTCGTAGCGGGTCGATAAAACCCAACAAAACATCCGTGTGCCCGTGAGCCACGCCGATCAGGGAGGCGGCGCGTCGGCAAACAGGAATCGGAGGTCGTCGAGCGTCAGGCTCTTGGAAAACTTCCCTTCGCCCAAGACGTCTTCGGCCAGGGCGAACTTGGCGCGTTGAAGGGCGCGAATTTTCTCTTCAATGCTGTCCTTGATGAGGAGCCGATAAGCCATCACTTTGTTCGTCTGGCCAATGCGGTGGGCGCGGTCGATGGCCTGGTTTTCGACGGCCGGATTCCACCATGGATCGAACAGCACCACGTAACTGGCGGCGGTGAGGTTGAGGCCGAAGCCTCCCGCCCTGAGCGAGATCAGGAAGATGGCGGGGCCTTGCGTGTTCTGGAAATCGGCGACGAGCGCGCCGCGATTTTCGGTGGCCCCCGTCAGCACAAAACTTTTCCATCCTTTTTCGCGCACCACGGGTTTCAGGAGGTTAATCAGGCTGACGAACTGGCTGAAGACCAGCACCTTGTGACCTTCTTCAATCAGCGGATCGAGCAGATCAACCAGTGCCTCGATCTTCGCGCCGCCGACGGCCCCTTGTTTCGGGTCCACGAGCGCCGGGTGACAACAAATCTGCCGCAGGCGCAACAGCGAGCGCAGAAAATTGAACCGCTGCCGGTCAAAGTCGCTCGTGGTCTTGATCTTCAGCAGCATCTGCTGGGCGCTTTTGAACTCGGCGCGATAGAGCGTCTGCTGCGCGCCCTCCATTTCGCAGAGCAGGTCTTCCTCGATGCGGTCGGGCAGGTCGCTTGCGACCTCCGACTTGGTACGGCGAAGCAGGAAGGGACGCACGCGCGCGGAGAGTCGTCGGCTGGCGAGCGGGTCATCGACCTGGTTGTGGCGTTTGGCGAACTGGGCGCGGTTGCCAAGCACCCCGGGCATGGCAAACGCCATCAAACTCCAGAGATCGAGCAGACGATTTTCAATCGGGGTGCCCGTGAGCACGAGCCGATGGTCGGCCCTCAGGGCGCGAGCGACGCGGGCGGTTTGCGACTCAGGGTTCTTGATGTACTGCCCCTCGTCGAGCAGGGCGGCATGCCACTCAACCTCGGTGATACGGTTGCCCAAAATCCGTAACTGGGAGTAGTTGATGACAAATAGGTCGGCATCCGCAAGTGCGCTGGTCAGCGCGGCAGGCTCGACGCCGCGCCACAGATTCACGCGCAGACCCGGGAAAAACCGGGTCGCCTCGGCCCGCCAGTTGTCCATCACTGACTTGGGGCAGATGACGAGGCTGGGGCGATGCTTGCCGTTGAGCGAGGCGCGAAGCCAGGCAAGCCAAGCCAGCGCTTGCAGCGTCTTTCCGAGCCCCATGTCATCGGCGAGAATTCCGCCGAATCGGTTCGTGCTGAGATAGCAGAGGAAATGAAATCCCTCGACCTGGTACGGACGCAGTTGCCCGGTGATCACGGCGGGCACCGGAGGCGTGACGCGCGTCTGGAGTTCGCCGGCGCGGCGACGAATCTCGGCTACCCGCACCTCGGGCAGGAAGCGCGTCGCGGCGGTGTCGGCCAACTGCAACACATGGAGCCGCTGCGGTTCGCCGTCGAAATCTTCCGAGCCAAGGCCGAGTCGGGCAAGGCGTTCATCGTCCTCGGCGCTGAGGCTGAACTTCAGCCGCTGCCAACCCTTCGCCCCGAGGCGGACATAGCCACCGCGCGCCTTGAGCAACATATTCAGTTCCTCGGGCGTCAACTCGGTCTTGCCGACATCCACCGCGACCCGCAGGTCGAACCAATCCATGCCCGCGGAGGTGGCATCGAGGCGCAGGGACGCGCTCAACGGCTCGTTCAACAAAGTTGCCAGTTGCTGATCGAGGCGCACCTCCATGTGCTTCGGCAACGATCGCAGCCACGGGATGAATTTTTCAGGGAAGTTCTTTGCCACCCATATACGCCAGCACTGCTCGTCGTGGTCCCACAGCGGCCCGAGCGCGGCGAGCAACTGCGGCACGTCGTTCATCGCGCGACGGTCGATCTGGTGGATCTTCCCCTCGGATGAAGGGTTGTCTGGACCAGTTTCCAACCCCGTCTTCGACCAGCCCGAAAAGGAATATTCCTCCTGACGCTTCCCCATGTCGGATTGCGCGGTGATTCGGAGGAGCACTCGCTCCTTCGACTCGCCGTGGCGCTGCGTCTTGAGATCGCAGGCCACGCTCACCCGCATGGTTTCCGTGCAGACTCGATCTCGCAGAAGCGGCGGCAGTTCGACGTCCAGTCGCGTCAGCAACTCCACCCCCACCTCACTCTCCAGCGCCGCCGCGGGAATCATGAACTGAAAAGCCGCCTCCTGCGCTTTTGGGGTGGGAATCGTGGATTTCCCGTGCCATTCACCCTCGTTCGACAACGGTGACGGCCCGGTATAAATCGCCGTCTCCGTGAGATATAGCGACGGATGCCCCGGCAGCGTCATCAGCACCGGCGGGAGGGGAACGCCCTCGTGTGTAACCAGTTTTAGCGAATAGTGATCGATCGCGGTCTGCGCGGGTTGAAGTTGCCAGCGCAACGGTTCGGCGATGCGAATCAACGCGACGCCCTTTTCGTTCACAATCCGCGAATAAAGCGACGGCGCCCGCAGCAGGATATTGAGCAGGCGCCGGGTCTCGGTTTGGTGAAGAGGAAGACTGGTCGCACGCTCGTTTGCCCAGCGCGCATACAACGAGTGCCACAACGGAAATGCCTCGGGGACCACCTCGATCTCTCCATCACGATACTGCTCTAAAAGCTGCGTGAGACGCGCGGGCTTCAGCAGGCGGTATTCGTCCTCGCCGTCAACCTTGTATTGCGGCAAGGCCGAACGTCCCTTGATCATCAACCGCATGTCCGCCCTGCCCGACGCGGACGCCGCGGCGGGGCTCGCCGTGACGGGGACTTCCTCGCGCCACCGTCCCAGGCGTTGCTGCCACCATTTGACCTCCTTTCCCTGCCGTGTCATGGCGACGAGACGTGCGGCCTCTTCCATGTTGGTGATCGGCAGCATGAACTCGGGGATGAGAGAGCCGCGCTCCCGCAATGCGAACGCGACGTAATTCCAGAACTCCAGCGGATCGGTCGGGAGCCGGGACCATAGCGTAATCGGCTCATAACTGACCCCGCGCGGACCCGGCGCAAGCTGCTGCAAATCCCAAACGGTCAGCGCCGGAGAATAATGGCGACCCTCTTGCAAGACCCTCACCTTTTCGACGAACTGCCGCTCCGTGTGGCTCAACGCCCGCTTCAACGCGTTTGCCACGGCATGCTCCAGCGGACTCGGGGGCCGCGCGGGGAGGGGTTCCGCACGCGGCCGCGACGCGCCCTTGGCCGGTCGTGACTCGACCGATGGACTCGCTTCTTTGGGCGCACGATTGCTCAACAACTCCAGCATGGCCGCCACGCCATGCTTGCAGTCCTCGCCAACCGGGCATGAGCAGTCCACGATCCACACGCCATCATCGAACTGGAGGTCAACCGTGTAGAGTTGGGAGCCCTGGACCTTGGCACGGTAGTGAATGCCTTTCTCAACGCATTTCAGGCTCCTCACCGCGCCCGACTTGAAATAGCTCTCTCCGCGCCGCTGGGTCACCCGGCTCAGGCTGTGTACAAAATCGAGGGGCGATGGCAAACCAACAGAGGGAAACTTTTTTGACAAGATATCTCCCACAGGCGCGCGCTTGTACGGTATGCGCATTGCACGAGCAAG
>CAZZBZ010000005.1:0-75803 GCA_964653025.1 uncultured Verrucomicrobiota bacterium
GGGTGAGTTCCAAGGCGCGGCGCGTGATCCCCGAGGCGTCCTCGAAGGCACCCGCCGTGGCCGCCAGCGCGAGGAGCGCGGCGACGGCGAGGGAGGCGGGAAGTTTCATGCCAACGCCTCGCGGAAAGCATGACTCACGTCGCGGATGGGGACGAACTTCAGGCGGCGGCGGACCTCTTTGGGGATCTCCTCGAGGTCGCGGAGGTTTTTCTGCGGGAGGAGGATTTTCCGGATGCCCGAGCGGGAGGCGGCGAGCACTTTGTCCTTCACTCCACCGACGGGCAGGATGCGCCCGAGGAGGCTGATCTCGCCGGTCATCGCCAGGTAGGGCTGGACCTTCCGTCCCGTCAGCAGCGAGGCGAGGGCGACGGCGAGGGTGACGCCGGCGGAGGGGCCGTCCTTCGGGGTGGCCCCGCTCGGGATGTGGATGTGGAGGTCGCTCTTCTCGAAGGTCTTGGCGGGGATCTTCAGTCCGACCGCATGAGTTTTCACGTAGGAGAGGGCGGCTTGGGCGGACTCGCGCATGACGTCGCCGAGGGAGCCGGTGAGGATGAGGTTGCCCTTGCCGGGCATGCGGGTGGCCTCGACGAAGAGGATCTCGCCGCCCACAGGGGTCCAGGCGAGCCCGGTGGCGACCCCGGCCTGGGAGGTGCGCTCGGCGCTCTCGTTGAAGAAGCGGATGGGGCCGAGGAAGGCGTGGAGGTCAGCGGAGCGGAGGGTCATGCGACGGCGTTTGCGTTCGACGATGAGGCGGCCGGCCTTGCGGAAGAGGGAGGCAATCTCGCGGTCGAGGTTGCGCACGCCCGCCTCGCGGGTGTAGCCCGAGATCAGGGCGCGGAGGGTGGGGACGGGGATACGGACCTGGGAGGGCTTGAGTCCGTGCTCCTCGCGCTGGCGGGGGACGAGATAGTTCGCCGCGATGCGGAGTTTTTCCTCCTCGGTGTAGCCGGGGAGATCAATCACCTCCATGCGGTCGCGGAGGGCGGGAGGGACGGGATCGAGCCAGTTCGCCGTGGTGATGAAGAGAACGCGGGAGAGGTCGAAGGGGATCTCGAGGTAGTGGTCGGAAAAAGAGGAATTCTGGGCCGGGTCGAGAACCTCGAGGAGGGCGGAGGAGGGATCGCCGCGAAAGTCCGCGCCCACCTTGTCGATTTCGTCGAGCATGAAGACAGGGTTGTTCGACTCGGCCTTGCGGAGACCCTGAATGACGCGGCCCGGCAGGGCGCCGATGTAGGTGCGACGGTGGCCGCGGATCTCGGCCTCGTCGCGGATACCCCCAAGGGAGACGCGCACGAACTTTCGCCCGAGGGCACGCGCGATACTCATCCCGAGCGAGGTCTTGCCCACGCCCGGAGGCCCGGCGAAGCAGAGGATGGGGCCTTTTTTGTCCGGCTTGAGCTTGAGAATGGCAAGGTGTTCGAGAACGCGCTCCTTGACCTTCTTCAGGCCGTAGTGGTCGGCGTCGAGGATGCGGCGCGCGCGGCCGACGTCGAGGCGATCTTCGGTGCGCTTCGACCACGGCATGGTGACGAGCCAGTCGAGATAGGTGCGGGCGACGGTATATTCGGCGGAGGCGGGGGGGATGGTGGCGAGGCGCTCGAGCTCCTTGTCAGCGACCTTGCGAGCCTCCTCCGTCATGCCAGCCTTGGCGATCTTCTCGCGCAACTCCTTGAGTTCCACGTTTCCGCCATCGCTTTCGCCCAGCTCCTTGTGGATCTGGCGGAGCTGTTCACGGAGGATGTACTCGCGCTGGTGCTTCGACATCGCGTCGGAGACCTTCGTCTGGATCTCGGTGCCGAGATGGAGAACCTCGAGTTCCTTCTGGAGGAAAGGGGCGAGTCCCTTGAGGCGGGTCTTTGCATTGGCCATTTCGAGGAACTTCTGTTTCTCGGGAGGCGGGAGGTTGAGGTTTGCGGCGATGAGATCGGCGAGCTTGCCGGCGTCCTCCATGTTGAGGGCCGCGATCTTTAACTCTTCGGGGAGGTGGGGGGAGAGGGTGACCACCTCGGAGAAGGTCTTGGTGGCGTTGCGGGCAAGGGCCTCCATCTCGATGTCGGAAGGGACTTCGTCCTCCATCGGTTGGATCGTGGCGCGAAGGAACGCGGCCCCTTTCTCAAAGTCAGCGATTCGTGCGCGGCGGATGCCCTGGACAAGCACGCGGGTGCTGTTGTCGGGAAACTTGAGCATCTTGAGCACGCGCGCGACACAACCGAACTGATGGAGATCCTTCGGCTCGGGGTCTTCCTGCTCGGGCTTCTTTTGCAGGACAAGGAGAAGGAGGCGGTTGCCGGCGACCACCTCGTCCACGAGGTGAACGGAGGACTTCGTGTTGACGAGGAGGGGCGCCACCATGAAGGGGAACACCACCACATCACTGAGCGGCATGACGGGCAGGGAGGACGGCAGGGAGTCCTTCAACGGGGACACAGAAAAATCCGGGTTGGGAGGGGATTCCCCCTTGCCACCGGACTTGGGAGGGGGCGCAACCTCGCTGGGGTCGGGCATGGGGTTAGTCGCTCTGGATGGAAACCTTGAGCGGCGGCTGCTCGGTCCTGGTCAGCTTTGGCAACTCGATGGTGAGGAATCCGTTGACGAGGGCGGCCTTGATATTGCGGCCATCCACGGTGTGGGGAACCACGAATCGGCGCTCAAAGACCCCGTAGTCGATTTCCATCTGGCGGAAGTGGCAGCGTCCGGTGCGGCAAGGGTCGCGGCGGCGGCCGCGCACGATCAGGGTGCGCTCGGACATGGAGATTTGGAAGTCCTTGCGGTTGACGCCGGCAAGATCGATGCGGACAACAAAGGACCCCTCGTTCTCATAGACATCCGTGTTCGGCACCCATTCGACGGTCGAAGAGGCGGCCGGAAGGCGTACGAGTTGGAGGGAACTCTGAATCTGGTGCGCGATGCGCCGTGCCACGTGGGAAGTATACCAGCGGCAGCACCATGGCGCAACGGAAGTTGGGGAGCCCCTGATCCTCGCGTAACGAATGTCGCGACGCGCGTTTTCCGGGGAGCACACGCGGCCCGCGTGTCCTGGCCGACGGCCCGTCGGCCAGTCTCCGAGGAAGAAATCGGCGAGCCGCCGATTTCGACACGCGAGCCGCGTGTGCTCCCCAGACCATTTTCGAAGGGGATGGTTATCTGCAAAATAGCGGAAACGGTTTCGCTCTGGAGAAACCGCTTGCTCGCGGATTTAGGGGGAGCCGATCCCAACTGGGGCGCATTGCAGTTCTGCCGGGTTTTGTGAACACCCAGCTTCGCACGGGCACGACAAAGCGTGCCCCCCTCCAGTTTCCCTCTCCCGTGCTAGGGACAGCACGAGCTACCAAGGGCATCATGTTTTCCCCGGTAGCCCGCCGTGTCCCGCGCGTGGCGCGTAGCAAGCCTGCGGCGAGATCGGGATATTGTAAGAAATTTAGGTTGGACCTGAGGAGGTCAGAAGCGACGGAGGAGGGCGGAGGCGCAGCGCTCGCCGGCGTGGCCGTCCCAGAGTGGAATCGGACGGGGCTTCTTCCACCGGCCGACCAAGATGCGACGGAGGCCGCGGAGAGCACGGTTGAAGTCGGCGCCCATGAGTTCCGAGGTTCCGCGCTCGACGCAAACCGGGCGCTCGGTCGTGGTTCGCATCACCAGGCAGGGGATTCCGAGATGGGTGGTCTCTTCCTGGATCCCCCCGCTGTCAGTGACGACTGCGGCGGCGCGGCGCATCACGCCGACGAACTCGAAGTAGGGCAAGGGCTGGAGGAGTTCGAGGTTTGGCACCGACTCGAAGGCCCGCGAAAGGCGGAAGCCGGCGATCCGCGCCCGCGTGCGCGGGTGGAGGGGCAGGAGCACGGGACGGAGGGCTGCGGCTTCGCGGAGGAAGGCGAGCAGGTGGTGGAGGCCATCACGCGTATCCACGTTGGATGGGCGGTGGAAGGTCATCAACCAGAACCCCGAGGCTCCCACTTCCTTCGTCCGCGCGTGGCGAAGGGCGAGCTTGAGCGAGTCGATCATCACATTCCCGACGCAGGCGATGCGGCGGGCGGGGATGCCCTCGGCGCGGAGATTGGCATCGCCGTCGGCGGAGGGGGTAAGGAGGAGGTCAGAGAGTTGGTCGGTGAGGACGCGGTTGATCTCCTCGGGCATGGTGCGGTCGCCGCTGCGGAGGCCCGCCTCGACGTGGGCGACGGGGATGTGGAGCTTCGCGGCGGCAAGGGCGACCGCAAGGGTGGAGTTCACGTCGCCGACGACGATGGCGGCGCGGGGCTTAAGGGCCTGGAGGATGGGCTCGGAGCGGGTGAGGACACGGGCGACGGTTTCCGCGTGAGTGCCGCTCCCAACACCGAGGGAGTAATCGGGGCGCCCGAGGCCAAGTTCACGGAGAAAGACATCGCTCAGGAGAGGGTCGTGATGCTGGCCGGTGTGAAGGAGAACGCAGCGGGCGCCTCGGGCGCGCAGGGCGCGCCAGACGGGGGCCACCTTCATGAAGTTGGGTCGCGCGCCGGCCGCGAGAAGAAACGGGGGCTTCATCGGTAAGCAGTGAACAGGGAGCGGGGGGACGGTGACGAGCGACGTGATCAGGGAGCCGATTTCTCGGCAGGGGAAGGGGGCGCGTCCCCGCCTGGAACGGGCTCCTTACGGAGGAAGGAGTCGAGGATGTAGAGGCCAACGCCGATGCAGATCGCGGTATCGGCGACGTTAAAGGCGGGCCACTCGAAGTGGTGGAAGCGGAAGGAAAGGAAGTCCACGACATGTCCGCGGGTGATGCGGTCGGTAAGGTTACCGAGGATGCCGCCACAGAGGAGGCCGAGGGCGATGCGGGGGAGTGGGCCGAAAGCGGTAAAGTGGTGGCGTGCGGCGACGAGAAGGATGAGGGCCCCGATGGCGAGAAGAGTCAGCCAGTAGCCCTTGTCGCGGAAGAGGCCCCAAGCCGCACCGGTATTGACGACGAGGATGAGACTGAAGAACCCCGGGAGAATTTCCGCGGGGCGGTTCCAATCCAGACGATCAAGGGCGAGGGCCTTGGTCGCCTGGTCGAGTGCGGCAACCGAGGCGGCAAGCGCCCAGGCTGGCAGGGAACGGCTCACTCCTCCTCTTCGCGTTTCTCGGTACCCTCTTCCTCGGTGTTGTCGAAGGCGGAGAGCGGGGCGTTATCGCGGGGGCGGCGATGATTATTTTTCTCCACCTCGGTTTGGCATTCCACCGTGTAACGAGTCCATGGGATAACATCGAGGCGGGCGCGGGGAATGGGTTTGCCCGACATCTCGCAAATTCCGTAAGTGCTGTTCTCAATGCGCTTGATGGCATCGTTGATCTCGTAGAGCGCCTCCTGCTCGTTGGAGACCATGCTGAGAGCAAACTCTCGATCGAAATTGTCGGTGCCCGCGTCCGCCATGTGGAAGCTGTAGGCAGAGAGATCCCTGGAAGCATCGCGCCGCGTCCGCTTGAGGTTGTCGCTGGCGTAGAACTCGATATCGTCAAGCAGGCGATCGCGCAGGTTGAGGAGAATCTTGAGGTGGCGGGCGTGGGGACCCTTGAGCGCCTTCTTGAGAAGTTCGATCCGCGCGGGGTCGAGCCCATAGGAGGCGAGGTCCTGTTCGACGCGCTTCGGCGCTTTGCGTGCGGCCTTCGCGCGAGGTGCGGGTTTCACCACCTTCTTTGGGCGCGCGATTTTTGCCGCCTTTGAGGGTTTGCGTACGACCGCCTTCTTTGTCGGCGATTTTTTGGCTTTCTTCATGACTTCTCGTCCTCTGGAAAAGGGGGGGAAGTATCCACGCTTCCGGGGGGCCGTCAACCCGAAAGCGTACTTTTTGACAAATGAATTTATCGAGAAGTTTGCCCAGTATTTGGCAAACACAAATTCGAGCGATGGTATAAATTTCCAAGGGGCGGAGCGGCTGGACCGACGTTTCATCTCGCTTGAAATTTAGTTCGACCCACATCATCCTCCGCGGGCAGCAAGGAGGAATATTAATATGTTTTACTTCGGATGGTGGGACCTGATTCCGATTCCCGGCTTTCTGCTGGCGCTTTACGCCCAGTTCAAGCTGCGCTCGCTCTACGCGAAATACCACGACGTTCCCCAGAGCCAGGGGCTCACGGGGGCGGAGGTTGCGCAGGCGATCCTCGACCGTGCGGGGATCCGCGACGTGGCGATCGAGGCTTGCCCCGGGGAACTGACCGACCACTACGACCCGAAGGCGCACGTGCTACGGCTCTCGGAATCCAACTTCCGGGTCTCCTCGCTTTCCGCAATCGGGGTGGCGGCGCACGAGGCGGGCCACGCGATCCAACACAAGGAGCGCTACGCCCCGTTGGAAATGCGAATGTCCATCGTGGGGATGACCAACATTGCCACGAGCGCGGGGATGATCCTGTTCATGGTGGGCCTTTTCATCCATTCGGGCTGGATGCTGCAGGTTGGGATCTGGTGCTACTCGGCAATCGTGGTCTTCCAACTCATTACCCTACCGGTAGAATACGATGCCTCACGGCGGGCCAAACTCGTGCTTGCGGAACTCGGTCTCGTCAACCATGAGGACGGTGAGGCGATCCGCAAGGTCCTCGGCGCGGCCGCGCTCACCTATGTGGCGGGGTTGGCGACCGCCCTCCTCGAACTGGTCCGCATGATCGCCCTGGCAAATACCGTCCGCGACCGGGACTGAGCGGCATTCAGACCGAAACAGAAGTCTCACGCAAGGAAGCATGAGAAAGTGAGTGCCGTCCACGCCTTCCTTCTCCTGTTGCTCGTCGCGGCGCCGGCGCGCGCCGCAGACCGTGTGGTGGTGATCTCTCCCCAGTGGGAAGGAATCAAGGTTGAGTTTGCGCGTGCGTTTTCCAACTGGCACCGGACCCGCACGGGGCGGCCCGCCGCCGTGGACTGGCGCGATATGGGCGGGGCCTCGGATGGCCTCCGATTCATCCTCTCTGAGTTCCGCCAGAACCCGCAGACCATCGGGATCGACCTTTTCTTCGGAGGGGGGATCGACCCGTACGTCGAACTCGAGAAGAGCGGGCTTCTCGAGCGCTTCGACCCGCCAGCGGGGGTGCTCGACGGAATTCCCCCGGACCTCGCCGGGCTCCCGGTTTACGACCCCGGTCACCGGTGGTTTGGTGCGGCGCTGTCAAGTTTCGGAATCCTGCGGAACGACGAGGTGATCCGTGCGATGAAACTGCCCACGCCGCGGACGTGGCGCGACCTCGCGGATCCCCGTCTTCGAGGCTGGGTGGGTTCGGGCGACCCGCGAAACAGCGGAGCCACGCACATGGTCTTTGAGAGCATCCTCCAGGCCTACGGATGGGACGAGGGATGGAAGGTGATCCTCGGGATCGGACGGAACATCCGCCAGTTCGACCGCAGCAACAGCGCAGCGGCCAAGGGCTGCGCGCTGGGCAACACCGCCTACGCGGTGGTCGTGGATTTCTACGGCCTGATCCAGGTGGCCGAGGTAGGTGGCGACCGCATGAGCCTCGTGATTCCGGACGGGGAATCCGTGCTCACGGCGGACGCGATCGGGATCCTGAAAGGGGCGCCAAACCGGGAGACTGCGCGCGCCTTTGTGGAGTTCGTCCTCTCGGAGGAGGGGCAGTCGCTTTGGATGGCGCCGCGCGGGCATCCCGCGGGGCCGAGAAAGTTTTCCATCGAGCGCATGTCCGTGCGCCCCGCGCTTTACGTAAAATTTGCGGGGGTAACCCTCGTGAAGACGAACCCTTTCCGCGACCTGAAGCCGCTTCGCTACAACTCTGGGTTGGGGTCGCGCCGCTGGAGTGCGCTCAACGCCCTGCTCGGCGCGGTGGTGATCGATCGCTCTCCTTCCGAGCGCGACCGCGCGCGAGTCCCGGTAACCGAGGCGGAGTTCGATGCCGTGATCGCCCACGAATGGAAGGACCCGGTGAAGAGGAACAAAGTTCAACTCATCTGGCAGCGGGAAGGATGCTTCCCGTGACTTGATCTCAGGAGAAGGGCCATCAATGAGGAACCCCGAAATCCCTTGACTGGGCAGGGGGGCAGGCGTAGGGGAGAGACAGCCACCGCTCTTACCGAGGACGGGCGGTGTCCGCCCCCTGAACACTATGAAAACCATGTCCCGCTTCGCTTCTCTCGTTTCTTTCTTTAGCTTCGCTTTGGCCGGGGTCGCCCTCGCGGGAGACGATTCCACCACAGGCTCCGTAGTTTGCGTGGACACCCAGGTCGAGGTGACTGCCTCCAGTCAGGTGGGTGCGAAGTTTGTGGCTCCCGAGACCGGCACGTACACGCTCACCCTCCTTTCGGGTGCCTTCTGCTATCTACCCCAGCAACCCGGCCAATCCTCCCCGTACGACGGGTGGCTGACCCAGGTTCAGTTCTACAAGAAGGCGGTGAAATGGGGTGCGCCCGACGAGTGGGGAAAACACCCGGTCGGCCCTGATGGTTCCGTGGGCAACAGCGATCACCAGGCGAGTAAGGCCCAGGCTGCGGCTGCGGGCAAGGGCGCCTGTACCACGGTCGAACTCGAAAAGGGCCAGACGATCACCTTTCTCGTGAGCGACGGCTCCGATTGGTACGGCGACAATGAAGGTTCGGTGCAGGTCGGCATCACCGCCGACATCCCCCAGCCATCTGAAGATCCGTACGAGAGCCCCTGAGGGATGGTTTTCGATCGGCCGCGCTCAAGCGAGCATGTTTGCGGGAGGTCTGCTCAGGTGTTCGGTTTACTCGCCGGCTACCCTTGCGAAGCCGAGAAGTGATGTTTTCGGGAGACATGGGATTGCCCGCGTGAGGCTTTCTCCATAACTTGGCATGAGAAAATTTCTCCTCTTCTTAGGCCTGATCGCGTTGGCGTGGGTGGGCTTCAAATGGCTCACTGTCCAGTACGGCGGCAAGATCGCGGTTCCCTCGTCCTCGCCAGTGTCCAACGTCGGCGAGCGCTATGGAATCGTCGGGGCCGACTTCGGGAAGGATGCCGCCAAGCCAGCCGCCCCCGCGACGACGGTCTCGTCCCCGGCTACCCCTGCCGCGTCCGTCCCAGAGAACGCGTTCGTCTGCACGCGGTCGGTGGATGCCTTCGATCCCGCCGCGCCCGCTCGCCAGATCGGCTTTTTCAATGCGGGGAGCCGTCTCCAAATCGGCGGGTTCTATCCCGCGTCGGGAATGTTTGGCGTGACCTACCAGGACCCGGGCGGCCGCGTGATCCAGGCGCTCTGCCGTCCCGCGGACGTGGGGCAGAAGCCTCCCGAGACCGCAGCGACCCCATCGAGCGGCTTTCCATCCCCGTCGGGGTCCTCGTCGCCCGCTCAGAAGCAGGGAACCATGTCGAGTTGGCAAGACCGGATCCAGAGGGCCACGGGAGGGAACTGATCGAGGAATTCCTGGAGACGGGATGCCCTCATCCCGCTTCTCCTCTCATTCGTACCGAAGGGCCTGGATGGGATCGAGGCGGGAGGCCTTGAAGGCGGGGTAGAAGCCGGCGAAGACGCCGGTGAGGACCGAGAAGGCGAAGCTGATGACGAGGGAGTAAAGCTTGATCACGGGCTCGTTGTTCAGTTCGGCGACGAGCTTGATGAGTTGGACGACCCCGAAGGCGGAGCCGAGGCCAAGGAGTCCTCCGAGGAAGCCGAGGACACTGCTCTCAATGAGGATCTGCGAGAAGATGTCGCGTCCGCGGGCACCGACGGCGAGGCGGATCCCAATTTCCCGCACGCGCTCCGAGATGCTGGCGAGCATGATGTTCGCGATGCCGATGCCGCCGACGATGAGGCTGATACCGGCGATGATGCCGCCACTCAGCCGCGCGGCCTTCACGGAGGTCTCGATGGACTCGGCCCAGTCCTCGCGTGTTCCAAATCCGAAGTCCTCCACCCCGCGGTGGGTCTTGAGCAGCGAGGCGCGGACCTCCTTCACGGCGTCGGCTAGCCGCGCGGGGTCGCGGACGCGGAGGTTCAGTTCGGAGAGCCGCGGGTCGGGCCCGAGCTCATTGTAGGGAAGTTGGAGGCTCGCGGAGCGGAAGGTCACTAGCATCGTGGAGATGGGGAAGGCGATGAGGCTGTTGCGCCACCAGGCAAAACTGTAGCGCTGGGCACCGCGGGACTTTGAGGCCACGACACGGCGCTCCACGGCGCGCTTCTGCATGGCCGCGAGGCGCCCCGACTCGCGGAGGCGGCGATCGTACTCGCTCTCGTATTCGCGGAAGACGCCAACAATGCGGAACGGGAGCCCGTTGATGTAGAGCATGCGATTGAGCGGGGAATCATTTCGGTTCTGGCCGAGAGCCTCCCAGACGGGCCAGCCGATCACGCAGACCGGGGCGAAGCGGTCCACGTCGAGGTCGGAGATGAAGCGGCCGACCTCGATGTCATAGTTGTTCACGCGGGCAAACGAGGGAGCCGCCCCGACGATGCGTGGGCGGGTGATCTTGTTCAGGTACTGGACGACGCCCCCCCCGAGGTTTACCTCGGGAGAGATATCCTCCACGAGCGAGCACTCCCGTCGAATGATGTCCACGTCGTCAAGCGTACGCCCAGGCGAGAGGGATTTGAGATCCTCCTGCTCGACGGGCACGTCCTGCTCGATCACCTGGATGCGCTCCACGCCGCCGGAGGCGAGAAGGTTTTCGCGCATCCCGCGAGTCATCCCCTCAGTAATGGCAAACATCGCCACCAGGCTCGACACCCCAAGGATGATGCCGAGCATCGTCAGAAAGGAGCGAAACTTGTGCGCGAGGATCTCGCGCAGCCCGACCTGGATGGAGAGGTGGATGTTCAAACCGTGAGCAGTGAGAGGGGGAGGTTACAGGGGACGGGGGAGAGGGAACAGAAAAACCGGGAGGGATGGCATGTCTCCGTCCACCCTTTGTACCGAGGATTGCCTGGCTTCGGCGGCCGTTCAGCGTCCTTTCGGTTTTGCGCGCTCGATGGACCACCAAGTTGGCTGCGTGGGCTGGAGGGGCGAGTGTTTTCGGAGGTATTCGGCGAGCGCCTCGCGAGTCTGGAAGTCGTACTCCACAAGTTTTGCTTCAGGCAAATCGGCGAGCTCGCGAAGTTTCGGCCATCTTTGGCCCCCGCTCGCGAGATCGTAGGAGTTCGCGGCAAGGCGAACGCGGGCGTCGGGCGGAAGGGTGCGCCCTTCGCGGTCGCCGAGGAAGACGATGCGTTTTCCGGGAGGGGCCGAGCGCATGATTTTCATCGTGAGGCCCCAGAGGCCGCGGAAGCGCGGTGAGTCGTAGGCAGAAGCGTTCTCCTCGAGAATCTCAATCAGCTGATCGCGTGTGAACTCGGCGACCCCGACCGTGTTTTCGTAGGGGACGATCGACCAGACGTCGGCCATGCGAAGGGTTCCTGCCGGGAGCCCGGTCTTTTTATCGGCAAGCAGGCCGTGGAGGACGGCGTCCACCTTCCCGCCGCGGGATTTCACGGCCTCCGCGATGGCCGCGCAAAGGAGGTCGTGGAGAGGGGAAGGGGCCTTCGGCCCGCCGGTGGCCTCGATCGCGACTGCCGCCTCGCCCAACTTCTCGCCGAGGACCGCCTGGGTGCGGTCGAGATCTGCGCGCAGGGCGGCGAGCACCTGCGGGTCCTGGGCGATCGAGGCGTCCATTGGGAGAAGTCGCGCCTTGCGGGAGGTGATGCGCCGCGCATCGGTGTCCCAGACGAGATCAATCCGTCCGAGATGGGAGCCCCAGGAGTTGGCCTGGGTGTAGAGTACGCCGCTGGTCGTCTGTTCATCGAACGGCTGGTGCGAGTGTCCCCCGATGATCACGTCGATTTCGGGGAAGCCGCGCGCGAGGGAGGCGATCTGGTTCGCGTGGTCGTCACCCTGTGGGCGGAGCCCTTGGTGGGCCGAGAGCACGAGCACCTCGCAGCCGGCCGCCTTCGCTTGCGGCACGGCGCGGCGCAGCGCCACAAGCGAGTCCTCGACAACGAGGCCGGGGATGAGACGCGGGCGCGACCAGGAGGGGATGCCGGGGGTGGTCAGGCCAAGAATTCCCACCTTCACGCCATCCACCTCGCGGATGGCAAAGGGCTTCACGCGCGCGAAAGCCTTCGCGATCTCGGGCGAGGCACCGGACGGAGCCTCGTAGCGGAGGTTTGCGGCGAGGAGGTCCCCCTGGAACTCGTTCATGCGCGGGGCGAGGGCATCGAGTCCCCAGTCGAACTCGTGGTTCCCGAGGGTCCAGCCCGAACAGCCGAGGAGGTTCATGGCGCGGATGATCGCCGCGCCGCGAGTGAGCCAGCCGAGGGCGTTGCCCTCGATCGTATCGCCGTTGTCGAGCCAGAGGACGTTGCGCTCCTTCGCGCGGATTGCGCGAATGGCGGTGGCGCAACGGGCGAAGCCGCCGAGCGGCTCGGCCAAGGGGTCCGCCCCCGGAGGAATGGGCGAGCGCGGGTTGTTCGCGGGAACGGCCGGCAGGATCGCGGAATGGAGGTCGGTGGTATGGAGGATGACGAGGGAGACCTCGCGAGCGGGCAGGGCAAACGTCGTGGCGAGAAGCAGGGCGAGGACACGGGGGAACATGTGGGAAGTGTAGGGAGAAGTTCGAAATCCGAAATCTGAAAATCGAGTGAAGGGAGGAAAGAAATTCCGTGCCTCTTGCCGCCCGGGGAGTAGACTGCGCCCGTGAAACGTCTCCTGTTTTTCCTCAGCCTGGCGCTGGCCCTTGCTCCCTCCACGGCTCCTGCCGCGCCGGTGAGGAACGGACCCGTGGTGATCATCCCCATCCGCGACGAGATCGAATCCTCGATCGTTTACATCGTTCGCCGCGGAATTCGTGAGGCGACCGAGTGCGGCGCCCGCGCGGTGGTCCTGGATATCAACACCCCGGGCGGCCGCGGCGACGCGATGGAGGAGATCATGGAGCTTGTCGAGGGGTTCAAGGGCGAGACCGTCACCTTCGTGAACAAGAAGGCTCTCTCCGCGGGGGCGTTCATCGCTTTCGCGACAAAGCGGATCTGGATGGCCCCCTCAAGCACCATCGGGGCTGCCGCGCCAATTCTCATGGGTCCTGGTGGTGATATCCAGCAGCTTCCGGTTACCTTTCAGAAAAAGATCTCCTCGGCCTTCTCGGCGCGACTGCGCGCGACGGCGCAGCGCAACGGGCACCATCCCGACCTCGCCGACGCGATGGTCAAGGAGACCGAGGGTCTGGTCCTCGACGGGGTGACGGTGGTGAAGAAGGGAGACATCCTCACGCTCACGGACACGGAGGCGACGAAGCGTTACGGAAAGCCGTCGAAACCGCTCCTCGCGGAAGGGGTGGCTGCCGACATGGATGAGCTTCTCGCAAAACTCGGCCACGCGGGGGCGCCGGTGAAGCGGATCGAGGCGACGGGGGTGGAGCGAATCGCACGTTTCATCACGATGATCTCGCCGGTGTTGTTGCTGATCGGGATCGCGGGGATCTACCTGGAGTTCAAGACGCCGGGCGTGGTGCTGCCGGGGGTGGTCGGTGTCCTCGCATTGGTGGTTTTCTTTTTCGGCCACTATGTCGCGGGGCTTTCGGGCTCCGAGGAGGTGCTGCTCTTCGCCTTCGGCCTCATCCTCATCGGGGTGGAACTCTTCCTGCTGCCCGGGCACGTGCTGCCGGGGTTCCTGGGCGTGGTGTGCGTCCTCGTCTCGCTTCTCTGGGCGATGGTGGAGAAGCTTCCCGCCGCGCCGCCGATCCCGGGAGCACCCGCGATGCCGGGCCTGGCAGCGTTCCAGATCCCGATGATCAAGCTCGCCGGCGCGATGATCGGGGCGGGTGTCCTTGTGGCGATTCTCTTGAAGTTTCTCCCAAAGGCGAGGGGGGCCTACGGCGGCCTGGTACTCACCAAGCAGCTCGACAAGGCCGGGGGCTTCACCTCCGCCGAGACGCACGCCGAGCTCATCGGCCAGAAGGGGGTGGCGCTCTCGATGCTCCGCCCGAGCGGCACGGCGCGTTTCGGGGAGCGGGTGGTGGACGTGATCACCGAGGGCGAGTTCATCCCGCCCGGGGCGCACCTGGAAGTGGTCGCGGTCCACGGCGCGCAGGTGGTTGTGAGGAAGCAGTGAGCGGATGATGGGGGCATCGTGTGCGGGCGCGACCAATTTATTGGTGTTTCCCGCCGTGGGGACACGGCGGGCTACCGGCGGTAGCCCGTGCTGTCCCCAGCACGGGAGGGGGAACTTGCTCACGGCACCAACAATTTTGTCCTGCACCCTTTGCTTGAGGCATGCGCCTTGGGGCTTGCAGCGCGGCTTCGCTGGCTTCAGCCTTCGGCCGGTTACCCCTATGTCCTGGATCATTCTTTTTTCCATCCTCGGAATCATCCTGATTTGCCTGGAGTTGTTCCTCCCGGGAATGGTGGTCGGTACGGCCGGGGGGGTCTGCATGGTCCTGGCGGTGGCGCTCACCTACGCGAAGTACGGCGTAGTTGCCGGGAACATGGCGCTTGCCGCGCTCGCCATCGCCAGTGCCGTCGGGATCGTGATCTGGCTGTTTGTCTTCCCCCGCACGCGAAGTGGGCGAAGCATGATCACCCACGGCGACCTTGCGACGAGCAAGTCCGCCGATTCCCTCGAGGCTCTCCTGGGGAGCGAAGGCGAGGCGCTCACCCAGCTCCGCCCCGCCGGCACGGTTCGGATCGCGGGGCGGCGGGTGGATGCGGTCGCCGAATCCGGCTTGATTGCCCCCATGGCGCGGATTAGGGTCGTCCGCGTCGAGGGCAACCGCGTTTTCGTCCGAAAGCTCGACAGCCAACCTCCCATCTCTCCCTAACCCCAAACTGCTCCTTCCATGAACCCCATTACCGGCATCCTCTTTGGCATCGGCGCGATCGTTGCGCTGGTCTTTATCGGCGTCTTCCTTTCCTTCGCCTCGGTGTACATCCGCGCCCTCGTGGCGGGCGCGCCCGTTGGGCTGATGGAACTCATCGGCATGAAGCTCCAGCGCGTTCCGATCGGGTTGATCGTGGACAACCGAATCTTTGCCGTGAAAGCGGGCATCCCGGTGACGACCGACCTGCTCGTGGCCCACTTCCAGGCGGGCGGGAACGTGCCGATGGTCGTGCGCGCGCTCATCGCGGCGGACAAGGCGAGCCTGCCTCTGGACTTCAGGCGCGCGACGGCCATTGACCTGGCAACCCAGCAATCAGGAAAAACAGTCTTCGAGGCGGTGATCACGAGCGTGAACCCGCGCGTGATTGATTGCCCGAGCCAGCAGCAAGGGGGGCGGATGACGATCGATGCGGTCGCCAAGGACGGAATCCAACTCAAGGTGAAGGCGCGGGTGACCGTGCGCACGCACCTCGAGCGTTTCGTCGGCGGCGCGACGGAGGAAACGATCATGGCCCGCGTGGGCGAGGGCATCGTGACGACCATTGGCTCGGCGGGGAGCTACAAGGAGGTGCTGGAGAACCCCGACATGATCTCCAAGCGCTGCCTCGAGAAGGGCCTCGACTCGGGCACCGCCTACGAAATTCTTTCGATCGATGTGGCGGACGTGGACGTGGGCGAGAACGTCGGTGCCAAGCTGCAGGCCGAGCAGGCCGAGGCGGACAAGCGCGTGGCGCAGGCCCGCGCCGAAGTGCGCCGCACGACGGCCGTGGCCCTCGAGCAGGAAATGAAGGCCCGCACCCAGGAGATGCGCGCGAAGGTCGTGGAGGCCGAGGCCGAGATCCCGCGCGCCTTCGCGGAGGCCCTCCGCGGCGGCAAGCTCGGCATCATGGACTACTACCGGATGCAGAACATCCAGGCGGATACCGCGATGCGCGGCAGCATCGCCGGGGACACCTCTCCGAAGAGCCCGGGCGCCTGACCGCCACCGCAAGGCGGCGGAATGTCCAAAACCCAACACCCAATGCCCAACGGTGATCAGAGACGGTCGAGCGAAAAGGGCCAGGTCCATCAGATGAGGAGCATGCCTCGGTATGGGCATTGGACATTGGGGCTTGGACATTGCATGGAGCGGCAATTCGCAGGGAAGAATCGTTCCTTCGACTGATTCGCCGGTATGGGCTTGGACGTTTCCTCGATGACCGCCGCTCCCATGTTGGCCTCGGGCATGGACCTCATCGGGGTCCTGTTCTTCGTTGTCGTCGCGATCCTCTCGGCGCTGAGCAAGAAGGCCCAGCAAGGGCCTGCGACGGAAGAGGGGGAGACCCCGCATCCAGAACGTCGACCGATTCCAAAAAGGGGGGTGCCGCCTTCCCGTCCCGACCCGTCCCCTGCACCGGTGCCGGAGCCCGAGCCGACGCTCGAAGGCCAGATGCGCCGTTTTCTTGAGGAGATGCGGAACTCTCCCGACATGCCATCCTCGGAAAAGGCGCGTCCCACCCCTCTGCCCATGCCCCAGCCCGCACGTCCGGTATTCATCCCCCAACGGACGGAGCCTGCGACCTTCTCCCCGCCGCGCAAGCCGAGTCGGGCGGCCGTGCTGCCGCCCATGCATGTATCCGAAGAGGAGGTCGAGGGGCCGCGCACGCCCAGGCTGGCGGACACTTCACCCAACATGCGTGCCGAGTTGGGCCGCAGCCTCGAGGCTCTACACAGCGAGATGGAGGTGACCCACACCGAGTTGCGCGAGGTGGCGCCGCCCTCGGCGGTCGAGGGCGACATCGAGCGGACGGGAACGCGTTTCGACCCCGCGGTCTTCCGCACACCCGACAGCGCAAGACAGGCGGTGCTGCTTTCGGAGGTTCTCGGTTTTCCCCGCGCGCTGAAGCCATGGTGAGTTCTTCCGCCCGACTGATGGTTACGGCCAAGGTGGAGCAAGTTACGGCTTGATCGGCGATTGCTGCGTACACATGAGGCGCGCGTGTCCGCGCACGCCTCATAGACCGTGGGTCTTGCAGGTCTTGCGAAAATGGTGGCCGTAGATCGAGAGGGTGATCGCCAGTGGGAGGGCGCGGCGGCGGCGAAAGAAGGTCCAGGCCAGCAGGCCCCAGTAGTGAAAACGCTCACGGCCGAAGATTCCGAGCCTCACGCTGGAGTGGAAGAAGGTGCGGAGATTCGCAAAGCGGAACGAGGTCTTGAAATGGACGGGTTGATACTCGCGTAGGAAGGTTCGAATGCGACGGTAGTAGGGCCCGGGGGAATAGATGGTGCGCATGATGCTGCGATAACCTTCCGCCAGTGTGGCCGCGTTCATGCGGGGAACGATATTGGTCGTGCCGTCCACGTTGTTCCCCGTGGTCCTCCCGAGGAGGCGTCCCTCGCGCAGGAGGCGGGCGTAGAGCTTCGTGTCGGGGAGCGCGTTGAGCATGCCGACCATCGCGGTGACAATCCCGCTCTTCTGGATGAACTCCACCTGCCGTTGGAAAATCGTGGGGGTGTCGTGGTCAAAGCCGACGATGAACCCGCCCTGCACCTGCAGGCCGGCGCGCTGGAGGCGCTTCACGTCGGCGACGAGGTCGCGCTTCTCGTTCTGCCGTTTGTTGCACTCGTGCAAGCTCGCGGCGTCGGGAGTCTCGATCCCCACGAAGACGGAATCGAACCCGGCCTTCGCCATCATTCCCATCAAGTCCGCGTCATCGGCGAGGTTAATCGAGGCCTCGGTGTAGAACGGGATGCCGTGCTTCCCCTTTTGCCAGGCGATGAGGGACGGCAACAGGTCGGTCTTCAGGCGTTGCTTGTTTCCGATGAAGTTGTCGTCCACGAAGAACACCTGCCCGCGCCAGCCGAGCGCGTAGAGGCCGTCGAGCTCCGCGATCACCTGGGCGGAGGTCTTGGTGCGGGGGCGGTGGCCGAACATGGCGGTGACGTTGCAGAACTCGCAGTCGAAGGGGCAGCCGCGCGAATACTGGACGCTCATCGAAGCGTAGCGCTTCAGGTCCGCGAGTTCCCAGAGAGGGGCCGGCGTCTGCTCGATGTCGGGATACTCCGGGGAGGCGTACGTTCGCTGCGCATGGCCGCGTTCGAGGTCGCGGAGGAACGGGGGGAGGGTGACCTCGGCCTCGTTGAGGACGAAGTGGTCCACCTCGGGAAAGAGTTCGTGCTCGCCGGTGAAGAGCGGGCCGCCGGCCACGACCTTGAGCCCCGCCGCGTGGCAGCGGGCGATCAGGACCCGGGTGGAGTCGCGCTGCGCGATCATTGCGCCGATAAAAACAAGGTCCGCCCATGCAAGGTCCTCCTCCGTGAGACGGCGCACGTTGAGGTCCACGAGTCGCTTGCCCCAGGCCTTCGGGAGCATGGCCGCGAGGGTCAGGAGCCCGAGGGGAGGGAGGGTCGCCTTCTTGCGGACGAACTTGAGCGCGTGCTTGAAGCCCCAGAACGTGTCCGGAAACTCCGGGGAGAGGAGCAGGACGTTCCTCGGCGCCCCCGCCGTGTTTGCAGGGGCTTCGAACAGGGGGAACTGGGCGGATGTTGGCAAGGGAGACATGGGCACATCGGCCGGGGCTCCGCCGTTCGATCCTGACGCCTGCGGGAGGTGGAGAATGTCGGGCGCTGGGTCGGTCGACGGCGCAACCTAGCCCGAATCTGGCGAAAAGGAAAATGCCAAAAACGGGGGCGTGCTGGGGAGGGGGAAAAAGTGTTGGTGTCCGACATACCTTTCGGCGCGAGCCGCGCCTCCCGAAGATGGAAAGAGGGTTTTGCTCTTCGTGGGAGGCGCGGCCCGCGCCGATCTGGAGGCCCCCCGCGGAGCGCTTGCCAATCAACTGGTCGGCGCGCCGGAGACGCGCCCTCCCGGGGGACGAGAGGTGGGATGAAGTTGGGAGGGCGGGCCGTTCCGTTGAGAGGAGTTTGCCGAAGCGGAGGGTCCGCGACTCCAGGCTCCCGTCTTCAGGCCTCGGTTTCCACCCATTGCACGGCGTGACGCACGAGTTCGATCGCGTTCCTGAGCCCCAGCTTCCTCTTGAGGATGGCGCGGTAGCTTTCGATGGTGCTCACGCTCAGGTGGAGCTTGCGGGAGATCTGGCCTGTGGAGCTTCCATTGCCGATCAAGCGGAACACCTGCAGCTCGCGGTCGCTCAACCGGGTCATCGGGGGAGGGGGGGCGGCCACCGTGCCGTTGGCTGAGCGCTCCAGGATTCGACGCTTGATATGGTCGCTCAGGTGCAACTCTCCCGAAAGGACGCGACGAAGGGCGCCGATCACGACATCCGAGGGTTCCTTCTTCGCGAGGTAGCCGCGAGCCCCGGCCTGAAGCCCCCGCTCGGCATACAGCGATTCGTCGTGCATCGAAAGGATGAGCGTGAGGAGCTTCGGGAAGCGCGCCTTCAGGTCCTTGACCAACTCGATGCCATCGCCATCCTGCAGCGAGATGTCCACGAGGACGAGGTCCGGGCGGGAGGCCTCGATGGCTTCGACGGTCTCCGACGCCCGCTCCACCTCCCCGCAGACCCGCAGGTCGGTTTCCAAATTGATGAGTTGCGCCAGGCCCTGGCGGAAGATGGGGTGGTCGTCCACGATGAGGATCCTTCTTCGCGGTGGCGTCTTGCGCGTGGCGGGCGGGCGTGGGGTCATGGGGTTTTTCGGCGCCGGGGAGGCGCGGGGATGGGACACATGCAGGAGAGACGGGTGCCCCCGTGGCGGCCGGGTTTGATTTGCAGGAAAGCGCCGATCAGCGAGGCGCGATAGCGCATGATTTCGAGCCCAAGCCCCCGCTTTGATCGGGGGCTTATCGGGAGGCGTTTGCCATCGGCGTTCATGGTGAGATGCAGCGCTCCCTTCGCGAGCGCGGCTAAACGGATCGTCACCCGCCGGGCTTTTCCGTGGCGGATCGCGTTGCTCGTCGCTTCCTGCACGATCCTGAAAAGATGGGTGGCCACGGAATGGTCGTGGACCAGGACCGTGCGAGCAGCGCGAAAGCGACACTCGACACGGAATATGGAGTTCATGGTCATGGCAAACTCGGTGAGGGCCGACATCAGGCCGTTCGCCTCCGGTTTTACGGGGTGAAGTCCGCGGGCCACGCCGCGCGCCTCCTTAAGGGAGGAGTCCAGGATGATCGAGAGCCGGTCAAAAGCGCGGGAGTTGGGCGGGGACTCCGTGCGAAGTTCTCGGCTGAGGGCGTCGCACATGAAGCGGAGACCGGTCAGCTTCTGGCACAACCCATCGTGCAGGTCCCGGGCGATCCTCCCCTGCTCGTGATCGGCAGCCTGGAGGATTTGTTCCTTCAGTTGCTTGTGTTCGGTGATGTCCTGCACCGTGCCGCGCAGGGAATGGATCTTCCCCTTGAGCGCGGGCTCCGCCTCGCCCCGAAACATCACCCAAGCCTCCCTGCCATCGTAGCAAGACAGCGCCATCTCCAACTCGAAAGGCCTTCCGGTGTTTCTGGTCGCCTCGATGGCCGCGTTCAGCCGTTTCCAACTCATCTCGCTCATCAGAGACCGCTGTTCCTCGAAAGGGGGAGGAGGTTGACCGTGAGGGAGTCCCGTGATGCGGCGGAGTTCCTGCGACCATGAGGCGGTCCCCGTCTTCAGGTTCAGACTCCAACTCCCCAGCTGCGCGAGGCGCTGGGCTTCCGCGAGCGTCTGCTCGTTGCGACGGAGAACGATCTCGCCTTGTTTGCGCTCGGTGACGTCCTGGGCGGTGCCGCGAAGCCTGAGGACCTTGCCCTTCCTGTCGTAGACCGGTTCGCAGCGGGCATGGACCCACTTCGCTGGCTTCCCGCGTTGAAGGACCTGCAGGTCCATCTGGAAGGGTTTTCCCGCACGGGTTGCGTCACGGAGCGGCGACTCCAGCTGTTTCCATGTCGCCCTGCTGTAGATTCGTGAGCGCTCGTCCATGGTGGGAGGCGGGAGGTTTGGATCGCGCCCATAGATGCGGTACATCTCGCCGGACCACCGGGTGGTTCCCGTCGCCGTGTCGTAATCCCAACTCCCCACCCTGGCGACGCGCTGGGCTTCGCTGAGTTCGGTTTCGATGCGCTTGCGGTCGGTGATATCCTGGACCGTCCCCCGAAGTTGGAGCATGCGACCGTCGGGGCCGAACTCCGCCTCCGAGCGGATCGAGATCCACTTAATCTCACACCGATCGGTGAGAAGCTCCGTGTCCATCACGTAGGTGGGGTCGAGGGGGGTTCGGCTTGTGGCCAGCTTCACCAGGCGATCCCAGTCCTTTGGGGCGTAGAAGCGGGCGTGTTCCTCAAAGGAGGGGGGTGGGAGACGGCGGTCGTGGCCGGTGATCCGGTAAAGCTCCTCGGTCCAGTGGGTCGTATCCGTGGTTGCATCCCACAAAAAGCTTCCAATCCCTGCCACCCGCTGGGCCTCGTTCAGCTCGCGTTCCCTCTCGCGGAGGGCGGTCTCGATCCTCCTGCGCTCCGTGATGTCCGTGAGCATGCCCAGCACCCCGTTGTACCGGCCATCGACATCCCGGGTCGGGGTGCAGGAGCAGATGAGCCAGAGGTTGGCCCCATCCCTCTTCCGAAATCGAAAATCGAAGGTGGATGCCGCGCCCGCCTCGATTTGCTTCAGGCGGGACCGGGCCGCGGCGTGGTCTTCCGGGTGGATGAAATCGAAAATGGGCCTTCCCAGGACCTCGTCCGTGGCATACCCGAACATCTCGGCCATCCGCGCGTTGAGGAATACGACGGCCGCCTCGGCGTTGAGCATGCCGATCCCCTCCTGCGCGGTTTCCACCACCAGGCGGTAGCGCTCGGCGCTTTCCCTCGAGGCGCGCTTCCCGGCGGCGCGCGCATGGGCTCCGCTTGGGAAAAGGAGGTCCTTCCAGTGCTCGGCCAAGGGCGCGCCGCCCTTGACGAGCGCCACCAGGCTCTGCTTTTCGGAAGCGGTCAGCGGGGTCATTCGTGAACCGTGCAACGCTTCCGGTCGGGGGAACTCCGCCGCCGCGGCGGGGAACCGGACCGGGGCGGGAGGCAGCGTATCGCGTGCGAGGCTCAATGAGAAGCCTTCCGTGGGGGGTCAGGCGGGTGAGGGTGCCTGGACGGGGACGACGCACCCCTCGATGCAGGCCAGGAGTTCCTCCTCGTTGGCCAGCTTCCGGATGAAGCGGTAACCCCCGCTCATCGTGGGGGTGTCGCGGGCCTCCTTCTTGGCGACCAGCGAGGTGACGAAGACCACCGGGATCTGACGGAGCTTCGGCTCGGCGCGCAAGCGCGTGGCGACGTCGCCCCCGTCCAGGCCCGGCATGACCACGTCGAGAAGGATGAGGTCGGGCATCACCTCCATGGCGCGGTTGACGCTTCGAACGGAGATGTTCTCCGTGTGAACCTCGTACCGTCCCGTGGTTTCGAGGAGGCGCTTCATCATGCGCGTGTACGTGGGTTCGTCGTCGATGATGAGGATTCGTTTGGTGTTCATGGTTTGGATTTCTCGTTAAGGGCGAAAGCCAGGGTGGCCCGCACCCCGCCGTCGGGGCGGTTTTGCAGGTCCAGGATGCCCCCGTGCAGCTCCACAATGGTTTTGCAGACCGCCAGGCCCAGTCCGGTGCCCTTGCCGTTGGGTTTTGTGGTGAAGAAGGGCTCCCCGATTTGCGTGAGGATGTTCTCGGGGATCCCCGTCCCGCTGTCCTCGATTTCAGCGCAGAGAACGAGGTCGCCCACCTCAAGGTGGCGGAGTTTCTTTCCCGCGGGGCTTTTCCTGAAGTCAACAAGGGGGCGGGCGGAAGTGCGCATCCTCAATATCCCTCCATCCGGCATTGCGTCCGCGGCATTCTCGAAGAGGTTGAGAAACACCTCGGAGATTTTCTGGGAGTCGAAGGGCACGGCGGGGAGGTCCGCCACGAGGTCGGTTTCCACGGTGATCCTTCGGCGGAGGAACTCGTGGTGCATGAGCCTCAGGGCCTGCCTCACGAGGCCGTTCAGGTCGTGGCTGTCGGCGACGATCTGCCGCGGCACGGAAAAATCCAGCAGGCCCCGCATGATCCCGTCGGCCTGCTGGATCGACTCCTTCATGTCCGCGAGGACCTCGGAGACCTCGGCATCCCGGCCCGGGGTAAGCCGCATGAGAAGCTCTACCCCGCGCAGGACGATGGAGAGGGGATTCTTGACCTCGTGGGCCACGCTTGCGGCGAGGCGCCCCACGATCTTGAGTTTCTCGGCCTCCACGAGGTAGAGCTGCGCGTTTTGCAGCTCGACGTGGGCCTTCCTGAGCTCGTCGAGGGTGCGCTGCAACTCATCCTTGCTCGTCCGCAGATCCTCGTTGGCCCGAGCGACCCGGGTCTCCGCCTCCTTGATGTCCGTGATGTCGCGGTTGACGCCGACCGTCCCGAGGATGTGCCCGTGGCGGTCGCGGAAGGGCGCCTTGCTGGTGACGACCCAGTGCGCCCTGCCCTCGTTGTCGCGGAGGAGGGATTCCCGGTCCATGAGCATCCTTCCCGTCCTCACGATTTCCAGGTCCTCTTCCAGGAAGCCCTGCGCGTTTTTCTGCTGGAACAGGTCCGAATCGGTTTTTCCGTAGAGGGCCTCGGGTTCCGAGACGCCGAAAAAGCGGGCGACGGGGCGGTTGGCGAGCATGAAGCGGCACTCGCGGTCCTTCACGTAGACCTCCACGGGCATGGCCTCGATGACCGCGTGGAGAAGGTCCCGTTCCCAGCGCAACTCCTCCCGTATGCGGGCCCGCTCGATCGCGTGGCGAATCGTGCGCCACATCGTGGAGTAGTCCACGCGGCCCTTGACGACGTAATCCTCGGCCCCTTCCTGGAGGGCGCGGAGGGCCGCCTCCTCGTCGTCCATGCCGCTCAGGACGATGATCGGCGTGGCCCCGGCCCATGCCTTCGCCTTGGTGAAGGTCTCAAGTCCCTGGGAATCCGGCAGCCCGAGGTCGAGCAGGATCAGGTCGTAGCGGACGGATTCCAGGAGTTTCATGGCCTCCGAAAGGCTTCCCGCCGAGTCGACTTCACACGCGCCGGAGGTCGTTTCCCTGAGCAGTTCCTTCAGGAGCGTCGCCTGGGCGGGGTCGTCCTCGATGTAAAGGACGCGGTTGGGGACGAGGTTGGGCATAGGGGGAGGGTTAGGGAAGTTTCACGACGCTGAACCAGAAGTCCTGGATGCTTTTCACGACGCGGACGAACTGCTCGAAGTCCACGGGCTTGGTGATGTAGCAGTTCGCGTTGAGATTGTAGGCGCGCAGCACATCCTCCTCCGCGCTGGAGGTGGTGAGGACGACGATCGGAATCCGGTGAAGGTCGGGGTCGGCCTTGATTTCCGCGAGGACCTCGCGCCCGTCTTTCCGGGGCAGGTTCAAATCAAGGAGGACGAGGTCGGGACGCGGGGCGTTCGCGTACTTTCCCGTCTTGCGGAGGTAGGCGATCGCCTCCTCGCCGTCCCCGACGATCCCGACGTGGTTGTGCATCTTGTTTTCCTTGAGGACCTCCATGGCGAGGCGCACGTCGGCGGGATTGTCCTCGACCATGAGGATCTCGATTTCCTTGACGCCGAGGGAGTTGGTTTTCATGGGGATCCTTTCTGCGCCGCGGGGAGGGTGAAGCGGAAGGTGGAGCCCTGCCCGGGGGTGGACTCGACGCGGAGGTGGCCCCCGTGGCGCTCCACGATCTTCTTGCAGAGGGCGAGGCCGATCCCGGTGCCGGGGTACTCGTTTCGCCCGTGGAGCCGCTGGAAGATCACGAAGATCCTCTCGAAGTGGTTGGGTTCGATGCCGATCCCATTGTCCGTGACATGGAACTCCCACTGCCCGTCGAGTGGCCGCGAGCCCACGTGGATCGTCGGCTTGTCCTTGCCTCGGAACTTCACGGCGTTGCTCAGGAGGTTCTGGAAGAGCTGGGCCAGTTGGGTCTCATCCCCGTGCACGACGGGGAGGGGGCCGTGGACGAGGGAGGCCCCGCTCTCCTCGATCACCGCGGCGAGGTTCTGGGTCACCTCGCCGAGGAGTTTCTGGCAGTCCACGTCGGCGAAGGTGCGCCCGCGCGTCGAGAGGCGCGAGTAGTCGAGGAGGTTCTCGATCAGATGCTGCATGCGCGCGGCGCCATCCACGGCGAACGCGATGAAGTCGTCCGCGTCCGCGTCCAGCTTCCCCTTGTACCGTCGGGCGAGGAGTTGGACGTAGCCGGCGACGACGCGCAGCGGCTCCTGCAGGTCGTGCGAGGCCACGTAGGCGAACTGCTGCAGGTCCTTGTTCGATTCCTCCAGCGCTCCGCGGACCCGCTCGAGGCGTTCGACCGTCCTCGAGATCTCGGAGGTCCGATCGGCAACGAGGGCCTGGAGGTTGTCCCGGTGCTGACGCAGTTCCTCCGTCACGCGGCGTCTCTGGATGGTCGCCCACATACCCTGGTTCAAGAGGGTGAGTTGGCGCACATCCGTTTCGTTGTAGGGCTCCTCCTTGTTCCCCACCCCGGCCAGGGCCACGATTTTCTCGCCATCGAAGATGGGGACGTTCATGTGCCGCCGCAGGGTGACGTGCCCCATGGGCAGGCCCTTCTTCAAAGGATTCGAGGCGGGATAGTCGTTGGTGATGATCGGCTTGCGCTGCCGAACGGCCTCGCCCCAGAGCCCCGTCTTCTCCACCGGGTAGGTGAATGGCTTGTCCTGGACCGCGCACTGCCTCATGGCGTTTTTCGACCATGCATGCATGGTGAGCACGGTCTCATCCTCGTTCATGAAAGCGAGGTAGCCGATCTGGCTCTTGGTCAGTTTGACCCCTTCCTCCAACGAAAAAACGGTCGCCTCCTGCAGCGAGGCATCGGTCATCTGGCTGAGCGTCTGCAGGGCCTCGAGGCGTTCCTCGTCCAGACCCAGCATGTCGAGGGCCCGGTTCCGCTCCGCGATCCGCTCGTCGAGGGCGATCGCCATTTTGTCGAACTGCTGGGAAAGCTCGCCGACCTCGTCCGGGGAGGGGTGCCCCACGCGGTAGCCCAGGTTGCCGCCCATGAGTTCCTCCGTCCCGTGGCGAAGGCGCTGGATGGGTCGGAGGATGCTGCGCCCGAGGAGCCAGACGGCCAACCCGAGGAGGAGGACCATGCCCACCACGGCGCAGAGGAGGACGAGGTCCGATCTGTCCCGTACGGCCACACGCCGCGCATCACTCGTGGCCTTCAGCCCGCCAAGGAACTCCTCCAGCGCGTCGCAGGACTTCACGAGTTGCGCGTCCAGGGTAGCGGGGAGAGCCGGTGGCGTCGCTCCCCGCGGCGCGAGCCGCGCCACGGCCAAACGGTTGAAGTCGGCGGACATCGTTCCCAGGAGTTGCCGTGCCCTTCCGATCAACTCCTGGTCCCCCCGGTTTGCGGTGACGATTCCCCCGAGCGTGCGCTCGAGGTCCTCCCGAGTGGCGGTCCACTTCTCGGCGATCCCGCGACCGGGTTCGTGGAGGAAGAGGTGGGTTTGAAGTTTGATCTCCATCGCCTCCCTGAAAGCATGGTCGGTCGCTCGATTTCGCCGCACCGATTCGTCGCGCAGCATCCGTGCCCAGGACAAAATGGCGACGACGACGCAACCCAGCAGCGCGGTCAGGACGATCGTCAGGCGGATGCGGGTGGTGATCTTCACGAAGGACCTCTTCGGCCGATGATGAACCGCCGCGGAATGGTGACCATCGTGCCAAACGCGAAACTGCGCCCGTGGAAAACGCCATGCGATTTCCAGCGGACGGAAGGCGCATGGCGGTTTCCGCGATGCAAATCTCATGGTTCCCACGATTCCCATGGCTCGCGTTTCCGAAGCAGGATGGCCGCGTGCCGATGATCACTGACGGAGTGGCGAGCCTGCTCGGGGGAATCGGGATTGTAGTCGTGGCAATCAACATCTCCCTGGCGTTGTTCATCGCATGGCATCTTGCCATCGAGGTCAGGAGCCGTAGAAAGGCCGACCCTGGCCGGGATCGCAAGAAAGCGTGACGCCTACGGACAACTCCGCCGGCTGACGGGCGCGAGGGTCGGCCGCCGCGGGTCACCTCATCGCTGCATAGACGCGGTGGACGTCGTCGTGCTCGTCGAGCGCGTTGAGGAACGCGGTGACCTCCGCCCGCTTCGGCTCGGGGACCTCCACGGGGTCCTTGGCGACGTAGCTCATCTCGGAGGCGGTGACCGTCCACTTCGCGGCGGCGAGGAACTTGCCCACCGCGTCGAGGTCGGCCCGGTCGCACGAGAAGCGTGCGCCGGCATGCCCCGCGGGGATGTCTTCCGACTCCAGCGGCTCGACGCCCTGGGCGCCCGCCTCGATCGCCACGGCCTCGAGGTCCAGGCCCTTCTCGGCGGAGCAATGGGCCTCGACGATCCCCACGTGATTGAACATCCAGCCGACGCTCCCGATCGCGCCGAGCTGGCCGTCCTTGAAGAGAACGCGGATCTCGGGCGCCGTGCGGTTGCGGTTGTCGGTGAGGCACTCGACGATCACGGGGACCTTGTGGGGGGCGAACCCTTCGTAAGTGACGGTCTCGTAGTTGATCGTCTCCCCCGTGAGCCCGGCGCCGCGCTTCACGGCGCGTTCGATGGTCTCCCGCGGGACGGACTGCTTCCGGGCTGCCTCGAGGGCGGCATAGAGGCGTGCGTTGAGATCGGGATCGGGGCCTCCCGCCTTGGCGGCGACGAGGATTTCCTTCACGAGCTTTCCGAAGAGCTGGCCGCGCTTGAGTGCGCTCAACTCCCGCCATTTCTGTTTCCACTGGGCTCCCATGGGAGTCGCATTCTTGCGCCAGGCCATGCCCAAACCAAGGCGGAATCGAGGCTGCTGGAGGCTTGGCTACCTCAAATAGCGGGGCGTCGAGCAGCTCGGTCGCGGCAGGCAGGAGGGCGAAATGAACCCCGCAAAACCTTCATCGATTCGATTCCTACCGGGCAGGAGACCGTGTTTCGGTGGCGATCCAGCGGAGGTAGGCGGCGAGGCCGCCCTCCGCGCGGAGGACGAGGATCTCGGGGACTTCATACGGGTGCGCTTCCGCGATCGCACGGACGAGCGCCTTCGCCCGCACACGAGAGGTCTTGAAGGTCATTGCAACCTCCTTCGCCCGCTCGAGTTTTCCCTTCCACCAGTAGTGCGACTCGCCGCGCGGGGCGAGGTGGACGCAGGCAGCCATGCGCTTCGCGAGCACGACACGCGCGATGCTCCGCGCAACGACTACGGAGGGCGCGGTCGAAAGCACGAGACAGGCGTCGTCCTTCATCATCCCCTACCGTCCGTGTTTCATCCGTGGCTTCCCCACGGAAATCACAGCTTCGCCATGAAACTGTGAATGGCGTCCGTCACCCCCGGAAGACCCTCGTGGCCGAAGTCGGGGTAGATCACCATGTCCTTCTTCGAGGTGATCTTATTGTAGGCGGCAAACTGCGTGGAGGGCGGGCAGATCGCGTCCATGAGGCCCGTGAACATGAGGACCTCGGCACGGATGCGCTTGGCGAGGTGCTGGCAGTCGATGTAGCCAAGGCGATTCCAGATCTCGTCCTCTCGCTCGTGGCGGGGATCGAACCAGCGCATGAACTCACGGAGTTCCTGGTAGGCGTCCTTGGCGAGGTCCATGTCCCAGGTACGCTTGTAGTCGCAAAGGAAGGGAAAGACGGGCGCCGCGAGCTTGATCGAGGGCTCGAGCGAGACGCAGGCAAGGGTGAGCCCCCCACCCTGCGAACCGCCGGTGGCACCGACGCGCTTCGGGTCCACCTCGGGCATGGCCATCACAATCCGTGCAAGCTGCGCGGTGTCGAGGTAGATCTGCCGGAAGGCCAGCTTCTCCGGGGCGTCGTCGAGCCCACGGACAATGTGGCCGCGGAGGGTGCCTCCCTTCACGGAGCCGAGGTCCTCGGAGAGCCCGGCCTGGCCGCGGCAATCAAGCGCGGCAACCGCGAATCCCTGCGAGACCCAGGCGAGCTTATCAAACCAGTCGCCCGAACTGCCACTGTAGCCATGGAAAATGAGGACGGCGGGAAGCTTTCCCTTCGCGCCTTTCGGGCGCAGAAACTTGGCGTGGACGCGCGAGCCACCCACCCCCGTGAAGAAGAGGTGGAAGCACTCGGCGCCGGCGGCCTTGAAGGCGGCGGGCCTCAGTTCCACCTTCGGGTCGAGGGAGCGCATCTCGGCAAGGGAGCGATCCCAAAAGGCATCCATGTCCTTCGGACAGGGATTGACTCCGTTGTACTGCTTCAGTTCGGCGAGCGGTTTATCGATGAGGGGCATGCGAAGGATTCAAAAGCAGTCTCGCCTCAATGACAAATCGTTTTCTCATTCCCGCAGGGGCGGGCGAGGGGCGCAGGATGGTTTGACGAGCAAGAGCGCCGCTTGACTGCTACTTTAACGGGGCACCGAAGAGGCTTTCGACCTGGTCCTTCACGTTCGCGCCGGTGAGGTTGGCGATGCCGAGGTAGCGGCTGATGAGGGGCTGCGGCAATGCGCACTCGCGGGCGATCAGGGCCAGGGAGATCGCACGGCGGGCAACCTCGGAGCCGTTCGGCTCCTGACGCTTCATCGCAAGCTCGAGGTAGTAATCGCCAAGTTCCATGAGGGAGGCAGGAGGAAGATCCCCCCACCGACAGGTGGTCTCCCCGACCTGCCCGGGGCCAAACTCCTTCTGGAAGACGAGCTTGCCCTCGCGCACAGCGACCAGCTTGCCGACCATGCGGAGATTGGTGCGCGTGACGACGCGCTCGCGGTCGTAGGGCTTCGCTTGAATATCCCGCACAAGATTCTCCCAGAAGTCGAACAGGCACTGGCCGATGGCGACCTGCTGCTGGACGTACTTCTGGTTCTCCTCGATGCGGACCTGGGCATCGACGGCCTTCCACGCGGCGAGAAACTGGGCAAACTGGTAGGAGTTCAGGAGTTGGGTGCGCCCCACCTTGAGCTTTTCGATGAGGGCACGCTCTGCCTCGGCCTGGCGCGCAAGATCGGCGCGGCGCCGCTCCTCCATCTCCTTCTGGTGAGCGGCGAGGGCCTGGCGGTTCGACTCGGCGATCTGCGCGACGCGAGCCAGGATCGGGCGCGACTGCCAGCGCCCCTGGTTGTCTCGGAGGAGACTCATCACCTCCTCGTACTTCGCCGCAGCCTGGAGAGCCGCAACTTCCTTCTCAACCCGTGAAAATTGCTCGTGCTCGTTGGCGAAGTCGCGGGACATGGGCTGGAAGACGGAGGCCCAGCGGTGCTCCTCATCCACCTCCATCCGCGCGTAGCTCTTCCAGAGAGCGGCCGCCTCGGCGAGGTTTCCCTGGCGGGAAATGGCGAGCCCGGCGTCGAAACGCAATGCGGCGCCGGCCCACCGCGGGAGGACGGCGGCGACCTTCTCGACCTCCTCGGGCTTGAGCTTCCCGAGCAGGGCCTGCGCGAGCAACGACGGGTACTGCGCCTCCTTGAGCGAGGCGGCATCCGAAAAACTCACCGCCTCGAAGGAGCCCAGCGCCGTGGCCGCCTCGGCATCGCGCCCGCCAAGGATCCGCAAGCGGGCCTGATGGAGTTTTACCCAGGGGTGAAACGCATGGTCAGCAGGCATCGCCTTGGCTACACCATCCAACTGCGCGAGCGCCTGGGAAGCCTGCCCGCGTCCGGCAAGGTCAAGTGCATGCTCGACCTGCGCCTCAAAATCGGGCGGCGACGGCTTCTTCAACTCAGGGGACGGCACCGCCGGGGGTTTTGCATCCGTGGGCGTCGGGGCGGCATTGGTCGCCGCGACGGGCGATGGGGTGGGGACGCGCGTCCCCAGATCGAAGTACTTTTCACGGTGAAACCAGATCCAGACTCCGAGCACCACGCAGATAATCATCAGGGCCATCGTCCCGATGAGCATGGTGGACGAAAATTCACTCTCGTCGGCGACCACCTGCGCAGGCGGGTGATTTTCCTGCGCAAAACGCTTGGCATAGGCGAGATCATTGAGGAGTTCGTCGTAGCTCTGGTGCCGCTCCGCGGGGTCGCGCTTGATCATCCGACCAATCACCTCGGCCGTCTGGCTCGTGCAGTCGGGCGTAAAAGCGCGCAGGGAGACGGCCGGGGAACGCAGATGCTTGAGCACCACCTCGGTCGAGGTTCCCGCCTCGAATGGCGCGCGGCCGGCGATGGCGTGAAAAAGCGTGCCGCCGAGACTGTAGATATCGCTACGGAAGTCCTCTTTATTATCGGAGACCTTCTCGGGGGCAATGTAGTAGGGGGTGCCCCAGATCCCCTCCTCCTGCGCGCTCGCCGCAGCCTTGGTCTCAAAGCGCGCAAGGCCGAAGTCCACCACCTTGGAGGAGCCGTCCTGCGCGAAGAGGATGTTGCCCGGCTTGATGTCGCGGTGGATCAGCCCGCGCTCGTACGCCGCCCGCAACCCGCTCGCCACCTGGATCCCGATATCGAGCACCTCCAACTCGGGCACGCGGTGCTCGCGCTCGATGCGGTCGTCAAGACTCCCGTTGGGCAGGAGTTCCATCACCAGGTAGTAGCAGCCGTTCTGTTCGCCGAAGGAGTAGGTCTGCGCGACATTCGGATGGTTTAATGCGGCCGCGGCGCGCGCCTCGCGGAGAAAGTTCTCCACGAACTGCGGGTTCTTTGCGAAGTCTTCGCGCATCACCTTGACCGCCACCGCCCGCTCGAGGGAGGTGTCCATCCCGCGGTAGACCGCACCCATTCCGCCAGAGCCAATCACATCCACCAGCTTGAAGTGCGCGATCTGGCTCGGCAGGACGTAGCCGCAGTGGGGGCACGATTTCCGCCCGCTCTCACCGTCCACGCGAAACTTCACCCCGGTGCCACACTTGGGACAGGGCTTGATGCCTGCGGCCTCGCGATAGTTCTTTGCGTCCATGGAGAGGGCAAGCCCTACCAGAAAGCGCCCGCGAAATCCAACCCCGCAAAAAGCTGTTGGCAAGCCGCACTCCTCCGCCCCAGACTCCATCCCTCATGCGACGCAACTTCAGCCCCAACCCGATGGCCCTCGCGCTCCCGCTTCTTCGCTGGATGGCCCTCTTTGCCATCGTCGGCGCCGCCGGGCACTTTTGGGCTCTCTTCTGGGCCGCCCTTGCCCTTGGCGTCTTCCACGCCGCCTTCCACCGCAACACACGCCGCCACCCCCCTTCCGACCCATCAACCCTCGCCTCCCCCGCCTTCGGCCACGTGGCCGACATCTCCGAGGTGGAAGAGCCCTCCTTCCTCAAGGGACGCGCGCTCCGCATCGGGATCTTCCTCTCCGTCTTCGACACCCATACCCAGCCCGCCCCGTGCGACGCACGCCTCGTCCGGGTGGATTACCGCCCCGGGAAGTTTCTCGACGCCCGCGATGCGCATGCCTCTGATCGCAACGAAAGCCAGTTCCTCGGGCTGGAGACTCCCGATGGTCGCCACCTCGCCGTGCGCCAGATCGCCGGACTCATCGCCCGCCGCATCGTCCTCTGGAGATTGGTGGACGAGGAGGTCCGCGCCGGCGAACTCCTCGGGATGATCCGTTACGGCTCCCGCGTGGAACTCTATCTCCCCGCCGGGAAGGCCACCGCGCTCGTGAAGGTCGGCGACCGCGTCCGCGGCGGCACCACCCCCATCGCCGCATGGTCCCGCGACGCGAAAGCTTGAGCAGGCGCTTCCTTCCCCGCGGCGCAGCCGTCGCCTGGGCGCTCCTCACGGTGCTTCTGCTTGCCGCCTGCTACACCGTCCCAAAAACAGGGCGGTCTTCCTTCAACTTCATGTCGGCCGGCGACGAGGCTCGCCTCGGCCTCTCCTCCTTCGAGGAAATCAAACGCCGGGAGAAGGTCTCCGGCGACGCCGCCCGGGGAGCACTCGTCCAGCGCGTCGGCCAGCGGATCGCCACCGCTGCCGCGGAGGATATCCCGGTCGCAAAATGGGAGTTTGTCCTCTTCGAGAACGCCGAGCCAAATGCCTTCGCTCTTCCCGGCGGCAAGGTCGGGGTCTACACGGGCATCCTGCCGATCACCCGCGACGAAGCGGGGCTCGCCGCCGTGTTGGGCCACGAGGTGGCCCACGTCGCCGCACGCCACGGCGGGGAAAGGATCAGCCAGCAGCTCGCGATCGCCGGGATCGCCACCGGCCTGGCCGTCAGTCTCCACCAGGAAGATCCGGGGCTTCGCAACCTCGTACTCGTCGGCTTCGGCGTCGGCACGACGCTCGCCGCCGTGCTGCCGCACAGCCGAATGCAGGAAAGCGAAGCCGACCGCATCGGCCTCGTCTATATGGCGAAGGCGGGCTACCCGCCCGAGGAGGCCGTCGGGTTCTGGGAACGTTTTGCCGAGTACCACCGCACGCACGGCGGTAAGCCCCCCGCATTCCTCTCAACCCACCCGACCGACGAGAAACGTATCGCCGACCTGCGCGCCCTCGTCCCCGAAGCCCGTCGCTACTATGCCGGTCCGCACGCGGACGCCTCCCCTTCCGCCCCATCGACCACACCCGCCTCCACGGGGCCCTCAAAATAGCCCAACCGTTGATGTCCTCGTCCCCCTCCTTCGAACCCTTCGACCGGAAGATGCGGGAAGCCGGCCTCTCCGGGGCGGCAATCGCCGCCTTCCGCCACAGCTACGGACTCCTCGCTGCCGGCGCGACCGGCCTCGTCGCGGAAACGGAGATCGCGCCGGCGGCGGGCTTGCCCCGGCTCGACGCCCTCCCCGAGCGCTCCGCCGAGGGGGCCCGTCTCCTCCCGCGCGCCGTGGCACTCAAACTCAATGGCGGCCTCGGCACCAGCATGGGCCTCGAACGCGCAAAATCGCTCCTCGAGGTGAAGCCGGGGCTCGCCTTCCTCGACCTCATCGCGCGCCAGGCCCTCGCCCTGCGCAAACCTCAGGAGGGACGCGCGCGGTTCCTCCTGATGAACAGCTTCAGCACGAGCGCGGATTCCCGTGCCCGACTCGCCGCCCACCCCGGGCTCGGTGACCCCGCGCAGATGGAACTCCTCCAGAGCCGCGTGCCGAAGGTGGACGCACGCACGCTCGCCCCGGCGGAATGGCCCTCCCATCCCTCGCTTGAATGGTGCCCGCCCGGCCACGGCGATCTTTACCCCTCGTTGCTCGAGTCCGGATGGCTCGACCGCCTCGTCGGCGAGGATGCCCTTTTCCTCTTCGTGTCGAACGCCGACAACCTCGGCGCCACGCTGGACCCCTCCCTCCTCGCGTGGTTCGCGGAAAGCGGGCTCTCGTTCGCCATGGAGGTCGCCGAGCGCACCGAAGCCGACCGCAAGGGCGGGCATCTTGCCCTCCGCCGCGCCGACGGGCGCTTCCTCCTCCGTGAATCCGCGCAGTGCCCCAAGGCGGACGAAGCCGCCTTCCAGGACGTCAAACGCCACGGTTTCTTCAACACGAACAGCCTCTGGATCCGCCTCGACCACCTCCGCGAGATCCTCGGAAAACATGGCGGATTCCTCCCGCTGCCTCTCATTCTCAACTCCAAGACCCTCGACCCCCGCGACCCGAAATCGCCCGCGGTCTTCCAGCTTGAGACGGCGATGGGTGCCGCGATCGAGTGCTTTGAACGTGCCGGGGCGATCGTGGTCCCCCGCTCCCGCTTCGTCCCCGTAAAGACGATCAGCGACCTCCTGGTCCTCCGCTCGGACGCCTACGAGGTCGCCCCGGACTCCCGTGTGCGCCTCGCCACCGCTTGCGGGGGCCGCGCCCCCGTCGTGGAACTCGACTCCCGCCATGCGCGCTTCGTGGAACACCTCGACCACATGACGGCAGAGGGCATCCCCTCGCTGGCGCGTTGCCGCCGTTTAAAAATCGAGGGACCCATCGCCTTCGACGCAGGAGTGTCCTTCGAGGGAGAGGTCACGGTTCGAAACTCCTCCGTGGAGGAGCGGCGGGTGCGTTCGGGGCTTTACCGCGAAACGACGGTGGAACTATGAGCCGTAAGCCCGCCGCCCTGCGCCGCCTCGCGCGAACGCTGGAAGGCCCGTCCGGGAGCCACCCCGTAGTCTTCATCACCGCCTCAGACACCGGCGCGGGAAAAACCTGGCTCACCACCGCGCTCCTGCGGGAATGGCGCCGCCGTGGAGTCGCGGCGGTGGGGATCAAGGCCATGAGTTGCGGAGGGCACGGCGACGCGCGCGCTCTGGCCCGTGCCAGCGCTTCGAGGTGGACCCTCGCAGCGGCCGACCCCGTGTTCCTTCCCCTGCCCGTAGCCCCGGCTGCCCAGCCCCGTCCACCTTGGGCGGCCATGCTGCGGCGAATACGTGGAAGCCTCCATGCCGCGCGGACCGCAGGTGCGCGTGTGGTCCTCGTCGAGGGGGCGGGAGGCCTGCTTTGCCCCGTGGACGGCCCCCGCACCATGCGCGACCTTGCCGCCGCGCTGGGGGCCACGCTCCTCGTGGTGGTCCCCAACCGCCTCGGGGCCCTGAACCAGGCGCTCCTCGTCCTTGAAGCGGCCGGGAAAAAGCGCCTGCGCGTCGCCGCGCTCGTTCTCAACGGCGGCGCCCCCCGTCTGCGCACCCCGATACGTTCGGGACTGCGACGCTCGAACGCACGCCTCCTGCACCACCTCACACGCACCCCCGTGGTCGAGGTCGGATGACAGGTCGCGTCGCGTTGCCGCTTGTTCCCCGCGCCTCCGGCGGGTAGCCTGTGAGCAACATGGACGATGCGCGTCCGCAACACGAAGTCCCAAAGGAAACGATCCCGTCCGCGGAGATCGAGCATGACCGGGGGTTGGTGCGCCATGTTCAGGAGGGCAACCCGGAGGCATTTGACGAGCTGGTGGAACGAAACAAGTCGCGCGTGATCGGCGTGCTCTACAACATGCTCGGCAACCGCGAGGACGCCGCCGACCTGGCCCAGGAGGTCTTCGTCAAGGCATTCCACTCCATCTCGGGCTTCCGCAACGAATCGAGCTTCTACGGCTGGATCTACCGCATCGCGATCAACACGGCCCTCAACTTCCTGAAGCAGCGCAAGGAGCCCCAACTCAGCCTGAACGAGTGGTCCGCCAACGTGGAGGAGGATCCCCTCTACCGCGAACTGGTCGCCCGGGAGTCCGTCCACCGGGACATGGATCGCGACGATCTCCGAGAAAGATTGAACGAAGCGCTCCAGAAGCTGTCTAAAGATCATAGGGCGGTTGTGGTGCTCCACGATATCGAGGGGCTCCGACACCAAGAGGTCGCGAAGGTCCTCGGGTGTACGGAGGCAACTGCCCGTAGCCGACTTTTTTACGCTCACCAACAACTTCAGTCCCTGCTTGCGAAATACCTTTAACCACGCCAACATCATGAACGTGAACTGCCGCAGCGCCCGCCTCCACCTTGAAGACCCCGCAAAGGGTCGCCTCGATGCCGTGAAGGCCCATCTCGCCGCCTGCCCCGATTGCGCGAGCACCCTGGAGCGGACCCGCCGCCTGCAATCCCTGCTCTCCCTCAAGCGCCACGAGCGCCCGGATGAGTTCGTCGAGCGCAACTTCCTGCCCGAGTTTCACCGTCGCCTCTATGCGAACATCGTCCGTCGCCGTACCTTCCTCAGCCGCGTCCGCGCTTTCCTTGAGTTCGATGGAGGCATTCCCGCCACGGTACGCGCCCTGACGCTCGCCTCGGCATTCGCCCTGAGCTTGCTGAGCCTCTACACCGTCCACACTTCCATGACCACAGGTTACGGGACTCCATCTGTGGTGGCGCAGCATCGCGCTCTCCAAACCCCCGTTGAGAATGAGGTTGCCTTCAACCCGCGCGGAGCGAAGAATCCTGTCGTTTATGTTCTGGATCGCGTCTCCTATGCCCCACGCTTGGATGAGACGGCGGTGCTTTCTTTCTAAGCCCGTCGTAGGGGCGGTGCTGGCGGCGGCCTTCCTCGGGCCCGTGGTTTCCTTGCGTGCCCAAGGGGTCGTCCAAGGGCTTGAGAAGGAGATCCAGTCCATCTTCGATCGCACCAAGGACGCGGTAGTGCGCATCAAGACGATCGTCCCCGTCACCGATCCGAGCGAGAAACAGGTGGTTGCCGAAGGATTGAGCGTGGGGACCGGCTTCTTCGTCAGCAATGACGGGCTGATCCTCACCGCCGCAAGCGTGCTCCGCGGGGCCGACCGGGCACTGGTTTACTGGCGTGGAAACTCCTACGAGGCCCAGAGCCTCGGCTCCGACCTGCGGACGAACCTCGCCCTTCTCAAGATCGAGGCGAAGACCCCCTCCCTGCCCCACGGTCCCCCCAGGGATCTCAAAGTGGGCTCGATGACCTTCGCGGTTGGCTTCCCGATGGATGGCCCGATTTCCGCCGAGTACGGTTTTGTCTCCGACCCGACGTTCATTAGCGGTTTTGTCTCCGATCAGAACGCGACGCGGATGCCGCAGTTCGTCGCCACCAGCCGGATCCGCACCAGCGTGCGCGTCCAACCCGGACAGAGTGGCAGCCCCCTGCTCAACACGAAGGGCGAGGTCGTCGGGATCGTTGTCTACTCGCTCGATCAGGATGGCTCGACCTTTGCCCTACCCATCACCGCCGCCCAGAAAATCCAGCGGGACCTGGTCCAGTACCACGTGGCGCGCCACGGATGGACGGGTCTTTCCATCCTCGCGCTGGGAGACAACCTGAAGGCGACCACGAGCGATATCGCGGTACGGGACGTTTACGAGAGCTACCCGGCCCATCTCGCGGGAATCCAGCCCGGCGACCTCCTCCGCCGCATCGGCCCGAACGAGATTCGCTCCCCCGCCGACGTGATGGACGCCACCTTCTACCTCAGCATCGGCGAGACGGTGGTCATCACCGTGGAGCGCATGGGCAAGCTTCTCGAACTGCCCTTGAAGGTCGTCCAGCGCCCCTCGGAGAAGGAACTGCTCGCGCTCAAGCGGGTGGTCCCGCCGACGGAAAGCATCCGCTGAGATAACTGCTCAGGCGTAGGGTTTGCTCGCGGACTGCCGAGGGCACGACGAAGCGTGCCCCTCCCATGGCATGCGGGGCTGGAGGGGCACGCTTCGTCGTGCCCATGCGAAGCCAAAAAGTTATCCGCTAGGGGCAACGCGCCCGGACGGGGGAATCCCGCCAGCAGCCCCCCGGGCCCGAAGGTCCTGGGCCAACTCGCCCAGGCGTCCCTGGTTGGAGGTAAGAAAGTGCGCTACGCTGTGGCCGGCGATCTTCGCATCGCGGTTGAGCATCGCCATATCCCAGAAGAGCTTCGGGCGTTTGAGCACGTTCACGATCAGGCGCAGGTAACGCCAGGGCGACTCGGACATGAGGAACGGGGTGATGACCTCGAGCGCCGGGATGTCCTCCTCCGCGGTATCGGTGATCGTGTGGATGCCGAGAAAGGGGAGGTTTCGGGAACGCGCCTCGGAGTAAACGGCGAAGGATTCCATATCCACGACGGGGCATCTCGTGCGGGCGAAAAGCGTGCTCTTCTCCTCGTGGCGCGCCACAATGCGGTCCGCGGTAAAAAGCGGACCAACGTACACGTGGTGCTCGTGCGACGCGTCGGCAACCCTGCGGAGGCGCCCCTCGCGTTCGAGGTCCTCCTCCGAGCCCCCCCCGTCCGTGCCGTTCACCGACCATGCGGAGAGCACGATGTCGCCGCGGCGGAGTTCCGGGTCGAGCGCACCCGCGTAGCCGATGGAGAGGAGGGCGGTGGCCCCGTGCGCGTCGCAGAGCGCGGCGGCGGCTCGACGGGCGTTGACCTTGCCAACCCCCCCGATCATGGCCACCACGGGGGCGGTGCCGAGACGGCCAACAAATGCGCGCTTCCCAACGAGGCTGCCCCCCGTATGCGAATGAAAAGCAGGGGCGAGATACCCCCATTCGTTGGGAAGGGCGATGACGATTCCGAGAGGCATGGCTGTTTTCTAGCCCACAAAGACGAGCACGGCAACCTCCCTGAACAGAGGGGCTCGTGATCCGCTGTTTCGGGCTTGCGCGGTGGTGCGGACGGGGAGCATCCTGCGCGAAATTCCAACCACGGAGGTTCCCATGCGCGTTCGCTTTTTTTTGATTGCAACCCTTACCGCCGCAACGTGCCTCACGATCTCCGCCCAGGAGCAGGGCGTGTCGGACCGCCTGAAATCGCTCAAGGCCGCGGCCGTCGACGAGAAGGCGATCCCCGGCGGCGGGCCCGCCTCCGCCTCGGGAGCGATGCGCGACATGGCAATGGTCGCGAACAACGTCACCCAGGTGGAGGGCCAGATCGCGAACCAGGATTTCGACAACGCACGCCGTTTCATTCGCCAGTGGATGCAGAACACGGCCTCGCCGCAGATTCGGAAGATGCTCGATGACCTGCTCGCGGAGGTGGAGAAGCTCGCGAAGGATCGCGACGAGAAGCTCCGCACGAAAGCGAGGGACATCCTGGACCGTGCGTCCACCGCCTGCCTTGCCGCGAAGAAGGAGGAGGACCTTGCCCCCGTGATGGAGGAGATGCGTGATTTCATGGAGACCGAGTTGAATAGCGGGCGCTGGCGCCGCGCCTCCCGCTGGCAGCAGGAGTTCAACAACGCCCTGCAGTTCATGGACCGCTGGCAGGAGTTCGTGGCGGCGCGGGCCGCGGGCTCGCTCGACGCGGCGCTCCAGGCGCTCCAGCAACTCTCTGGATACTCCTCGAAGCTTGTGCCGCGCTCGAAGCTGATGGAGATCCAGAAGGAACTCGCCCCGAAGGCCTTCGCGGGGTTCAAGGAGCAGATCGCAAAGGCCGGGGCCCAACTCGCCGCGGCAAAAACCGCCTCCCAGGCGGCCGAGGCCGCCGACGCGATCTCCACCGCCTACGACGACATGAACCGTTTCGGCGGCTCCATGCCCTCCTCCCTCCGCATGTTGTTCGAGGGGGCGCAGCAGGCGGCGCGCGAGTGGCGCGCGATCCTGCAGTTCGAGGAGCAGGGACGACCCGCAATGGCGCTCCAGCGCCTGCGCAACCTCGAACAGAACAACTACAGCGACTTCCGCATCCTCCCTGCCGCGACACTTGTTACCAAGCGCGCGGCGCTCGTGAAGAAGATGATGGAGGGGGCGGGGGACGCAGGCTCCGAGCTTGCCGCCGAGGTGGATCGCGTGGTCACGGGGATCAAGAGCGGGGCCGACCTTGCCGCCGCGCGCACGAAGGTCGAGCGCCTGCAACGAGTCGCCGGTTCCGAGGGGGACCCGATCCAGCAGGCGCTCTATCGCCTGATGTCCGACCTCGCCCTGCTGGAAACGGTCTACCGTCAGGCACAGGGCGGAGGGGAGACCGCGAGCCTGGGGACAGTTCCCTGGCGCGGAGGCTATTCCGTCGAGGGGCATCCATGGCAGAAGCCGCTCGCGGCGCTCCGGGAGGCGTTGCTGGCGGAGGTGGTCCAGGCGCGGTTTGAGCTTCCCGAAATGGCGAAGGCGAAGGGGGCCGACCTTTCCTCAAAGCTCGAGGGTCTCGCCGACGAGGCCTTTGCGAAGTCGGATTGGACGCGCCTCCTCCGTGTTCTCAACGCGCTCCGTTTCGCGTCGGGGCTTCCCGACTACACCGTGCCGGGCATGGCCGCGCCGCGGGGCGGGATCCTCGGCGAGGCCGCGGCGGTCGGGGCGTTCGTCGCGGGGCAGAACCTCGAGCAGGCCGGGCAATACGCGGCGGCGGCCGAGTGTTACCGCGAGGTCCTCAAGCAGTCGGGCAAGCGGGTGCCGACGAAGGTGGCGACCGAGCGGCTTCTCGCCATCACGAAGGAGCACCCCGAGGTCGCGAAGGAAGGCGCACCCCGCTGAGCCGCCTCAGGGCTTCCTCGCCGCAAGGAGGAGGAAGGGCCACCACCAGGTGACCTTCCCTTCGCGTTCCCCGAGGCGGAAGATCCGCCGGGCCGCGGCGGGGATGGTCGCGACGAGTTCCCGGACGCGGCGGCGGTTCTCCTCCGGGGTGCCCGCGACCTCGAAGTACGCGTCGAGGTCCTTCTGCGCCTTCTCCTCGACCACGCAGCTCGTCACCCGCAGGCCGGCGGACGCGCAGAGGGAGGACCAGCTCCCCGGCGTCAGGAAACGGTGGTGGCTCGGGTCGCGGAGCTTCTCCACCTGGTGCAGCCACTCGTCGGCCTCGGATTCCCCGTCCGGCACTGTGCCGTCGATGAGGACGAACGCCCCGCCGGGCCGCAGCACGCGGGCGGCCTCCCTCACGAAGTCGGGGGGTGAGCTGAAGTGGTGCGCGGCGACGCGGCAGGTGACGAGGTCGAAGGAGGCGTCCGCGTAGGGCAGGGACTCCGCGGCGTGCTGTCGGGTCTCGACTGAAAGCCCCCGCTCGGCGGCGAGCTTCCTGGTGTTGGCCAGCATTACCGGGGAAATGTCGGAGACCGTGACCGCGAGGCCGAGGCCCGCGAGGTGAACGCCGGTGTGCCCGCCCCCGGTGGCGACGTCGAGGGCCTCCTGGCCGGCCCGGGGGGACACGGGGACCAGCGCGCGCTCCAGGTCGGCGATGTCGGCGAGAAGGTGGCCCTTGCCGTAGCGGTCGCCCTGGCGATCGAACTGGCGGCGCGCCGATTCCTGGATGGGGTCGAGCCCGCTCATGCGTGGCCGGCGCGGCGCTTGAGGTCGAGGAACCGGGCGAAGTGTTTCTCCCACTGCGCGGCGTCCTGCGGATCGTAGCGGCGGAGGTCGAAACTGTTGCGGACGATTTGTCGGAGGTGGGCGCGGTCCTTCACGGCGCCGAGGCCGCGGGCCTGGATGAGGCAGTTGCCGATCGCAGTACCCTCGGCGGGGCCGGCGATCACGGGGCGGCCGACGGCGCTCGCGGTGAGCTGGCAGAGGAGGGGATTTTGCGAGCCGCCCCCGACGACGTGGAGGATCTTGAATCGGCGGCCGAGCGCCTTCTCCAGTTTGTCGAGGACGTGGCGGTACTCGAGCGCGAGGCTCTCGTAGGCGCAGCGAACCGTGGCGCCGACCCCCTCGGGGGCGGGTTGGACGGCCTCGCGGCAGGCGTCGGCGAGTTTCTTCGGCATGTCGCCCGGCTTTACGAAGCGCGGGTCGTCGGGATCCACGATGGAGCCGAAGGGGCTCGCTTCCGTGGCGAGCTTGATGAGGGCGGGGTAGTCGTACTTCGTCCCTTCCGCCTCCCAGGTACGACGGCATTCCTGGACGAGCCAGAGGCCGATGATGTTCTTGAGGAAGCGGATCGTACCGTCCACGCCGACCTCGTTGGTGAATCCGAGGTCGCGGGTTTCGTCGGTGATGCAGGGCTGGTCGATCTCCGCGCCGAGAAGGGACCACGTGCCGCTGCTGAGACAGGCCCAGTCGCCGCCCTCGGCAGGGACGGCGGCAAAGGCGCAGCCAGTGTCGTGGGAGCAGGGGACGACCACCTTCACGCGTGCACCGGTGGCGCCGAGGCCGAGGGCGGGGGAAAGGCCGCCGAGGACCTCGCCGGCGGGGACGATCGGCGGGAGGACCGAAACCGGGGTGCCGAACGCGGCGAGGATTTTCTCGGACCAGGCGCGGCGGGCGGGGTTGTAGAACTGCGAGGTGCTTGCGAGGGAGACCTCGGCGACCTTTTTTCCGCTGAAGAGGAAGTGGAAGTAGTCGGCCATCCAGAGGACCGTGCCGACGTCCTTCCACGCAGGTCCCTGACCGAGGGTGGAAGCGAGGAACTGGAAGCAGGTGTTGAACGGCATGAACTGGATTCCCGTCTCGCGATAGATCTCCTCGCGAGAGAGGCGCGCGAAGGCCTTCTCCATGATTCCATCGTTGCGCGAGTCGCGGTAGCAGTACGGCTCCTCGATGAGACGGTCGCCACGATCGAGGGTTACGTAATCCACGCCCCAGGTATCGCAGCCGAGTGCGTCGAGATCGGGGTGCTTCGCGAGGGCGTCACGAAGGGCGCCGCTCATCGCGCCGAAGAAGTGCTCGGTATCCCAGTGCCAGTGGCCCCCGATCTGTTTCGGCGTGTTGAGGAAGCGGGCGAGGACCTCGAGAGTGAGGCGGTCGTGGGCGAGCGTGCCGAGGACGGCGCGACCGCTCTCGGCGCCGAGGTCGAAGGCGAGGAGTTTCATGGAGGGAGGCTGTAGCTGGTAGGCTGTAGTTTGTAGCTCGTCGCCAAGGCACCCCATCCCCTCATGAGGAATGGGACGTGTTCATGGCTCTTGGGGTGTCGCCACCACAACCTATGATCTACAAGCTATCAACTTCCTCAGCAGAGCCCGCTCTCGGAGCCGCAGACGGAGGTCTCGATACCCATGGCCTGGAAGGCGGCAACCTTGGCGGCGAGGGCGAACTGGGCGCCCTTGAGGTCCTTCGCGTAGGCCACTTGGATGTGATTGGCCTTGTGGCGGGCCATCATCTGGTCGCGAGAGATGCCGGGGAGGACGGCGTGCATGATGGGCCACTGCGGGGTGGTGGCCTTCCAGCGGCGCTCCGTCTCGGCGCGGGGGAGGGCGACGACCTTGCCGATGCCGACGTCGGCGTTAAGGCGTCCGTCGGCGACGAAGATGCGGCTCCAGACGATGACGCCGGGCTTGCTGATCCCCTTGACGGTGCCGCCGCCGAGGCGGAAGTACATCGCGGGCTGGCGCTCGCTCACGGTGCCGGCGTAGCCGCCGATGAAGTGCTTCGGGGGCGCGGCGCCGGAGATCTCGAAGACCCAGACGTAGTCGCGGATTCCCTGGCCCTTGTACGGGGCGCCCCACCGGACATCGTGGAGGGTGTTCTCGGGGTCGAGGCCGAGGGTACGCCAGAGACGGTAGGTGACGAGGCCGTCGAGGCCGGCGCATTCGTCCACCTCGTTGAAGTGGGGGAGCGCCTCGCCTGCGTAGAGGACGCGGCCGGTCTTCGCGCAGCGCGCCGGGGGACGGCTGACGTTATTAAGGAGGCCCTCGACGAGGTCGGAGGCAGGAGCCATATCCTTGAGGCCCTGCTGGTACTGGATGCCGATCGCGGCGCAGCCGAACTCGTCGGCGATGCGGAGGGCGGCGATGTACATCTTGCACTGCTCGAGGATCTGGCGATCGGTGAGGTCGGTCTCCTCGCAGGGGCCGGTCTTGAACTTCATTCCCTTGCGGTCGAGCCATGAGCGGACGGCCCGGGCCTCGGTGTCGGTGACCTCGCGCATGGCGGCGACGAGGGCGGACTGGCTGAGGCGCTCCTTATAGACGCCGGTGGGGTGGAGGAGTTCGTCGGGGATGATCGCGTTGTACATCCCCATGCAACCCTCGTCGAAGATACCCATGATCGCCTTTTTCTCACGGAGTTCGGCGGCGAGGCGGAGGCCGAGGGCGAGGGCCTTGTCGGGGAGCTTGAGATTACGAGCGGGGTGGACGTGGCTCGTGTCGTGCTGGATAAAGCCGTGATCGATCCACTGGCAAAGGCCGTGGCGGAAAGTGGCGTCCTTGAAGTTCTCACTCCAGAGGGTGCTGTATTTCACACCGGCCTTGGTGAGCGAACCGTTGAGGTTGAGCATGCCGACGAGGCCGGGCCATTGGCCGCTCCAGTTGGCAACGGTAAGGATTGGGGCTCGGTGGGAGACGAGGCCATGGAGAAGGTGGTGCGAGTACTGCCACGCGGCCTCGACGACGACGATCGGGGTATCGCGATCCACCCGGCTGAAGACCTCCATTCCGTACTTCTGGCTATCGATGAAGCCGTGCTTCTTCTTCGCGTCGTAACCGTGCGCGCGCCGCACGGAAACGCCTTCCTTGCGAAAGGCGGCGACGACCATTTTTTCGGCAGCCTGCTGGGCGGGCCAGCAAACACGGTTAGCGGAGAGGCGGAGGTCACCACTGGCGACGAGGAGAACAGTTTTCTTCATGGGCCGCTTGTAGAAGCAGCGTGGATTGGCCACAAGGCGAAAAGTGAGTGGGGGGTTTGGAGCGATGAGTCTTGCCCGGTCGTAAGCGGGCGGGTAAGAGGGCCACGGCCCATGGGCGTCCTGCACCGCTACCTCCTGGTTTCGCACCTCACCAGCCTGGGGATGACCCTGGCGGTGTTCACCTTTGTGCTTTTGCTGGGAAACATCTTCAAGGACCTGGTAGCCCTGCTGGCAAACCGGACGGTGGACCTCTGGACGATTGGCGACTTTCTCCTGCTCCTGCTCCCCTACGTGCTTTCATTCTCGATGCCGATGGCGCTGCTGGCGGCGACGCTGCTGGTGATGGGAACCTTCTCAGCAGATGGAGAACTCACCGCCTGCCGCGCGGCAGGGTTGAGTTTTTTGCAGGTGACGGCCCCGATCTTCGGGGTGGCCGTGGTGCTGTCACTCGCCTGCCTCTGGGTGAACTGCTTTGTGGCTCCGGGGATGAAGTATCGTTTCAACCAGGCCTTCGTGGAGCTTGCGCTAAAGCGGCCGATTTCGCTTCTCGAGGAAGGAGTATACCTCCGCGACTTTGGTGACATGGTGATCTTCATCGGGCGGCGGGACATGAAGAAAAACATGCTCTACGACGTGCGCATCACGACAATGGAGAACAACGAGATGTCGCAGGAGATCCATGCAGAGCGGGGCGCCCTTTCCGTGGATGCGGAGCAACTCAAGTTGCACCTGCGTCTCTTCAACGCCCAGATCGACCAACGCGACCCGTCGGATCCGGAAAATATCGAGAAGCGAAAGTGGGGGATGACGGTGGCGGAGTACCCCCTGGAACTCGACCTCACGCGATTGGTGGACCAGCGTCGCGCGGTGAAGGAGGCGCACCATCGTTCCTCAATCGACCTCTGGCGACAGGCAACGCTTCTCGGAAAACAGGGAATCCATCCCACGCCGATGTTGGTGGAGTTGCATAAGCGCCTCGCCCTAGGGACGGCCTGTTTCGCCTTCGTCATGGTGGCAGTGCCGCTCGGCGTGCGGGTCCATCGGCGGGAGACCTCGATTGGGATCCTCCTCAGCCTCCTCCTGGCAGTGGCCTATTACTTCCTCGTGCTTTTCGCGGAGGGGCTAAAGCGCAGCCCTCATCTCTTTCCCGAACTTGTCGTCTGGCTCCCCAACCTTGTCTTCCAGGCGTTCGGCGCCTATCTCTTGTGGAAACAGCAGAAGATTTGAGGGTTTTCCAATCGCCAGTTGCCAATGTGATTTTGAATACACGGAACATGAAACTTGGAACTCCCCAGCGTGTGCTGCTGATCATCCCGACCTACAATGAACGGGAGAACCTATCCCGCCTGATCGAGCGCATCCCGTCGGAACCCGCCGCGGACCTCCTCTTCGTGGACGACCGTTCGACCGATGGCACGGCAGAGTGGATCCGCGGCCTTCAGGCGCGTCGTCCGGGCACCCACCTGATCGAGCGTCCCCACAAGATGGGTCTCGGTACGGCCTACACGGCGGGGTTCGCCTGGGCACTCGAGCGAGGATACGACTTCATCTTCGAGATGGATGCCGACCTCTCGCATGATCCCGCGGAGATTCCGAATCTCATCCGCCGCGCGAACGACGGAGCCGACCTCGTCGTGGGTTCCCGTTATGTGGACGGCATCCGTGTCATCAACTGGCCGCTTCGACGGCTTTTCTTGAGCCGCTTTGCCTCCTTCTACACATGGTTTTGGACCGGGCTTCCGCTCACCGACCCGACGAGCGGATTCAAGTGCTTCCGTCGGGAAGCGCTGGCCGCGCTCGATCTCCAGCGCATCCGATCGAACGGCTACGCCTTTCAGATCGAGGTGAGCTACTGCCTCTGGCGAAAGGGCTTCCGCCTCGCGGAAGTGCCAATCGTCTTCACCGATCGCCACCAGGGCGTGTCGAAGATGAATCCCCGCATCGTCCGCGAGGCAGCGCTCCTCGTGCCGTGGTTACGCTTCGCGTACCGGGGTTGATCGGGGGTTTTCGAGCGAGGAAGCCGATGCTGGAGCCGGTCCAGAGCGTCAGAGGGCTGTGAAAGAGCTTGTGACGGACAGCTTCCCGAAGGCGGGCAATCGTGGAAACTTGCGGCGGCCTTGTCGGCAGGCACACAAGGCCTCGTAGCGCAAGGCGGAGGGCGCGGTAGAAGAAGGAGGGACTCATCCAACCTCCGTAGTAGCGCGCGCCGCGCAAGCCGAGCCGAGCGGCAAGTCGGCGGAGTCCCCATGGGGTATAGTAGGTTTGCCATCCCGCGAACCAGTGCCCGGTCCAGATGAAAGGCCGCGCGAAGAAACTCTCCCAATAAATCGCCTGCGGAACATCCACCACCACGGCTCCCCCCACGCGCAGCACGCGCAGGTTCTCGCGGACGATGCGGTCCGGGTCTTCCCCTCGAAAATGCTCGATGAGGCCCTGGTGAAAAACAAGATCGAGCGAGCCATCCTTGAAGGGAAGGCGGAAAGCGTCCCCCCGCACAAGAGCGACGCGCGGGTCGCCCCCCAGTCGCGCGCGACACTTCGCGAGGGAGGCAGGAGAGTAATCGAGGAGCACCGGGCGGATGCCGAGCTCGATTTGGAACGCGGCCGATCCGCCGATTCCGCATCCCACCTCGAGGGAGCGGGTGCCACGCCAGTCGCCGTCCTCGCGCACGGCGCGCTCGATGCGTTCGTGCTGCGGGTAAAAATCCGCTGCGTCGGCGCGACTCGACCAGAATCGGTCCCAAGTGTCCATGCGAGGAGGCGGTAGGGCAGCGCGCGGCACGAGGCAAGCGCAAAGCGGGAAAGGGGAAGCGATTTGATGGTCACGATCGGATGGGAACGCGAGGATTGTGCCCATCCGATCAGTGAGGTTGCGAGGAGCGGGAAGACCAACGTTTTCGTCACACGCCCAGCGAGTTGTATTTGCAGAGGGCGCGGTTTCTGATAGAGGTTCCGTTTCCACCATGGCGTTGCGACCACGATATTTTACCCGAACCGAGTGGCTCGGGTTCTGGATCACGACAGTTGTCTCCTTTGCCGTCTACGCCTTCACGCTTGCACCGAACGTGACGCTCGAGGACTCGGGTGAGTTCCTCACCGCGGGATACCAGTGGGGCGTGCCGCACCCGCCGGGCTACCCGGCGTGGGCGATCTCGGTAAACCTCTTTGTACGAATGATCCCCTTTGGGAACATCGCCTGGCGGGGAAACCTGATGTCCGCCTTCTACGGCGCATTAAGCGCAGGGCTTCTCACGCTGCTCGCCTGCAAACTCGCCGAGCGACTCTGGAGCCTGGAGCGGCTGAAGAACTTCTCCCTACCGGGGATCTCGCGGGAGGCCTTGATCCTCGTCGCGGGCTTGGTGGCCGGCCTGGTCAGCGCCTTCATCGACACGGTTTGGTCGCAGGCCACGATCACCGAGGTCTACACGCTCAACGCCTTCTTCTTCAATCTTCTCGGCCTACTCGTCCTTCGATGGTTCGACTCACCCGCCCAGTGGCGATGGCCCTGCCTCATCTCGCTCGTCTTCGGCCTCGGCATCACCAACCACCAGACCCTGCTGGTGGCCGCGCCGGCTTTTGTTTTCGCGATGTTCTACGCCGATCGCGTGCTCTACCGCGACTGCGCGTTCCTCGCGTCGCTTACCTGCGCGATCTTCGCATGGCAGAGCAGTCTCTGGTTCATGTGGATTTTTTCGGCGGGATTCCTCATGCACTTCCTTTCCCTGATGGTTCGCGAAGCGCGCGCATGGAACGTACGGAATCTTTTCAGCGCCACGTTCTCGATGCTTTTGGCCTCCCTTGCCATGGTCGTGTTTTCGGAGGGAGATGACCGGCCGCTCTGGATTTTTCTTTCCGCGGTGCTTCTCGCGACCTGGAGCGGCATCCTGATCTTCGACCTCGCGACGCGCCACGGGGCGCTCAAGGCGATTTCGCCGTTTCTCCTGAGCTTCCTGATGTTCGTGGTTGGAAGCAGCGTCTACCTCTACATGCCGCTTTCCTCCCACACCAACCCTCCCATGAACTGGGGGTTCACGCGGACGGTGGAGGGTTTTCGCCACCACATCACCCGCGGCCAGTACGAGCGCATCCAGGTGGACCGCCCCATCCGCGTGCTCATGGGGCAGTACAACCAGTTTTTCAACAACCTCGAAGAGAATTTCTCCCTGCCTCTCGCGCTCCTCGGAGTGCTTCCGCTGGTGTACTTTCGTGAGTTCCAGCGTCGCGAGAAGGCCTACCTTGGGTTCACCGTCCTTTGCTTCACCTTCATGGGCTTCGTGCTGGTCCTCCTGCTCAACGCGAAGTTTGACCTCCAGTCCTCCTTCATCATCCGCGTCTTCTTCTCACTCTCGCACGGGGTGTACGCGCTCTGGATCGGTCTCGGGACGATCTTCTTGCTCCACTGGGCTCAGAGCGCGCGGCGGGCGCTGCCGGTTTTCGCCACTTCCCTCGGACTCGTGTTTGTCGCACTCATCGGCTTCCAGTTCGGGCGTGCTTGGGCCTGGGAGGCGATCTGGCTTGCCGGCGGCACGCTCTTTGTCGGCGCCCTCGTTCGCCTCGTCCAGCACCCGGGCTGGTCCCGCGGCGCCCTCGCTTTCGTCGCTGCAATTCCGCTGGTTCCCCTCTGCATGAACTGGGCCGGAAGCGAGATGCGCGGACACGACTTTGGATGGCGCTATGGCCACGACATGCTCAAGGACTGCGATCGCGATGCCGTCGTCTACGGGGGAACCGACCCGGGCCGCTTCGTTCCCACTTACATGATTTTCGTGGACAGCTTTCAGCCGAAGCGCTGGCGCAAGGACCCGAACTTCGACCGTCGCGACCTGTACATCATCACGCAGAACGCCCTCGCGGACCAGACGTACATGAACTACATCCGCGGCCATTACGACACGGGCCGCGAAAAGATGGACCGCTGGTATCACCGTTTCTTGGGCCGCGACAAACTCTACCCCAGGGATCCTTTGCGCCTGCCGAACGACCAGGAGTTCAACATGATCTTCAGCGAGGTGGTACAGTCCGCGCAAAACAACCCGCAGAGCGGCGTCACCTTCCAGCGCGACGCGATGGGGAAGGTGGTGCGAGCCAGCGTGCAGGGCGTCGAGGGCGTCTTCGCAATCAACGGGGCGATCGCCAAGTGGATCTTCGAGCAGAACAAGGCGAAGCACACCTTCTATGTCGAGGAGAGCTATCCGATTCCATGGATGTACCCCTACCTCGAGCCGTTCGGGCTCTTCATGAAACTCAACAAGGAGCCCATCAAGGAGATCTCCCGCGAGGTCGTGAAGCGCGACATGGCGCTCTGGACCCGGCTGGATGCCGAGTTCATGGGAAACCCGAAGTTTGTGCGCGATGACGTGGCTCGCAAGTCCTTCTCGAAGCTCCGCAGTTCCATCGGGGGTGTCTACCTTTATCGCGGCATGCACCGCGAGGCGGAGAAGAGCCTGAGACAGTCGCTCGACTTCTATCCCGCCAGCGCCGAGGCCCGCTCTCGCCTCACCGAGTGCCTTGTCAATCAGGGGCGCTTCGACGAGGCCCTCGTCATCTGCGAGGAATGGCTTGCCCTCGACCCCTTCAACCCCGCTCCCCAGGACGTGCTCGCGAAGGTCAGCGCAATGCGCAACCTGGTCAACAAGGAAGCGGAAATGTCCTCTCTTTATGCGTCCTGTAAGAATGATCCCCAGTTCATTCTCCAGTACGCCATGGTCCTGAGGGACCGGGGCAAGGGGTCCGAGGTTGACCGTGTGGTTGACGGATATCTGGCCCTCCCCTCTTCGCCCACGGCGTGGTGGCAGAACTTCATTCAGTTCTACCTTCAGTCCAATCGGCCCGATCGCGTGGAGGCCCTTCTCCAGCGTCTGGTCAAGCGCGAGCCGAAAAACGCCCTCGCCTTCTACAATCTGGGGATGCTCCAGGCTTCCGCCCTTCGGGGCGAGGAGGCATGCGCCAACCTTGCGAAGGCGATCGCGATCGATTCAAATCTCGTTAATCAGGCCCGCGCCGACCCGCGCTTCAACGCCATCCGGGGGATGACGAAGTTCCAAAAGTTGGTGCCCTGAAGAATCGGTGCCGCTCCAATCCTTTTTCCTGCCGTCTTTTTCGCTTGCGCAGGGGACCAACTCGGTGCAAGGTGCCCAACTCTTTTCCAGGAAACAAATATGCGACGCTGTGATGTAACCGGCAAACGCCCCATGACGGGTCATATCGTCAAGCGGCGCGGCTTGCCCAAGAAGAGCGGGGGCGTGGGAATCAAGACCACCGCCATTAACCCGCGCAAGTTCTACCCCAACCTGCAGAATCGCCGTCTCTACGTGCCGGAGCTGAAGCGTTTCGTCCGTGTGCGGATCTCGGCGAACGGCCTGCGCACGGCCCGCAAGAACGGCATCTACCAGACCCTCCGTAAGGCGGGTATTCTCTGAGCCTCCCATGAGCACCCGCAAACCCCGTTTCCCGCGCCGCCGCCGCACCCAGCCCGGGGCCTCGCGCCGACGTCCGAACATCAACCTCGAAGATCTGGATTTTCGCAACGTCGAGGTTCTCAAGAAGTTTGTCACCGAGCACGGGCGCATCCTCAGCCGCCAGTACACGAACCTACCCGCACGCTTCCAGCGGCGCCTCGCGCTGGCCATCAAGCGCGCCCGCAACGCCCTCCTGATCAAGTAGGGGCGGGGCCGTCGGGGGTGGTACGCGGAGTTGACTTCGCTCAGTGAGTTGCGGAGCGTGACGCCCCGTGAAGATCACTTTCCTCGGAAGCGGGACCTCCCACGGGGTGCCGATGATTGGCTGCGACTGCGCGGTGTGCCGGTCAGCCGATCCGCACAACCGGCGCCTGCGTCCCTCGATCCTCGTTGAGAAGGAGGGCTTTGTCCTTGTCGTGGACACCCCCCCCGACTTTCGAGAGCAATGCCTCCGGGCGAACGTCCGCCGCCTTGATGCAATCCTCTACACCCACGAGCATAATGACCATCTCATCGGTCTCGATGAGTTGCGCCGTTTCTGTGTGATGCATGACTGCCGCCTTCCCGCCTACGGCCCGAAGCGGGCCATCGCAAGCATCGAGCGGATGTTTCCCTACGCGGTCCATCAGCCCGTGCCCTACAAGGGACTTCCCGAACTCGACCTCCACGAAGTCACGGGGCCGTTCACGCTCGGACCGTGGCGCATCACCCCGTGGACCCTGCCGCACGGGAATACAGAAACTCTCGGGTTTCGCTTCGATGATGCGGGCGGTCCGCGGTTCGCTTACTTCACTGACTGTGCCGCAGTCCCCGCGCCAGCGCGGGAGTCCATCCGCGGCATCCCGCTCCTCATCCTCGACGCCCTTCGCCATCGTCCGCACCCCACCCACCTCACGGTCGAGCAGGCTCTCGATGCGGTCCGCGACGTGCGGCCCGGGCGCACTCTCCTCACACACATCTGCCACGATCTCGACCACGTCGCCACGAACGCCGCGCTCCCGACCGGCGTGGCCCTCGCCCACGATGGGCTGGTCATTGAGATCTGATAAACCGCTCATGAAGATTGAGAAATTCGCACGCAGCGTCCGCATCGAAGTCTCGGCGGAGCGGGCTTTTGCGTGGCATAACCGCCCCGGAGCCTTCGAGCGGCTCGTGCCCCCATGGCTGCAGGTGGATCGGCTCTCGGGCCCACCAAAACTCCAGGACGGTACGGAGGTCGTTTTGCGTTTAGGACGCTGGCCGTTTCGCTTCCGCTGGGTGGCGCGGCATCGCGACGTTCGCCCGCCCGCGCAATTTGTGGACGAGCAGGCGCGCGGTCCGTTCTCCCGCTGGGTTCACACCCACCGGTTCGAGGCAGCGGGGCCCAACGGCTGCGTCCTTACCGACGAAATTGAGTACCGCCCCCCGTTTGGCCTCGGCGCAGGGTGGGTCCGAAGGGAGTTGGAACGCATCTTCCGCTTTCGCCACCACGTGACCCGCTGCGATCTTCGCGCACACGCGGCTGGCCCCGACCGCCCGATGCGGGTGCTCGTCACGGGTTCACGCGGGCTTTTGGGAAGTCACCTGCTCCCCTATCTAACCTCCGGCGGGCACGAGGTGGTCCGTCTCCTCCATCGCCCGGATCCCACGCTCATGGGTGCACTCGACCTTGAAAACGGGGATTTGGAAGCCTGGGAAGGCTTGGACGCGGTGATCCATCTTGCTGGAGCGAATCTCGCCGCGCGACGCTGGACGCCCCAGTGGAAGCGCGCGTTGCGTGCAAGTCGAATCGACTTCACCCGGCGCCTGGTGGAACGCCTCGCCCGTCTGGCCCGCCCGCCGCGCGTCCTTGTCTGCGCCTCGGCGACCGGCTGGTATGGCATGTCCTCGGGGGAAAAGTTCGACGAGAAATCCCCCGCAGGGCAGGGCTTTCTCGCCGAACTCACCCGCGATTGGGAGGCCGCTGCAGAGCCGTCAGTCCATCGCGGCATTCGTGTGGTTCACCTGCGCTTCGGAATGATCCTTTCCCCGAGGGGAGGGGCGCTGGGGAAGATGCTTCCCCTTTTTCGGGCAGGCCTGGGCGGACCGTTGGGCGATGGCCGTCAGTGGACGAGTTGGATCGCGATCGACGACGCCCTCGACGTGATCCTTCGTGCTCTCCAGCGCACCACCCTATCGGGACCCGTGAATGCAGTGGCTCCCTTTCCTGTGAGCAATGCCTCCTTCATGGCGTCCCTCGGCCGAGCGTTGGGGCGCCCTGCGACGCTACGCGTCCCGTCGGGGATCCTGCGCCTTGCATTCGGCGAAATGGCCGACGACCTGCTCCTCGGCGGGGCGCAGGTCCTGCCCTCGCGACTGATGGAGGACGGTTTTGCATTCCGCTTCCCGATGCTCGACGCCGCATTGCGGCACATGTCTGGACACTACCCCCCGGGTGCGATGAAATGAAAGTTGTCGAGGGGCGGTCCCCCCTTCTCGAAAGGGGCGAATGGCGGTTGCGCCGGGGAGGAGCCTCGAGGCTAGACTAAAGGCATGAGGTACCTTCCAGAATGTTTTCTCTCCTGCGAGATCGCGACCCTTGCTCTCTTATTGGCCCTCGCTGTGCCCTGTCCCGCGCTCGAGTCATCCGTCGCGCGCCACAATCTCGTGGTCGTCGCCCCCGACCGGGATTTTGCGGATGCCGTGGGTCTTGAGGTGGAACGCGCGGCCGAACGCTTCCACCGCGCCTTCGGGCTCTCCCTCACGGGGCCCGGGACGGGACCGATGATTGTCGTGCAGGTCGGGGTTACGAACGCCGCGGAGAATGGCGAAGGCTCCCTCTCGCTCCAGGTCGAGGGAAGCACTCCAAAAATCCGCCTCCGATGGGGTGCCCCTCCTCTTCGCCGCGAAGCGCTTTCGCGCGGGACGCTCCACGCCCTCGCCCTGCGCCATGCCCTCGTGGGTGGGGTGCGGCCCCTCTCGGAGGTGCCCGTCTGGGTACTTGACGGCGTGGCGATGCTGGCCACCCCCGCGGAGGTGGCGGAGGTGGAATGCGCGCGCGCCGCGCTCCTCGCCCGCCTCGCCCCGCGACTGACGTTTGAGGCCGCGCTCGGGTTGCTGGCCGGGCGGGCGCTTGGCGAGGACGATCGCCGCGGCCTCGCGGGGGCCCTCTTCATCGACGCGGCCTCAACACCCAAGGCGCGGGCCCGCCTTCTTGCCGCCCTGCCCTCCTTCGGAGTGGACCCCGGGGCGGTCCTGGCCGACGTGACCGGGCGCGCCGATATCGAAGCGTGGTGGGCTGAATGGTGGCAGGGACAGTCCGCACGCCTCCCGCCCCTTCGCCTCGGTTGGAAAACAACGCGGCTATGGATCCTCACACGGAAGAAGGACAGAGAGGCGCCTCTCACCCCCGAGGCGAGCATCGCGCCCGTCGCCAACCCATGGTTCGGCCCGTGGTTTACTGCCCCCCCCTCGGTGGAGACCTCCTCCCTCGATGGGCTTCGCATCGAGATCGAACGACGGCGAGGCGAGTCCCTTGGATGGTTCGACGAGATCGGGGGAATGGGCTTCGCTTCGCGCGCCGAGTGGCTGAAGGAAGGTCGTCGGGGAGCTGCCGAGGGCGAAGAGGTCGTGGCAAGAGGGCCGGCGCGGCAGTGGTTTCGTTCGTTGAACCTTTCTCCCGGGGATGCCTCGCGTGGCCGAGACAGAGATTAAATTGTCTTTTACTTTGGGTGGGGCCTTATTATATAAGCAAACACTTGCGCGCTTAGCTCAGGGGTAGAGCGCCTGCTTCACACGCAGGAGGTCGCAGGTTCGAAACCTGCAGCGCGCACCACTCTTTCCAACCGACCATGAACCTCACCACGCTGAAAATATTCCGAGACCTTGTCGAGACCCGCAGCTTCTCGAAGGCGGCCACTCTTAACTCGGTAACACAATCGGCGGTCAGCCAGCAGGTGGCAAACCTCGAGAGGAAGCTCAAGTGCCTCCTTGTCGAGCGGGGACACCGCGACTTCGGGCTCACCCCTGAAGGGCGACGCTTCTACGAGGGCTGTAAGACACTCACCGGCCAGTTTGAACGAATGATGGCGCAGCTTCAGGAAATGAGCCAGCGGGTGAGCGGGGCGGTGCGCATCTCCACCGTTTATAGCATCGGCCTCCACGAGCTTCCCCCATACATCAAACAGTACCTCCGCCAGTATCCGTTGGTGAATGTCCACGTCGAATACCGTCGCGCGCCACAGGTTTACGAGGACGTCCTAGATAGCGTGGCCGACCTGGGCCTCGTCGCCTTTCCCGAAAAGCGCGCTCACCTCGAGGTGCGTCCCTTCCGCCGCGACCGCCTCGTGGTGATCTGCCATCCCGACCACCCTCTCGGGGCCTCCGCCTCGATCCCGATCCGTCGCATTATCGGGCACAAGTTCGTCGGCTTCGACCCCGACATCCCCACGCGCAAGGCTCTCGACTCCATCTTTCGCCGCCACCGCATCAAGGTGGAACAGGTCATGGACTTTGACAACGTGGAGACCCTCAAGCGCGCCGTGGAGATCAACATGGGCATCTCCCTGGTGCCTCTCTCAACCGTGACACAAGAGGTGAAAAACCACTCGCTCCGCCTCGTGGAGTTCACCGATGAACAGATCTTTCGCCCGCTCGGGCTCATCTCGCGACGGGGGCGCGTTCTCTCCCCCGCGATCAAGGCATTCCTGCGAGTTCTCGAGGAGGAACCGCGCCTTTCCTGAGAGTGCCTCAGCGGTCGCCCGCACCACCACGAACGAGTTCGATATTGTTTTCTCGGAGGGTGCGTCCCACCGATAGGTGGAGCTTGGCCAGTGCGATGCTGTAGTCCGCCAGCGCACGGATCTCGCGGGAACGCACCTCGGCCAGCTTGTTCTGCAGTTCGAGGACCACGAAGCTGGTGCTCGTGCCAGCGCGCAGTTTTGAGGTCTCCGCCGCCAACGCATCCTCCGCAGCCCGACGGGCCACTCGCGTGACTTTGATGCGCTTGTGGCTGGCGTCCACCGCATCGAGCGCGTTACTCACATCCACGACCACTGTCTGCTCCGCTCGCTTGAGTTGGAGAATAGCCTGTTGCTTGCGCAGGCGAGAGGATTCCAGGTGCCCTTGGGCCGCCTGGTCCGGCAGCGGGATGCGGACGGCCATCCCTACGGCCCACCGGTCGTTCTTGGTGTCCACGGACTTGGTGAAGTCCTGGTTCACCCCATTGAAACCGGCGGTGCCCTTAAGGTCTACCTGCGGCCAGCGCTGCTGCTGGTCGTACACAAGCTGGATGTTTTGCCGTTCCACCACGAGCTTCGCCGCACGATAGTCGGGGCGCAGTTCGAGGGCGTCCACAAGGAGTTCATCGCGGGATCTGACCGGCGGCGGGATGTCCCCGGGTAGGTCAGAGGGAGCCAGCGGGCGGTCCTGGATCTCCGAGAGGTTGGGCGAAATCAGAGCGCGGAGGGCTGTCATGCGCAGATTCACATCCTGGTTGGCGAGAATCACGTTTTCCTCCCGACTGGCCACCCCCGATTCCGCTTGCGTGATCTCCAGCGGCGCCATCACGCCAATCAGGACGCGCTTGCGGTTGTCCTCGAGCAGCTTGGCCGCCAGTTCCAGGGCCTGAAACTGGACGGTGCGGTTCTGGATCGCAAAGACAAGGTTGTGGTAGGCGTCGTGGACGCGGGTGATCACATCCATCACGCGACCGGAAAAATCCTCGTCGGAGATATTCTTCGCGACCCGCGCAATACGGATGGGGGCCATCTGGCTGGCGGTGCCAAAGCCGCGGAGCAAAGGCTGGGCCACGTCAAGGCCCCAGTAGGTAGTGTACTGCTCTTGGAACGAGTTGAATGTATTCTGAGAGTCCGAACTTCGGAGGCCGAGGTTATAGCGGGTGCCGGTCGGGAATTTTCCCTCAAGACCGGTGGAAAAGTCCGTCGTTCGGGTTTTTGTCGAAGTGAGCCCGCCGGCGGCCACGGAAGATTGGGCGTCGAGCGGCGTGCTGTTCTCCCCGTAGTTCGGGCTGAAAACAACCGCCGGGTCGAAGTCCCCGCGGGCGATCCTTACGGCTTCCTCGTCGATGAGCGGGTTGAGGCGCTGGATGGAAATCTCGAGGTTGCCGTCGAGGGCCCGTCTCACACAATCCTGGAGAGAGAGGGAAAGTGGTTCTCCCGCGGCAACTCCTGGGCAACCCCATAGGAGGAGCACGATACCGAGTGCAGCAAGGAGAGGAAGGCGCATGGAAAAATCAGGACGGCGAGGACGGAGACAAACCCGGGTCTTCGGCGCAAACGCCGTAGCCGCAAAGACTTGCACCGCATTCGCATCGCGATTAGTCAGATTGACCGAAGCCTCCCGTCGTGTCAACGAAGGGCTTCACTCCGCAGATCCTCAGGCAACAGGAGCTTCCAGACCGGTACTCGTCGCAGGATGATGGAGGCCTCCACCGTCGAGCCGAGCACCAGGCGTGCCGGGGTCTCCTTCACATGGGCCACCACCAGGTAGGAGCCCTCCTTCATGGGTTCTCCCGGTTGGCGAGGGTAGGCTTCCATGGCCACCTCCGTGACAGTTCCATGGATGTAGCCGAAGCGCATAAACTCGAAGACGTTCGAGCGCATCCGCACATGCTGGCCGATGCGGATGCGGTGAACCTGATTCTCGCCAACAAAAATCTTCACCCGTTTCGGCTCGCCCCCCGAGACATGGGCGAGGTCATCCCCGCGGTTCACGCGCTCCCCCGGACGGCGCTTGATCACAAGGGTGACCATCCCATCGATGGGGGCGCGGATCTGGCGGCGTTCGATCTGTTCCTGGCAAACCCTCAGGTCTACGGTCAGGCGGTCGAGGCGAGCGCCCGCGGCGTTGAGATCCGCGAGGGCCTCCTTCTTCGCCGTCTCCTCGAGTCCGCGGTCGAGCATGGCCACGTTCTCCTTCGCCTTCGAGAGTTCGGCCTGGGCCATATCGTGGGCCAGCTTGCGGGTGTCGTACTCGCTTTGGCTGGTCAGCTTCTCTTCGAGGAGCTGGGTGTAACGGCGAAGTTCGGTCTCGGCATGGAGTGTCTGCTGTTGGGCCTGGGCCAACTCACTCCGCGAATGCCAGAACTCCTTCTGCAGGGGCATCTTGTTCACTTTTTCGAGTTGGACCTTCTTCAGATCGAGAGCCGCCTGGGATTCCTTGATCTCCGCTTCGATCTGGGTCCTCCAGTTCTCCTGCTGCTGGGTGTCGAGAAGGAGGATGGCATCTTCCTTTTTCACGCGTGTGCCCTCGTAGGCTTTCACCTCCTGGAGAATCCCGTCCTCTGGCGCATAGAGATAGCGCTCCTCCTCCGACACAATAATTCCGTTCGCAGAAACTCTTTCATCCACGGGCACGACGCCAATGAGCACGATAAGGATAATCCCGAAGCCGAGGACGGCCGAGATGATCCAAATACGGATCAGCCGCAGGTTTTTCTGGAGCTTCTCCACACTCTCAGGCCGCTCGCGGCTTGGCTTCCGACTCGAGGATGCGCGGATGGTAAAGACGACTGTAGAGACCCTTTCGATCGAGCAGATCCTGGTGCATGCCGATCTCAACGATGCGCCCCCGCTGAAGCACCACGATGCGGTGCGCCTTCTGGATGGTGCTCAAGCGGTGGGCGACGAGAAAAACGGTCTTCCCTTGCATCAGGATGTCCAGCGAACGTTGGATCAGCTGCTCGCTCTGCGTGTCGAGCGCACTCGTCGCTTCGTCGAAAATGAGGATCTTGGGGTCCTTGAGAATCGCACGCGCGATCGCCACGCGCTGGCGCTGCCCCCCCGAAAGCATCACCCCCGCCTGCCCGACCCGGCTGCGGAAGCCGTCCGGTATCTGCTCGATGAACTCCAGTGCGTTGGCCAGGTGCGCCGCCTCCCTCACCTCTTCCTTCGTGGCCTCTGGTTTCCCGTAGCGGATGTTCTCTTCAATCGTACCAGAGAAAAGGAAGTTATCCTGGAGCACCACGCTGATCTGGCGACGGTAGCAATCGTAGTCAAGTTTCCGAATGTCCACCCCGTCAATGAGAAGGCTCCCCTCGCTCACGTCCCGAAAGCGCGTAAGCAGGCTCATCAGCGTGGACTTCCCGCTGCCGCTCGGGCCTACGAGAGCGATGACCTCTCCCGGTTTTACTTCAAGGTTGAAATCCTCGATGGCGGTTTCCTTCCCGTAGGAAAACTTGACTCGATCGAAAAGGACGTGCCCCTTCAGCGTCAATTCGATCGGATTCGGGATCTCGACAATCTCAGGACGCGTGTCGAGCAGGGTCAGGATCCGCTCGAAGCCAGTCCGCGCGTTAATCGTCACCTGGATCAGCGCTGAAAAGTTCTGGATCGGCCCGAATAATCCCCATAGGTAGGCCGTAAACGCCACGAAGGCCCCGATGGTCATCTCTTGGCGAACCACCGAAAGCCCGCCAAACACCAGCACGAACGCATAGAGCGTGTTGCAGAGTTGCCAAAGGAAGGCCCACATCCTTCGCCCAATCACCTGAAGGTCCATCTCCGGATAGAAGTTGTCCTTGATTGTCAGTACGAAGCGCCTCCGCTCGTGATCCTCCTGCCCGAAGGATTTGACCACCTTGATGCCACTGAAGGTCTCGCCGAGAGAGCCTGCCAAGGCCGACTGTCGCTCTTTCACATCGTGCGACATGCGGTAGATCCGTCTCCGAAAGGCTTGCGTGATCGCAAAGTAAATCGGCAGGGTCAACAAGCAGATCAATGTCAGCTTCCAGTTTAGAAAAAACATCACCACGACCGCAAAACACAGGCTGAGCAGGCTGTTCGCGATCGTTCCAAATGCCATCGAGATGAACTGCTGGATGGAGGCCACGTCGTGGATGAGGCGGTTCACCAGGCTCGCCGTCCGCTCCCGCTCGTAAAAGGCCATATGCAGGAGTTGCAGGTGATGGAACAGCGCCTTGCGGATGTCGAAGACCGTCCGCTGCCCCGAGTAAAAGAGCAGGTAGTCGTGCCCGTAGCCCGTGACGTTTTGCACCAGCGTCGCGAAAAGGAAAACTACTGCCACCCCCACCACGAGGGTGACGTTTCGCGCAGGAAGCGCCTCGTCAATCAGGAACTTCGTGATGAGCGGGATGCTCTGGCTGATGAAGACCGTCAGGACGTTCCCCAGCGCAGCGACTGCCAGCAGTTTGCGATACGGCTTGACGAACTTCCAGAACCGCCGAAAGGCCTCGGAACTTGGATAATGGTTGATGACGCTGGAACCAGAATCCCCACGGCCGCCCAAACGCACGTGGTTTCCGGCACCATTCGATCCAGAGGTTTTCACTTGCTCAGCGCATTCTCCGGGCCGCAACCGCGACCCAACTTTGGATTCTCTCCCCTTTCTGATTGTCCCGCAACCCCTAATATTTCACGCTCGCAGAGCGTGAAATATACGGGCTAGGATGGAGAACCATGGCGAAGCCCTCTTTCGATCGCTTCTTCCTGATCGCCGGCCCTTGCGTGGCCGAGAGTCGCACCCTCTGCCTGAAGGTGGCGCGTGAACTCGCATCTCTCGGCCGCAAGCTCCGCCTCCCGGTGGTCTTCAAGGCCTCCTACGACAAGGCCAACCGTTCTTCCCACCGCTCCATTCGTGGCCCGGGTCTGTCTGACGGAATCGAGATTCTGCGCGCGGTAAAGGAAGAGACCGGGCTGCCGATTCTCACGGACATCCATCTCCCCTCGGAAGCCGCGGAAGCCGCCACAGTCGCAGACGTGCTTCAGGTCCCCGCTTTCCTGTGCCGCCAGACCGACCTCCTTGTCGCCGCCGCGCGAACCGGAAAATGGGTAAACGTCAAGAAGGGCCAGTTCCTCTCCCCCGAGGACATGGGCAACGTCGTCGCCAAGCTCCATCACGCCGGTGCCCGCGGACGCGTGATTCTCACCGAGCGCGGAACCTCCTTCGGCTACCGCAACCTCGTCGTGGACTTCCGCGGCATCCCGATCATGAAAGCCCTGGGCTGCCCGGTGGTCTTCGACGCCACCCATAGCGTCCAGCGCCCCGGCGGCCTCGGAGACCGCTCGGGCGGCGACTCCCGCTTCATCCCAACTCTCGCCCGCGCCGCCGTCGCCGCCGGGTGCGACGGGCTGTTTCTCGAAACCCACCCCTGCCCCGCACGCGCCCTTTCCGACGGACCAAACATGGTTCGCCTGCATGACCTCCCGCAACTGCTGGCGGAGATCTTGCGCATCCGTGCGGCCGTGGTGTAGCTTGGGAGGCGCACACGCGGGATGCGCGGCGACCGCGTCTCCGCAGGTATGAGATTCCCAAAGCTCTGGATTGTGGCGGCGGCGACCGCCCTGGCGACCGGTTCCACCCATGGAGCCCCCGAAAGTCATGTGCCGAGTTCCCCGGGGACCCTCACGAAGTTCACGATCCCCGAGCGAAATCGTGAAGGAAAGCTGATCTGGCAGTTGAGTGGGGAAAAGGCCCGTATCCGCCCCGACAGCCAGATGGAAATCGACCAGTTCGTGGCCAGCACGTTCCGTGAGGCGAAGGTGGACTGGACCCTCGAGACCCCCACCTGCATCCTCAACCGCGAGACCCGCGAAGCGGTCAGCGAGGCCGACGTCCGCATCACCAATAAGCAGACCATCATCACCGGCGTCGGTTTCCACTGGATTGCCAGTGAAAGTCGCTTCATCGTTCGCAGCCGCGTGGAAGTTCTCATCCCAGGAAGCATCGTCAAGGAGCAAATCCCGTGAAAGCATCCTTCCCCCGCGCCATCGCCCTGTTCGCCCTTCTCCTCGCCGCGCTGCCGTACGTCCAGGCCCAGGATCGCGCAACCCCCACCCCGACCCCGCTCCGTCCCGCGACCCCCACCCCGCAGCCGAATGACCCTCCTGCCGCCGGAGCAAACCTCCCGGGTGGCAAGCCCTTTACGCGCATCACCGCCGACATGCTGAACTTCGACTACGAGAAACACGTCGCAATCTTCGAGGGAAACGTCACCGCCGCGGACCCCCAACTCACTCTTTTGTGTCGAAAAATGGTGGTCTACTTCAGTGAAAAGGGGAGCGAGGTCACCAGCATCGAGGCCACCCTCGACGTCCGGATGAAGCAGCAAACGAAGGAGGCCTTCGGCGAGAAAGCCGTCTTCACGCGCGAGACCGGCAACATCGTCCTTTCCGAGGGCAAACCCCGCCTCCTCGACGAAAACGGCAACTGGATCGTCAGCCGCGGGGGAGGAATCATCTACAACATCAACACGAAGATCATGCGCGTGGACAAGCCGGAGATGGAGGTCCAGTCCTCAGGCGGGGGCGCCCTCAGCCCTTCCCAGAAGAAATGAGCGCCCTTCTCACTACCGAGGGCCTCCGCAAGTCCTACAAGGGACGTGAGGTTGTGCGCGGCGTGCGCATCGAGGTCCAGCACGGCGAGATTGTCGGCCTCCTCGGTCCCAACGGCGCCGGTAAGACCACCTCCTTCTACATGATCGTCGGCCTCGTGAAGCCCAACGCCGGCACCGTCACCTTCGAAGGGCACGATGTCTCGCACATGCCGATGTTCCGCCGCTCCCGCCTCGGCATGGGTTACCTCGCCCAGGAACCCTCGGTCTTCCGCAAGCTCACCGTCGAGGAGAACATCCTCGCCATTCTTGAGTTCATGCCGCTCACCCGCGCCCAACGCCGCGAGCGCCTCGACCAGCTCCTCAACGAACTCAATCTCACCCCCCTCGCGAAGAATCGCGCCTACACCCTCAGCGGTGGAGAAAAACGCCGCCTCGAAATCACCCGCGCCCTCGTCACCAACCCCTCCTTCCTCATGCTCGACGAGCCCTTCAGCGGCATCGACCCGCTGGCTGTCCACCAAATTCAGGAGATCATCCTTGGCCTCCGCAAGCGCGGCATCGGTATCCTCGTCACCGACCACAATGTCCGCGAGACCCTCTCCATCGTGGATCACGCCTACCTCATCTGCGAGGGCGAGGTCCTCCGTCAGGGCACCAAGGATTTTCTCGTGAACGACCCCGTGAGCCGCGAACTCTACCTCGGCCCCCGTTTCACGATGTGATGGAGATGGGTTCTGGTTAGTTTTGACGCGGACGAAGCGCCATTTCAGACCTCTCGGTCTCCTCTCCCGCACCATCTTGGGGACCATCGGCGGGTTTTTCCTTTATTCTCCCGGGACCATTCTCCATTCTTTTCCCATGCCTGAGACCTACTTCATCGTTCCTGCGTCGGTTCATAACACCCTGATCGAAACCGCCTTTCGCCACCGCAAGTACACCGCGGACGAGGCGAAGGATGCCGCGCGCTTCTGCGAACTGGCTTCCACTCACGGGATCCGCACCCACAACGGGATCAAGGCGGTTCACCTCGACGAGCACTTTGGCTCGAAGGTGGGGGGCTGCACCCCCGGCGCCACGATCGAAAAGCTCCCGACGAAGTACAAGGCCGTCCAACGCTGGAACGCCAACAAGAAGCTTGGGCAGTCGGTCGCCTTCGCGGCGATGGATGCCTGCATGAAGATGGCCGATGAGTACGGCACGGGGATCGTGACGGTGGACAATGCCTTCCACTACCTTTGGGGCGGTGGCTACGTGATCGACGCGGCGAAGAAGGGATACATCGCCTTTACCTGCTGCACGGCGGGGACCTCCGAGGTCGTGCCCTTCATGGGCAAGTTTCCCACGATGGGGACAAACCCACACTCGTGGGGATTCCCGACGACCGAGTCCATCGGCTACCCGATTTGCGTGGACTGGGCGACGAGCACGGTCGCCATGGGGCGCGTGCAACAGCTTGCGCGCGAGGGAAAACAGCTCCCGCCGGGTGCCGCCGTGGACGCCAACGGCAATCCGACCAACGACCCGAACCAGGCCAAGTCGCTGCTCTTCTTCGGACAACACAAAGGCTACGGTCTCGCGCTTGTGAACGAACTTCTCGCGGCCTACACGGGAAGCGGAATCCCGTACCTGCGCGGAAAGCCGAAGGAAGGGCCGCCCGACGAGAAGCACACGCCGCACTTCTACTTCCAGTGCACCAAGGCGGACGCGCTCGACTGTGGCAACTTCCCCGCGGGGCGCAACCAGGTCTCCAACGTGAAGGCCGTCATCGAGGACATCCTTGGCCACGGGAACGAGAAGGCGATGCTCCCGGGCCAGATCGAGGCCCGGGCCGCGGCGCTCACGAAGCAGCACGGTGGATTGCTCTTCTCGAAGGCCGAGATCGAGGCCTTTAACGAGATCGCGCGCGAGTGCGGCGAGAAGCCCTGGAATCCCACCGTTTTCAAGACCGTGACCGCCTGAGACGAGTGAGGTTTCCGCACTCTCGCTTGCCGTCCGGTCCGGAAAAATTGGCATCCGGGCTTGCCGCTCGCCACGAGCGGAATGAACGCCCAGCCCTCCAATCGCGATTCGAGCGTGGAGGGGCATCTGCCTCAGGCGGATCGTGCCCGTGCGAAGCTGAACATTCACAAAACCCGACAGAGCTGCCATGCGCACCTCGTGCGCGAACAGCCCTGAGTTTTTCTTTTCCCCATCCCGCCGAGATGGTAGAGGATGGGCTTCCCAACCCCCTGATCCCGTGAGCCATCCCACCCGCTTCGTCCTTCCCGAGTCCGGAATCCCGACTCATTGGTACAATGTCGCCGCCGACTTCTCCGAGCCGGTGCCGCCGCCGCTCCACCCGGGCACGAAGAAGCCGGCCACGCTCGAGGACATGCTCGCGATCTTTCCCGAGAACCTCGTGCGGCAGGAGATGACAACCGAGCGCTGGGTCGAGGTCCCCGAGGAGGTGCGCGAGGTGTACACCCTCTGGCGGCCGACGCCGCTCCTGCGCGCCGTGCGGCTCGAGCGCGCACTCCAGACCCCCGCGCACATTTATTACAAGTACGAGGGCGGCAGCCCCGCCGGTAGCCACAAGCCCAACACCGCCGTCCCGCAGGCCTGGTATAACCGCCAGGCTGGCGTGAAGCGCCTCGCCACCGAGACCGGCGCCGGCCAGTGGGGTTCCTCGCTCGCGCTCGCCTGCCGCCTCTTCGGCCTCGAGTGCCGCGTCTACATGGTGAAGGTGAGCTACCACCAGAAGCCCTATCGCAAACTCATGATGCAGACCTGGGGCGCCACCGTCTTCCCCAGCCCGAGCGACCAGACCGAGTTCGGCCGCAGGGTCCTCAAGCAGGACCCCGACTGCCCCGGCAGCCTCGGCATGGCGATCAGCGAGGCGATCGAGGACACCGTGAAATCGCCGAACACGAAGTACGCCCTCGGCAGCGTGCTCAACCACGTCTGCCTCCACCAGACCGTGATCGGCCAGGAGGCGATCCAGCAGATGGAGATGGCAGGTGAGGAGCCGGATGTCGTGATCGGCTGCGTCGGCGGCGGGAGCAACTTCGCGGGCGTGGCCTTCCCCTTCATCCGCCGCAAGATTGCGGAGAAGAAGAAGACCCGCATCGTCGCCGTCGAGCCGAGCGCCTGCGCCTCCCTCACCAAGGGCGAGTTGCGCTACGACTTCGGGGACACGGCGATGACGACCCCGCTGCTGATGATGCACACGCTGGGGCACGACTTCATCCCGCCGACGATCCATGCGGGCGGCCTGCGCTACCACGGGATGGCCCCGCTGGTGAGCCACGCGGTCAAGCTCGGTCTCGCGGAGGCGATCTCCTATCCGCAGACGAAGGTCTTCGAGGCGGCCATGCTCTTCGCGCGCACCGAGGGAATCGTCCCCGCGCCCGAGCCCTCGCACGCGATCCGCGCGGCGATCGACGAGGCCCTGCGTGCGAAGGAGGAGGGCAAGAAGCGCGTGATCCTCTTCAACCTCTGTGGCCACGGGATGCTCGATCTCCCCTCCTACGACGCCTTCCTCGGCGGCAAGCTCGCCGATCTCTGAGTTTTATTTGTCACTTTCCCCACATTTCGACCATGCCGACCTACGAATACGAGTGCCAGAAGTGCAAGAGGACCTTCGATGCGGTCCATTCCATGAAGGACGACGCGCTGAAAATCTGCCCGAAGGACAAGTGCCGTCGCAAGCCTTGGGGCAAGGGGCGTCTGAAACGCCTTCTCAGTTCCGGTGCCGGCCTCATTTTTAAGGGGAGTGGTTTCTACATCACCGACTATCGCAGCGAGGGCTACAAGCAGGCCGCGAAAAAGGACAAGGAAGCCGCCTCCCCTCCGCCCAAGAAAGAAGGGGGCGATACCGGCGCGACCAAGAAGGAAGCGCCCGCGAAAAGCACCAAGAAAGCCAAGGATTAGGAGATTTTTCCATGCTGACCTGTTCCCAATGCGGTCACGACAACGACATCGGTCGCATCTTCTGTGCGAAGTGCGGCCAGAAACTCGAGCTCAGTAGCATCGGGGTTCCCAGTGGCGTTCGCCGGGGCGCGCGGAAGGGCAAGAAAGGCGTTCCTTTCCTGCAACTCGTCGCATTCGTCTTCAAGAAGTTCGTTCAAATTACTTTCCTCGCCGCGGCCGTGGCGTGGGTGGTCTCTATCTGGATTCTTCCTCGCGATGCCAGCCGTGCGGGAGGGGAGAAGGATCTGGAGACCTACCAGAAAAATCGCACGGCCCTCGAAGATGCCTTTGCGGCGAAGGCGGGCGGCCAGGTCACCTTTCGGGAGGAGGAGATGAACGCCAAACTCGCGGAGGCCGTCGTTAACACGCGGAAGGCCGCCGGCGAGAATGCGAGCGGGATGCAACTCGAGAAGCTCACCGTGTCGCTGGGTGACGGGACCGCCACCCTCACCATTGGCCAGAAGTGGAAGTGGTTTCGTCTCGCCATTCAGGCCGCCGCTCGCACGCGGAACGAGGGCGGCAGGCGGATCTTCGTGCCAACCGAAATTCGCATTGGCCGCTGGCTCGCACCGGCCATCCTTCACCCCCATTTTGTCCCGGTCCTCCAGAAGTTTCTTTCCGACCTCTCGGCGGAGCAGCAAAAAATGGAAGAGGCCTCGGCGATTGAGATCAAGCCGGGCGAGTTCTCGATCACCGCCCCGAAGCCGGCAGCCTGAATCGTTCATCCGGAAAAAAGAATGCCCGCCGAAGCGCAAAGCCTCGGCGGGCGTCCATGCTACGGTGCCCCCGCAGGGGGGCGGCTCGTCACGGTGTGGGCGTCTGCTTCTGCCCGTCGTTTTTCTCACGGGCAATGTCCTTACTCAGGAAGTCCAGCCGGCGCTGCAGATACGCGCGGTCCTCGGCACTCAGGCTGCCGTCGGCTTTCAGACGCTTCTCCATCGCGGCCAAGCGGGCCTCCTTCTCCGCAAGCGTGTGGGCTTCATGTTTCGTGAGTTCGCCCGACTGGACGCCCTGCTTGATCCTCTGTTCCTGGTTCGCCTGGCGGGAGTTCACTCCGGGGTCCTTCGTTCCGAGGGGTTTTGGCTCGGCGGGTTTCACGCCGGGCCGGGTCTCGGCATCGTGTTTCTCGGAGTAGATCTCCTTGCTTGCCGCATTGAGGTCCTGATGCAGGTCCTTCCGCTCATCCTTGGTAAGAACACCGTCGGACTTGTACGCCTTTTCCTCCTGGCGGATCTCCTTCTGGGTCGTCGCGAGCCCCTGGGCCTCCTCCTTGGTGAGTTGGCCGGAGCGGACGCCCTGGCCGATGCGCCCTTCCTGATTGTGCTCGCGCCGGTTCACACCGGGATCCTTGGTGCCGGGTCCGCCGGGCCGCATTCCGCCCGAGCCACCAGAACCGCTGGGGCTGCCGGGACCCGCGCCGGTTCGCATGCCGCTCTGGGCGCCGAGGCCGTCGCCGGCTCCCATTCCTCCGGGACCTCCCGAACGGTTCTGGCCCTGATCGCCGCCGGCCGATTTCTGAGTTCCAGGTCCACTGCGGTGGCCCCCTTTGCCGCCGCCATGGCCGCCTCCTCCCCCGCCTTGCGCAAAGGTGTTGTTTGGCATGAAAAGAACCAGGCCGCAGGTGAGAAGGGCCGTCAGGCCCATCTGTCGTATTGTGAGTGTCTTCATAAGTTGCTCGTTCCTTTTGGTTGGGTTTGTGTGATCCGACTACGACCCTGCAAACAACTCCACCAAAGAAAAGTTCCGCAGATTTCTTCGAACTGTCGAGATCCCTTCTCCCCCGGTCGTCGGACCCTGATCCTCGCGTAACGAATGTCGCGACGCGCGTTTTTACGGGGAGCACACGCGGGCCGCGTGTCATGGCCGCCGGCTCGACGGCCATTCCTCGAGGAGAAAATCGGCGAGCCGCCGATTTCAACACGCGGGCCGCGTGTGCTCCCCAGACCATTCTCGAAGGGGATGGTTATCTACGAAATGGTGGAAACGGTTCCGCCCTGGAGAAACCGCTTGCGCTCGGATTTGGGGCGGAGCGGGGAGATTGACCCTCCCGCGCGCATCGTTATCATCCGAGGATGATATTGCCGCTCCTCTCTCCTCCAGAACTCCTCGCATCGGGGGGAATGTTTTACGCCTTCACGGTTTCCACGTTGGCCGGAAAGGCGGTGATGCTCGCCCTCTTCATCACTTCAATCGTTTCGTGGACCGTGATGTACACGAAGTTCCAGCAGGTGCGCGCCGCAACGCGCAACGGCGCCGATTTCCTCGTCGCCCTCCGCGCCGAGGAGCACTTTGTGGAGATTTTTCGCAAGGAAAAGAAGTGGAAGGACTGCCCCCTCTACGAGCTTTATGTGGCCGGCTGCCAGGGGATCCAGGCCAGCGGGGGCACCGCCGACGCCCTGAAGGTCCGTCTCCTCGAAGGGGCGCTCGAGCGCGCGGTCGCTGAGCAGGTCGTTCGCCTCGAGAGCCAGGTCTCCATCCTCGGCACGGCCGTGGGCACCGCGCCCTTTCTCGGCCTTCTCGGCACTGTCTGGGGGGTGATGGACGCCTTCACCGGGATTGCCCTCGCCGGCGCGGCAACGATCGGCGCCCTCGCGCCCGGCATCGCCGCTGCCCTCATCACGACAGTGATGGGCCTCGTCGTCGCCCTTCCCTCGATGGTGGGCTACAATGTCCTCGTGGCGCAGATCCGTCGCCTCACCATGGAGATGGAGAACTTCGCGAGCGAGTTCATCGATATCGCCCGTCGCGAAATCGCCGGATGAATCCCGCGATAAGCATGCGACCTGTTCACTTTCTTCATCGTTCATCCCTCATCGTTCATCCTTTCCTTTGAAGCGCATCTCCCAGCGCGGCATGTACAACGCCGTGGCCGATATCAATATCGTGCCGCTCATGGACCTCGTCTTCAACCTGCTCATCGTCTTCATGTTGACGACCCCGCTGCTTGAGCATTCAATCAACCTCAAGCTCCCGCAGGTGGCCTCCGGCTCCTCGGTGGACGCCAAGGCCTGCACCACGATCGAACTAGATTCTGCCGGCCGTGCCTTTATCGAGAAGAAGCTGGTCGGCCTCGCCGAGATCGAAGCCCTCGCCCGCGCGAAGGTCCGCGCCGACCCCCTGCACCCGGTCCTCGTTCGCGGTGACGAAAAGGTCCCCTACGGCCAGTTTGTCGAGATCGTCGACCGTCTCAAACTGGCGGGCGTGACCAAACTGGGGATCGTCGGCTCCGTCGCCACCCCCGGAAAGCCGCGCTGACGCCGGTTTTCCCCCGTGCAAACTCCCTTTCGCCGCAACCTCGCCTGGAGCGCCGTTGGCCATGTCGGCCTCCTTCTCCTGATCGGGGCGGTGGCTGCCCTCGCGCCGGTTCACAAGCCGGCCGAGATGATCCAGATGATGGATCTCGCCCCCGACCTCGGGGCCCCTGCGCCAGGGCCCGTGACCCCGCCCGACTCCGCCGCGCCGAAGCCCGCTCCCGAACCCTTGCCCGCGCCGACGCCCACGGTCCCGCCGGAACCGATTCCTCCCGAGCCCACCCCACCGGAGCCGAGGCCGATCCCCGTGCCGCCGACGCCCCAGCCTCCGAAGCCCCAGCCTCCGAAGCCCGATGCGATCACCGAGAAGCCCATACCGAAACCGCCGGTGAAGAAGGAAACCCCGAAGCCCTCCCGCCCGAGGGTGGCGGTGAACACGAACAAGGTCGTGCGCGTCGTGCGTAACACGAATCCGACCCCGGCGCACGCGGCGGCAACGCGTCCCCCTACGGGCGCCTCCAGCGGGGCCGCCCGCTACGACCCCAAGGCGTTCTCCGCCCGCATCCTCAAGCAGATGGAGGGGAGCGGGGGGCTGGTCACCGCGAAGGGAGCCACGGGTACGGGAACCGGCGGTGCCGGCCAGCCGAATCCCTTCGCTTGGTACTTCAACCGGGTCTTCGAGGAGATGTACGCCGCCTGGCAACCGCCCTTCGGCCTCGATGAGGGATTGCGCACCCAGGTCCTGATTCGAGTTGAAAAAAATGGAATCATCACGAAGGTATCCCTTGCGGCATCGAGTGGGAACAAGTCGATGGACGACTCTGCCCTTGCAGCCGCGAACCACGTAAAAAAACTTCCACCTCTCCCCGATGGCCTCGGGGGCTCCTTCGCCGAAATCACCGTCAATTTCAAAATCCAAAAACCATGACCGCCCACACTTCACGTTTCGTGTTTCACGTTTCTCGTTCCGCGCGCCTTGCCGCGGCGATCATCCTTACGCTTCTGGCGGTCCCGCTGTTTGCTGCTTACGATGTGGAGGTCGTCAAGCCCGGCGATGTGATCGCCATCCGCGTGGCCGTGCTCGGCGGGGCTTCGGGTGCCGAGGCCACAAAAATTCTCACCTCCGACCTTGAGCGGAGTGGGTGGTTCAAGGTGGTCGGGAGCGGTGGCGACTTCGCGGTCGAGGGCTCTGCCTCCGCCGGCGCCGTCCAATGCAAGGTCTTCAAGACGAACGGGTCGCCCGTGGCCACCCCCTCCGCCTCGGGAAGCCTGCGCCGGGCCGTGCACGAGGTCGCCGACACCATCGTCGAGAAAATCACCGGGAAGAAAGGAATCGCACGGTCCCGCATCGCCTTCATCTCGGACAAGAGCGGCCACAAGGAACTTTACGCGATGGATTACGATGGTTTTAACGTCGTCCGCCTCACGAGCGACAACTCGATCGTCGTGGCCCCCGCCTTCAACCGAGCGGGCACGCGGATTGCCTTCACCTCGTACCGTACGGCCTACCCGAACGTCTACGTGGCCGAGTTCCCATCGGGCGGGCGCAGCATCGTGGCTCGCTACCCCGGCCTGAACTCGGGCGCCGCCTTCTCGCCGGACGGCTCGCGGATCGCGCTCACCCTGAGCAAGGACGGCAACCCGGAACTTTACGTGATGTCGTCGGGCGGGGGGAACCCGCAAAGGCTCACCCGCACGCGCGGGGGTGAGAGTTCGCCCTCTTGGTCGCCCGATGGCAGCGAGATTGCCTACGCCTCGGACGAGGGCGGTCGCCCGCAGATTTACGTGATCTCCTCCTCCGGCGGCAGCGGACGCCGCGTGAGCTCGGGCGCCTCCTACTGCACCGAGCCCTCATGGTCTCCCGACGGCGCGCGAATCGCCTACAGCGCCATGAGTGGCGGGCGCTTCGCGATTTGCGCTGTTTCTTCGGGGGGTGGATCGGGCGAGACCCTGTACTCGGACGGGAGCTGCGAGGATCCCGACTGGGCGGCCGACAGCCGCCACCTCGTTTTCTCTCGAAGCGCGGGCGGACGCAGCGACCTCTATATCCTTGACAGTATCCGAAAGGATGCGATTCAGTTGACCAAGAACTTTGGCAACTGCACCCAGCCGAGCTGGTCTGGGCGCTAACCCCTCAGAATCAAGCATTTACAACAATATGAAAACCTCCTGTTGGCATTTTTTCCTGGCCGCCGGTCTGGCCCTGTTTCTCACTGGCTGCGAGAGTCCCACCCCCAAACCCGTCGGTGATGGCGCGGCGATCGATGGATCCGGCGATGTGATCGGGAGCACCGGGCAGGGCGACATGGACGCCACCGGTAGTGTGCCCGAGACGGAGCAGTTGAACGTCAAGGACGGCGTGGCCTTCGGAAAGTGGGAGGCGGTCCGTTTTGACTACGACAGCGCCGTGATCCGCGAAGGAGACCGCACGCTCCTCGAGGAGATCGCGAAGTGGTGCAAGGACAACTCCGACAAGAAGCTGATGGTCGCCGGACACAGCGATGAGCGTGGTACGATCGAATACAACCGCGCGCTCGGTCAGCGTCGCGCCTCCGCGGCGCGCGACTACCTCGTCCGACTCGGGGTCTCCCCGAAGCAGGTGGGCACGGTGAGCTACGGCGAGGAACAGCCCGCCGATCCCGCCCACAACGAGGATGCCTGGGGCAAGAATCGTCGCGACGAATTCGGGATCGTCAAATGAACCCCTTCACGACTCTCGGTTTCGGGATGCCGGGCGGCGGCGAGTGGATCGTCATCGGCATCATCGTGCTGCTCCTCTTCGGGGCGAAGCGCCTGCCCGAGCTCGCCCGCGGACTGGGCCAGGCCAAGAGGGAGTTCCAGAAGGCCACCCGGGAGGTTGAGGACGAGGTGGACAAGATCAAGAGCGACGACTCCGCTCCGAAGCCCCCGACCGACAACTCGAAGCGCGTAGGCTGAAGCACCTCTGCCCCACCATCTTCCGTTGACGTGGCAAAATGAGAAGCCACGGATGGAACACGGATGGGAGATGCGCCGATTCCGCTACACGGAATCGGCGTCTTCGTACTAGGGATTCCGAGTCTGCTTCGCGATCAGATATGGCAAGTCCGTGTCAGCGGACTTGCCGTTCATCTTCCGTCATCCGTGTTTCATCCGTGGCTTGACGGAAAGCAGCTCTCCGTCCTTCCGCGCTTGCTTCATCTCGCTGCTCTTTGGCACGCTTCGCCCGCCATGCGCATCCTTTCGGGAATCCAGCCCTCGGGCGCCCTTCATCTCGGGAACTACCTGGGAATGATGCGCCCCGCCATCGATCTCCAGCAACAGGGCGAGGCCTACTACTTCATCGCCGACCTCCACGCCCTCACGACCGTGCAGGACGCCGCGGCAATGCGGGCCAACACCCGCGACGTCGCCCTCGACTTCCTCGCCTGCGGCCTCGACCCGAAGCGCGCCGTCTTCTTCCGCCAGTCCGACGTCCCCGAGGTCACCGAGCTCGCCTGGCTCCTTTCGGTGATCACCCCGATGTCCCTCCTCGAGAAGTGCCACTCCTACAAGGACAAGACCGCCAAGGGAATCGCCCCTTCCCACGGGCTCTTTGCCTACCCGGTCCTTATGGCTGCCGACATCCTCATCTACGACTCCAACGTCGTCCCCGTCGGGCGCGACCAGAAGCAGCATGTCGAGGTCACGCGCGACCTCGCGATCAAGTTCAACCTCAAGTTCGGCGAGGTCTTCACCGTCCCCGAGCCGCGGATCCGCGAGGAGGCGGCGGTCGTCCCCGGCACCGACGGGCAGAAGATGTCCAAGAGCTACGGGAACGCGATCGAGATCTTCCTCGATGAAAAAACATTGAAGAAGAAGATCATGGGGATCGTGAGCGACAGCCAGCCACTCGAGGCCCCGAAGACGGACCTCGAGAAGAACGCCGCGTGGCAGATCCTGAGACTCGTGGCCCCCGGGAAGGATTTTCAGGAAATGGATACCCGCCTGCGCGCGGGCGGCACCGGCTGGGGCGACCTCAAGAAGAAGGTCTTCGAGTGCACCTGGGAAATGTTTGCCCCCGCGCGGAAGCGCCGTGCCGAGTTGGTTGCCGACCTGCCGGGCGTGGAGCGCATCCTCGCCGAGGGCGCCGAGAAGGCCCGCGCCGTCGCGCGCCGCACCCTCGCCCGCGCCCGCGAGGCCGTGGGCCTCGGGAAGATCGCGGGTTGACGCTCCTCGGCCACTCGTCTCTCCTCCTGCCCCCACTGCTCCGACGACCGGCGACAACCTACCCGATACCCACTGCTTCCTGCTCACTGCTTACCGCTCACCGCTCACCGCTCACCGCTCACCGCTCACCGCTCACTGAAAATGTCCGAATACAAAGTCCAACTCGAGGTGTTTGAGGGGCCCCTCGATCTGCTGCTCTACCTCATCAAGAAGAACGAGGTGGATATCTACAATATCCCAATCGCCACAATCACCTCGCAGTACATGGAGTACCTCGACCTGATGAAGCTCGTGGTCCCCGACGTGGCGGGCGAGTTCATCGTAATGGGCGCCACGCTCATGTACATCAAGAGCCGCACCCTGCTCCCCGTGGACCAGCAGGTGGTGGATCCCGAGGCCCAGTCGGAGGATGCCGACCCGCGCTGGGAGCTCATCCGCCAGCTCGTCGAGTACAAGAAGTTCAAGGACGCGGCGGAGCATCTCGGCGAGCGCGAGACCTTCCAGCAGAGCGTCTATGCGCGCCAGCAGGCCCTGCTCGGGTTTGACACGCCCCCCGAGGACGCGCCGATGGAGGCCGGGCAGGTCAGCATCTTTGACCTCCTCAACGCCTTCAGCACCGTCCTCAAGCGTGCCGACCAGGTAGAAAACCTTCGCGAGATCTTTGAGGATCGCTTCACGGTCAGCGACAAGATCGATTTTATTCTAAAGCTCACCAACCTCGAAAGACGAACGCGCTTCTCGAGTCTCTTTGACGGCATGGCCACGCGCACCGAGATCGTGGTCACCTTCCTCGCCCTCCTCGAGCTGATCCGCCTCCGAAAGCTGCGGGTGGCGCAGTCCGAAGCCTTCAGCGAGATCGACATCGTCCGTGCCGACGAAGAATCTCCCGCTGCCGTCGTGGCGGCCAACCCGGCGGAGATTTCCTCGGCCCCTGAAGATCCCGCCCCGGCCTCGACAACCCTCGCCGAAGGGGCTTGAATCCCCGCCCACCGTGGAACTCCGATCCGTCATCGAGGCCATCCTCTTCTCGGCGCAAAAGGCGCTCACCCTCAAGGAAATCCGCGCCGCCTTCGCGGAGGCGCAGGATGAGGAGGCCGCCGAGCTCGTGCGCGGCTTCCGCCGTGTAAAAGAGGACCAGATTGAGAAGGCGATCGGCGAGTTGCAGGCCGAGTACGCAGCACAGAACCGAAGCTTCACGGTCCAGCAGGTCGCCGGCGGCTGGCAGGTCGTCACCCTCCCTCCCTTTGCCCCGTGGGTGCGTCCGCTCGTGAGCGAGGTGCGCGTGACCCGCCTCTCACAGCCTGCCCTCGAGACCCTCGCGATCATCTCCTACCGCCAGCCGATCACCCGCGCCGACATCGAGTCCGTGCGCGGCGTGGCCGTGGATGGCGTGATGCAGACGCTCCTGGAGCGCGGGCTGGTGACGATCACCGGCCGCGCGGAGGTGCCCGGCCGGCCGATGCTCTTCGGAACGACGCGCCGCTTTCTCGAATACTTCGGCCTCGCCGACCTCTCGGAACTGCCAAATGCCACCGAGCTGCGCCGCCCGCACGCCCCGGCTGCCGAACCTGCTCCCGTCGAGGGAGAGGCCCCTGCGGCCGCGGAAGGCGCGGTGGTGGCCCCGACCCCGGCCGAAGGGGAGACCCCCCATGGAAACGATTCCCCCGCTGAGAAGGCGGATTGACCGCCTCGATGATCGGCTTGTGGCGCTGCTCGCGCGGCGCTTCGCGCTGTCGCGCCGCATCGGGCGTGTGAAGGCGGCCCTGGGCGGGAAGGTGCGCGACGCGAAGCGTGAGCGCCAGATCCTCTCCCGCCTGAAAGCACTCCCCTCCGCCCGCGCCTGTAAGGCCGAGGTCGAAAAGATCTACCGCACCCTCCTCGTCGCCTCGCGCCACCAGCAGGAGAGGAAGACCACGGGGAAAAAGATGTCCGGATCTTGAACTGGAGGTCCGCGGTCGGGGTGTGCGGTAAGAATACTGGTCTGGCCCACGCCTGATCCCGTAGCGAGGGGCAGGAACTTCAGTTGGGAGTGGGAGCGCTTCTTAACCAGTGGGTCGCGGGTTCGATCGGGAAATGGCACACCATTTTTCTTCGTTGCGAAGTCCGCCTCAGGCGGATTCAGAGTCCGAGGCCCCCTGATGGGGAACGTGTGCCGGTAGCCCGCCGTGTCCTACGGCGGGTCCTGCCTGCGCGGCGTGCCCGCGCTGAGACAGCACGGGCTACCCTCCCAACCCGGCAGACTCTCTCTTTTTGCCGCCCCAGAAATGGATGGAAAATTTATTCCAATAGTGCGGCGGGTTTCAGTCCAATAGTGCGGCACCCAG
>CAZZBZ010000006.1:0-71185 GCA_964653025.1 uncultured Verrucomicrobiota bacterium
CGCACTTCTGCGCGATGAAGATCACCGAGGACGTGCGCAAGTACGCCGCCGAGCAGGGGATCGCTGAAGAAGAGGCGTTGGAGAAGGGGATGGAATCAAAAGCCAGAGAGTTTATCGAAAAAGGCGCCGAAGTTTACACGCAGGCATAAGTTTCTGCGGATGTGAACCATGCGGACATGCATGGGAGAACCTGCAGGAGCCCGGGTCAGGAATCGAGACCGTCGCGGATCTTGTACTGAAGGGTGCGGAGGCTGATGCCCAGGATGCGGGCGGCCTCGGCTCTCTTCCCGCCGGTTCGATCGAGGGCGGCACGGATGAGGCGCTTTTCCATCCCGGCTACGGAGAGGTCCTCGGGGAGACTGCTGGTGGCCGCGGAGAGGGGGGGAGCGACCGGGGTGGTTTGGGGAGGGAGGAATGATCCGAAATCTTCGGGGTCGAGAGGGCATCCCGGCTCGGCGAGGAGGATGGCGCGCTCGGCGCAGTTCTGGAGCTCGCGCACGTTGCCGGGCCACAGGGCGCCCTGGAGGCTCTCACGGGCGCTCGGGGTCACCTCGGGGAGGGGCTTGCCGTGGTGGTCGGAGAAGTGGCGCAGGAAGTGGTTGAGCAGCCGCTCGATGTCCTCCGGGTGCTGGCGCAGCGGGGGGAGATGGATGGGCACCACGTTGATGCGGTAGTAGAGATCCTCGCGAAAGGCGCCGCGTTTGACATGGGCCTCGAGGTCGCGGTTGGTCGTGGCGAGGAGGCGCACATCCACGCGGAGGGTGTGGCTGCCGCCGACGCGCTCGAACTCGCGCTCTTGAATCACGCGGAGGAGCTTGGCTTGGAGGGAGATGGGGATCTCGGAGATCTCGTCGAGAAGGAGGGTGCCGCCATGGGCGAGTTCGAAGCGGCCCGCGCGCTTGGCGTGGGCACCGGTGAAGGCACCCCGCTCGTGACCGAAGAGCTCGCTTTCCATGAGGTTCTCGGGGATCGCGGCACAGTTGAGGCGAATGAAAGGTTTGTCCTTGCGGAGGCTGGCCTTGTGGAGCGCATGGGCGACGAGTTCCTTGCCCGTGCCGCTCTCGCCGTGGATGAGGACGGTTGCGTCCGAGGGGGCCACCCGCACGATGAGTCGGCGGACGGCTTTCATGGAGTCGCTCTCGCCAAGGACCTCCCCCGTGGCCTCAAAGTCAATCTCGTGGCGGAGATAGGCGTTCTCGTTCTCGATGCGCCGCCAGTGTTCCAGCCGCTGGACCGCCAACTCGAGTTGATCCGGCTGGAAGGGTTTCACGAGGTAGTCCGCCGCCCCCTGGCGCATCGCCTCCGTCGCGTTCTCGATGGTGGCGTAGCCCGACATCATGATGAAGATGGGAGGGGACTTTTGGGTGCGCGTCTCGCACAGCAACTCCACCCCGTTGCCGTCCGGCAGGCGCACATCGCACACGACGAGGTCGAAGCCGTTCTTCGCCAGGGCGGCACGGGCGGCCCCCAGCGTGGCGACGCATTCGACGCTTTGCACGGACGCAGAAAGAAAATCACGGAGCAGGGCCGTGAGACCCGGGTCATCGTCCACCACAAGGATGCGCTCGATTTGCATCTTCGCGGGGAGGATGAGGCGGAAGACGCAATCAAATCAATCATGCAATCGCAGGGGTATCAGGAATGGCCGCCCGCTAGTTCCGCGAGGAATTTCCGATCGACGTGAGCCGAAAAGCGACGAGGAGCGGAGTCTGAACCTGCATGCAGTTATTGCAGGCGGATGCAGTTTTTGCTGACGGGGTTTCGATTTCCCCTGAAGACGACGAGGGGGTGGAAACCGTCCTCGTGAACGGGCGCTCCTTTCTTCCCTGATTTCGCAGGGAGTTTTGTTGGGTGGACCGCGGTGTGGAGATCCTCTGGTCGCTCCGGGGCATTGGCATGGTGCCTGCATTCCTATGGGTCATGAACCGAACCCTGCAGCTCCGCAAACTGGTAGGAGGCCAGCATTTGCTCATGGGGTGGCTGCTCCATCCCGTGTCGCTGATTGCCTTTTTCCTGCTCAGCCTCATGGCGGCCCTCTGCGCCGGAGGGGCAGAACCGTCCCCCGCGGGGGGTGTGGGGCGGATCTCCTTCGACAATCTCGATCCCGCCCAGGAGGTTCAGGCGATGGAGGTGTATGCGACCGCGCGGGCGCACTTCACCCGCCTGACGAGCCGCGAGGTGGGTGAAGTGCCGGTCCGGGTCCGCATCGTGGAACGCCTTGGGCGGGGGGAGGCCAGCCGGACGGTGGGCCAGATGCTGGGAGTCACGGTGTATGTGGACGGGGAGAGCGTGGTTCAGATCAGCGCGGCACAGACACGCAGCTTCGGGAGGGTCCTGGCCCACGAGTTGACGCACGCGTTTGTGCGCGAGGCCTACGGCACGGCAGTGAACCGTTCGCTCAGCGAAGGGCTGTCCGAGTACATCGCCTCGCAGTTCTACGGCGCCGAGGTCAATCGCGACATTCGTGCGGCGTCGGCGGTGGTGATGAAGAATCCCCGCCTGATGCCCTATGTGAACGGCTACAACTTTTGCCTGCATCATGCGGACCGTCCCGGTTTTGGGAAGTTCTTTGAGAGCCAGATCAAGATGCCGGACTTCGGCCTCGGGCACCTCGAGGCCGTATGGAAGCGCCAGGAGCAAGGGGCCTGACCCGCGCTTTTCGCAAAACCCATTCCCCGCCACGCCATGCCCATCATCAACTACGACCGCAAGGAGATTCAGTTCAAGGTCGTCTACTACGGCCCCGCGCTGTGCGGGAAGACGGCCAACTTGATGCATCTCCATTCCCAGGCCACCCTGGATAGCAAGGGCGGCAAGGTCTCCCTCTCCACCGCCGCGGACTGCACCCTCTATTTCGACTTCCTCCCGCTGGATACCCTCGCGATCGAGGGCTTCCGTACCAGATTTCAGCTTTACCCCGCCCCCGGGCAGATCATCTACAACGCCACCCGCCAACTCATCCTCCGCGGCGTGGACGGCCTCGTGTTCGTGGCCGACTCCCAGTGGGAGAAGATGGAGGAGAACGTCGAGAGCTTCCGCGGCCTTGAGGAGAACCTCCTCAAGCAGAACACGTCCCTCGACGAGATCCCCTACGTCCTCCAGTACAACAAGCGCGACCTCTCCCACGTGGCACCCTTCAAATACATGGAGTACGCGCTCAACCATCGTGCCGTGCGCGTGCCGTCGTTCGAATCCTCGGCCGCGACCGGGCAGAACGTCTTCGCCACCCTCAACGCGATCTCTCATCGGCTGCTGTCCAGGTTCACCGCGTCTCAACCGTCCGCCTCACCCTGGGATGTTCAACCCGCATGGGAACCCGGCGCACGCGCTCGTGCTGACGTGCCGGTTCTTTGTGCAGCCTGATGGCCGGTTATTTCAGGAAACAGCGAAGGATCTGACTGCCCAACCGCATTTCACAGGGAAGCCACGGATGAAACACGGATGACAGAAGCAGAATGCCAGGTCCGCTACACGGACCTGGCATGCTCCATGGGCAGAACTCCGATATCTCCCCGCGGAAGACGCGCCGATTCCGTGTGGCGGAATCGGCGCTCTCCTCGATCCGTGGAAATCCGTGTTTCATCGGTGGCTTCTTCTGGTTCGGTTCCGCCCATCAAGCGCGGGGACCATACCCGTTAGCTTGACGCCCATGCGTGGTCGCGGCGCGGACGGCGCAGATGCTCAACTACACCGACCTGGCCCGGGACTGCGCGATCAGCGTCAACACGGCCCGGAAATGGATGAGCGTTTTGGAGGGCAGTTTTCAAGTGGCCATCCTGCCGGCCTATCACAGCAACCTGTCGAAGCGCCATTTTCTCGACACGGGGCTGTGTGCTTATCTGACGGAATGGTCGTCGCCCGAGACGCTCGAAGCCGGCGCGATGTCGGGGGCCATCTTTGAGAGCTTTGTCTTCGGGGAGATTCTGAAGTCGTGGCATAATCAGGGTCGGCGTCCCGCCTTTCATTACTACCGCGACAAGGATGGGCGGGAGATTGATCTGTTGATCGCGCACGATGGTCGGCTGTGGCCGGTCGAGATCAAGAAGGCGGCGCTGGTTCGGGAAGCCGACACGGCGGCATTTCGAACGATGGTCGGGCGGGGGACCAAGACCGGCCACGGGGCCGTCGTCTGTCTCAGCGCGGAGCGAACACCGTTGAACCGTGAGGTGGATGTGATCCCGGTGGGCTGGCTGTAAAACATTATGGAGTCGGGACGCCCCTCTGAAGGCGGGTAAACCTCGTCCCGTCCGCATCGTGGCTTGATGCGGACGGTTTTTTGCTTTTTGGTTCAGGGGTCATGGAGAAAATTGCGATCCTCGATTTCGGGAGCCAGTACACCCAGCTCATTGCCCGTCGCATCCGCGAGTGCGCGGTGTTTTCGGAAATCCTGCCGTATGGGAGTCCGGCGGCGAGGCTGGCCGACCCGGAGATTAAGGGGATCATCCTGTCGGGCGGTCCCGCGAGCGTTTACACGCGGAAGGCGCCGCACCCCGATCCGTCGATCTTCGCGCTCGGGAAGCCCATCCTCGGGATCTGCTACGGGATGCAGCTCATGGCCCATCACCTGGGCGGGCGCGTGGCGCACGGGCAGAAGCGGGAGTACGGCCACGGCATGCTGCGCCGCGCGCCGGGCTGCCGCCTATTTGCCGGCCTGCCGCGCGAGTTGAAGGTCTGGAACTCGCATGGGGACAAGCTCGTGCGGACCCCGCGCGGTTTCCGCAGTGGCGCGCGGACGGAGAACTCCGAGTACGCGGCCATCGAGGACCCTTCCCGCCGCCTTTACGGCCTGCAGTTTCACCCCGAGGTGCACCATACCCCGCTTGGAAAGCGGATCCTCGAGAACTTTGTCCACCGGATCTGCGGCTGCGGGCGCTCATGGACGATGCGATCCTTCATCGAGCAGGCGTGCGCCGACATCCGCACGCAGGTGGGGCGAGAGAACGTGATCCTTGGCCTGAGCGGAGGGGTGGATTCGAGCGTGGCCGCGGCGCTGCTCCACCGCGCCATCGGCCGCCAGCTCACCTGCGTCTTCGTGAACAACGGGCTGCTGCGCAAACGGGAAGCCGAGGGAGTCCAGAAGCTGGTGAAGGACAATTTTCGCGTCCACTTCAGGTACGTGGACGCCTCCGCCGTATTCCTCCGCGCGCTGGCGGGGGTGACCGACCCCGAGAGGAAGCGGAAGATCATCGGGCGGGAGTTCATCCACGTCTTTGAGCGGACGACGAAGCAGTTGCGCGGCTCGCACCGTTTTCTCGCGCAGGGGACCCTCTACCCGGACGTGATCGAAAGCGTTTCCATCGGCAATAACCCCGCGGCGCTCATCAAGTCGCACCACAACGTGGGCGGCCTGCCGAAGAGGATGAAACTCCGCCTCGTCGAGCCGCTGCGCCAGCTCTTCAAGGATGAGGTGCGGCGGGTGGGCGAGGAGCTTGGCCTGTCGCGCGAGGTGGTCTGGCGGCAGCCGTTTCCAGGGCCGGGGCTTGCCGTGCGGTGTCTCGGGCCGATCACGCCGGAGAAACTTCGCATCCTCCGCGACGCCGACTGGGTGGTCGTGGACGAGATGAAGAAGACGGGCCTCTACTACAAGGTCTGGCAGAGCTTCGCGGTCCTGCTGCCGGTGAAGTCCGTGGGGGTGATGGGCGACGAGCGGACCTATGAGTTCACGGCGGCCGTGCGCGTCGTGGAGAGCCAGGACGCGATGACGGCGGACTGGGTGCGCGTGCCGTATGACATCCTCGCCCGGGTTTCCAACCGCATTATCAACGAGGTGAAGGGCGTGAACCGCGTCGTCCTCGATATCACCTCGAAGCCGCCGGGTACGATCGAGTGGGAATGAACGGCCGCCTGAAGGCGGCGCCGTTCATTTCGCCGGCTTCGTCGGCGAGGCCGATTTGATGCGGGCGCGGGCCTCGTTCACGAGGCGTTGTTCCTCGGGAAGCAGGCGGGCCCCCTTGGCGAGATCGAGGCATTTCTGGGCGGCGGCGAGGTCTCCCGCGGCGGCAAGAAGAATCCCCTGGTAGGCGGCCATGTGGGGATCGAGGAGTTGGCCTGGGGGAAGCGCAGCGAGGAGTTCGAGTGCCCGCCGCGTCTCGCCGTTGAGGTGGAGGGCGAAGGCGCAGGTCGCCGCATAGGCCGTGTTCGAGGGGCTGGAGGCGTGGAGATCGAGGGCAGTTCGGCGTGAAGCGGCGAGGTCCTCTCCGAGGAGCAGGGAGAGGGAGGCCGTGTTGTTTTGTGCGATGGCATCGGAGGGCATGATCTCGGAGGCGCGCCGCACAGCCTGGAGCATGCCGCGGGTGTCTCCGGTTTCACGGCAGGTGCGAAAGGCGGTCATTAACGCCCAGCGCGCATGGCGGGGGTGGCGGGCCACCTTCCAGCAAACTTCCTTGAGTTCGGAAGGCCATTTCCACTTCTCGCAGAGGCGCGCGAGCATCATGAGGGGAACGGGATCGTCGGCCGCGGCGGCCATTGCGCTCTTCCAGATTCTACGGGAGTTCACGGGCTCCCCGAGCCCGGAAGCGGCGCGGGCCAGGTGAGCGAGGCGGCTGAACTCCAGCCCGGGCCAGACGCTGCGATCCAGGAAATGGCGGGAGGCTTTCCAGTCGCCGAGGGCCTCGTAGGTCTCAACCAGCGCAAGGGCTGCGATGGGGTTTCGGCGAATGAAGATCGGCCGCCCCTCGATCCACGTGGCCGCTTCACGGGAAAGCCCGTTGGCGTTCATCCATCGCGTGAGCTCGTAGACGTTGCTGCCCACCCGCCCCGCAAGGGTCTGGAGGCGCTGGAGTTCCTCGGGGAACCCGGTTTTTTGAAAGCGGTAAAGCGTGCCGAGGCGGATCACCCGGTCCTGGTAAAGGGCGGCAGGAACGGAGACGAGGCGGTCGGCGAATGCAAGGGCGGCAGGACCGTCGTTTCGGGCAAGGGCATCGGCGAGGAGCGCGCGGAGGGTCTGGGAGCGAAACTCAGGCTGCGCGGAGACCTCCTCGATCTCCTGTCGGGCGGCGGTCGCCGTTCCGGGTTTCGATGACTGCATTCGGAGGGTGGCAAGGTCGAGACGGAAGACCGTATTGGAAGGATCGAGGCGGTTGGCCCGTGTGAGGTGCGCCTCGGCGGCGTCGGGGCGGTGGAGCAGCACGGCGAGCGTCCCGGCGGCATGTTGCCAGCGCCCCGTGTTTCTTGCGGATTCGGGCATCGCATCGAGCGTGCGGTCGGCGAGGATGAGTTCGTTGAATCTCAACGCCGCGTTCGCAAGGGCGAGGCGGTTCTCCAGGTTTCCTGGCTCCACCTGGACGAGGCGGTTCCGCCACAGGACCGCCTCGGGTGAGCCGATCTTCTCAGCGAGTTCGGCCACCGTCCGCACGATCTCCACGTTGTTGCGGTTGATCTGGTGCGCGTGGCGGATGTTGAGTGAAGCCGCGAGGAGGTCTCCGCGCTCAATAGCGATCTTCGCGCGGGTCACGAGCCGTTGCTGGGCCCAGATGCCGAGGCCCTTCCACGAGGCCCAACCTGCGGCGAGGATCAGCCCGGCGATGAGAAAACGTCGCGTCCACCGCCAGAGAAGCAGGGGGGTCGGCTGGAGCCATGGATGGATTGGCAGCTTGCTCATCGGCTACGCAGCCCGCCGCCGTCCGGGGATCAGGATTCCTCGGGGGCGCTTCGCCGCATCCGGCGTAGCGCTAGGAAGGCGAGGACGAACCCGGCGGCGGCCGCGGGAACCACCCCCGCCTCGGGAATCACCGGTAGAAAAGTGATATCATTCATCGCGATCACCTGGGTGGAAGGATTGCTTTGGGAGTTTGGGCCGGGAGAGAAGGTAAACTGAAAGCCCTTGATCGGTCCATTGAAGGCAATCTGGACATTCGCGTCAGAGGTCGTGTCGCTGGAGTTTGCGGTGCCGATAACGTTGTAGCTGAGGCCGCTTCCCGTAACCGAGTTGTTTGGCGAACCCGTCACCGAGTTGGGGGCGATGGTGTACCCCGCATCGTAGTAGGCCGCGATGTTGCTGATCTCGTCCTGGTAGGAATAGGGGGTGCCGCCGGATGACCTGTCCACGTCGAAGAGCGAGAAGGTGACGCCCTCGACGCCGTTCGCATAGCCGAAGTCCACTGTCAGCGTGGTGGATTGAGAGGTGGCGCTCCAGTTTACGGAGAGGAGAAGGGAGTTCTGTGCCGGGGACAACCCACCCGAGGGGCTCGTCCCAAGCCGGGGATAACTCGATGTGAACGTTGTCGTAGAGGTGGCGGAGACCGTGACGTCATTGCCCGTGTTGGAGGCATCGATGTCGTAGGACTGGGAGAGGGACCCGGCCGTCCACGCGAGGGAGTCCCAGTCGAGAACGAGGGCGCGGGAGGGGATGGCGCCGAGACCCAGTGCAACGCCCAACATGCAGGGGAGGAGTGGACGAATTGAATACATGGGCGGGAACCTACCTTTTCGGTCATCGCCCGGTTATGTTCCGAAGTCAAGGTAACTTCTTATCATTCATCTCTTTCGAACCACGGCTGCCGTGTTGGCGGCCATCGGAATCCGAGGGAAGCTTCTGATCACCACACTGGTAGGGCACTAACCCTTGCGGTCGAAGAAGGGGCTCTTGCCCGTAACGCTGAGCGGGATACCGAGGGCTTGGACGACCTCCGTCGGGAAGAGGCCGAGATCGATCGCGGCCTTCCCGATCGAGTACATGAGGCGGTTGTCGAGGTGGTGGTGCGCCGCAACGGACGCGGCGGAAGCGGCCGCGATCCCGAGGTCTATCGAGTTGAAGGCGCACACGCCGCAGGCCTGCTCAAGCGCCTCGCAAGTGGGATGGCCGCAGAAACCGCAGTTGAGTCCCGAAGTTTTTGTAACGACGCCCAGCACAAGGATCGCGGGACTGGCGGCGAGGTTTCCCGCGTCGCGCTCAAGCCCGGGGCGGTTCTCACGCCGAGCGATCTCCCGCATGCGCGCAACAAGGCGATCACGAGAAGCATCGTCCTCGATCACGCGAACGCGGAGGTTGTCGATCCCGCGTGTCTTGGGCGCCGTGCGGGCCGCGGCGGCCATCAGACGGACCACGGCCCGGGCGGCATCTTGCTCGTAGGAAAGGGAGGCTTGCATGGTGAAATGCTGCAGCCGGCTTTCCGTGCGGGCAAGGGGAAAACGGCCGTCGTCCCATTTGCTAGTCTGCTGTCCCTGAAGTGCCTGCCAATATTTCTTTTGATGGAGGGCCACGCTTCGTCGTGGCCATCGGCCATCACAGAGGGCACGACGAAGCGTGCCCCTCCATCATTCAGAGCAAACTTCTCGAAATGTGCGAGATCCATAGTAGCAAGCATTTCGTGGACACCACACTAGCAAGTTGACGTCAAATCGTGAAGTCCACCGGATACTTGATTCCTGGAGGGTGACGAGAGTATGTAAATTCCCCGTATGAAACCCTGTGCGCGACGCCACGTCAGGAACTGGGCGGTTTTTGCCGTCCTCGGGGCGGCCCTTCGCGCCTTCGCGGCGGAAGATCCGCTCGCGAGTTTGCGCGCCTTCTCGAGTTTCACCTCCGTGGACATTTCTCGCCTTGCGAAAGGTGAGGTTCTCACGGATCGAGGGGACGGCATGGATTTTGTGCGAGGGATCAGTGGGGAAGCCTGCTACGTCGTGCGCAAGGAGCCTGCCGCAGTTGCCCGTTTTATTATTTCCTCCGATCCCTCGAAGGGTGCCCCGGACAGCGTCTACTACCATAAGAAATTCAGCGGGGTCGTCCCGGACTCGGTTTTCGTGGAGATGAAGCTCGACGATTCAAAGTTCGGCCAGCGTCGCGTGGTCGGGAAGACCCTCGAAGTCGGGGGGGGGAAGGCGGATTTCTTCATGAGCAAGGCGGAGATGGTGTGCTTTGAGGAAGTGGCCAAGCAGGGACGGGCCGCGGGCCTGAAGCCCGCGGAGATCGCGGCGCACTGCTGGTCCTCCCTTTTCGTCGGGCGCGCGACCGCGTTCCTCAAATCGGGCCTCGACAACCTCGATCCCTATGAGACCGGGCGCGCCCCCGTGAAGCCCGCAGACGAGATGCGGCAACTCCTCGACGAGGTTCCCGAGGTGCGTGAGCATTTTCGCGGGCTCCTCAGCCAGACCGGTCTCCTCGGTTCCCCCAACGCCGCGCCACGCCTCGCTCCCGAGTGTTATGCCGAACTGATGAACGCCCAGGTTTCGGCCAGCTTCGATCTCGGCGCCATTTTTGTGAAGGAACTTCCGGGCGGTGAGGTTCAGGTCCTCGATTGCCAGTACTACTCCAGCGCGGCGTACTATGTGTCGCTGACGCTCTTCCATCTCTGGCCCATCCAGGTGGACGGGGCCCCCGCGACGCTCGCGTGGCGAGGGGACCTTCTTTCCGCGCCGCTTCTGGAGGTTACGCACGGCACGGCCCGCATGGCATGGGGCCTGGTGATGATGCGCGAGATCAAACAATCCATCCAGATCTTCCAGAAAGACATCCTGAAGGCGCCCTGAGGCAAATGCCCCTTTCCGCCCCTGGCAATCTTGTCAGGAATGGAGAGTGGGTCTATAATCCTTACTCCCCTCCGTAACTCCATGAAACCCTCCCTTCGTCCTCTCCTTCAGTTGGCCCTTTGTGCGGCCGTGGGTCTGGTCTTTGCCTCCCCCGCGACGGCGGCTTCAAAGAAGAAGAAGAAGGCCACCGAGGAGGTTTCCTGGGAGGTGTCCTCCGATGCTTCCTACGTGGCGGGGAGTCAGACGAAGGCCGGAGATGTGAAGTTCGGTCGATTCACCGAGGTGGCGAACTCTTTTCAAGCGGTCGCCTCCACCCACCTCACCGAGGGGGTCATCCTTCGCATGGGTGGTGCGTGGGATCGGTATTCGTTCGGCACCCCCGCCAATTCCCCGCTCCCCAACACGCTCCAGTCCGGATCGGCGGTGATGGGGGTGGACTTCCAGGTGGCCAGCGAGTGGCTGGTCCGCTTCGAGGTGCAGCCCGGCGTTTACAGCGATTTCGCGGACATCACGTTCGACGATGTCAATGTGCCGGCGACGTTCGGGGCCTCCTACCTCTACGACAAGGACCTCCAGATCGTCTTCGGTCTCAGCATCGACCCTCGGCGCGAGATCCCCGTCCTGCCGGGGGCGGGCATTCGTTGGCAGTTTGCGGACCGCTGGACTCTCAACGCGATCCTGCCGCGTCCACGCCTCGAATGGGCGATGAGTGAGACCCTCACCCTCACGACAGGCGCGACGCTCAAGGGGGGGTCTTACCGCCTTGCCGACAACTTCGGGGACACTCACAGCCGTCCCGGGATGAACGGGGTGACCGTGGATTTCTCCGAGGTCCGGGCCTGTCTTGGCGCCGCGTGGAAGCCGCATCCCGCGGTCGAGGTGACCGTCGAGGGCGGTTACATGGTGTGGCGTACCTTCGACGCATGGGCCCGGAACGTGAGTTTTCGCGGGGACCCGGCCCCCTACGGGGGGATCTCGGTGACCGCCGGCTTCTGATTGAAACGCGCGGCCTGGTGGTTCCTGGCGGCGTTCATCGTCGCCCTCTATCTGGGGTCGAGCGTGGTCCCCGTCCTGTTCGACGAGACGGAAGGGCAGTACGCAGGCGCCGCGAGGGAGATGCTCCAGCGCGGGGAATGGCTCCTGCCAACCAACAACGGCCTGCCTCGGTTGCAGAAGCCCCCGCTTCTCTACTGGGTGATTCTGCTTTCCTACAAGGCCTTCGGTGTGAGCGAGTTTGCCGCGCGGTTGCCGAATGCCCTCGCCTGTCTGGCCTGGATCTTCGGCACCGCGCTGGTGGGTCGGTGTGTCAACGGCTGGCGGCTCGGGGCCTACGCCGCCCTCCTCCTTGCCACCTCGTTCGGTTTTTTCATCTTCGGGCACCTGATCATGCCCGAGCCCTTTCTCGGGGCGTGCGTGACCTTCGCCTTCTGGTGTCTGCTGTGTGCGCTTCGCACTCCTGAGCGGGAGGCCGCGTGGTTCCGCGGGGCTTGGTTCTTTATGGCCCTGGGCACCCTGCTGAAGGGACCTCACGGATTTCTCTACCCGGTGCTCGCCCTGGGGGGGGCGGCGCTGTTTTCGGAGAAGTTCGCGGGATTGTGGCGGCGCTTTTGGAGTTGGCGCCGAGTCCTGCTCTTCCTCGTGGCCGTGGCGCCCTGGTACCTCGTGATGGAGACCCGGTTTCCGGGATTTCTTCACGAGAACTTCGTCAACGAGCAGGTCGGGCATCTCCTCAACGCGCGCTTCCCTCCCGACAGCCGGGCCGTGCCGTCGCTCATCTTCTGGGGTCAGCACCTGCTCTACTTCTTTCCGTGGGCCCTCTTCGTGCCGGCCGTCGTGTGGGCCTGGCATCGTCCCGAGCCGTGCGAAGAGGCGGGCCACGATGCCGCACGGTTGCTCTGGGCGTGGATCGCGGTGACGGTGGTGAGCGTCGCCTTCTCGGCGCGGCAGGACTACTACACGATGACCTGCTGGAGCGCGGTGGCGGTGGCCCTGGCGCGCCCATGGGCCCGCGAAGAGGCCGTCCCTCGGCGCTACTGGGTGGTTCCATGCGTGCTCATGATGCTGGCCGGTCTCGTGGGCGTGGCCTTGTGGCCCCGCATTGATTTCCTGATGGCCGAATCCACCTTCGAGGTGGACCCCGTTGCCGAGCGCGACACGCTCTGGAACGCGCTCCACGGTTCCACGTTCGGCGGCTGGAGCGAGTTCGTCCCGCTGATGAAGGCGGCGGGGCTGATCCTCCTCGCAGGGGGCGCCGTATCGGTCTTTCTCGCATGGAAGAAGCGGGCCGCCCTGGCTGCCCGCGCGGTGGCGCTCGTCATGCTGGGGCTGCTTGTGCTTGCGGCGCGTGGGCTCGCGCTGAAGGGGGAGTACTATTCGCTTGCCGGGGCCGTTGCCGGCATCAAGGCCGCCGCCGAACCCGGGGCCATGGTGGTCTACGATGGAGAACCCCATCTTGCCGCGAGCCTTTTCTTTTACCTGGACCGCCCCGCCTCCTGGGTAAATGCCACGCCGGCCGTTGAGTTTGCCGTGCGCTACTTTGGGATCGGCGCGGAGGCCTTCCTGGAGCGCGCCACCTTTCAGAGGGCGTGGGGCTCTTCTCGCCAGGTCTTCCTGATCACCGAGAAGGCGGGCCTCGCGGGTTGGGCGAGCGATCTTGGCCTCGACAAACGCCAACTCACGCCGGTGGGAACCAGCGGCACGCGCGTGGCGATTGCGAACCGACCGGCGCGGCGGTGAGCGCGGGATCCCAGTCCTTCCAGACCGGCTCGAGTCCGAGTTCGCGGACCCGCACCGCCACTTCCTCGACGGAACGGCGATCGGCGATCGCGAACTGCTCGGTGGCCTGTTCGCCTTCCGAGGGGACCCGGTCCTTCGGGAGTTCCACGCGGCAGCCGTGCGAGGTCCGGTGCAGGTCGTCGCGCCCGGCACCGGTGTAGCCTCCCGGTTCCGTGTGAGAACCCGCGCTCATCGCGGTGATCCCGACGCAGGCCAGGCCGTCCCGAAGGGTGGGGGACTCCCTCGTGGAGAGGACGATGCCCACCTGTGGGAAGGCGATCCGCATGGCGATGACGAACTGGGTCAGATCGCGGTCGGTGACATGGACCAGGGGCTCGAACTCTCCCGCGGCGGGACGGAGACGTGGCGCGGAGACGGTGAAGAAGGCCTTCCAGCAGATGGCGAGCAGTTCATCGAGGTGTCGTGCGAGCGCGAGGGCCTCCTCGCGCCAATCGGCAAGCCCGAACAGGGCCCCCAAACCGATTCTTCGGAAACCGGCCTCATAGGCGCGTCGCGGGCAGGCGAGGCGCGCGTCGTAGTCCTTCTTTGGGCCGGCGAGGTGCATCGCCGCATAGACCTCCCGGTTGTAGGTCTCCTGGTAGACAATGAGCCCCTCGGCGCCCGCCTCGACGATCGAGCGATAGTCCTCCGTTTCCATCGGGCCGACCTCGAGATTGATCGAGGGCACGCCCAGCGCGCGGAGGCGGCGGACGCATTCGGCGAGGTAGTCGCGACCCACGAAACGGGGGTGCTCTCCGGCGACGAGGAGGAAGTTCCGGAATCCCTTCTCGAGGAGATGGCGGACCTCGGTCTCGACCTGGTCGAGGGTGAGCGTGACGCGGAGGATGGGGTTCTCCCTCGAAAACCCACAGTAGCGGCACGAGTTGATGCACTCGTTCGAGAGGTAGAGCGGGGCGAAAAAGCGCATGGTGGCCCCGAAGTGCTGGCGCGTCAGGCGTCGTGCATCGAGCGCGCGGGCCTCGAGCTCGGCGTCGGTGCAGGGCTGGATCAGGCTTTCGAAGAGGTCGGGGCGGCGGCTCACGTTGGTGCCTAACTTCGGCAGTGCCGGGCCGAAATGCAACCCGCCCCGCCATCGGGTGCGCGACAAAATTGGTGGGCGAGACAGGACTTGAACCTGTACCCCTTTCGGGACTGGAACCTAAATCCAGCGCGTCTGCCAGTTTCGCCACTCGCCCATCACTCTCAAAACGGGGGTATTCACGACGACTAAAAAAGGCACTGTCACACTTTCCGCCCATGTCCGTGCACACCCCTGTTTCAGGCTCCGTCCCATGAGCAAAGCGTCTCCCTTCGTCAAGGTTAAAGACCCTTCTCGCCATTCGGTTCGCGGTCTGTACCATCCCACGCTCTCACGCCCAGACTCGATCAACCCTTCAGCAACTCGTGCAGCCGCAGCCGCCGCCACAACGCCAACGCCAGATAGACCTCCCCAAACTTCCGCGCTCGCTCCACTCGCACCGCCGACACAACACCGCATTCAAGAGAGAGTTCAGTGAGGCGATCTTGGCGGAATCACAGCTGCGCTCACAGCCGTGATCCCAGTCCGGTCCCGTGAGTGGTGTTCAGGCGGTGCACGCCGTTCGTTGGCTGGAATAAGCCCCGGAGACGCGGAAGCCAGGCTTCGTTGGCCTTTGGGGTGTACTGTGGGGAGTTGAGTTCGACGCAGTTGAGCATGGGAATGTGGGCCGCGAAGAGAAAAGCGTGGATGGCCGAATACCCCGGGTTGGTGAGGTCCTGAAGCGACAGCGTCATCCCGTGCTTGCGCGCCCACGCGGCCGCCACGAGGGCGAAGCTGTGCCCTTTGCAGGTTTTCAAGGCCAATCCACTCCATCCCTGTGTCCTCGCCAGCGGCAGCAGTTCGAGGTCCGTGAGGCCCTCGTCGAGGAGGACGGGTTTGAGGGAGGTGACGGCCCGCCAGTCGTGGGCATGAACCTTGATGTCACGTCCTGTCGGTTGCTCCAGATAGATGAGGGCTTCGAAGGCGCCGTCGTCGATCGCGCGGAGGTGCTGAAGGTAATCAAGGACCGAAGCGGCGTCCGGATTGGCCTCGTTGCTGTCCGCGCTCAGGACGGGGCCCCGGATTCCCCAACTCCGTGCGGCGCGGTAGACCTCCACGGTGCGGGTCGCGTCCGCAAGAGGGTCCTTCCCGAGGATTTTAAGTTTGAAGGCTTCATAGCCGCCCCTCTTGACGCGGCCGGCCACCTCTGTCTCAAGATTGTCCCTTGCGCTCACGATCCACCATGCCTTCAGATGCTGCGATGGGTAGGGAGCCAGCACTCGTCGGATTGCCGCGCAAGCGGTTTCGCCTCCAAAATGGATGTCCGCCAAGGGGATGGGTGCTTCTTCGTCGTAGAATCGGAAGGCCGACCTGTTGAGGGCGATTCCTGCCGCGTCATGGATGGCGGCGTCGAAGGGACTCGCGCACATCGCTCGCGCCAGCGACGGAGGCCCCGCCTCTTGGCAGGCGGCGTGGTGAAGTCGCAGCCCGTGCTCCAGAGGGTGGGCCGGGGTGCCGCACCAGGACGGTAACCTTTCCGATATCCCGATGCAGATCTTCCGCAGAACCGCGTCCCGCTGGTCGTGGCCTAACGCGGGGTCGGGCCATGCCCACAGGTCACTCAGGTAGATGGAACCCCGCCCTGTAGCCTGAAGCCCGTTGGCGTCGACCGTGACGACGGCTCGCGCCTCGGTGATGTGGCTGATCAGCCCGCTGGAAAGTTGGAGCGGCTTTTCGAACGCCCGGGGCAGGAACTCGACACGGGCCTCCAAGACCCTGGTTTGCTGAATCGGTCGGGTGGACATAATGGATATCGGTCACCGGCTCAGACCTCCGCGATGTCCACCATGCGCTTCTCGAGCGCCGATTTCACCCCGGCCAAGCAGATGCGCGTGGCCCGCAAGGCGCTTTCGACCGGGCTGACCGGCTCCTTGCGAAGGCCCCGGATCTCCTCGACGAACGCGCCCAGCATCCGGGCGTACCCCTTGTCCGGTTCCGCGGTGAAGAGCTTCCAGATGTCCCCGCTGCGTTCCGCTTCCCGACATGCCTCGCGCTTCTTGGCGAGCCAGACGGAGAGCCCTCCCTTGCTTCCGACGTTCGGGTGACGATCCTTGAGCATGGGGTAGATCTTGCGCGCAGGGGCGTCCGCGATCCCTGTGGTTCGCACCTCGATCTCCGTCCAGCGCTGGCGTTTCCATGCCTTGATGGCCTCTTCGCGCCACGCGCACGGCGGGTCCGCAGCGCCTCTTTGTGGGCCCACTTGCGGCGATCGCTGAATGCACCGGTCGCGCGCGGTCAGGCGAGCGGTGTCTTGCGTGCGAAGAAGGCGCCTCCGGCTGCGAGCACCAGCAGGATGGCCATCGTGGAGGGCTCCGGAATGGTGACGTAGAACCCACCATCCTCGAAGGACCAGGAAAGCGACGACCCGTTAATGAAGCTCACGTCGGTATCGGTCGGGTTGCCGAGGGCCGCGTTCCATGAAACCAAGAGGAGGTTGCTGGCGACCATGGGGCGGGTGAAGTTGGCGAGGTCCACCTGGATTGATCCTCCATGGGTGAACGAACCCGTGATGACCAGGAAGTCGTAGTTGCCTCCCGCGGTGAGAACGAGGTTCGAAACGTCGCCGATCTCAAGCTGGATCACGAGGTTGCTGTTGTTCCAGTTTCCGAAGTTGGTAATCACCCCCGGACTATTGCCGACATTTACGATCCCACCGGCCGCCCCTGCGACGTTCCCCGCGATGGAACCCGTGCCACGCACGGTCGCGTTGCTGCCGATTCCAAGGCCACCCTGGAAGGTGTGGGTTCCCCCGGAAAGGTCGAAAACCACCGGTGTGCCCCCGCCACCGAGGCTGAGGATCGCCCCGTTATTGATGAGCGTGGACTTTGAACGAAGAAGCCCGCCGCTGAACTGGAACACGGACGCCACGCCATTGGTCGCGAGGAGGCGGTCAACCGCGCCCGTCCCTCCTGCCATAAGGAACGTCCCGTTCTGCACATCGAACACACCCGTCCCGGTGGAGTTGGATACGGCGAGGAATCCACCGCTATTGGTGAACGCACCGGCGCGAATGGAAACGCGGTTGGCCCACAGGTCGCCACCAGCCTTGGTCACCACGCCCATTCCCGCGGACGCCTTGCCGAGGAACACCTCAGCGCTGCCCGCCCCGTTCGTCACCCGCAGGACGCCGGCATCGCTCATCAGGAGTTCACCCACCGCTTGACCGCCGTCCCCCAAGTAAACGTTGGAGCCGACAAGTAGGCTGCCGCCACTCAGGTTCACCCTCGCATGGTTGCTGGCCCCAATGGTGGTGTCCGATTTTTGGACGAATGAACCGCCGGAGATATTGAGTTCGGCCCACGAGGTGGGGTTGGTGGTGAGGTTGAGGATAAGCGGGCTGGCGTTGGTCACCGTTCCCCCGGTCACCTCCATGCGCGCATCGGCGTGAGCGTTGTTAAGACCGTAGCCCAACGTGATCGAGCTGCCGTTATTGACCAGGGCGCCTCCGACCACGCGGACGGTTCCTGTCCCCGAGTACCCCACGACGATTGCCTTTTGGCTCAAGAGGAGCCCATTGCTCACCGTCATGAGCGCGTTGTCACCGGCAAACCCCCCGACATACATGTTCCTCGAACCGTTGTATGTGAAGGAACCTCCATCCACCAAGAGAGTGCCGTTCCCGTTGATGGACGGATTGCTGGCGAAGTAAACCGTGCCGCCGAGGACGTTGAATTGCGCGCCCCTGATGGTGATGGTTTTGCTCGGCCCGCCCTGCAGGTTGCTATAGGTTCCTCCCGCATGAACGTTCACGATGCTGCCTGTGTCGAACAACTGCGCACCCGACACCTGGAAGCCGTTTGTGCGGATGTTGAGCGTCGTGGACCCCCCCGTCGCGATATTCTTGATGGACAGGTTCGTCAGGGAGACACCGGGCTGTAAGAACTCCACCTTGTAGTGGGAGGCGACGGCACTCGTCAGGAGCGCGTTCGTTGCAGAAATGCCCCCTACGCCATTGTCCCAGTTGGCGACGGCATCCCATGCGTTGTTCGCATTGGAGTAGTTCGTCCACGTGGTGGTTTGGCCCAGCAGGCAAGGACTGCCCAATGCCAACGCAAGGAGGATCGCAAGATGGATATGGCGGGTTTTCATAGAGGTTGAAGGGCCGGGGAAACGCGTGTCTGTCGTTCTTAGGATTCTTAGGAAGAAGCAAGGGGAATCGAGTCCGGGGCGGACGGCACCTGCGCGGAACACAACGGCGAGGACCCGGGTATTTTAGTGTCGGTTTGCGAAGGAATCAAGCGGTATTTGGCTTTTCGATAGTCGCTGGCGAAACCAGCCCCATCGTACGAGCAAGAGGGCATCGTCGACAGTTCCGCGATTCGGACTTCGCGATTCCCCTCATTCCACGATACCTGTGCCGCGAGGGCAGCGAGTTCGGGTTCGACCAGCACATCCCACGGGACGGGGGCCAGGGCGGCCTTTCCCGACAGGAAGGGGAGGGTCGCCTCGAGCAGGGCGTGATAGATGCGCGCGTTGTTTACGGATAGCTGATGGACGCCCTTCTCGGTGATGATGGTGCTGTAAAAAGGCAGGCTCGCCACCTGCTTTCCGATCACAACCATTCCGATGCGGCCGTCAGACCAATTCAGTTGAACGTGCCTCTGAACGCTGGTCCCGAGGTGTCGCACGCTGACGATACCAGACCCCAGGATCCCGCAGAGATGGGAGTAGGCGTGGATCCCATAGTTGAAGTCATCCACTCCGCAGCCGCAGATGACGGTGTGAGGGGTGCCACGCTCAAGCACGGGTTGCTCAAGGAAACGGAGGGTCTCGTCAGCGAACCTGAGGCAGGAGCCCCCGGTGATGCGCATTCCGCGATCGGCCCAAGACTTGAACTCGAGGAGGTCTTTCAGGTTTCCCGCAATCGGCTTGTCGACGAGGATCGCCCTGCCGGCTTCCACAAAGGGGCGAGCACGTTCCACGTGGGCATCCCAGTTGGAGGAGTGAATGATGGCACAATCCACTTTCGCGGCCATGGCGGCCAGCGAGGGAAAGACCACGGGAATGGATAACTTCGCCACGAAATCGCGGACATACTCTGGGGGGTGCACATCCCCGGCGTCCCAGACGCCGGTCACCTCGTGCCCCATCTCCCGCAGGATCGGGATCCACTTGACGGGATGACTGGTGTCCAAGTCGACAATTCCGATTTTCATAAAGAAGTCACAGCTCTGGGATCTGGGCTCACGCCATGCGCTCGAACATCTCGCGGGTCACTTCGCCGGAAATGGGGCGCCCCTCGACAAAGGCAAGAATCTGATCCACCGCCATGCGGCCCTGACGGAGACAACCGTTCGAGACCGCCCCGGCGAGATGCGGAGTCAGAACCACGTTGGGAAGACGACGGAAGGGATGGTCGGCCGCCGGGGGTTCCGGGTCCGTGACATCGATGAACGCGGAGATGCGCCCGGTTTCGAGTTCGGCAAGGAGGGCCTGCTCATCCACAACCATCCCACGGGCGGTATTAATGAAGATGGCTCCATCTTTCATCGCGCGGAAATGCTGCGCCTTGAGAAGCTGCTTGGTTGCGGGGAGGGCGGGCGCGTGCAGGGAGACCACGTGGCTCTGGCAGACAAGGTCGTCAAGCGTGGCGAGGGTGCACCCGAGATCGCGGGCCGTCTCGGGTTTCATGTAGGGATCGTAAAGCAGGATGCGGACCTCGAAGTTGCGCAGCAGGCGAATCAGGTGCAGTCCGGCCCGGCTGGCGGAGATCACGCCGACGGTGACGCGGTAGAGTTCCCGGACCGCCATGCGGCCTGTCCCCAACGTCGGATCGCTCCACTTGCCGAGGCGCGTCCAGTCGCGGGACGGGAAAAACCCCTTCAACCCGGCGATGGCCATCCCGAGGGCGGTTTCGGCAACCCCCACGGCGATGGCGTCGTTGGTGGTTGCGATGCGGAGCCCGCGCGTCCAGATATCCGGGGGGACCAGGCGTTTGATGCTGCCGGCCGCGTGGACGAGAAGCCCGAGGTTGGGCAAGGAATCGAGGAACTTCGCCGCGAGTGGCGGGGTGCCCCAGCCGGTCACAAGGATCCCGATGCGGTCGGCGAACTCCGCCTCGATGGTCGGCGTAGCCCCGGTCCCTTCGCCGAGAATGACCGGGAGGCGCGCCTGAAGCGCCGCCATATCTTCCGGATCGAAGCAGCGCCTGCGGTTAGTCTCCGGCAGGTGGAGATAGGCGCGTTGGAGGGAAGGGGGAAGGGGAGGCATCGGGGTCAGGTGGGGGGAGGTCTCCACCGCATGAGGTTGATGCCGACGGAAAAATAGACGTTGCCGTCGCGGTCACACACGACTCCCGCCCCGATCTCCTGGCCGTCGATAAGTTGGGCGACCATCGTGCAGTTTTCGGGATGATTCGCAGGAGCACGGAAAATGGCCTGGCCGAGGGAACCGTAAATCGAACGGCTTCGGGCATCCCAGGCGAGCGTGGCTCTCCACGGCACGGAGGTGGAGGTGCGAAGAGATCTCCGGAAGCTCACGGAGAACGTGTTGGGGTCAACCCCGAACCATTCGCCTTCCCGGGTCAGCCCGCAGATCGGCCCGTCCGGTACAACGAGTAACGCGGCGATGGAAATGGCTCCAGGGACCTGGACCGTGCGAAGGACCTGATGCTTGTCGAGATCCCATTCAGCCAGCGTGGCGGTTTCAGCGACGGTCGCGCTTCCAGACCCCCCGTGGACCGAACTCCCCAGGTAGAGGCGCCGCCGTCCGTCATCCACGGCGAGAGCGGCGATGCTTTGGCGCGGGATGACGGAGCGCCAAACAGTGAAGGTTTCCTCCCCCTTGCGCAGGCACGCGAGCGCCCCGTTGTGCAGCCCGTAGCCGGGAGCGGTGCCCACATAGACGTTTCCAGACCGGTCGGAGACCATCGCCCAGGGACGATCCTGTTCCTGGCCAATTCGGCCAATGGTGCGGACCCCTTGACTGGGTTCGGAGGGATTAAAGGTATGGACGGTGGCATGCGTGTAGGTTCCCAGATAGAGCCTGCCATTGGCGGCGCACATGGAATCCACCTGCCCCGCCTTGAAAGACGTGATTTCGCGAAGATCATGGATTTGCCTTGTGGCCGGATCGAAGGCCATCAAGACCGACGGCTTCGTCGAGGCATAGATCCGCCCATCCGGCCCCAGGGCGATGGAGTAGATGGATTTTACCCCACCCCCATAGGGAAGCGGAATCGAGACATGCTCGCCTCCTTCGCTCCATTTCCTTAAGAGGACCTTGGTGGCGCTCGCCTCGACAATTTGCCAGCCATTCTCGAGTCGAGGCTGGGCGGGAAAGGACGGGGGCATGCAACCCATTGCCTGTCGCACCCCATTGGCGACCTGTTCCACCTTGCCTCCCGGGGAGATTTTGAGGCAACGTCCTTCGCTGGCGGGGGTTGCGATCCCCGGGTAAGCGTACACAAGCCCATCCTCGCCCATGTAGACCCGGGGGACATGGTTGGTGACCCAGTCCTTGGGCCACACGTCCCTTTTCGCCCCGGAAACCGGGTTGTATTCGAAGAGGGCCTGCGAGCGCATGCCCACCGCGGCGTAGACAAGTCCATCGCGCCCGACGGCCCCGAAGCAGGCATGGGTCTGGTCGGGACTCAGCGCGCCGAGGTTGGTGATTTTCCGCGTCTTTGGATCAAGAGAAAACAGGAGGTTGCCCGGGTTGGTCCCCCCGTAGATGGTGCCGTCGGGCGCCGTCTTGAGCCAGTAGACCATGGTCTCGTTTTCAATGCCGCCCAACTGCTCGACGCGGTTCTCCTTCGGATCGAAGCAGAAGAGAAAGGCACCGGGAGCCTGGGAGGTCCCGAGATAAACCCTGCCATCCTTCCCGGTCGTGATACCGTAAGGCATGCCGCTGAGTTCGTGCTTGGTCACCTCACGCGTCGCCAGGTCGACCACCAGGATGAAACGATCACGTCGGAAAGCCATCACGAGCAGTTGGCCTGCGCCCCTCGGGTTCGGGCAAAGGGTCCAATCGTGGAGCGAGGCCGGGCTTTCGCCCGCCGGGCCCAATACCTCGATGCGGTCGTTCAGCAGCGCTTGCGGTACGCCCAAGGGGAGCTTCGGCAAGGAAGCCGCGGGGGGGCGCCCCGTCGTGGTGGCGGTCGCGCTTTTCTGCTTGCTGAGATCACCGAACCAGGGGGGCTCATGGGTGTCGGCGCCCTGGCCAACATCGAGTTCCTCCTGGCTCATGAGGCGGACACTCCCATCGCAGAAAAGGACGTGGGCCTTCTTCCCATCGAAACCAAACTGCATCCCTCCGTTTGGGTAAGCCTGGTACCAGCCCAAGCCCGGCTGTTTGATCGCTTCACTTTCGACAAGCAGGAGTGTTGCCCCGGCGTTGGGGACCTCCCGTACCAGCCGTCGACGGGGGCCAATCTCTCCGCCCTTGGCATCGGCTCCAAGCGCATAGGTGTTGTAGCCGTAGCTCACGAGGCTGGCCTTGCCTCCTCGACGGAAGCTCATCGGCACGGACGGAGAGAAGAAGGGGCCATCGATCCTGACATGTCCCGGCGGAGAGGGATCATGGAGAGCCTTCTTCAGCAGTTCGGGCCACAGCAGCACCCGACCGCCATCGCCCTTGAGGGACAGCGGGGGAAACTCGCCGCCGTGATCCTTGCGCCATACCTGGAAGGCCTCGTAGAGCTCAAGTAGGTTCTTCTTCACCTGGGGGTCGGGCTCCTCGGCCCGTGTGGACGGGGGGGGGGTGATACCCCCAAGCAGAACAGCCAACAAGATCCCTCCTTTGATCAGCGCTCTGCACAGGCTTACGGGTGTTGAGCGGGTGTTCATGCGCAGATGCGGGTGACTACTTGCAGTTGTTGCCGAACCATGGCGCGTTGTCCGTGTCGGGCGTGGCTCCAGTGACCAGTTGGTCTCTTGTCCGCGATTCCGCGTGGACGTCCGCAAAAAGCACATTTGCGCGTCCCTCGTGCCGCTCGAAGAAGAACGCGGGATGACAATATGAACCGTACCACCCGACGTACGGTTGGGTGGTGGCCTCGATGTCCACGAGCATCAGCGTCTGCTCCGTTGGACTGCGCAGGTCCTTCCGCAGCTTCGTATTGCCGTCTGTCCAGGGGGTCATCCCGCCCCCAACCCCGTAGTGGCTCAGGCCATAGCTGACATAGGAGGCGGAGAGGTTCCGATCCTTTATGGGCACCGAAGGGCAATAAAACACTCCCCGGGGATCGAGGTTGTAGCCGCTGGTGTTGTCCCCGACGTAGCGTTTCAGCAACACACCCCAGGCATAGTGTTCGGTAGCCGCCGTCGCAAGGTTCGGGGCAAAGCGAACCGGTGGAAAGTAGCCGTCGAAATCGTTGCGGTAGGCCATGATTGCCAGCCCGATCTGGCGGAGTTGGCCGGTGCAGGCGGTGCTTCGCGCCATGGCACGCGCGCGCCCCAGGGACGGCATCAGCAGGGCTGCGAGGATCGCAATGATTGCGATCACCACGAGAAGTTCGATCAGCGTGAAACCCCTTCCATCGCACCGACATGGCTCCGCCGGGGTGGTACCCATACATTTGCCACGTAGTAGACCACACGGGCGAGTCGGCGTCTTTACCCGCGGCTGACGTGCTTTTGACCAAATCTGCTCGACGCCTTTGCGTCAGCGACTTTTCCGTCCCCAGGTTAACGGACGAGGCATGCCGTCATCCATGGTGAGGTGGGTGCTCCGGTAAACTGCCGGGCTGGTGTGGAATACCTTTCGGAAGGCCCGCGTGAACGGATGGACGGAGCAATAGCCGCTGAGTTCTGCAATCCTCTTGATAGGAACCGGTTGCGAGGCGGTGAGTGCCGTGGCCGCCGCGCGCATCAGTTGATCGAGCAGAAAGCGGCGAGGGGACATGCCAAGCACCAGGCGAAAACTCCTCGAAAAATGCGCCGTGGAGAGGTGGCATGCCCTCGCCATGGCGCCCACGGTCCAGCGCTCCTGGGGGCACATGATGATCTTCTCAAGGAGCGGAAACAGTTGTGCCCGGAAAGGACTGAGTTCCACGGGTTGCCTGGGGCTTTCTGGCGTCCGCTGGGGAATTTCGGCGAGTGCCAGGGTGATGGCCGCATCCACCTGCTGGTGGATTAATGATCCCCCTTTGAGAAACCTTGCCCCAACGAGATTCAGGATCGCCCGCAGGGCGGGGGAGGCGCGGAACCTCTGAAAGGAGTGTCGTACTAGGGCCCAGAACGGTGGGGCAAGGTGAAATTTGAAGGATGCGTGCCGATGGCATGACTTCGAGGTAAACGCATGTCGGAGCAGGGGAGGGATCAACCAACCATCACCAGGACGGCCGTCGAAAGGCGGATGGCCTTCGATGAACACCGTGGTTCTTCCCTCGAGGAGGATGTCGAGTTGGAAGTAATGATGGAGGTGCTGCCGCATCTGGTAGCCCTCGGGAGGAATCGTCGCAAAGTCCACTCTCACGATTTCGGTGACCACAGGACCATGCATGGGATGAAGGAGAAGGGGGCACAACGTGTAGTTGCTCGCGGGGTCATGCTAGAGAATAAAGCAGATTTGGTCAAATCCGTGGTCGCCCGCGACAAAGACGAACCACGGGGATTCGTTCAAAGTAGCGGGATGAACACCGTTCCTGTCGCACTGATCGGTTGCGGAAAGCTGGGGCGCGTCCACGCCGAATGCCTTGCTCGGATTCCCGAAGCACGGTTGGTCGCCTACGCGGACGTGTCGGAGGAGGCCGCCAAGGGTTTACTCAAGGATTTTGGAGGCGAATATGCCACCATGGACGTGTCGCGCGTAGTTGGCGACCCGTCGATTCGGGCGGTCTACATCTGCACGCGGCATGACTCGCACGCCCCTCTGGCGATCGCCGCGGCGCGAGCAGGCAAACATATCCTGATCGAGAAGCCCCTCGCCCTGACCATCGAGGACTGCGAAAGCGTCGCATTGGAGGTGGCGAAGGCGGGGGTTGTCCTGATGCCTGCGTTCAAGATGCGGTACTACCCGCTCATCCAGATGGCTCACGAATTCATTCCCGAGCCACAGGTCCTGGTTGGGCAGATGATGTGCGACCGCTGGCCCGAGACCATCTGGCCACAGGACCCGGTCCAGGGTGGGGGCAACGTTCATAGCCAAGGATGCCATACGACCGACATCCTGCGATATCTGGCGGGCAGCGAACCGAAGCTCCTCTGGGCTGCAGGAGGGGCCCTTACCCACACGAGACATCCGTGCATTGACCAGTGCGTGGCGACCATCTGCTTTGCAAATGGACACGTGGCGAGTTGGATTCAGGGTGATGCCGCCACGGGAATGTTCACCAGCAAGTTCTTCTTCGAGTTGTTCGGCAACAATGGTCGTAGCGTCCAGCTTCACGATCGCCTGAAGAAGGCGGTGTTCTTCGATGGCAAGAAGACCTGGACGGAGGAACGCGGGGAGGAAGAGGGGTTCTTTCTCGAAAACCGGGAATTCATCTCCGCCATCCTCGAAGAACGGAAACCGGCCCTTGACGTCCATGACGGGATCCAAGCCACTCGCATCGTGCTTGCCGCCGAACGCGCGATCCGCACGGGAATCGTCCAGAAACTGTGAGGTTCCGGGGAAGCTTCCTCGCACACATCCAACCTAGGGAAAACTCGCGAGAGCCTGTCCTTGCTGGGGCGGCAGGAATCAACCGGCCAGGGCCACACCATTGGGCTTGGCCTAATCGCCGATGATCTTCACGAGGGCCCGCTTGCGGCGCCGTCCGTCGAACTCGCCGTAGAAGATCTGCTCCCAGGGGCCGAAATCGAGGCGACCCTGGGAGATCGCCACAACGACCTCGCGGCCCATGATCGTGCGCTTCAGGTGGGCATCGGCGTTGTCCTCGGCCCCGTTGTGGGCGTACTGGGAGTGCGGCTTCTCGGGCGCCAGCTTCTCGAGCCACTTTTCGAAATCGGCGCGGAGACCGCGTTCGTTATCATTGACGAACACGCTGGCGGTGATGTGCATCGCGTTGACCAGGACCAGGCCCTCGCGGATGGCGCTGTCGCGGAGGCATTGTTCGACCTGCGGGGTGATGTTCACGAGCCCGCAGCGTGACGGGATCTCGAACCAGAGTTCCTTTCGGTAGCTCTTCATGGTTTTGGGAAACTAAAGGGTTGGGGGGGTGACGGGTCGAGGACCCACGCGGGTTTCGGATTCCTTCCTCTTCCTTCAACCTCGCAAGGGCCTTCTGCACTACATGCCACCTCCAACTCAGTCCCCCTCTGAAAACTCCCAGACTCCCTCACCCCTCACGGGGGGAGATATTTTCACCCTCGCTCAAACTGCGGAACTTGGGCTAGAAGCCGGAGGTGGACAATACCCCAAGGTTCCCTTATCCTTCCGCCTGTTATTGAGTGGTCCGTGGGCGCGCCACAGTGCGACGCGGGCCGCCGAGGAGGTTACGTGGAACTCAAAGAAATCAAGGCGATCATTGACCTGATGAAGCGCAACGGGCTCACGGAGTTTGAACTCGAGCGCGACAATCAAAAGATCCGCATCCGCCGGGGGGCGGACGGGTCTTTCCAATCCATTTCTCCCGCGGGCGGAGTCGGGCATTCCGTGGCCGTCCCCGCACCCCAGGTCGCCCTCCCGGTTTCCGCGGTTCCCGTAGCGTCGGTCCTTGCGTCTGCCGCGCCCGATCTCAAGGAGATCAAGTCGCCGATGGTCGGCACATTCTACCGGTCCCCTTCGCCCGACGCCCCGCCCTACGTGGAGATTGGCCAGACGGTCACCGAGGACACCGTGGTCTGTCTCATCGAGGCGATGAAGGTGATGAACGAGATCAAGGCCGAGGCCTCGGGTGTGATCGCCGAGATCTGTGTCGAGAACGTCAAGCCCGTGGAGTTTGGCAAACCCCTTTTCCGTCTTCGAACGCTTTCCGTAGCCAAATAGTCGGCCATGTTCCAGAAGGTCCTCATCGCCAACCGCGGCGAAATTGCACTGCGCGTGATCCGCGCGTGCCGCGATCTCGGTATCCCCACGCTGGCGGTTTACTCGGACGTGGACGTGGACTGCCTTCACGTCCAGTTTGCCGACGAGGCGATCTGCATCGGCAGCGCGCCGGCCACCGAGAGTTATCTCAAGATCGACCGCATTATCTCCGCCGCGGAGGTGGGGGACGTGGACGCCATCCACCCGGGGTACGGTTTTCTTGCCGAGAATGCGCACTTTGCGGACATCTGCGAGAACTGCAACATCAAGTTCATCGGTCCCGGCGCCGGGGCGATGCGTGCGATGGGGGACAAGGCACGGGCCCGCGAATCCGCCCGCAAGGCGGGCATCCCCGTGGTTCCCGGGAGCGACGGGGTGCTCGACAACGAGCAGGAGGCGCTCCGTGCCGCGAAGAAGCTCGGCTATCCCGTGATGATCAAGGCGGTGGCCGGGGGAGGGGGGCGCGGGATGCGCATCGCGCACAACGACGTCAGCCTGGTCCAGGGCTTTTTCACCGCGAAGGCGGAAGCGGAGAGGGCCTTCAACAACCCCGGGCTTTATCTCGAGAAATTGATCGAGAACCCCCACCACATCGAGTTTCAGATTCTTGCGGACGAGCATGGACATATCGTGCATTTCGGGGAGCGCGAGTGCAGCATTCAGCGTCGTCACCAGAAGCTCATCGAGGAATGCCCGTCGCCCTTTCTGACGGCCGACCTCCGCAAGAAGATGGGTAAGGCCGCGGTGCGCCTCGCCCAGGCGGTTTCCTACACCAGTGCGGGGACCATTGAGTTTCTTGTGGACGGGAAGGGGAATTTTTACTTTCTCGAGATGAACACCCGCATCCAGGTGGAGCATCCCGTCACCGAGGAGGTCTTTGGGGTGGACCTTGTGAAGTGGCAGATCCGAGCGGCGGCGGGGGAGAAGTTGGGGTTCGACCAGGATGACCTGAAGCCACGGGGCGCCGCGATCGAGTGCCGGGTAAACGCGGAGGATTCCGAGCGGAACTTCATGCCTTCAGCGGGCAGGATTGAACTCTTCTGCCCCCCGGGCGGATGCGGCGTGCGCGTGGATTCCCACGCCTACAGCGGTTACCACATGCCGCCGAACTATGACTCGCTCCTGGCAAAGATCATCACCCGCGGGTCGGATCGCGAGGAGGCGCTCACCCGCATGCGACGTGCGCTCGACGAGTGCCTGTTCAAGGGCGTCAAGACCACGATCCCCGTGTCCAAGATGGTTTTGCGCGATCCGAACTTCCGCCGAGGCCAGTACGATTTGGGATTCCTGCCCGCCCTCCTGAAAAACGGCCATGGCGACGGGGTGGAGTAGTCCCTTTGTCGCTCGCGAGAAAATTCCAACGTCGGACTTGCGCGACGGCGGGCTTTCTCCTAATTCAACGCGCATTCGCGCGGCTTATCGCGCGGTTTTAAATCAACAAGAACTTTCATGAGCATCAAAAGACTCGCCATGCTGACCGGTGGGGGCGACTGCCCCGGCCTGAACCCCGTAATCCGTGCCGTGACTCGCCGCGCCCTGCAGGAGGGGTACGAGGTGCTTGGTATTCGCAACGGCTGGAAGGGGATGATCGAAAAGAACTTTATTTCGCTCGACCGCCTTGCAATCGCGGGAATCCTTCACCGCGGCGGCACCATCCTGGGGACCTCCCGCACCAACCCCCGCAAGATGCCCGGCGCCGTCCAGAAAATCTTTGATAACTTCAAGGATCTGAAACTCGACGTCCTCATCGCCATCGGGGGGGACGATACCCTTGGCGTGGCCTACGACCTCCACACGAAGGGTCTCGCCACGATCGGGGTGCCGAAGACCATCGACAATGACCTTCCCGGCACCGACTACACTTTCGGTTTTGACACCGCGGTGAATATTGCCATGGAGGCCATCGACCGCCTCCACACCACGGCGGAATCGCACAATCGGGTGCTGGTCGTCGAGTTGATGGGGCGCAACGCGGGCTGGATCACCCTCCACGCCGGGATCGCCGGCGGGGCAGACTACATCCTCCTTCCCGAGTTTCCGAAGAGCATGAAGGAAGTGGGCGAGGTTCTCAAAAAGCGCCACGCGGGCGGCCGCTCCTTCAGCATCGTCGCCGTCTCCGAGGGCTTCAAGATCGAGGGCGAGGAAATCACCCAGAACCATGAGAAGGATGCCTTTGGTCATGTCCGGCTCGGTGGCGTGGGCGAGCGCGTGGCCAAGCAGATTGAGAAGCACACCGGCTTTGAGACCCGCTCCGTCGTCCTCGGTCACCTCCAGCGTGGCGGTGTGCCCACGGCCTACGACCGCGTGCTCGGCACGCGCTACGGCCTCAAGGCGGTCGAACTCGCGATGAAGGGCCAGTTTGGGAAGATGGTGGCCCTCCGTGGCACCGAGATCGTGGCGATCGACCTGCAGGCGGTCACCAAGACAAAGGTGGTCAGCAAGGAACTCTACGAGGAAGCCCAGGTCTTCTTCGGCTGAGGTTTCGCGACGAGAATATCGGTCCTGATCGGATGGGGGGCGCAATCCTCGCGCCCCCCTCCGATCACTCGTGGCCGTGCCAAGCGCGTGGATGCCGCAGAAAACCCCCGGCAAACCACCCTGCGCCCGATCCGTGCTTCGCCGCGCGGTCAGCGCCGCTCGACCAACATGGGGCCGACGAGTTTCTGGAAGGAAAGGGCCGCCGCCGCCATGTCGCCTCCGCCGTCGGAGGTGGCCTGCAGGATCTGGAGGCCGAGGTGGCGGCGTCCCTCGATGGCGGCGCGCCAGCGGTTGCGGTGGGTGAACTCCAACTCGGGGAGTCGGCCCGGTGCGGTTTCCCAGCGGCAGAGGAAAAGCGCCAGCGGCCGTCCCTCGCGCGTAAATCGGTAGGGCAGGCAGGGGAGACGCAACTGCCCAGACGAAAGAGTCAGTGGGGTCCCCATGTGGTCCAGTCGCCAGCCCGCTGAGGGAAGACAGCCCTCCGGCACGTGGAGATCGGAGATGCGCGACACGTCTTGTCCCGCGCTCCAGTGAAAGAGATGAACCTGCCAGGTTTGCCCGTCGGGTGTTCGTATTTCCCTGGCTTGAAGTTCATCGCAGTGCAGGCGCTCACGGATCCGACGGGGGATTTCCATGGGGCGGACGATGCCCGGTGCGCGTGACCAGTCCAGGGTCCACGAGGGGCTTGGGAGAAGGTCCCGCTCGTGGGCTCGATACCATGCCCCGGTGAGGACCTCGACCGCGATCAGCCATGCGAGGCCGGCGGCGGCGGCGAGGGCGGGGATGCGGCGAGGAGACCGCGACGGGTCAGGTGAGGGGGGAGATGGGGCAGGAGTTTCCCAGCGCGCAGAGAGCCAGCCGAGGACTGCGAAGCACGGGATGAGGACCGTGAAGCCGGCGGGATCATGCCATCCCTCCACGGCCGAGGGGCCATGCCTTGCGGCGATCCAGGCAAGGGAAAATGAACGCAGGAAGTTCATCGCCAACGCGAGCGGGAGGCCGAGGGCAACCAGGGCCGCACGGTGACGGGGGCCAAGGCGAGACCATTCGCCGAGGAGGAGGGCGACCATCAAGGTTGCGTGGAGGGAGCGAACCCCGCTGCACGCTTCCTCGATGCCAACGAATCCGGCGACCATCTCGATGACGCTGCCCTGCTGGACACACGCGATGCCAAGCCAGTTCAAGGCATCCACCGTGATGGCCGTCACGCTTTCCATGAGCCCCTGGGTGAGTGGGGCCTCGATTCGAGCCGGCCAGGGGACCGCAAGGAGGGGGAAGAACGCGGGGAAGGCAAAGTGGCCCAACCATGGACGGCCCCCGGCGCGATGGACCACGAGGAGGGTTAGTCCGAGCACGATGATCGCGAGGGCGATGTTTGCGAGGCGCCACTCGCCGTTGGCCTCGAGGAGGATGCGGAGGGGAAGGAGGGTCAGTCCGAGCAGGGTGACCGCGATCCAGAAAACGGCCTTCCCGTGTGCGGTTGGGACGGGCTCGGGGCGGGTGTTCCAGCGTCTCCATGTGAGGAGGATCGCAAGGGGGGGCACGAACCATCCGAAGCTGTACTGCGGATTGATCGACCACTCTCCTCGCAGGCGCTCAAAGAGAAGAACCCAGAGTCCGGTGAGGCATGCCCACCGCAGCAAACTTGCAAGGCGCGGAAAAAGAAGAGGGGGCACCGAGAGGGAAGGGGGAAATCGTTATGGGGCGATTGGACGGTCGCTTCGCGGGGCGGGGGATGGGGTGCGGGCTCCTGCACGGTAGGAGGCGAGGAGTCGCTTCTCTTCGGGCTTGAGCTTCTTTTCGTCGAGCGAGGCGAGGAGTTTCTCCGCATCGGCACGGCGGCCGGCGCCGGCGAGGATGAGGGCGTGGTTGAGTTTTACGCTCGGGTGGTTAAGGACGGCGGGCGGGAGTTTTTCGTAGATCCTGAGGGCCTCGCCGGGTTTCTCCTGTCGATAGAGAGAAAAGCCGTAGGTGACGGCCGCGGCGGGGTGGCGGGAGGTGGCGCGGTAGACCATCTCCGCGAGCGTGGCGGCGCGTTCGGGGCTGTCGTTGAAGAGGAGGTCGAGCGCGGCGAGGTCGTTCGCGACGGCGAGGTCGCTTGGCGCGCGCTCATGGAGTTCGAGGAGGACGCCGCGGAGCTTGTCCTGCCGGTGGGTGCGGAGGTAGATGCCAACAAGTCGTCCGAGGCCGAGTTCCGGGGAGACCGGGCCGCTGGCGATTTCGCGGCAGAGGCCCTCGGCCTCGGGCTCCCATCCCCAGCGGATGGCAAGGTTGGCGAGGATCAGTTGCTGCGGGAGGCTCTTTGCGGTAAGCCCTCGCGCCACGCCCCAGTGCTTGTCGAACATCGGGGAACGGGTGGCGCGGGCGAGGTGGGCGAGGAGGGCGCTGCGCAAGTACTCGAGGGGAGGGATTGTGGAATCACGGAGGAGGCCATCCAATGCCTTCCAGTCCTTGAGCTGCATGAGGGCCTCGGCCTTGATGAAGTAGAGCATCGAGTCGCGGTCGGTGCGTCCGCCGGCCCGTGCGAGGAGGTCGAGTGCCTCGCGGGCCTTGCCGCGCCCCAGGTGCCAGACCAGGATCTGGGCGAGGGCGGACGGGTCGGAAACGGCCTGCTGCTCGTAGCGTGCGATTTCCTCGGCGGCCCCGGGCGGATCGATGAGGCGGCGGATCTCGATGGCTTGGAGGCGTTCTTCCCAGGAGAGCGCGGCGTGGCGGGCGAGCTGGTCCCAGCATTTCAGGCTTTCGGCGGGTTTCTCCTCTCGGCGGTAGTGGAACGCAAGGTTGCGCAGGGCCGTGCGCCCGAAGTCGGGATCGGCCACCCATTGTTGGACCTCCTTTTTCGCGCGTTCACGCGTGGCGGGGTCTGGGGAGAAGAGGCCGACGCAGGCGAGGTTGAAGCGGTGGCGCGGCTGGTCCGGCTCCGTGGATTGGAGTTCGCCCATCAAGCGACCAGCCTCGCGAAAGTTTCCCCGGGCAAGGGCGCAACCGGCGGCGGCCGTGAGCCATGCGGGGTCTTTGTGAAACCCGGCGGGCAGGGCGCGCAGGAGCGCTTCGGCCTCGTCCACCTTGCCGAAGCGCAGGGATGCCTGGGCGACCTCGAGGGCGCGGCGGGGGTTGTTAGGTTCCGCTTGGAGCACGTTGCGCCACCAGAGCATGGCGAAGGGCTCGCCGACCCGCGTGGCGAGCACGGCCATGGCGCGGTTCTCCTCGATGCCCTGGGGATCATAACGCAGGGCCTGGCGGATCGTGAGCGAGGCCTCGAGCAGGCGGTCCTTCTCCATCAGGCTCATCGCGTGACGGGTGAGGAGGCCCCCCCGCCAATGCTTGTAGCGCAGTTTGGCGGAGGGATAGGTCGCGACGAGCACGGCAACGACCGCGGCGAAGGCCACGACGTAAGAAAAAGAGTAGAGGGAGAAAGGGGCTTTTGGCTTCACGTCCAGCGGGCAGGATGGTGCCGGTGCAGGTTATCCAAGGGAAGCGGGCCGATCAGGCGGGGATGGCAGTCTGGTTGCGGCAGCGGCCCGCGAGCCAGCGGGCGGCGACGGCGGCCCCGAGACCGGTAACTGCAATCAACCACGAGGAGAGCTCCGGTACGAGCGGGAGGCTGCTGGTGATCACGAGGTTGCGGATCTCGTGGATGTCGGTGGATCCTCCGGTGGCGGCTGCGAAGCCGATTCCCAACAGTTCGGGGCGTGCCACCTGGTTGCTCGCCGTATTCAAGTTGTAGCTGCTGATGAGCGTCTGGGGCGTCCCTGCGGCGCCGAACTGCATGGTCACCGTGAGGGTGTTGTTCGAGCTGAAATCAAGGTTCACCTTGCGATAGTCCACACCAGTCTGGACCGGACGCGTTGTGTAGGTGGGAAAGTCCATCTGCCCGATGGAGTCGAGATTGGCCATGGCCAGATAGTTGTAGCCGGTCGTTGAGTTTCCGGAACCGCGGACCGTGATCGAGTTGGGGATGAAGCCTGGGCCGCCGATGCGCCCCTCGGTCGGGTTGCTGAAATTGCCGAAGTTGTCGAGCCCGACGCCGAGCCAACCGCCCGCAACGCCCTCCATGCCGGTGCGCTGCGCATAACCGAGTGAGCCGCCAAAGGACCCTGGGCTGGGGCTGGGCGTGGTCGCATCGAAGAGGAAAAAGCTGATGCCGTCGGCCCCCGATCCGTTCCACATCGCATACTCAAAGGAGATCGAGAACGAACTTGGCGTGCGGATCGCCGAGTTGAGGAAGGCGTAGGCGGACTGGTTGTTTGCGTTGCTGGTGAGTCGCAGCCAGCCGTTACCCGAGGGATCAATACCCTGCGCCGCGGTGAGGACGGGAGCAGGGGTGCCGGGATCATCTCCCGCGAGTATCCACCCGGGGGCGGTCGTCTCCCTGAAGGTCTCGCTGTAGAGGTATTGTGCGCGTGCGCTGACAGTGAAGACAAGAAGCAGCACCCCGGCGGTCACCCGGATGCCCCGAAGTCTGGAAGACGCGAGATTCACGCCCCCGCAGCCTAGCAGGAGGACGGCAAATGGCAACAGGGGCATGCCTCGCCACGGTCCGCCTTCAAGGAGGCGGCGCGGCGTGGGCTGCGGATTCCCACCGCCCGTTGAGCAACCCGAGCGATTCGGTCAGCCCCATGAGTTCGCGATTGATCTCGACGATATTTCCGGAGGCATAGGTGGTCGGATCCTCCATCAGCGCGGTGAGTTCCTTTTGTCGATTTTCCAGGGCCAGGATCTCGGCCTCGAGAGAGGCCACTTTCTGTGCGTGCTCCTTGTTTTGGAGGGAATGGGCCTGGCGCTTCTCGGCATCGAGTCGGCGCTGCGCTTTCGTGCTGGCCCGCGGGGCGGGTCCTTCTTTCGGATGGGCGGACGGGAGGGAGGTTTTTCGCGCCGTCAGGGCCGAGCGTTCCGAGACCGCCTGCGACCGGTCGAGGTAGTATTGGTAGTCGCCCGCGTAAGGGGTGAGTTTGCCGTCGGCGATGTGCAGCACCTTTGTGGCGATGGCGCGGATAAAGTAGACGTCATGCGAGATGAAGACCAGGGTCCCCTCGAACTGCTTCAGTGCCCCGACCAGGGCATCGATGCTCGCCATGTCCAGGTGGGTGGTGGGCTCGTCCATCAACAAAAGATTGGGCGGATCGAGGAGAAATTTGACGAGGGCCAGGCGACTTTTCTCCCCGCCGCTGAGCACGGAGACCTTCTTGAAAACCTCGTCGCCGCGAAAGAGAAAAGAACCCAAGACGCTTCGAACGGTTTGCTCGGAGATGCGCTGGGGGGTGTCGAGCGCTTCATCCAGGGCCGAACGCGATCCGTCCAACGTGTCAATGCGATACTGTGCGTAGTAACCCATGCGGGTATTGTGGCCCAATGAGCGCCGTCCCTGTTGAAAGGGAACAATCCCGGCCAGGATCTTGAGCAAGGTGGATTTCCCGGCCCCGTTGGGTCCCACCAAGACCACACGCTGGCCGCGCTCGGTTTCGAAATTCAAGCCGCGGTAAACGACATGCTCCCCGTAGGCTTGGTGGATGCCTTCCAGGGTGATGACACGCTGGCCGCTGCGCGGCGGCTGGGGAAAGCGAAACTTGATCGTCTTGTCATGGCGCGTGGGAGCCTCGATCTTCTCCATGCGCTCGATCTGGCGCAGCTTGCTCTGGGCCTGGGACGCCTTGCTCGCCTTGGCGCGAAAGCGATCGGCAAAAGTCTGGAGGGACTGGATTTCCTTCTGCTGGTTTTTGTAAGCGGCCTCGTGCTGCTCCTCCCGCGCCGCCGATTGCTCGACGTAGGAATCGTAGTTGCCGCGGTAGCGATGGAGTTTACCGTGCTGGATGGCGATGATCGTGTCAGAGAGGCGGTTCAGGAATTCCCGGTCGTGGGAGATCATGAAAATCGCGCCCGGGTAACCCATCAGGTAGTTCTGGAACCAGAGCAGCGCATCCAAGTCCAGGTGGTTGGTCGGCTCGTCGAGCAGGAGCAGGTCCGGTTCCTGGACGAGTAGCCGCGCCAGATGGGCGCGCATGACCCAGCCGCCGCTCATCTCGCGGGCGCGTCGGTGAAAATCGCCCTCGCGGAAGGCGAGGCCCGACAGGATGCGCTTGGCCTTCGGTTCGGTGCTGTGGCCGCCAAGCTCGGTGAAGCGCGCGTGGGTCTGGTGGTAGTCCTCGCTGTCTTCAAGCCCGCGGGCCTCATGCTCCCGCATGGCCCGTCGCAGCCCGGTCATCTCGGTGCAGGTGCTGGTCGCCAACTCCAGCACGGTCTCGTCGCCGCAGGGCGCGCTCTCTTGGGGAAGATGGCCCACCGAAACCCCCGGATCGAAGAGGATCGTCCCCTCATCAGGTGAGATCTCCCGTAACATCAGGGAAAAGAGCGTGGTCTTCCCCGCACCGTTGGGTCCAACCAGGCCGATCCGATCGGCATCGTTGACCTGCACCGACGCTTCCTCGAAGAGGGTGCGCGCGCCGTAGGCCTTGGTGACTCCTGAAATAGTGAGCATGGGGGCCGCAGACCATAGCGGGGCGTTGGAAAAATGCAACGCGCCCGAGCCCGGAAGGGATCATCCGTCCTGGCGCGAACTTTTCGGCCGCCGACGCGGAATTCTTGAAGAAGTGCCACGGGAGGGACGCTAGACTCCTCCTCCATGCAGGACCCGCGCATGATCTATGTGGTCGGACCGACCGCCGTCGGCAAGAGCGAGGTCGGGGTCGAACTGGCCCTGCGCCTCGGGGGGGAGATCGTCTCTGCCGACTCGATGCAGGTTTACCGGGGGATGAACCTCGGTACTGCGAAGCCGACCGCCCCAGAGCGGCGCGGGGTGCCACACCACATGATTGACGCGCTCGACGTGGGGGAGCAATGCGACGTGGCGCGGTTCCGCCAGATGGCCCTCGAAGCGGCATGCGGGATCGCGGCACGCGGCCGCCTGCCGATTGTCGTCGGGGGGACCGGTCTCTATGTGCGCGCGCTGGCGCACGGGATTTTCGAGGGGCCGGGGCGGAACGAAGCCCTACGCGCAAGGTTCGAGGCGCTGTCTTCGGAAGAGTTATGGTTGCGCCTTGAAAAGGTTGATCCCGTGGCGGCCGTGAGAATGACGGATCGTAACCGCCGGCGCATGGTCCGTGCGCTGGAGTTTTTTGAGATGACGGGGCGGCCGATCTCCGAGGTGCAGACCCAGTGGGCTGCGGCAGAGGCGCCCCCGATCTTTGGCCTCGCTCGCGAGCGGGATGACCTTCGGAGGAGGTGCGACGCCCGCGTGGAGCGGATGTTTGCGCGGGGTTTTGTGGACGAGGTGCGTGCCCTGATGGCTCGCGGGCTCGCGGCCAGCCCGACTGCCGCGAAGGCCATTGGCTATGCGGATGTCCTGGGGTTCCTCGAAGGAAAAGCGAACGAGAAAGATCTCGTGGGGGCGATCCAGCGGCGGACATGGCAGTACGCGCGGCGGCAGATGACCTGGTTTCGCCGCGAGACGGGGATTGTGTGGATCGCATGCGCCGTGGAGGAGTCCCCCGTAGTCATTGCCGACAGGATCGCGGCCGCCCTTCCCGCGGCCCGTTGACACTCCGCGGGACAGGGGATTAACCTTTGGGGAGATTTGTTTTCGACCGCGCCCTCTAAAAACGCTCCCACCCCGACTTTTGAAGAAACTTCCCGTGAGAATCTCTACCTCCATGCTTGGGCTTGTCCTTGTGGCTGAGTTGGCGTGGAGCGTTGGGGTCGGCGTGGTAGACCCGAAGCAATCCGCGGTGTCCTACTCCGCGCCCGTGCCCGTCGCGGAACCGACCGGTTTTCGTGAGTGGCAGTATCTCGTCATTCACCACAGCGGCTCCTCGGCGGGGAATGTGGCCATGATCCAGGCCGAGCACCTTCGTCGCGGGATGGAAAACGGGATGGCCTACCATTTCCTGATCGGCAATGGCAGCGTCGGGTTGGGCGATGGCGAGGTCGCCGAGGGGCGGCGCTGGAAGTACCAGTTGCAGGGCGGGCACGCGCACCAGGAGCCGCTGAACGAGGTGGGAATCGGTATCTGCCTCGTGGGCAACTTTAATCGCACCACGCCGACCGAGGCGCAGATGCGCGCCCTCGCGAACCTGGTCCTGCGCCTCCAGCGAGACTTCAACATTGCCGACGAGGGCATCCATGGGCACGGCCAGTACTTCGGCGAGGATAGCGACTGTCCCGGTCGAAACTTTAGTTGGGATCGATTCTGGAATCATCTCGATCTGGCCCACGAGCGTGAGTTTAGCCCGCGCGCGGGACCCCTCGCCGCGGGGGTGCCACCTCCCACACCCAAGGCCCCATGAGCGACCCGTCTCCCACCCCGAGGGGATTGCTCATTCGCGAGATGTCGAAGGATGAGATGCCGAGGGAGAAGCTCGAGAAGTACGGGCCGGATACCCTTTCGGACGCGGAACTGGTGGCGATCCTTTTGCGGACCGGTCGGAAGGGGCGATCAGTCGTGGATATCGCACGGGATCTTGTCGAGGAGAGCGGGGGACTTGCGCAACTCGCCCGCCGCACCCCGAAAGAACTCCAGTCCCTTTCTGGAATCGGGCCGGCCAAGGCGGTGACGCTTGTCGCCGCACTGGCCCTCCATGCGAGAATTGTGGGCAAGCAGATGGAACGTGCCCTGCTCGATCGTCCCGAGAGCATCGCGGAGTACATGCGTCCCATCGTGCGCGACCTTCCGGTGGAGGTGCTCTTCGGGGTACCGCTTGACGCCCAGTTAAGGACCATGCGCCACTATCAGGTCACGAGAGGGTTGGCGAACCAGACCCTCATCCACGCGCGGGAGGTGTATCGCCCGGCGATCGCTTGCGGGGCGGCGCACCTTGTGCTCGTCCACAACCACCCGAGCGGGGACCCGAAGCCGAGTGCCGACGACATTCGTGCCACGCGCGAGATGGCGGAGGCGGGTCGTCTCCTTGGTATCCCGCTTCTTGATCACGTGATCCTTGGCACTCCGAGCCCGATGAACCCCGCCGGCTTTGTGAGCCTCAAACAGATGGGCGTGATCGGGGGGTAACCAGAAAAGCCCCGCGCTTCAGGGGTGGGGCGGAATCGCCGACCCCCCCGTGCTGGCTAGTACTGCATCGCACCGCCGCCCATTGGGGTGGAGCGCTCCCACTTCGAGGGGGTGTTCCATGGCAGGGTGGAGATGTTGGTCTTCTCGGGCTCGTCTTTTGGCGTGGACGCGCAGCCGCCGAGAAAAAGCGGTGCGAGGGCGAGGGCCATGCAGGCGAGGAAGATGCGGAGTTTCATGAGAGGCAGTAAGGCGGGGGCGTCGCCCCCTAATCTGCAACCAGCAATCAAAATGTGACCGTGTCGCCTTCCAGCGGGGGAGCCTGCTGCCAGTCGGCGAGGATGTCGGCGATGGCGATGGAGGGTTCCACCGAGGTGACCTTGATCTTACCGACCAGCTTCCCGTCCCGGTAGATGATCATCGAGGCGTTCTCGACCACGCCGTCGTTGGAACCGATGTCGAGGACCACGAAGTTCCAGTCCGGATTTACGGCCATGATATGGCCGGTGAGGCCGTCGGGCATCTTGCCGCCACGGCGGCGCGCGGCCTGCTCTTCGAGCTTCTTCTTCTCGCCGTCGAGCTTGGTGAGCTGGTCTTTGAGGATATTCTTTTCCTGGTCGAGCGTGGTAAACTGGGTCTGCAGTTCCTGGAGCTTGTCCTTTACCTGTTCGATCGTCATGCCCGGAGGAAGGGCCTTGACGTACTTCTCGATTTCCGCCTGCTTCGCGGTGAGGTCCTGCTGCACGGACTGGAGTTTTTGCTCGGCGGAGGCCGCCTTGGTCTTCACGGACTCCAGGTCGCCGCGCGTCTTGTCCGCGGCTTCCTTGACCTCGGCGATCTCTTTGGTCTGCGACTGGATCTTTGCAAGGGCGGCCTGCTTGGCTTGCTCCTCGGCAGTCGCCCGCAGTTGAGCGGCGTTGGTGTCCGCGGTCTGCTTCTCGAGGCTTGCCTGCAACTCGGTCTTTTTGCCCTTGAGTTGAACTCCGGCGTAGATGGCACCGAGCCCGGCAACGATAGTGACGACCAAAAAGATGCGGGTGAGAAGCGACATAAGCGTCAGATTGCGAGGGATTTAGGGGAAACTAGTCAAAAGCCCCGAAGGTTGTCAACGAGCATTCCCAAAGCTTATGCATGGCAGCGAACATTCACAAATTGATTGCGCACCCATGCGAGATCCGTCGATCAACGGCCTGCTTTCGAGGGTTTCGCTTTGCTGGCGGAGGGAGCGGGCTTCGGCGGCGGTACGGTTGGTGCCTCGAAGGGGTCTGCCGCCTGGACCTGCACGAGCACGGAGGCCGCGGCTTTCAATAGGGCATCCTCCCCGCGGAGGGTGTGATGCGTCCGCTTCTCCCTCCGAGCAATCGTCTGTACGCGAGCCGTTCCTCGACTCTCGTCCACGTACCGGGCTGTCTCGATGCGTGTGGAGAACTCCCGTACCTCCAGCGAGGCCATGCTGCCGTAGCCGGAGAGCAGGCGATCGTGGAGGCTGCGAAGGTTCGTGGGGCCTTCCGGGCTTCGGACACAGTTCACGCTGGCGATGTCCACGTCGACCATCGAGAGGTAAAACCGCCCACGCAGGAGCGCCCAAGGGTCGTAGCGGACGGAAAGAGAACGAATTCCCAGAGCCATCGGGGTGCGGCAACTGTACGGGGAATTATTAATTGAGATGGCACAAGCATTGACGAGCGACGAGGAGAGGCGCAGATCCACCGACCCCACGGCACACGGGAGTCCGGTCACCCGTTCGAGTTCGCCCCGCAGGAGTCGTGCGCCAATCCAGTTACGCCCCAGTACCAGTCCGATGAGGACGAGCACCAACAGGAAAAAGATTCGAAACAGCCAGCGAAACATGGGGATTCGGGAGTTGCGGGATGATTCGACGGAGAAAACGTGATGCCAAGCCAAATGTGGACTCCCCCTCGCAATGGGGAGATCCTTTTTCGCAACTACTCAGGTTCACGGTTCAGAGGTTCAACGGTTCACGGTCGGGAATCTCGTTAGAAAATGATCGGCAACCGTTGAACCGTGAACCGTTGAACCCAACAACCCGAGCAGTTACCCTTTTTCGTTGAAAAGGGTCCGCTCGGAGGGCGACACTTCTTCCATGTCTATTTCGATTGATCTCACCGGAAAGACAGTGCTCGTCACCGGCGCCTCGCAGGGCATCGGGGCGCAGATCGCGCGCACCTTCCACCGCGCCGGCGCCGCGGTGGTCCTGAACCACCCCGGTCTTGAGGGCCCGCGCGCCGATGCCACCCGCCTCGCCGAGGAACTCAACGCCGCGCGTCCCGGAAGCGCCGAAGAGGCTGCCGCCGACATTTCGGATGCAGGGGCCGTTCGCGCGATGATGGAATCCCTCCGCGCCCGGCGGGGAGGGATCGACTTCCTCGTCAACAACGCCGCGATCATTCGCGACCGGACCATCGCGAAGATGTCCCTTGAGGATTGGGGTGCCGTGGTCGGGGTAAACCTTTCCGGGGTTTTCCACTGCTGCAAGTATGGGCTGGAGATCATGCGCGACGGCGGCGCCATCGTGAGCCTTGGGAGCATCGCCGCCCTCCAGGGGTTCTACGGACAGGCCAACTACGCCGCCGCCAAGGCCGGCGTGCAGGCGATGATGCGCGTCCTCAGTCGCGAGTGCGCCCGTCGGGGCATTCGCGTGAATGCCATTGCCCCCGGGGTCGTCGAAACAGCCATGGCCGCCACCATCCCTGCGGAGGTGCGCGCCGAGATGCTCAAGAACGTCCCGCTGCGCCGCTTCGGCGACCCGTCGGAAATCGCGAATGTCGCCCTGTTCCTCTGCTCTCCGCTGGCGTCCTACGTCACGGGGCAGACGATCGAGGTCAATGGAGGTTGGCGCGGGTGAGAGGCGCGGCCCGGATCGTTTCCGCGGCGGAGGCGGTGGCGATGATCCCCGCCGGTGCCACCGTGGCGGTCAGCGGTTTTGTGGGCTCGGGGCACCCCGAACTGCTCACGGCGGCGCTGGAGAAGCGTTTTCTCGGGAGCGGCACGCCCCACGACCTCACGCTCGTTTACGCCGCGGGGCAGGGGGATCGCGACCGACGCGGCCTCAACCACCTCGCACACCCCGGGCTCCTCAAGCGCGTGGTCGGTGGGCACTGGAACCTCGCCCCCCGTCTCGGGAAACTCGCCATGGAGAACCGGATCGAGGCCTACAACCTTCCGCAGGGAGTCCTCTGTGCCCTCTTCCGCGAAATCGCCGCGAAACGCCCAGGCGTGATCACGCGCGTGGGCCTCCACACCCTCGTGGATCCGAAGAACGGCGGCGGGCGCCTCAACGAAAGTACCGTCGAGCATCTCGTTGAGCGGATCACCCTCGGCGGGCAGGAATGGCTCTGGTATCGCGCCTTCCCGATCCATGTAGCGCTCATCCGCGCCAGTACCGCCGACCGCCGCGGAAACCTCGCGCTCGATCGCGAGGCGATTGTCGGCGAGGTGCTCCCCCTCGCCCAGGCTGCGAGGAATTGCGGCGGGATCGTCATCGCCCAGGTCGAGCGCCTCGTGGATCGCATCCCCGACCCGAAGTCCGTGCGCGTTCCCGGGATTCTCGTGGATGATCTCGTCCTCTCCGAAGGGGAAGGGCACGACCAGACCTTCGCGGAGCCCTTCAACGAGGCCTACGTCACCGCCGGGCCTCCTCCCGCCGCGCCGCCGCCGCTCCCCTTCTCCGAGCGAAAGATCATCGGGCGGCGCACCCTTGCGGAAATTGCGAAGGGCGACCTCGTGAACCTCGGTATCGGCCTTCCGGAGGCGGTCGCCGCCGTCGCTGCCGAGGAAGGAAGGCTCGAGGATTTCACACTGACCGTCGAGAGCGGGCCGATCGGGGGGATTCCTGCCGGTGGATTGAGCTTCGGTTGCAGCGCCTGGACGGAAGCGGTGGTGGACCAGCCCGCGCAGTTCGATTTCTACGACGGTGGCGGACTGGATTTCGCGGCGCTCGGCGCCATCGAGGTGGACGCTGAGGGCAGCGTCAACGTGACCAGCTTTGCGGGGCGGTTTGCCGGCGTGGGTGGATTCATCAACATCAGCCAGAATGCGAAGCGGCTCGTCTTCTGCTTCAGCTTTCGCGCGGGCGACCTCGAGGTGGACGCCGAGGGGGGGTGCCTTCGGATCGTGAGGGAAGGCCAGTATCCCAAGTGGGTGAAGCGTGTTGCCCAGGTCGGTTTTCATGGCCCCTCCGCCCTCGCGCGCGGCCAGCAGGTCCTCTACGTCACCGAGCGGGCCGTGTTCGAGCTCACCCCGAAGGGCGTGGAGTTGCGCGAGGTCGCGCCGGGCGTTGACCTGAAGGCCTCGGTGCTCGATCTGATGGCCTTCGCCCCCGTGGTGGGTTCCCCCAAACTGATGCCTGCCTCCTGTTTTCATAAGTGAACCCGAAAGGACATTTCCCATGAAACTCTCCAAACCTGTCTTCATCGTTTCCGCCGCACGCTCGCCAATCGGACGCTTCGGTGGCGGCCTCAAGTCCGTCGGCCCCGTGGACCTTGCCGCGCATGTCGCAGCCTCGTTCCTCAAGCCAGAACTGGCCGCGCGCACCGGCTCGGTGATCCTCGGCCAGGTCCTCCAGGCGGGCAGTGGGATGAACGTGGCCCGCCAGATTTCCCTGCGCCTGGGCATCCCGCGGGAGACCCCCTCTTTCACCGTGAACATGGCGTGCGCCTCGGGCCTGAAGGCCGTGGCTCTCGGCGCCTCCGCGATCCAGGAGGGCGAGGCGGAACTTGCGCTCGCGGGCGGGGTCGAGTCGATGAGCCGCGCGCCGCACTATTCCTGGGGCATGCGCTGGGGGCACAAGCTCGGGGACGTGGCCCTCGCCGATGCGATTTTTGCCGATGGCCTCACCGACCCCACTCTCGGCCTCGCGATGGGGGAGACCGCCGAGCGGCTCGCGGAGCTTTACCGCGTGTCGAGGGCCGACCAGGACGCCTTCGCCCTCGAAAGCCAGCGCCGCGTGGCGACCGCCCGCGCCGCCTTTGCGCGGGAGATTGTCCCGTTCCCGTCGGATAAGGGGACCGTGGAGAAGGACGAGCACCCGCGCCCGGACACGACGCTGGAGAAGCTGGCGCAGCTCAAGCCGTCCTTTCGCAAGGAGGGCACCGTGACCGCTGGCAATTCCTCCGGCATCAACGACGGGGCCGCGCTCGTACTGCTTGCGGGGGAAGGCGCCGCGAACCGTGCCGGCCTGCGCCCGCGGGCGAGGGTGATCGCGTGCTCCGCGGTGGGCTGCGACCCTGCCATCATGGGGATTGGCCCCGTCGGCGCGATCCGTGCCCTGTGTGCCGAGACCGGATGGGACCTCGACAAGGTGGATGCCGTGGAGATCAACGAGGCCTTTGCCGCACAGACGCTGGCGTGTGCGCGCGAGCTCAAACTTCCCTTGGAGAAGCTCAACCGCCGCGGCGGCGCGATCGCCCTCGGTCACCCGATCGGCGGCAGTGGCGCGCGCGTGCTCGTGACCCTCCTCCATCTCATGGAGGACCTGGGGCTGAAGCGCGGGATCGCCTCCCTCTGCGTGGGGGGTGGCATGGGCATCGCGATGGCCATCGAACGCGAGGCCATCGCGTGATTGAAGTTTTTTAAATCCGGATTTGACCGCGGGGTGCCAGCATCTCTAATATGAAAGTTCACCTTCTTTCAAACATCTCATTCAGACACCATGAAAATCAAAGTTGGCATCAACGGGTTCGGTCGTATCGGGCGCATGATCTTCCGCGCGATCTGCGACCAGGGGCTTCTCGGTAAGGAAATCGAAGTGGTCGCGGTCAACGATCTCGTTCCTGCCGACAACCTCGCCTACCTCGTCAAGTACGACTCCACCCAGGGCCGCTTTAATGGCGAGGTTCACAGCGAGAAGTCCTCCCCTTCCGTTGCCGAGGACGATGTCCTCGTCGTCAACGGCCAGAAGATCAAGTGCCTCGCCGTGAAGGAAGGCCCTGCCGCCCTCCCGTGGAAGGCGCTTGGCGTGGATATCGTGATCGAGTCCACCGGTCTCTTCACCGATGCCGAGAAGGCCAAGGGCCACATCGCGGCGGGTGCAAAGAAGGTGCTCATCTCTGCCCCGGCAAAAAACGAAGACCTCACCATGGTGGTCGGCGTCAATCACCAGAAGTACGACAAGGCGAATCACCACATCATCTCCAACGCGAGCTGTACCACAAACTGTCTCGCCCCCGTGGTCCACGTCCTCCTCAAGGAGGGCTTCGGCATCGAGGAGGGTCTCATGACCACCGTGCACGCCTACACGGCGACGCAGAAGACCGTGGACGGCCCCTCGAAGAAGGACTGGAAGGGCGGGCGCACCGCGGCCCAGAATATTATCCCCTCGACGACCGGCGCCGCGAAAGCGGTCGGCCTCGTGATCCCCGAGGTGAAAGGCAAGATCACCGGCATGGCTCTCCGCGTGCCGGTCCCGACCGTCTCGGTGGTGGACCTCACCGTCCGCACCGTGAAGGAGACCTCCTACGAGGAAATTTGCGCCGCCATGAAAAAGGCGAGCGAGACCTACCTCAAGGGTGTGCTCGGCTACACCAAGGACGAGGTGGTCTCCACCGACTTCATCCACGACGCGCGATCGAGCATCTTCGATGCGGGCGCCGGTATCGGTCTCAATAAGAAATTCTTCAAGCTCGTGAGCTGGTACGACAACGAGTGGGGCTACTCCAACCGTTGCGTGGACGTCCTGAAGTTCCTCCTCTAGGATTCGCCAGAGCCCCACGGTCGCCGCGCGCTCGCTTTTCGCTGCGAGCTGTGGCTGCTCGAATGAAATCCTGATTGGCGAATCCTATGGCAAAACTCAACGTTCAGGACCTCGATGTCGCGGGCAGGCGCGTGCTTGTCCGTGTGGACTTCAACGTACCCCTCGACGCGGACGGGAAGATCACGGACGATTCGCGCGTCCGCGCCTCGCTCCCCACCATCGACTGGCTTCTTGAGCGCGGGGCCCGCGTCATCCTCTGCAGCCACCTTGGACGCCCGAAGGGCAAGCCCGACCCCTCGATGAGTCTCCGCCCCGTGGCAAAGCACCTTTCCGACCTGCTCAACCGCCCGGTCGCGTTCCTCGACGACTGTGTTGGCGAGAAGGTGGAGAAGACCGTGGGGATTATGAAGGACGGGGACTGCCTGCTGCTGGAGAACGTCCGGTTTTATGCCGCGGAGGAGAAGAACGATTCCGCGTTCGCGAAGCAACTGGCCTCCTGCGCCGAGCTTTACGTGAACGACGCGTTCGGCTCCGCCCACCGCGCCCATGCTTCCACCGAGGGGGTCGCCCGCTTTGTCCAGAAGTCTGCCGCCGGTTTTCTCCTCCAGAAGGAGCTCCAGTACCTCGGCGACGAGCTCGCAAACCCAGCGCGCCCCTTCGTCGCGATTCTTGGTGGCGCCAAGGTCAGCGATAAGATTGCGGTGATCGAGTCGCTTCTCGACAAGGCCGACACCCTGCTTATTGGAGGCGCGATGGCCTACACCTTCCTCCGCGCGCAGGGAATCCCCACGGGTGCCTCGCTTGTTGAGGAGGACCGCCTCGATATGAGCCGTCGCGTCCTCGAGCTCGCCTCGAAGAAGAACAAGCGCATTTTTCTTCCCGTGGACCATGTTGTCGCCCGCCGCGTCGAGACCGACAAGCTCGATAAGAAGGGCAGAAAGATCGTGGAGTTCCAGGGCGCCCACGCCACGGATTGCGCCTCGATCGGCGAGGGGCTTTGCGGCGTGGACATTGGACCGAAAACGCTGGAGGTCTATTCGAGAGCCGTGGGCACGGCAAAGACCGTCCTCTGGAACGGCCCGATGGGGATCTTTGAGAACAAGCAGTTTTCCCGGGGCACCTTCGAGGTCGCGAAGGCTGTCGCCGCGAGCGGTGCCAAGTCCATCATCGGCGGTGGCGACTCCGTGAAGGCCATCCATCAAAGCGGCCTCTCGGACAAGATTACCTTTCTCAGCACCGGCGGCGGCGCCTCCCTCGAGTTCCTCGAGGGCAAGGTCCTTCCTGGTGTTGCAGCGCTCAACGAGAAGTAGGTCGGCTACCGAAGTTCACGCTCCGGGGGCTCAACGGCTGGCGAAAAGCTTCTCGATCCCCAAACCGTGAACCGCTGAACCTGGCAACATAATTTTCTCAACCAACACCCTGATCCCATCCTCATGAAGACCCGCCGCTCCATCATCGCCGGAAACTGGAAAATGCATCGCACCCTCGCTGAGGCCGAGAGCCTCGTGAAGAGTCTCCTTCTCGAGCTAACGGACCTCTCTGATGTGGATGTGGTTCTCTGCCCACCGTTCACTTCCCTTGCGAAGGTGGCCGACCTCGTCTCCAAGACCCAGATTCGCGTCGGTGCCCAGGATATGCACTGGGAGAAAGAGGGGGCTTTCACCGGCGAGATTTCTGCCACGATGCTCCGCGATGTCTTTTGCCGCTACGTGATCCTTGGTCACAGCGAGCGCCGTCAGTACTTTGGTGAGACGAACGCCACCGTGAACCGCAAGGCCAGGGCAGCCATCGCGGCCAGCCTCCGCCCCATCGTCTGCGTCGGCGAGACCCTCGATCAGCGCGAGAAGGAGGACTTCAAGGCCATCCTTCGCACCCAGGTGCAGGAGAGCCTCGATGAGATCTTTGGCGACGAGGCCGAGGAGGTCGTCGTGGCCTACGAGCCGGTGTGGGCGATCGGCACCGGTCGCACCGCAACCCCCGCCCAGGCGCAGGAGGTCCATGCCCTGATTCGCACAACTCTCTCCGACATGATGGGGGCCAAGCTCGCCGCGAAGATCCGTATCCAGTACGGCGGCAGCGTGAAACCCGCGAATGCCGTCGAGATCCTTGGGCAACCCGACATTGACGGCGCGCTCGTCGGGGGTGCCAGCCTCGATGCCCGCAGCTTCGCCGCGATCGTCAAGGCCGCGATCTGACGGGGGAATCCTGCCCCCCGGTTACGGGATTCCTGCCGAGTGGCTTGCATCGCGTCCCGAAGGCCTGTAGAAGAATCTTCCTCACCAACTCCTATCTGGCCTGTGACCTGCGGCTTACAGCTCGCAGCTTTTGGCCTCCGCCCCCCATGACTTTTACCGGCCTCCTTATTGGTTTTCTGCTCACGGTCCACGTGGTCGTGTGCGTGCTCCTCGTTCTCATTGTCCTCATGCAGCGCCCCAAGAGCGAGGGGCTCGGCACCGCCTTCGGGGGGGGCGTCACCGACTCCCTGTTCGGCTCCAGCGCGGGGAATGTCCTTACCAAGATCACCACATGGCTCGGTGTCATCTTCTTCATCACCACCATCTCCCTTGCCCTTCTCTATAGCCGCGCGACTGCCACGAAGAAGGCGAGCCTCGGGGCCAAGCTAAAAGCGGTCGCTTCGGCTTCGACCAACGCCGACGTACGCGCCGCGATCACCAACGTCCCGTCCGCATCAGTCGCCCCGACCAACGCCCCGTCCGCGAAGTAGAAGGGGTCCGCCATATCGGGGTGCTTGGCGCTGTGGTCTTTGACCGCAGTCGGGCTGACGCCGCGATCGGGAAAACGGGGTCAACGGCTCCGTCTCAAACAGATATCTGTCCGCCTCAGTCCTTCTTCTCGGGCACCGCTTCCGGCAACCGGCTCACAAACCTCTGTCCCACCTTGAGCGGACAGCCGCGCAGAAAGTCAGCCGATGTCATCCGCCGTTTTCCCTCGGCTTGGAGCTCTTTGATCACGACCGCCCCGCGCGGAGCCGCGACGTGGATGCCGTCGACATCGATCTTGATGATCTCGCCAGGCTTACCCTCCACAAAGCGCTCAAAGTCCGCCACAAGCAGCTTGACCATTTTCGGACCCTTCTCGGCGACCAGCCAGGAGCAGGCCCCGGGACCGGGCGTGAGGGCGCGGATGTGGTTCCACACGCGCCGCTTGCTCGTCTCCCATTCGACCCACTCGTCGTCGCGGGTGATTTTTGGGGCGTGGGTCGCCTCGCCCTCGGGTTGGGGTCGGAAGTCGGCCTTCTCCTGCGCGAGAAGGCGCAGGGCGTCCACGACGAGCGAGGCGCCCATTGCCGCAAGGCGATCGTGAAGCGTGGCCACGGTGTCCGAGTCGCGGATGTGGGTGCTCTGCTGAAGAAGGATGTCGCCGGTGTCCAGCCCCTCGTCCATGCGCATAATGGTGACCCCCGTCTCGGGGCAGCCCTCCATGATTGCGCGTTGGATCGGGGCCGCACCGCGATACTTCGGCAGCAACGAGCCGTGGATGTTGAGGCTCCCGAGGCGGGGAGCATCGAGCGCCGCGCGTGGAAGGATCTTCCCGTAGGCGACCACGATGTTCACCTCCGGCCGCAGGTAGCGAAGTTGGGAAAGGAACGGGGGCGACTGGAGCGAGGTGGGCTGGAGGACCTTGCAGTGAAAATCAAGCGCGAGGATCTTGATTGGAGTGGGGGCGAGCTTCCCTGATCGCCCGCGCGGGCGGTCGGGCTGGGTGACGACGCCGACGATGTCGAAGGAAGGGTGTTCCGCGAGCGCCCGAAGTGACGGGCAGGCGAAGTCCGCCGATCCAAAGAAGACAACTTTCACCCTGCGCTCTTAACCCGGCCCACGCGTTCCCGCAAGGAGGAAGGGGGAGGAAGGGGGACGCGAGCGGGTTTGCAGCCCGCGCCGGTCCTGCTAGGGTTGGTGCCGCATGCCATTGTGCCTCCACAACACCCTGACCCGCAAGGTCGAGGAGTTTCGCCCGTCGGAACCCTCTGGTCGCTCGGTGACGATGTACTGCTGCGGGCCGACGGTGTACGACTCGGCGCACATCGGCAACTTTCGCACGTTTGTGGCGCAGGACCTCCTTCGCCGTTGCCTCGAGGCACACGGCTGGGAGGTGCGCCACGCGATGAACATTACCGACGTGGAGGACAAGATCATCCGCTCGATCAAGGTCTCGGGGGAGTCGCTTGAGGTCTTCACCCGCCGCCACGAGAAAACCTTCCTCGATGACTTCGATGCGCTGGGCTGCCGCCGTCCCACCGTGATGCCGCGGGCGACAGAGCATATCGGGGAGATCATCGCCCTCGTGAAGCGCCTGCAGGAGAAGGGCGTGGCCTACGCGGCGGCGGACGGCTCCGTCTACTTCTCCATCGAGCGCTTTCCCGACTACGGGAAGCTCTCGAGGCTCGACCGCTCGCAGCTCAAGCCGGGTGCGCGGGTGAGCGCCGATGAGCACGCGCGCGAGGCCTATGGCGACTTCGCCCTCTGGAAGGCATGGACCGACCGCGATGGCGCCGTGGCGTGGGAGAGCCCGTGGGGGAAGGGTCGCCCCGGCTGGCACATCGAGTGCTCCTGCATGAGCATGAAGCACCTCGGGGAGACCCTCGACCTGCACTGCGGGGGCGAGGACCTCGTCTTCCCGCACCACGAGGACGAGATCGCCCAGAGCGAGGCCGCCACGGGTCGCCCCTTCGCTCGCTTCTGGATCCACAGCGCGCATCTGCTCGTCAATGGCCAGAAGATGTCGAAGTCTGCCGGTAACTTTTTCACCGCCCGCGACCTCTTCGCAAAGGGATATACCGGGCGCGAACTCCGCTACGCGCTTCTCTCGGCGCACTATCGCCTGCCACTCAACTTCACCCTCGAGGGACTCGATGCGGCGCGCCAGGCCCTTGCCCGCCTCGATGCGTGGGAGGAGCGCCTCCGCGCCACCGCGGGGCACCTTCCTTTGTCGGCTGCGGGCGGGTCGCTCCGGCAGGCCTTCGGCGCCGCGCTCGACGACGATCTCAATATCTCGGCTGCCCTCGGCTGCCTTTTCGATGCCCTGCGCGCCTCGAACCGCGCCCTCGACGAGGGGAAGCTGTCGCCGGCGGAGGCTGCCCGCGACCTCGCGGACTGGCTCGCGGTACGGGAGGTCCTGGGCCTTCCCGCGCCCACCCCGAAAGCCGCCCCTCCGGAAGTGGAGGCGCTTGCCCGCGAGCGGCAGGCGGCGCGGGCCGCGAAGGACTGGAAGCGCTCCGACGCCCTGCGCGCCGAGATTGTGAAACTTGGCTGGGCCGTCAAGGATGTTCCCGGCGGTTTCCAACTTTCCCGTTCGCCTTGATCCGTGCGTTCGAGAGCCCTATTCTACGAGCGTACGTGGCAGATCCCCTCGAACCGTCATCACTCATGAACCCCATCTCCCCCTATTGGAAAGGTCGTCGCGTGACGGTGACCGGTGCGGCCGGCCTGGTCGGTTCCCACCTCTGTGACCTGCTCGTCGAGGCGGGTGCCGAGATCCTCGCCGTGGACGACCTCTCGAAGGGAATTCGCGAACGCCTTGCCCATCTCGAGGGCAGGATCCGCTTCGTGAAGGCCGACCTCTGCGTCCCCGGCGCTGCCGAGGAACTCTTCCGTGGGCAGCAGGTGATCCTTCACCTCGCCTCGCGGGCCTACGGGATTGCCTACAGCGGGGGCCACCACGACGAGATGCTCCGTTTCAACGTGGACCTCAACCACAAGGTCCTCCGCGCTTGTGCCGCCGCGCGGGTCGAGCGCGTCCTGGCGGTGAGTTCCTCCTGCGTCTACCCGGATGAAGCCCCCTCTCCGACGCCGGAGCTTCCCGTGAATACCGGCGAGCCCGAGCGGGCCAACATCGGCTACGGGCAGGCCAAGCGTCAGCTCGAGATCGAAGCCACGGATCTCTCGCGCTCCACGGGCATCGGCGTGGCCATCGTTCGCCCCTTCAACGCCTACTCGGGGCGCTACAAGTGGGAGGGCGAGTACAGCCACGTGATCCCCATGCTCGTGAAGCGCGTCATGGAGGGAGAGGAGCCTCTCGTCATCTGGGGCACGGGCCGCCAGCGTCGCAACTTCCTTCATGCCGTGGATTTTGGCCGCTGCTTCCTCGCCGTGACGGAACACCACGCGAAGGCCGATCCCGTGAATGTCGGCTACGAGGAGACCGTCTCCATGGCCGAGCTTGCCGCCGCGATCGGCGAAGCCGCCGGGCGAAAACTCACCATCCGCTTCGACCCCTCCAAGCCCGAGGGTCGCCTTGTGAAGAGCGCGGATTCCACCAAACTCCGCCGCGTCACGGGGGGCGTGGCGCCCAGCATCCCCCTCGCCGAGGGCCTTCGCGAGATGATCGAGTGGCACCGCCGATCCTTCGCCTGACGGCGGAGGACAAAGGAAAATGAGCATGGATTCCAGCGAACGCCTTCTTGCCTCGCACCACGCGCTGGCCATCAAGAAGAAGATGGATGTGCGGCGCGAGGAGTACCTCGACTTCATGACGTTTAAGTCGAACGCGCGTCCGCTGTTCGATGAGATTTTCGGACCAATCATTGGTCTCAAGGAGGAGTGGATGGCGCAGGGGGCGAAGCTGGAGGAGTTGGACATGTCGGCATTTCGCTTTCGTCGGCCGATCTTTCGGAGCCTGCCGGTCACCACCGGATGGATCGAGGGGAAGCCCGTGCGGATCATCGAGGAAACGGCGGAGTATATCATCGCGCGCGACCAGATGGGGCGGCGGGTAAAGCTCTGCCGCGGCGTGGCCTCCATCCCTCTCCCCCTCGATCACCCCGTGAAGACGATGGACGACTGGCGCAAGGTGAAGTTCCAGTACGAGTTTCACGAGAAGCGGGTGGCTGCCGACTTTGAGCGGATCGCCTGCGAGGCCCGCGAGGCGGGGCAAGTGGTGCGCCTGGGGATTCCTGGGGGTTTCGACGAGCCGCGGCAACTTCTCGGCGAGGAAGGGGTGTGCCTGGCAACCGGGGAGGCCCCGGAGATGCTCCACGAGATCCTCAACACAATCGCGGACACGGCCGTGCGCGTGATCGAGAGCGCAGGAAAACGCGGGGGGTTCGATGAGTTGTCGATCCACGAGGACATGGCGGGCAAGAGCGGGCCGCTTTTCGGCCCGCGGCAGGTGCGCGAGTTCATGGCGCCCTACTTCCGTCGAGTTTGGGCGTCCGCACAGGCTGCCGGAGCAAGGACCTTCATGATGGACTCCGACGGCGACATGAGCCCGATCCTCGGGGATCTCTGCGACGCAGGGTTAAACGCGATCCACCCGATGGAGCCGACCGGAAATAACGACCTTCTCGCCGTGCGGGAGAAGTTTGGGAAGCGCTTGGCGTTCCAGGGCGGCATCGACAAGCATGTGCTCCGCAAGGGGCACGAGGCGATCACGGCGGAACTGGAGCGCAAGGTGCCTCCGATGATCCGTTCAGGGGGATGCATCTTCGGTCTCGACCATCGCATTCCGAACGGAACGCCGCTCGAGGCTTACCGCTTCTACCACGCGAAGATGTGGGAGATCCTGGAGAGGGAAGGCGCGAAGCTGACAGCGTAGGGCGGCGCATTGTGGCCCGCTCTCCCGTCTTTTGCGGTCCAACCCTTGAACCTTTCCCCTTCTCTTCCCCTCACTTCTTCTTAAAAAGCCCGTCGAGGAGGTTCTGGAGAGGCGGTTGCTGGGGCGGGGTGGGCTGACCGGGCTGGGCGGGTTGCGACGGTTGCTGCTTCTTCTCAAGCATCTGCTTGAGGTAGTTGACGCCGGTGTTGATCAGCGTCTCGCCGACAAACTTGCTGGTGTCGAGGGCGACCTGCGGTTCGGAGAATGTCCCCGTGATGGTCGCGGCGCCCGGGAGGCGGAGCCAGTCACCCCGCTCGGCGCTCATGGTCTTAAGGAGGGGGGCGAGGAGCGAGGATTTCGCCATCACCGCGCGGTTCATCTTGATCGTGGCTTCCATCGCGAGCCGTTGGTCGAAGAACGCGTTGCCGCGGAGGGAGACCTGCAGGGCCGAACCGATCACGTGGAGGTTGTCGGTGGACAGTTTTCCGGAGGCGATTTTTGCGGAGCCTTCTACGGAGTTCACGGTGGAGGCCGTGATGTCCGGAGACTGGAGGATGCCGCCGAGGCGGGTGAGGGCCTTCCCGATCGAGGGGAGTTTCTCAAGGTGGGCGTCGCGGATGGCGAGTTCGAGGTTGCCATCGAGATTTTTGTCGAGCATCTCGCGGGAGAGACCGCGGCCCGATCCGTAGATGCGTCCAGTGAGCGTGCCGCTAATTTGTCCACGCAAAGAAGGCGTGAATGTTTCCACGAGAGGGCCGAGGGCGAGGTTCTCCACCTTCGACTCGAAGCGGAAGGGACCGGGGGTGCCGTCCTCGCCCTTGTCGGTCTTCACGCTGGCCGAGAGCGGTGCGCCGCCGAGGGTGGCGTGTGCGTCGGGCACCTCGATGGTGTTGCCCTTCACGCGCAGGGGGAGGACAAGGTTGGCGAGGGTGAAATCGCGAACCTTGAGCGAGTCCACCTTCGCGTCGAGGGTGAGGTCGAGCGCGCGCGACAGGGCGGGCGGGGCGGTGGGAGGGGCATGGGATGGCACCGCGGCGGACGGGGAAGGGGGGGTGGCAGTCGCGGGTGACGGGGTTGCGACGGACGGGAAAATCTGGTCGTACCAAGGGGTGAGATCGAGGGACTGGCCAATGAGCTTGAGGTTGGCGAAAAGCAGGGACGGTGTGGATTTGAGGACGCCCGAGGCCTCGACACGGTTTTTCGCCCTGCCAACGGGATCGAGTTGGAGCGCGGTCGACCGGAGGGTGAGTGTGCCGTTCGTGTTCCACGAAAGGTTGGCCGAGAGGCCGGCGTTGAGGGGCTTGAGGCCCGACGGCGCGGTGCCCCCGATGACGAGGTTCTTCGCCTCGACCTTCCCGTCGAACGAAAGCGTGCCTGCGTCCCAGGCAACTTCGCCCTGTCCGGAAAAGAGGAGGGATCGCAGCTCGATGCCGGGAAGCCACGCGGCAAGGAGGGGGGCGAAGGCGGTCTCGCGGCAGTCGCTGGCCTCGAAGCGAGTGCGAAGGGCGCCCGTGCGCGCGTTCCAACTTGCGTTGGCGAGGAGGATGCCTGTGGGTTGATCCGCGACGAGCAGGGTAAGGCGGGTGTCGTTGGCGCGGAATTCAGGATTGCCCCAGCCGACGACGGCGTCGAGTTGTGCTGCGAGGCGGGTGTATCGGATGCCCTGCCATACGATGGAGACGTTCCTGGTCGAGGTGGTTGTCCGTGCGACAAAGCGGCCGGTTGCGTCAAGCTTCCATTCCGCCGTGATGGATGCGGTGCCCGAGGGGATTGCGAGGTCGGCGACCGGATGGAGGGCAAGGAGAGTGGGGAGCGGGGCGGAAAGGACGAGGCGTCCCGCGCCGGCATGCGCGGAGAGATTCCAACTCCCGTCGAGGGTGGCCTCTGCGATTTCTTCGCCTTTCTCGATGAGTCGGAAGGAGTTTTTCTCGAAGCGGAGTGTTTTGAGGTCGCGCAGGCTGGTGCGTCCCACGACCTGGGCAGCGGCGTCGGTAAACGAGATTTTGGGGGTGACGAGGGCGATTCCTGCGGCGCCAATGCGGCCATCGAACGAAAGGAGATGTCCCTGCTCCGAGGCAGTGATCTTGAGCGTGGCCGCAAGCGTGCCCGCGTCGAGGCGCCAGCCGGGAGGGAGGTCGAGGAGGCGCAGGAAGGGTGCGATCTCGAGCGGGGAAAGTTGGAGGCTGAACTCGGCGTCCTCGGCAGGGGTGCCGAGGTTTTCGCCCTCCTTCCACGAGATCGTCATGGGGCGGTTGAGCGTCCCCTTGAGAAGTGGACCGCTACCTTGGCGCGTGGTGTCGAGGTTGAGTTGGGAGATTGTGGCTTGTCGGATGCGAAGGTTGATTTCGATTTCGTGATCGAGGGAGATCTGGATGGGGCGAGCGAAGAGGGCGGAGAGATTGGGGGAGGAAACCATGAGCGGGTTCGCGGTGAGGCGGCCTTTGGTGCGAATCAGGGTGGCGTCGTGTCGGAGGGAGAGGTGGCCGGTGTACCCGATCTGCGTCGGTCCAAAATCCATGTGGCGCGCACCGAAGAGAAGATTGAGCACCGGCTTGCCCACAGGGCCGATTTCCATGTCGAGTTCCGCCTCTCTCGCCGCGAGGTCGAGGGGGCCCGTTGCCCGTGCGGTGGCGAGCGCGGTTCCCGCACGTTCCACGGTGAGGGCCGCCTCACGGAGAAGGCCCTTGCCGTTCACACCGGATCCAAGATCGAAGTGCAGGGTTGCGGAGAAACCTTCGAAACGCTCGGCCCCGGCGTGGCCAGCGAGGCGATCAATAAAAAGCTCACCTTTCGCGGAGCGAGGGATGAGCGCCTCGTCGAGGTTCACCGCGAGTTTTGCGCGTGCGTTGCCGGTGGCGGTGGTGGCGTGCGCTTCCTGTCCCTCTTCCCCGGGGGCTTCTTGCTTCAGGGAGAATCCCAGGTCGAGGTCGAGGGTCGCGGAGCCGCCCGGACGAAGGTCTTGTGCGGAAAGGTTGGCGGTGCCGATCTCGATTTTCCTGAGGGGGGCCTCGTGGACGAGGTGCAGGTTGCGGATCGAGAGATTCCCGACCCAAACAGGGAGCGGGGGAGGTGCGTCAGTACTTGTCGAAACGGGCGTCGGGACTTTCGCGGTCGCAGCGGCGGGTTGGAAAGCCTTTGGCATGTCCGCGAAGGTGCCGTCCGGTCTCTCGACGAGGTGGATCGACGGGGATTCGAGTTGCAGGGTCTCAGCTTCAAAGCGCCCGAGGAGCGCGGCCCAGCCGTGATAGCGGGCGGAAAGACGCACGGCGGCAAGGAGCGGGCGTTCGGCCGGGCCGATGCGCAGGTTCTCGATCTCGATCGAGGAGAACGGGTGCCAGGCGACCCGCGAGGCGGTGATCTCCATACCGAAATTTTTTGAGAGATGGGGCAGGATCACGCGGCGGACGCCGGCATCGCTCGTCAGCCAGAACCCGAAGCCGAGCAGGAGGGCGAAGAGGGAGACGCACAGGATGGCGGTGAGCCCAAGCCATCGGGCACCTCGATTTTTTGGGGCCGATGCAGGCACCGGTTCTTGGGAAAGGCCGTGAGTTGGGGGAGCGGCGTCAGGCATTCCCCCATTGTACACGTCGGAGAATGGGGGGCAAAGTGGCAAAAGGGGGGGCAAGGAGACTCCCGGCTTGCCCCGGGGTCGGGGGTGTGGTTCCAAGGGGGTGGCACCCTTATGAACTCGCCGCTTCCCATCCAGTTGGAGATTTCCGCGGCCGAAAGGTCCTGTCTCGAACGGGACTACGAGCTTTACGCGACGGATGAGTTGCCCGCGGCATGGGAGGACTTCGTGCAGGAGGAGTATGGCCTCGATGTGGCGGGGAGGTTTGCGGGCATGCCGATCCGCAATCCTTTCGGTTGCGCGGGCGGACCGCTTTGTCGGAACATCCTGCAGGTGCGCGAAGCCTCCGAGGCGGGGCTTGGGTTCATCACCCTGATCGCGGCGCGGGCGCGCGATGAAGCGGGCGCCACCATGGTGCAGGACTGGCGTGGGTTGGAGTCCGAGATCGATCTCGAGGAGCGCGACGGTGGGCGCTCGCTGACGTGGATCGAGTGCGGGTGGTACGACACCCTCGATGTTTACGCGGAGTTTCTGCGCACCGCCCTCGATGTGGGGGGGCGTCGTCGGATGCTTGTGATCCCGGCAATACGCATCAGCGTGAACGCGCGCGGCCAGGCGAGTCCGCCCGAGGTTCGCCACACGGTCCGCCTGCTCCAGGAGGTCTGGCACGGGGCACATCCCGACCAGTCGCTTCCGCTGGAGGTGGAGGTCCTTCCCGAGATGCGCGGACTTTCACCGGCGAACAAGAAGAAAGCGCTGCTGCGCGCCTACGGCGCGGTCGCGGGTCTCATCAAGGCCGCATCCGAGCATCCGCGCTATGTGTGCGCGGGACTGAAGCTGGGCTCCGCCGCGTTCGATGCCGCCTTCCAGGCCCGCGCGGTGGAGGCGGCCCTTGGCGGGGCGGAGAAGCCAGGGTTCCTTGTCCTCTTCGAACGCCTGCGGCGGTTTGAGCGGCGGCGTGGCGGACGGTGCACGGTCTCGTTCGGGGGTGAAGAACTCTCGCGGCGCAACCTCGCGGCCCTCGATCGCCTCGACCGGACGGTGGAGTTCAGCGCCCTTGGCGACATCACCACGGGGAGGAGGATGGTCGAGTACGCGCTGCGCGGCGCGACGAGCGGGCAGATGCACACGATCTTCCATCTCCCCTCGTCCTTTTACCGTCGCCAAACGGGTACGCGGATCGATCGGGCCCTCCATGAGTTGGTTTTCCACCCGCACCACGGCCTCGTTGCGGCGATGCTCCACGTGAAGGCAAGGGCCGGCGTCGCCCGATTTCTCGATCTCGCGAAGGCGCGCGCGAAACTCGCGAGCTGAGCGGGTCATCCCGAAGTTGCGGTTCGGGGGCCGGGGTGGTAGTCGGAGGCGATCACCCCATGCGAATCGAACTGAAAAACCTTCGGAAATCATTTGGCGACACCCCCGTGATCGCCGGCGTTTCGCTTTCCATTGAGACGGATGAGATTTTCTTCCTCCTCGGGCCCTCGGGCTGTGGGAAGACGACGCTCCTGCGCATGGTGGCGGGTTTCCTCGAGCCGGATGCGGGCGAGATCCTCTTCGACGGGAAGCGGATGAACGGCCTCGCGCCCGAGGAGCGGCGGACGCCGATGGTCTTCCAGAGCTACGCGCTCTGGCCGCACCTGAGCGTGTTTGAGAATGTGGCCTACGGCCTGCGAATCCGGAAGATGCCCGAGGCCGAACTCCGCCGTCGCGTGGGCGAGGCCCTCGAGGTAACGCGAATGCAGGACTACGCGGCGCGCGCGCCCAACCAGCTCTCGGGCGGCCAGCAGCAGCGCGTGGCAATCTCCCGCGCCCTCGCCGTGGATCCCTCGGTGCTCCTCTTTGATGAGCCGCTCTCCAACCTCGACGCCAAGCTGCGCCTCGAGATGCGCGACGAGATCCGCGAGATCCACCGGCGGCACCCCTTTACCGCGATCTACGTGACTCACGACCAGGAGGAGGCGATGACCCTCGCCTCGCGGATCGCGGTGATGGACCGAGGGCTCGTGCGCCAGGTGGGTGCCCCGCGGGAAGTCTACGCGAGGCCGAACGACCGTTTTGTGGCCGAGTTCATGGGGGCGATGAACTGGATCCCGGGTACCGCAGCCAACGGCGGGCGAGTGGCAACGGTGTTGGGCGAGATGATTCCCGTCCACGCGCACGCGGGGCTGAAGTCGGGAGGGAACGTCCTCGTGGGTTTTCGCCCGATGGCGGCGCGCGTGGATGGGGAGGTGCCCGGCGGGTTGTTTTGTGAGGGGGTGATCGAGGCCTCCCAGTACAGTGGCCCCTCGCAGAAACTCTGGGTGCGCGCGGGCGCGGACCTTCGCTTTCAGGTGGTGGAGTTCAACCCGAACCGCCTTCGTGAGCCTGGGGAGAAGGTCCGGGTTGCTGTGGCGCCGGGGGATATGTTGGCCCTTCCCAACGAATGAAGAATAGCTGGAAGTTCCGGGCGGGGCTGGCGTTGACGTTCGCCTTCCTCGCGCTTTTCCTCATCTGGCCCGTTTTCTTCGTGGTTCAGGGGAGTGTGCTGGTCGAGCAGGAGGGGCGCACGCGGTTCACGGCCGTGTTCTTCCAACTCTTCGCGCAGAGCCCGTTCATGTGGACCTGCCTGCTGAACAGCCTTGCGCTGGCGGTGTGCAGCACGGGGGTTTGTGTCCTCATTTCGCTGCCGCTGGCACAGCTCTTCGCGCGGCACGACTTCCCGGGAAAGATGCTCTGGCAGGCGCTCCTCATGGGGCCGCTCATCCTGCCGCCGTTCGTCGGGGCCATCGGCGTGCAACAGATCTTCGCGCGGTTTGGCACGCTGAACCACTGGCTGGGGCTGGTGGGGCCGGGCGTGGCAGACCCGAGGCCGATCGACTGGCTCGGCGACGGGGGCTTCTGGGGGGCGGTGGTGATGCAGTCGCTCCACCTTTTTCCGATCCTTTTCCTGAACCTCACCGCCTCGATGGCGAACATCAATCCGGCCATGCGTGAGGCGGCGCGCGGCCTCGGCGCCGCCCCGTGGCGTGTCTTTCACACGGTCACCCTGCCGCTCCTTACCCCCGGGTTCTTTGCGGGCGCGATCATCGTCTTTGTCTGGGCGTTCACCGACCTCGGGACACCGCTCATCTTCGGGTTCTCCAACGTGGTGGCCGTCCAGATCTTCGACAAGGTCAATGAGGCCGGCTTCAACCCTTTCGGGTACACGCTGGTCATCGTGGTGCTCGTGACCACCGTGGTCCTTTTTCTCATCTCGCGCCAGCTAGTGGCGCGGCAGGACTACGTCACCCAGGGCAAAGCCTCGGCGCGCGAGGATCTCGAGCCGCTGCGGGGAAGGGGGCTTGCGCTCGCCACGGTGGGGCTCGGGTTCATTGGTGCCCTTGCCTTGCTCCCGCACGCGAGTGTTGTTCTCCAGTCGTTGAGCGGAAAGTGGTTCATGGGCGCGCTGCCGCAGGAGTGGACGCTCGGTCACTACCGTGAGGTGTTTACCCTGCCGCAGACGATGACAGGACTGCGCAACAGCCTCTTCTACTCGAGCCTGAGTGCGGGGGTGGATGTGGTGCTCGGCGTTGCCATCGCCTATTGGCTCGCGCGAAAGGAGTTTGCGGGCAAAGCGCTGCTCGACGCCCTGACGGTCCTCCCGCTTGCCCTCCCCGGCATCGTGCTGGCCTTCGGCTACGTGATGGCGTTCAACGTGCCGAAGTCATGGCACGGGCTCGACCTCGGCTGGCTCAGGTCGTTCCTGAATCCGCGGGAGAACCCGACGCTCCTCCTCGTGGTGAGCTACAGCGTGCGGCGCCTGCCCTTCATCGTGCGTGCCGTGTATGCGGGCCTGCAGCAGATGAGCGTCTCGCTGGAGGAGGCCTCCCGGAATCTTGGTGCGAGCGAGGCGGTCACCGTGCGCCGTGTGGTCCTTCCCCTTGTGCGGGGCAACGTGATCGCGGGCGCGGCGCTGACCTTTGCCTTTGCCTTCCTCGAGGTGAGCGACAGCCTGATTCTCGCGATGAAGGAGCAGTTCTACCCAACGACAAAAACGATCTGGGCCCTCATGGGGCGGATCGAGCCGGGGGCGGGCGCGGTGGCGAGCGCGCTTGGCGTGCTCGGGATGCTCCTCCTTTTCCTCGCCTTCTACATAGCCAACCGCGTCCTCGGCAAACGCATGGGCAACCTTTTCGGTTGAGTGTGCTTCCGGCTTGCATGGGAGAGGCAGGGGAGGCATAAGCCTTGGCCGTGCGCATTGCCCTGGCATTGATCGCGCTTTTCGCGCTGGCTCGCCCCTGTCGCGCCGAGATCAGCTCCGACTGGGAGGTGATGAAGGTCCATCACGAGTTGATCGACACGGTCGGCGAGACGACCGAGTTGGTCGGGGATCTCAAGGAGAAGGCGGCCTTTCAGCGGAACCTTTCGCTCAACGCGAAGCAGGTCACCGGCATCCGCTTCGTGGTCCACTGGAAGGCCCCCTCTACGGGGATCCCAAAGTTCGCGGTCAAGATCGAGGCGCGCGGCGTGGTTCCCGCGACGAATGAGGAGACCTGGAAGGAGATCATCAAGCTGTACAAGGAGACGCCCGATTTTAGCGGCTGGACGTATGCCGACATCAAGGGCGACGCCCTGGTGAAGTTCGGGCGGGTGATGGCGTGGAAAGTGACTCTTTTGCAGAACGGGAAGCCGATGGCGACCCGAGATTCGTTCACGTGGGACGAAGCCGCGGCGGTCGCGGCCAGGAACAAAGACAAGCCCTGACCCCGGACCGCGGGGCGAGGCACCCAAGGAGGAATCACCATGGCATTCAGCGTTGTCAGCAACAAGTCGCAGAAAACCTATTACCTTCACTCCCGCGAGGTGGTCCTCAGGGGGGACCGGAAGCAGCGGATCTTCTTCTTCGCCGGTGAGGTGAAGGAGGGGGCGCTCGACGCGATCCCCGAGGGGTACGAGACGATGGAGAACCCGCGCACCGGCCTCCCGATGCTGCGGAAGAAAAAGTAACCCGGCGCTTGGCGCCCCTTTTTCGTTGACCCCCGGTTCGCCCCAGCGCGGGAGAATCGTGGGGGTGTGGTTTCCCCTCGCCATCCTCGTGGCGGTGTGGATGGCCGCCGCGTGGTGGGCGCGGCGCGAGTGCCTGCCGTACGACGTCAACAACACCGACGTCGGAACTTATCTTTTCCAGGCCGAGACCTTCGCTGCCGGGCAACTCGCACGCCCGACGCCCGAGCCGCGTGAGTTTTTCTCGCAGTGGCAGGCAATCGTCCGGGATTGTTCCTTTGCCTACTACCCGCCGCTGCCGGCGGTCGCCATGGCATTGCCGATTGCGTTCGGCGGGTCGCCCTTCTGGGTTCCTTGGCTCTCGTCGGGTTTGGTGCTGGTCCTGACCTTCATCTGGATCAGGCGCCTTGCAGGGAAACGCGCCGCGTGGTTCGGGACGCTTGTTCTTGCGGTCTCGCCCTTCTTCGTCGCCAACGGCCTTTCAGTCCTCTCGCATGCGTTCACCCTGCTCCTGACCGTCGCGTTTCTCGTGGCCGTGGAACGCTGGCGGGCGATGGGATCTCGCGGGTGGGCGGCGGCAGCGGGAACGCTTCTCGCGGCGGTCTTCGCCTCGCGCCCCGTGAACGCCCTCGCGCTCGGGATCGCGTGGGTGCCATGGGCCGTCGCATCGACAATTGCCAACTGCCAATTGCCAACTGAAGAACGGAAACGGCAAGGCTTTATGGGGGTCGCGGGTTTTGCGGTTGGGTTTGCGGCGCTGTTCGTGCCGCTGGCGCTCTACTACCACGAGATGGCAGGGCGGTGGACGCTCAGCCTGTTCACGGACTACTGGCCGAGGAACCGGTTCGGCTTTGGGCAAGGACTGGGGCGTGGGGAGACGGGACACTACTTCCAGACTTTTACGGATCACGATTTTTTTGGATTTCTTGGGAATCTGCGGTACAGCGCGGAAGGACTGGCGACCTGGTGGACGGGAAACGCATGGCTTTCGGCGGCGCTGCTCGGACTTGTGGGAATCCTCCTCGTTCTCCGTATCAAGAATCGGATTTCATCAATTGGCAGTCGGCAGTTGGCAGTTGGAAATGTTGGGTGGCCTCTGCTGGTGTGGCCTGCGGCGCATGTCTTCCTCTACGCGGGCTACTTCACCCCGAGCACTCCGACGACGGGGCCGCGCTACCTCGCCGAGCTCATGCCGGCGCTTGCGCTCGCCACGGGGTGGGGCATGGCTCGCCTGGCGACCGGGGGTGTGGCAAGGCGGCGTCTCGCGCTCCTGCTTTTCTCGGTTGCGATGGTCGTGTCGGCTCAGGCCGTGGTGAGGTTCCTTCGGCTCAATCAACTCGGTATCCCGGCCCGACGGGCGGTGGAGCATGGTGTTGTCGGGGAAGCGCGGGCGCCGGCGGTGGTCTTCCTGCGTTCCTTCTGGATCGGCCATCCGCTCCCGATCTTTCGGAATCTTCCCAGCCTCTCGGGTCCGGTGATCTTCGCATGCGACCGAGGGGCGGAAGATCGACGGTTGGTGGAACGGCACCCCGACCGCAACGCCTATGTCCTCGCGCTGTTCCCCGAAGGGCGCGGGGTGCGGACGGAGATGGTGCCTGTTTATCGGGCGAACGACCGCCGGTGGCTCCGTGCGCCTGAGTCGGTGGAAGCTCCCTTCTTTGTCGGGAGCCGCTTCACTCCTTCGCTGCGGCTGGAGGGGGAGGCGGCGAGGAAGCTCTTTTACCCGCAGCCGGACGAGATCGAGGGACAGTGAATAACCGCCGCCTTCCAGGCGGCGGTGGTTCACTTCATCTTGAACTCGACGGAGAGAGGGGGAGGATTTGTGCCGAGACGGGTGCTGAGCCAGTAAACGATGACGGTATTTCCCTCGGTCTTTTTGGTGCCGTCGGGCGGGTTGAAGCGCACGAGTTCTGCTCCCGTCGGGAGCGCGACGCCCGCACCGGCGATGCCGCCGGTTCGGGGAAGACGCCCGAGAGGGACATCGAGGGACCCGCCACGAAGAAGGCGTGGCCGAACATTGGTTTCAAAAGCACGAAAAACGAACTGCGTGGATCCCGGGGGGAGCGGCTGGTCGAGGTTCAGCGTGATATAGAGCACGTTGGTGTGGGTTGGGTTGCTGCGCAGGGTGAAGCGCATCGGCGATCCGTCGAGGCGGTAATAGCCGATCCATTGGTCGCGGCGCCGGGGAAACTGGCGTTCCACTTTTGTGATGGAGTTGAAGCCCGGGTTCCATGCGGGCTCCGTGGCCCATGTCACGGAGGGGTGGTTGGTGTCGGCAAGGACCAGCATGCGGAGGGAAGCGAGAGGGAGACGGGTCTTGGCAGCTTCGGTCTCGCATGCCTCGCGGAGGAGTTTCAGCGGTGCGATGGGCAGGGAAGGGCTGGAGTGCGTCTCGGTGTGAAACCATGCGGGGGGGCCTTGAGGTTGGCTCTCTTGCCACCGGAGGGCGATGAAGGCGGCGGCGCCCGCGAAGAACAGGAGGGTCAACATCCACTTGAGCTGAATGGGAAAAGGGGGGAGCGGTTTTCGTTGCGTCTTGAAACGTGGAGCCGCGGCCGCCGCGCCGGGGGGGACGTGGCGAAAGCCTTCTCGCATCGAGATGAACAGCGCTTTGAGAAGATGGAAGGGGTTCATCGAGGAGGGAGCAGGGGGAAGCAGTGGGGGAAGTGGGAGGGGATCTTGGGACGGTTGTCAGTCAATCAGCAATCAAGGGAGGGTGGTCTGCCAGTCGGCGTTCTTGTCGTACCAGTAGGTCATCTGGTTGGTTTCGTAGTGGTTGAAGGCGGCGACGTGGCCGTCGGCGAAGAGGAAGTTGGCCGCGCCGTTGTGGGGAAGCGGGTAGGTGGAGCCGTTATGGGAGAAGCCGGTGCGATCAGTGACCTCGTTGGTGGGATCGAAGTCCTGGTCGTTGCGGTCTGTGGAGAGATCTTCGCTCATGAGGATGAACGCGGGTGGGTTGCTGATGCGGCGGGCGTCGAGGACGAATGCGCCGGTCTTCGATCCGCCGCCGACTCCGGGATCACCCCCGCCTTCCTTGTAGGGCTGGATGAGGTTGAGGTAGTAGTCCACTTGGACCACGGGGGTGACCCACTTCGGGAGGCCACGGTCTTGCAGGATGCCGGTATCCTTGAAGTAAGGGTAGAGGAGCCGGGTCCATGACTGCGTGGATCCGGAGGAGTTCCACGCGGGGGAAGGGAGTCCGCTCTGGGCGACGAGTTGGTTTTCGTTCTCATCCCAGTACATCCGGACCGCGTAGCCGAGCTGCTTGAGATTATTGGCGCACGACATGGCCTGGGCGCGGTAGCGCGCCTTCGAGAGCGAGGGCATGAGCAGGCCCGCGAGGATGCCGAGGATGGCCACTACGACCAAAAGCTCGATGAGAGTGAAGGCGGTGAGCGGTGAGCGGTGAGCGGTGAGCAGGCTTGCTCCGTGTTGCGCGAGGAAACGGGGAGTTGGGCGAGACTCAAACATCATGGAGGGAGGATGTGGGGGGGCGGTGCGGGAGGCGAGGCTTGGGGGGAGCTTACCGCAGAAGGGGCGTTGGTGGAAATGATGGTTTGCGGGGGCGCGTTGCTGACCGTGACCGAGAGGACATTGCCCGACACGCGAACAACGATTCCCGATGGGATGATCGCGAGCGTGGCGACGTTCGATGAGATGACGGCCACCGGAAGGGAGACCGTGGCGGAGGGCGGGTTCGTCGCGGGGAGTGGCGGGGGGAGAGGGAGAACGGTCCTGCGGGTCGCCATGAGGCGACCCTGTTGCCCGTTCAGTTCGCCGAGTTCGCGTTCCATGGCCGTGATGCGGTCGCGGCTTTGCTGGGCACCGGGGTACTTCTGTTCGTGTTCCTCGCGGACGAGGTTGAGGCGGTAGCGGACCTGCTCGATGCGTTCCTGGATCTGTTCGAGCGTCAGCCCGCGGGAGGGAGCGGGGGTGGCAGTGCCGGGTTTTACGAAGGCGATTTCAGTGAGCGTCCAGACGGTGGAGCGAATTTCGCCCTCGGGGCGGAAGGCGGGCTGCAGGCACTCCCCGACGGGAAGGAAGTCGAAGCGGGGGCCGAGGCGGGCCTTCCACGCGCGCGCGACCGCCTGGTTGCCGAACATCGCAACGCGTCGGCCAGCATCGAGGTGTTTGGCGATGAGGCTGCGCTGGATCTCGGCGAGTTCGGGTTCGCGCTTGCCCTCGAGCATCTTCTTGATGGCGAGCGCCTTCTCGCGGTGAAAGGGATGGGGCTCGCCGTTTTCCAGCACCTTCGTCCAGCGCTGGATGGTGGCGCGGTCGAACATCCCCTGTCCATAAAGGGTGTGGTTACCCGCAAACTCGATGAACTGTAGAGACCCCTCGTCCGAGAGGATGACGGCGCTTTCGGGGAGTTTTCTACGGAGGAGGTCGGTGGCGTTGGCGGAGAAGGTGTTGCGTTCGAGCATGGGCATGAGGCGCTCGGTCGCGATGCCCTGGTTGACCCACGCGATGAAGAAGACGAGGAGCCCGGAGATGGCGACCCAGGCGGGGCGGAGGGGTTGTGCGTGGCAGAGCAATCCCATGCCGGCGATGATGAGCGGGGGGAAGATGCTCACGAAAAATCGGATATAGGAGGGGCCCTCCCCGGCGGGAGCCCAGTAGTAGGCGGTGTAAAGGAGCAGCGTGGGCAGGATCCAGAGCGCGAGGAAGAGCCCCCGGCGGAACTCGTGGACGAGGTACCAGGCCATGCCAGCCAGCCCGAGCGGGAAGAGCAGGTAAAGCCCGGGAAAGTCCATCCGCGCCAGCATCAGCGGCCAGTTCTTCAAGAACCATTTCTGGCTGAAACCCGTGGCCTCGCCGCACAGCGCATACCCTGTCTTGAGCGGTCCTCCGAAGGCGACGGTGTGTTGCCAGAGCAGCGGGGCGAAGGAGAGGAGGGCGGCGACCAGGATCAGCACGAGGTCTCGTACAAAGGGAAACAACACCCTCGATGGCGGGTTCTCGCCGCGGTCCCGCCAGAGGCGGATGAGGCGCGTGGCGACGATCGCGGCCGCCGGTAACGCGAGGAGGGCTTCCGTATAACGGGCACTGACAGCCCAGGCCATGGCCGCCGCGCCGAGCATCCCGCGCCACCCACCCCCCTTCTCGCCCCATTGCCAGAAAAAATACATCCCCCAGAGCGAGAAGAACGTGGAGGAGGGGTGACTCAGCGCCGAGACGCTGAAATAGGCATGCATCGGGTTGGTGGCCAGGAGGATTGCGGCGAAGGCGCCGGCGAGGTCGCCCGCGATCGCGCGGCCAAGGAGAAAGATGCCGATGACTGCGAGGGCGGAGAGAAGTGGGTTCACCCAGAAAGCCGCCGAGGGGCCGCCGAGACGCCATGCGACCGCGCAAAGGGATGGATAGCCGATCGGATACTTCGCGGCGTAGAGGTTGCGTTTCGCGTCCACGAGCACCCAGTTGCCGCTGATAAACTCATACGGGTCGGAGGACTGCTTCCGAACGTCCCCGGTCGTTGCGAGGCGTTTTGCGGTGACGAGGTAACCGTTCTCGTCGGTTCCCCCGAAGGAGGGTACGTAGTAGGCGCCCACCATCGCCACGAAAAGGGCGGCGGCTGCGATAGCGGCGAGAGCCGAGGAGAGTCTGCGGACCATCCCTCGAATGTGAGGCCGGACGGAGGGACGCATCAACCCCAAACCCGGAGGGTTCGGTTGCCATGCGCCCCTGTCTCGGGAATGTCGCCTCCGTCCTTGTCCATCCCGTAGCGATGGGCTACTCTAAAAACTACCCGATGGCCAAACCGCGCGTATCGCAGGTCGAGCATGAGCGTCTGCTCCAGACGGTGCAGATGTTCGAGGAGGTTGCCCGCACTCAGCCGGGCGATATCCAGTCACTCGAAATTCTCAAGGAGGCCTACCTCAACCTTGGCCGCGACGACGAGTCGGTGACCACTTCCAAGAAGATCGCTCGCGCCTACCTTTCCGCCGGCCAACTCTCCTCCGCCATTCTCGAATACGAGGGCGTCATCCAGCGCTATCCGGACGACGCCGAGTGCCGGGCCGCCCTCCATGAGCTCGAGCAGAGCATGGCCGCCGTGGGGACCGCCGGCACCGACCAATCCACCGCCGGTGCCGCAGAAGCCGCAGAGCAGGTTCTCGCGGAGGCCGAGCAGTTCGAGGACGGTAACGAGGCCCTCCTCCGCTTCTTCCAGGAAAACGGCCTTGTCAGCGAGAAGGACGGCGTCACCGTTCTCGCCGCCATCAGTGCCGCCGCCAACGAGGCCCCGCCAGACAGGCCTGCCCCCTCGCTTCTCGCCATGCTCGCTGAACGCGGCATCGCCTCCATGGAAAAAAGTCTTGGCCTCATCGTTGAGAAAACGCGCCTCCCCTTCCTGCCGCTGGCCATCTGTGAGGCCGATAGCGGGCGCGCCAATCTTCTCGAACGCGGGTTCTGCCTCCGCCACCTCGTGCTTCCCTTCGACCAGGTCAGCCGCACCCTCCTCGTGGCCACCGTCAATCCCTTCGATGCCCGTGCCAAGCACCATGTTGAGGCCGCTGCGGGGACGCGTGTCCAGTGGTACGTCACCTCGCCCGAGGACATGACCTCCCAGCTCAAGAACGTCTTCCGTATCGTCGGCTAGCACCCCTTCCATGAAGCCCTTTGGAGAGAGAATTGCAGACGCCCTCATCGAGGACGGTGTGCTCCAGCCCACCCAACTTGAGGAGGCCATGTCCCAGCATAAGACTCAGGGAGGTCGCCTCCTCAAGATCCTCCTCGACCACCAGTATGTGACCGAGCAGGACATGATGGTCAGCATGGGGCGCACCCTCGGTGCCGCCCCCATCAACCTCGCGCGCGTCAAGATTCCTCCCGAGATTGCCGAGCTCGTCCCGCGCGACCTCGCCCGCAATCACCAACTCCTCCCCGTCGCCCGCCTCGGCAACCTTCTCTACGTGGCGATGGCCGACCCCCTCAACGTCCTCGCCCTCGATGACGTGAAGCAGATCACCCACCTCGAAGTGGTTCCCCTCATTGCCACCGAGCGCATGGTCGCCGACGCGATCTCCAACCTCGACGCCCAGGGCAGCCAGCAGATCGAAGAAATTATCCGCGACGAGAACATCGATATCGAGATCTCCGAGGACAAGCCGATGGAGGAGGTGGACGTCACCGCCAACGACCCCGGCGCCGCCCCCGTCATCCGCATCGCGAACCTCATGTTCGCCTCCTGCGTCAAGGACAAGGCGAGCGATATCCACCTCGAGTGCTACGAGAAGATTCTCAAACTTCGCTACCGCGTGGACGGCGTGCTCTTCGATTACCCCGCGCCCCCGAAGTCCATGCAGGGCGCCATCATCTCACGCCTCAAAATCATGGCGCATCTCGATATCTCCGAGAGGCGTCTTCCGCAGGACGGACGGATCCGCATCAAGATGGCGGGACGCGACATCGATTTTCGCATGTCCTTTCTCCCCACCAAGTACGGGGAGAAAGTGGTGGGCCGAATCCTCGATAAGTCTGCTCTCGGCGGCACGGTCGCCGACCTTGGTCTCGACCCCCAGTCGCTCAAAATCTTCATGGGGGCCCTCGACGAGCCACAGGGGATGATCCTCGTCACCGGCCCCACCGGTTCCGGGAAGACGCGCACCCTTTACACCGCGCTCGCCGAGATCAACAAGCCCCAGTACAACATCGTCACCGTCGAGGACCCGATCGAGTACGAGCTTGCCGGGGTGAACCAGGTTCAGGTGAAGCCCGACATCGGATTCACCTTTGCCGCGGCCCTGCGCTCCATTCTCCGCCAGGATCCCGATATCGTGATGATCGGGGAAATGCGCGACCAGGAGACCGCCCACATCGGCGTGGAGGCCGCCCTTACCGGCCACCAGGTGCTCAGTACCCTCCACACCAACGATGCGGCCGGCGCGATCACCCGCCTCACCGACATGGATATCGAGCCGTTTCTCACGGCATCGAGCCTTTCCCTCACCTGCGCCCAGCGCCTCATGCGCCGCATCTGCACCAACTGCAAGGAACCCCAAAAAGTTCCCGAAAAGCTTTGGGAGCAGCTCCACCTCGACCCCAAGAAGGAAGCCGAGTTCACCTACTACAAGGGGCGCGGCTGCGACCGCTGCAAGAACAAGGGCTACGCCGGCCGATGCGCCATCCTCGAGATGATCCCCGCCACCGAGCCGATTCGGAAGCTCATCATCGAGCGCGCCACCGCCTCCGAGATCAAGCAGACCGCCCTCCAGGAGGGGATGCTGACCCTGCGCATGACCGGCCTCCTCAAGGCTCGAGAGGGAATCTCCACGCTCGAGGAGGTCCTCGGCGTCACCACCACCGACTGAGCCCGCCCTCGCTCGTGGGTGATCGCCCGTGGCTCTGGTTTTCGGTCGGCCGCTGCGACGAGAAGCCACGGATGAAACACGGATGGACACGGATCACCAATGCGCCGATTCCGCCACACGGAATCGGTGCGACTTCCACCGGAGGATGGGAATAGCTCTGCGGCTGAGACATGTCAGGTCCGTGTAGCGGACCTGACATTATCTTCTGTAATCCGTGTTTCATCGGTGGCTCTCTCTGCCCCTCGACCATGGCTCTCTTCTTTGCCTCCACTTTCGGGGTTGAGACACGCCCCGTTTCTGGCAGACTCGCCCCCCGATGACTTCGCCACGGCTGCGCTTTCTTCCTTGGTTCGCTGCCTTCGCCCTCGCGATCGCTCCCGCGCCCGCCGAGGTGGTGGATGGCGTGGCCGCCGTGGTCAACGACGACATCATCACCTTCAGCGACGTGAAGGGGATGGTCGGCCAGACCGAGGATTCCCTTGCGAAAGCCTACCCGATCGGTTCCCCCGATCTCGCCGAAAAGATCCGCGAGACGCGCAAGGTTGCCCTCGAACAGCTCATCGAGCGTCGCCTCATCATCCAGCAGTTCGACGGGCGGGGCGGCAAGGTGCCGGATAACGTCATCGAGGAGGATATCCAGTCCATCATCGACGAGCAGTACGGTCGTGATCGAAGCGTCTTCATTCGCACCCTCGAGGCCCTCGGGATGAACCTTGAGACCTTCAAGGAGCGCGTCCGCGAGAAGATTATCGTCCGCTACATGCAGCAGCACGAGGTGAGCAACGAGATCATCGTCTCCCCCTACAAGATCGAGAAGTTCTACCGGGAGCACATGGACGAGTTCAAGGAAGGCGAGAAGGTCAAGCTCCGCATGCTTTATATCAAGAAGGGCGACGACCCCGACGAGGTGGTCGGTGCCCGCAGCCTCGTCCAGGAAATCCTCCTCAAACTTTCCACCGGTTCCGACTTCGCCTCCCTCGCCGCCGTCTACTCCGAGGGCGCTGAAAAGAAGCAGGGCGGCGATCTCGGCTTCATCGCTCGCGAGGAGCTTCGTGCGGAACTTCGCGATGCCGCCTTCTCCCTCAAGGCCGGCCAGGTCAGTAAGGTCATCGAGACCAAGGACGGTTTTTATATCCTCATGGCCGAGGAGAAAAAGACCGCCAAGGTGACCACCCTCGAGGAGGCGCGCGACATGATCGAGGGCCTTCTCATCCGCCAGGATCGCGAGCGTCTCCAAAAACGCTGGATCGCCTCCCTCAAGCGCAAGGCCTACATCCGGATGTACTAGCTCGCCGCGTCGCGCGCGGCCGTCGGAGTGAGAAGCCACGGATGAATCACGGATGAGGACTGCGCCGATTCCGCCACACGGAAT
>CAZZBZ010000007.1:0-12850 GCA_964653025.1 uncultured Verrucomicrobiota bacterium
ACGAGCTCCAGATCAAGATGGCCCAGGGCGCCAAGCCCGGCGAGGGCGGCCAGCTCCCCGGCCACAAGGTGGACGCTTACATCGCCAAGGTCCGCCACTCGACCCCGGGCGTCGGGCTGATCTCCCCCCCGCCCCACCACGACATCTACTCGATCGAGGACCTCGCCCAGCTCATCCACGACCTCAAGAATATCAACGCCACGGCCCGCATCTCGGTGAAACTCGTCTCCGAGGTCGGCGTTGGCACCATTGCCGCGGGCGTCGCCAAGGCCAAGGCCGACCACATCCTCATCAGCGGCGACAGCGGAGGCACGGGAGCCTCCCCCCTCACCTCAATCAAGTATGCCGGCCTCCCCTGGGAAATCGGGATCGCAGAGACCCAGCAAACCCTCGTCCTCAACCGCCTCCGCGGGCGCGTCGTCCTCCAGACGGACGGCCAGATGAAGACCGGCCGCGACGTCGCGATCGCCGCGCTCCTCGGCGCGGAGGAGATCGGTTTCTCGACCGGCGCGCTCATCTCTGTCGGCTGCGTCATGATGCGCGTCTGCCACCTGAACACCTGCCCCGTCGGGATCGCCACCCAGGACCCCGAGCTGCGCGCGAAGTTCGCGGGCTCCCCCGAGCACGTAATCCGCTTCATGTTCTTCATCGCCGAGGAGATTCGCGAGATCATGGCCCAGCTCGGCTTCCGAAAGTTCCAGGACATGGTCGGCCGATCCGACCTGCTCGAGTTTGCCGACCTCTCCATGCATGGGAAGGCACGCTACCTGGATCTCTCCGCCATCCTTCACCGCCCACAGGTCCCCGAGGGCACCCCAATCCATTGCGTCGAATCCCAGGATCACGGCCTCGAGTACGCCCTTGACCACGAGCTGAGCCTGCTCGCGAAACCTGCCCTCGAGCGCGGCGAAAAAGTCTCGGGGGATCTGCCGATCAAGAACGTCAACCGCACCGTCGGCGCAATGCTCTCCGGCGCGATCGCCCGCAAGTACGGCAACGCGGGCCTGCCCGACGACACCCTCCACTTCCGCTTCAAGGGCTCCGCGGGCCAGAGCTTCGGGGCCTTCCTCGCGCGCGGGGTCACTCTCGAGATCGAGGGCGACGCGAACGACTACCTCGGCAAGGGCCTCAGCGGCGGCCGCATCATCGCCTACCCACCCCGCGAGTCGAGGTTCCGCCCCGAGGAGAACATCCTTGCCGGCAACGTGATCGCCTACGGTGCGACCTCGGGCGAGATCTTCCTCCGCGGCGTCGTCGGTGAGCGCTTCTGCGTCCGCAACAGCGGCGCCTCCGCCGTCGTCGAGGGCGTCGGCGACCACGGCTGCGAGTACATGACCGGCGGACGCGTCGTCGTCATCGGCTCCACGGGGCGCAACTTCGCCGCGGGCATGAGCGGCGGGATCGCCTACGTCTACGATCCGCACGGCGTCTTCAAGCTGCGCTGCAATCCCGGGATGGTCTCCCTCGAGAAGGCTGACCAACCCGACGATGCAAAGACTCTCCGTTCCCTCCTCGAGAAGCACGCCGCCTTCACCGGAAGCACCGTCGCGAAGGACCTCCTCGCCCACTGGGAGGAGGCCCTCCCGAAGTTCGTCAAGGTGATGCCGAACGACTACCGCCGTGCCGCCGCGGCCGCAGCGACAGTTCAAAGTGAGAAATGAGAAGTGCGGAACTGACCACCTGATCACCCCGGCGCAAGGCGGCGGCGAAAGGCGGCTTCTACAAGGAAATCGTCCAGCACCGCGTGAAGCTCATGGAGCAGGAGGCAGCGCGCTCAGCGCTTCCGCCGGCGGTGGACGGCGGCGTGGACCTTGAGGCGCAGGGCGTTGAGGCGGATGAAGCCGGTCGCGTCGCCCTGGTCGTAGGACTTCGTCGGATCGTCCTCCATCGTCGCGATATGCGGATTGTACAGGCTCACGCGGCTCTTCCGACCCGCGGTGATGAGGTTGCCCTTGTAGAGCTTGAGCCTCACGGTGCCCGTCACGTTCTTCTGGCTTTCCGCGACGAGGGCCTGGAGGGCTTCCCGCTCCGGTGAGAACCAAAAACCGTAGTAGACAAGCTCGCTGTATTTCGGAACGAGGGAATCGCGCAGCCGCATGACCTCCCGGTCCATGGTGAGCGACTCGATCTGGCGGTGCGCGAAATGGAGGATCGCGCCGCCGGGCGTCTCGTAAACGCCACGGCTCTTCATCCCGACAAAGCGATTCTCGACGAGGTCTACCCGCCCCACCCCGTGCTTGCCGCCGAGGCGGTTGAGGGCTCGCATCACGTTCGCGGGCGAAAGCTTCCGCCCGTTCACCGCGACACAGATCCCCTTCACAAAATCGAGGGTGACGTACTCGGGCTGGTTCGGCGCCTGCTCGGGCGACACGGAAAGTTTGTACATCCCCCGGTGCTCTCGCGTGGAGACGTCCATCCACGGATCCTCGAGAATGCCGGCCTCAAAGCTGATATGGAGAAGGTTCCGGTCGCTCGAGTACGGCTTCTTGGAAGTAGCCTCCACGGGGATGCCGTGCTTCCGGCAGTAATCAATCATCTGAGCCCGTCCCGGGAACTGCTTGCGGAAGGCGGCGTCCCGCCACGGCGCGATTACCTTGAGATCGGGGGCGAGGGCGGCTGCGGTGAGTTCGAAGCGGACCTGATCGTTGCCCTTGCCGGTCGCGCCGTGGGCGATGGCGTCGGCCTTCTCCTTCTTCGCAATCTCGACCATCCGCTTCGCGATGAGGGGCCGCGCGATCGAGGTGCCAAGGAAGTACTGGCCCTCGTAGATCGCCCCCGCCTGGATCATGGGGAAGATGAAGTCGCGGGCAAACTCCTCACACAGATCGTCCACGTAGAGCTTCGAGGCCCCCGTCTTAAGGGCCTTCGACTTCAGACCGCGGAGCTCGTCCTCCTGCCCGATATCGGCACAGAAGGCGATCATGGTCGCCCCGTAGGTTTCCTTGATCCACGAGAGCAGCACCGAGGTGTCGAGCCCGCCCGAGTATGCGAGGACAATCTTCATAGGGGGCGATTCAACGGCGCACAGGCGCGGAGTTCAAGCCATTCCGGGGCACCCTGATCGCTTAAAGAGTTTTAACGCCGTTTTAACGGCCGTTTAAGGCCGGTCCGCTACCGTGTCTTCAAGGCAGAGACCAACTTCCCTCATTTCTCCCACAAAAAAAAATGAACCCCAGCATTCAAGCCATCAACGAACACGTCCAGCGCACCGCCTCCTGGGTCCCCCTGCTGCAGCAGGAAATCGGGCGCGTGATCATCGGCCAGAAGTACCTTGTCGATCGGCTCCTCGTCGGCCTCATCGCCAACGGGCATATCCTTCTCGAGGGCGTCCCCGGCCTCGCCAAGACACTGTCCCTCAAGACTCTCGCCGGCGCGATCAACGCGAAGTTCCAGCGCATCCAGTTCACTCCCGACATGCTCCCCGCCGACATCGTCGGCACCCTGGTCTACAACCCGCGCGAAGGGACCTTCACCCAGAAGCGCGGGCCGGTGTTCGCAAACCTCGTGCTTGCCGACGAGATCAACCGCGCGCCCGCCAAGGTCCAGAGCGCCCTTCTTGAGGCGATGCAGGAGCGCCAGGTCACCCTCGGCGAGGAGACTCTCCCGCTCCCAGATCCGTTCCTCGTTCTCGCCACGCAGAACCCCATCGAGCAGGAGGGCACCTATCCCCTCCCCGAGGCCCAGATGGACCGCTTCATGCTCAAGCTGAAGATCGACTACCCCACCCGCATCGAAGAGCGGGCGATCCTCGACCGCATGGCGACCACCACCCCCGCCCTCGGCGTGAACCGCATCCTCGACACGGAGCATATCCTCGCCTCCAGACAGGCGGTGGACGGGATCTACGTGGACGACAAGGTGAAGGACTACATTGTCGAACTCGTCCTCGCCACGCGCGACCCAAAGGCGCACCAACTCAACCTCGAGGGCTACATCCAGTTCGGCGCCTCCCCGCGCGCCACGATCAACCTCACCCTCGCCTCGAAGGCATGGGCCTTTCTCCAAGGGCGCGGTTACGTGACCCCGCAAGACGTAAAGTCCATCGCTCCCGAAGTGCTCCGCCACCGCGTGATCGTCAGCTACGAGGCCGAGGCGGAGAACCTTACGAGCGAAGACATCATCCGTCGGATCCTCGATGCCGTTCCCGTTCCTTGAAGACCAGTGCCGACCACCCCATCCACCCATCACCCCCAACTCCCATGAAACTCCTATCCCTCAAGCACCTGCACGGAATCCTCCAGATGAAACACCGCTACGGCGATCTCGGGACACCCCGAACCGGACATTCCCGCCCGCGTGTCCGCCCCCTGCGCTGGCTGCGCCAACCCCCGGCAACCCAGCACCCGCGGCAAGCCTGGTGGGAGGAACTCTCCGCACCGGTCTACCTGCGCCAGCACCCCGAGTTCTGATGAACCCGGAACTCACCCGCGAGATCCTCCGCAAGGTGCGGCACGTGGAGATCCGCACCCGTCGGCTCGTCACCGACGCGCTTGCGGGACAATACCACTCCGTTTTCAAGGGACGGGGAATGAACTTCGAGGAGGTCCGCGAGTACACACCGGGGGATGAGGTGCGCTCCATCGACTGGAACGTGACGGCCCGCACGGGGCGCCCCTTCGTGAAGAAGTTCACCGAGGAGCGGGAGCTCACGATCCTGCTCCTCGTGGATGTGAGCGCATCCAACGACTTTGGCTCGACGACCCAGAGCAAGCGCGAGCTCGCCGCAGAAATCGGGAGCGTCCTCGCCTTCTCGGCCATACGGAACAACGACAAGGTGGGCGTCATCCTCTTCACGGACCGCGTCGAACTCTTCATCCCACCGCGCAAGGGGCGCTCGCACGTTCTCCGCGCGATCCGTGACATCCTCTTCCACGAACCCGAGGGGCGGGGCACCTCGATCCGAACGGCGCTCGATTTCGCGGTCCGGGTGATGAGCCGCCGGGCGGTGATGTTCCTCGTCTCCGACTTCCAGGACGCCGGGTTCGAGACCTCGCTCCGTCTCGCGGCACGCCGCCACGACCTTGTCGGCGTCCACGTGATGGATCGCCGGGAGCAGGCCCTTCCCGCCCTTGGCCTCCTCGCCGTGGAAGATCCCGAGACCGGCGAGCAGTGCCTCATCGAGACCAGCCACCGCGACACGCGCCTGAGGTTCAGCGAACTCGCCGAGGGAAGGCTTGCCGCGATGCGCACCACGTTGCGCCAGGCGGGCGTGGATTCCCTCGAACTCCAGGCCGGCCAGTCCTACATCGCTCCCCTCACCCGTTTTTTTAAGAAACGGTCCCGCCGCCGATGAAGGACTTACCTCCGACGGCCCGCGACACGCGGGCCCTCCACCCGCGGAAGAAGCCTTGCCATGGAGGGCCGCCGTGCCGGCGGCTGCGTCCGGGCTGGACAGATTACAGGGGAGGTCTTGCCATGGGCTGGGTACTCCTCGTACAGACCGTGGCCGCGGCGACCACCAATACCACCGCGGTCATGGACGACATCCGCGACATCCGCGGAGTGGTCGCCGTGCCGACCCCGTGGCAGTGGTTCCTTTACCCGGTCGTCGCGCTCGCCCTGGTCGCGATCCTCGTTGCCCTCGTCCGCCGCTGGCGGCGGCCCAAACCGGTCGCGCCCCTGCTGCCCCACGAGGTAGCCCTGGCCCGGCTCCGAGACGCCGAGGCGCTGATTCCCGAACATAAACCCCGGGAGTTTGGTATCGCGGTGTCCGAAGCCGTGCGCAACTACATCGAGGACCGTTTCTCGCTCCGTGCGGCGCACCGGACCACCGAGGAATTCATCGGGGAACACCTCGCCGACAAGGCATCCCCGCTCCTCCCGCACCGGGATCCGCTCCGCGCGTTCCTCCAGAGCTGCGACCTTGCCAAGTTCGCCCGTTGGTCGCTCGACGAACCCGCGATGCGCGATCTCTCGGGCAGCGCCCGCGCCTTCGTGGAGGCCACGATGCCGCAGGCGGCATCCATTGCGTCCCAAACGACAAAATGAGCCACCGATGAAACACGGATATCCACGGATGAAGAATGCGCCGATTCCGCCACACGGAATCGGCACGTCTCCGCGAAAAGAGCGAGCTTTCCTTTATGAACTGACTTGCGGCAGGTCCGTGTCAGCGGACCTGCCGCTCATCATCTGCCATCCGTGTTTCATCCGTGGCTTCCGTACCCGAACCTGACCCCTGCTCTCCGCCCACTGCTCACTTTCATGCGCTTCCTCCACCCCGAGATGCTCGCCCTACTGGCGCTCCTCCCGTTCCTCGCGCTCTGGCGCGGGCGACGCGGCCACACCCCGGCGCTCCAGTACCCGGGTACCGCGCTGGCACGGCAGGTCGGGCGCACGGCGCGCTCCCGTGCGGGAGCCTGGCTCTCGAGCCTGCGCCTCCTCGTTCTCGCGCTCGGGATCATCGCTCTCGCCCGCCCACAGGTCGGCCACGGCAACGCCCCGGTCGACGCGAGCGGGATCGACCTTGTCCTCGCCGTGGATGTCTCGGGCTCGATGGAAGCCCTCGATTTCAAGCTCGGTGGGCAGCCGGTCAGCCGCGTCGAGGTCGTCAAGAAGGTGGTCGCCCGTTTCATCGAGGCGCGTCCCAACGATCGGATCGCCTTGATCGCCTTCGCGGGACGCCCCTACCTCGTGAGCCCGCTCACCCTCGACCACGCGTGGCTGCAGCAGAACCTCGCGCGCCTGCGGATCGGGCTCATCGAGGACGGCACGGCCATCGGCTCGGCACTTGCCAACTCGGTGAACCACCTCCGTGCCCAGCCCGCAAAGTCGAAAGTCGTGATCCTTCTCACCGATGGCATCAACAACGCGGGCCAGGTTTCCCCCATGGCCGCGGCCGAGGCGGCCCGCGCCCTCGGCGTGAAGGTCTATACCATCGCCGCCGGCACCCGCGGCGAGGCCCCGATGCCGGCCCGTGACATGTTCGGCAACACCCGCCTTGTGATGGCCCGCGTGGACGTGGACGAGGAGGCGCTTCGCAAGATCGCCGACCTGACCGGGGGACGCTTCGACCGCGCGACGGACACGACCAGCCTGCACGCGATCTACACCCAGATCGACCGCATGGAGAAGACCACCGCCACGCTCAAGAAGTTCGACCGCTACGAGGAACTCTTCGGATGGCCCCTCGCGGCGAGCCTCGCCGTGCTCGCGTTCGAGATCGGCCTCGCCAACACCCGCTTCCGCTCCCTCCCCTGACCCGCCATGCGATTTGCCCATCCCGTTTTTCTCCTTCTCGCGCTCGCTGCCCTGCCGCTGGTCGGGTGGATCCTTGCCCGGTTCGAGCGGGCCCGCCGCGCCGCCCTTGCCTCGTTCGCGTCGGACCGCCTGCTTGGGAAGCTCGCCGCTTCCGTTTCGCAAGGACGGCGCACTGTGAAGCGCACACTCCTTGTCGCCGGGATCGCCACGCTCCTCCTCGCATTCGCGCGCCCCCAATGGGGTTGGCACGAGGAAGAGGTGAAACGACGCGGGGTGGACCTTCTCTTCGCCGTGGACACCTCGAAGAGCATGCTCGCCCAGGATGTACGCCCCGACCGCCTCGATCGCGCGAAACTCGCGGTCCTCGACCTGCTCGATCGGCTGGAAGGCGACCGCGTCGGGCTCATCGCTTTCGCGGGCACCGCTTTCCTCCAGTGTCCCCTCACCCTCGACCACGACGCCTTCCGCCTCAGCCTCGACACCCTCGACACGAACGTGATTCCCAAGGGCGGCACCGACCTGGCCTCCGCAATCCGCGAGGCGATGGAAGCCCTCAAGGCGGGTGCCACCGGCCAGAAGATCCTCGTCCTCCTCACGGACGGCGAGGACCTCGAACAGGGCGCCCTCGCCGCAGCGAGGGATGCGGCCAAGGAGGGCCTGCGAATCTTCACGGTGGGGGTCGGCACCACTTCGGGCGAGATCATCCCGTCCCCCACCGACCCTGCCGCCTTCGTGAAGGACCCGGAAGGGCGCGTCGTAAAATCACGCCTCGACGAAAAGATCCTCACGGAGATCGCCTCGATCACGGGTGGAATCTACCAGCCCCTCGGCCCGCAGGGCGCGGGCCTGCTCACGGTTTATCAGCGAGGACTCGCCTCCCTCCCACGCGCGGAACTCCTCTCGCGCACGAGCCGTATCCCCATCGAGCGCTTCCCGTGGATACTCGGACTCGGCCTCCTTCTCCTCGCGGCCGAGTGGCTCCTTGGCGACCGACGCCACGCTCCGGGCCGCCCCAAAGAGACGGCCCGCGCGCTCACCGCCGCCACGCTGGCCGTCGCCGGGTTCGCCGCCTCCTCCGCCCATGCGGCGCTCTGGAGCGCGGAAAACGCCTATAAAGAGGGCCGCTTCCAGGATGCCCTTGCGGAATACCAGAAGGCGGCAAAATCCGAACCCAAGAGTCCGGAAGTGCAGTTCAACCTCGGTGCCGCCTCATACCGATCCGGTGAATTCGCGCCCGCGGCAGAGGCGTTTTTCAAGGCCGCGACCACTGCCAAAACTCCCGAGTTGGCTCCGAAGGCCCTCTACAACCTCGGAAACTCCCTCTACCGCACGGGGCAGGCCACCGAGAAGACGAACCCGGACCAGACCATTCAGGCATGGGAGAACGCCCTCAAGGCTTGGGAACAATCGCTCAAGATGAAGCGCGACGATGTCGATGCGAAGTTCAACCGCGAGTTTGTGAAGAAAAAACTCGATGAACTGAAGAAGCAGCAGGAGAAGAAGGACCCTTCGAAAGACCCACAGAAAGAGGAGCCAAAGGACTCGCAGCAGAAACAGGACCCGTCCTCCTCCGGTCAGGACTCCGCCTCATCGCAGCAGAAGCCGCAACCCTCCTCCCAAGACCAGGGCAAGGAGGGGAAGGACCGAGAGGATGCCAACCGGAACAAGGATGGCGCGCCAAAGCCCCAGCCCCAGAACGACGGGAAAGATCCGAAGCCACAACCTTCCTCTCCCAAAAAACCGGAGAAGGGCGATGGACGGGACCCCCAAACCGCGGCCACCCAGCCCGGACAGATGACCCCCGAGGAGGCCAAGGCGTTGCTTGACGCGCTCAGGGGGGATGAACGCAAGATGCCCCTTTCCGTGAACCGCATGGGCCGCGGTCCCTCCAAGGATGAACCCACGAAACGAGATTGGTGAGATGAGCGCCACGTCGTATTCCCTTTGGGGGAGCACACGCGGCCCGCGTGTTCAAAATCGGCGGCTCGCCGATTTTCCGAGGGAGACTGTTGGGCGGGCCACCCAACAGCACACGCGAGCCGCGTGTGCTCCCCTCAAAATCATGAATCGCTGTAGGATGGCCATGACAGTGGAAGGTATTCTGCAAAAAGCTCTTCTTGCGGCGACGCTGGCCACGGGTCTGGCTTGCGCAACCAGCACTCTCGCCGCGATCGCCACCGCCACGCTGGATGCCGCGGAAATCCCCCTGGGTTCCGCGGCCCACCTCACCGTGGCCGTGCAGGGAGTTTCCTCACTCTCTCCCCCGCAGGTCCCGGCTGTCGACGGGCTCCAATACGGTTCCACGCGCCAATCCTCGAATTTCCAGTTCATCAACGGGGCCATGTCCTCGAGTGTCTCCTACACCCTCGAACTCATCCCGCTGAGGGCCGGAGAGTTCACCATTCCCGGCATCGCCATGCAGGCGGGCAAGGAAACGCTCCGCACCTCCCCTCTCCGCCTCAAAGTCACCGCCGCCACTCCTCCACCCGCGATAGCGGCACCCGGTCAAGCCGTCGCTTCACCCGCCTCCGAACCGTCAGTGGGTGAAACGCAGAACGCCGGCGCCGCGATGTTCCAGGTCGTCCTCCCGCACCACGAGGGTTTTGTCGGGGAGGTCTTGCCCGTGCAGGCTCGTCTCTTCCTCCACCCGAACCTCAAGGTCCGCCAGGTCAGCGTGCCGGCGCTCGAGGGAGACGCTTTCACCATCGCGGCGATCCCCCAGCAGGCGGCGCAGACCACCGAGAATATCAACGGCGTGGGCTACAACGTGCTCACCTGGAACACCACCATCACGGCCGTAAAGTCAGGAGAGTTCCCCCTGGGCGGCCAGGTCCAGGTGGTCGTTCTCCAAGCCAGCCGCAACCGAACGCGCGACATGTTTGGGGGAGGATTCTTCGACGAGTTCTTCGGGGGAGTCGAGGCGAAGACCGCCACGCTGGCCACCAAGCCGACCGCCCTGCGGATCCTCCCGCTCCCAACGGAGGGTCGCCCCGACTCTTTCAGCGGAGCGGTCGGACGGTTCGAGCTTTCCTCCGAGGCCAATCCCCGTCAGGTGACCGCGGGCGACCCGATCACCTTCCAGGTCGCCGTTCGCGGAAGCGGCAACCTCGACCGACTCCAACCTCCACGGCTCGCGGATTCGCCCTCGTGGAAGACTTATCCTCCCAGCGCACGCCCGCTCCCTGCCGGCCAATCCGCCGATGCGGCCCAGAAGCACTTCGAGCAGGTGCTGATTCCCCTCGACGCCACGGTCACCGCGATCCCGTCGCTTCTCTGGAGTTACTTCGATCCCGAGGCGAAACGCTATGCGACGCTCACCCTGCCCGCTCTTCCCCTCAAGGTGCTGCCGTCTGCACCATCGGTCGTCGCCGCGGGGTCGAACGCCCCCACGCCATCGCTCACCCCGCTCCCGAGCGAAGAGGAGCGGGCCCTCGCGGGAGCCAACTCCTGGACGCGGAAGGCCGCGGGCAGGCTGGTCATCCTGGCCCAGAGGCCCGCCTTCTGGATGGCCCTCCTATTCCCCCCGTTCGCGTTATTTCTCGGGCGCGGGGCGTTCCGTGCGATGCAAAAGCGACGGAAAGACCCTCTCCAACTTCGACGGTTGGCGGCCTCACGCGCTGTCCGACAGGCTCTTTTGGAGATGGATGCGGCACAGAAAAGCGGCGACTCCCCTTCGTTCTTTGCGGCGGCCAGCCGTGCCCTTCGCGAGCAACTCGCCGCCCGTTTTCACCTCAACGCGGCCAGCCTCGTTCTCGACGATGCGGAACCCTTCCTTGGCAATGAGCCGGAACTGTCGGGGGACATCCGTGCGCTGTTTGAAGCCGCGGATGCCGCGGCCTTTTCCGGCGCCGCAACCGACGTCGCGGCCATGGCCGGATGGAGGGTACGACTCGAGTCCTGCCTCCAGCGCATCAAAGCCCGCTGAGGCGCGGTGGCCCCGGACCGTCGAGCGCTGATCACTCGTCCATCTCGATCGAGGGTTTGAGGCGGGCGCGACAGGATCCGCGGCGGGACTCGCGGAGAAAACGAACGAGTTGCCCCACCTCCACGGTCTGGGGCGCCTGTTCGAGACTCTCCATGGCCTGGGAAAGATTCTGGTCGGAAAGGAAAAGGGCGGCATAGGCCTTCTTGAGCGCCGTGCGCTGCTCCACGGAAAACCCGGCGCGCTTCATGCCAATCGTGTTCAGCCCCACCAACTCGTTATTCTCCACCGCCATGCAGTAGGGGGGCACGTCCTTGCTGATTCGCGCAAGGCCACGGAGGATCGCGAGGGTGCCGACCCTGCAGAACTGGTGGACCACGGCCCCGCCCCCGAGAAAGGCGTGGTCCTCGATCTCCGCATAGCCCCCCATGAGAACCCCATTGGCAATGATCACATGGTTTCCGATGCGGCAGTTGTGAGGCACGTGGCAGTTCGCCATCAGGTAGTTGTCGTCCCCAATCTCGGTGAACGTGCCCTCCTTGGCTCCGCGGTGGACGGTCACGTGCTCGCGAAAGGTGTTGCCCCGACCGACGCGAAGCCCCGTGGGCGCGTCGCGATACGAAAGGTCCTGGGGCGAATCCCCGAGGACCACGCCGGCATGAAGGCGGTTATCCTCCGCAAGCACGGTCTCGCCGATGAGGTGACAGTGCGGCCCGATCCGACACCGGGGGCCAACCACGACGCCTTCCTCGATCACCGTGAAGGGACCGATGCAGGCCGTTTCATGGATCTCGGCACGCGAATCAATGATCGCGGTGGGGTGGTTGCTGGCCATTCGGCCGCCAAGGAAACCACAACCCCTGTCCCCGCGAAAGCCGAAAACCGCTACTTCGCCTTCGCGAACTCGAGGGTGCCGCCCTTTGCCTTCGCGACAAGGCGGTCGCCCTCTTTGAACCTCCCGTCGAGGAGGTCGAGAGAAAGCTTGTCGAGCACCTCGCGCTGGATCGCGCGCTTGAGCGGGCGCGCGCCGAAGACAGGATCGAAGCCCTCCTTCGCCAGCAGGTCGCGCGCCGCAGGCTCGAACTCGAGTTCGAGGTGCTGCGCCACAAGACGCTTCTTCAGCCGCTCGATCTGGATATCCACAATCTTCCCGATTTCCGCCTCCAGCAGGGAGCGAAAGACGACGATCTCATCAAGACGGTTGAGGAACTCCGGGCGGAAGTGTTGCCGCAGTTCCCCGAGGACCCGCTCCTCCATCGCCTTGTACGCGGGACTTTCCGCATCGGAGGCGGCCTTCGCCCCGCCCTGGCCCGTGAAGAACTCCTGGATGATCGGGCTGCCGATGTTTGAGGTCATCACCACGAGGGTGTTGCGGAAGTCCACGGTCCTCCCCTGCCCGTCCGTGAGGCGGCCGTCGTCGAGAAGCTGGAGCAGCGCGTTGAAGACCTCGGGGTGCGCCTTCTCGATCTCGTCGAAGAGGACCACCGAGTAGGGGCGCCGCCGCACCGCCTCGGTGAGCTGGCCGCCCTCCTCGTAGCCGACGTAGCCGGGGGGCGCGCCGATGAGCCGGGCGACCGAATGCTTCTCCCCGTATTCCGACATATCGATGCGCGCCATCGCATTCTCGTCGTCGAAAAGGAACTCGGCCACGGCGCGGGCCAGCTCGGTCTTTCCCACGCCGGTCGGCCCCATGAAGATGAACGAACCCATCGGGCGGTTGGGTTCCTG